>JBGSJS010000035.1:0-40026 GCA_041741735.1 Desulfomonilaceae bacterium | reverse complement strand
CGCTGCGTGCCACCACCGTAGCTCTGCGTAGCACCATTTCTGGAAAAGGGGGTTCGGTTTGAAACGCCGACCCTGTGAATCTCTTGCAAAAACGGAGCTTGCAAAATCTAGGTTGAATAGTCGTTCAGCTTAAGGGGAGTCGATTCAATGTACCTTATTTTCAGAGCCGCCTTTTTCGTGGTAATGACAGCGCTTCTTCTTATGGGACCGGTTGGAGGCGATTGTCGCGCCGATTGTATAGCATGCTGGAAGTTGAAGGGGGTCATCGTACGCCTCAAAAACGGGAGCATGAGCAAGGGATACGCTACGTGGAATGAGTCATGGGCGTGGATAGGATATCAGTATTCGAACACAGCAGGGAAGGCTACTGAGAAGCAGGTACTTGATGCTAACAAGGAATTCCCGGAAGTGATCTTCGACCCTCTTGCCCTGATAGACGAAATAGCCGTCTACACCCATGTGCGATCGATAAAGTATCCGGTAAAGAATAGGCTGTTAGCTACCCGAGCCCCTACTGTGTTGAAGGTGAAAGACATTCGGTATGTGAAGCTCAATCCCGGACCTCATGACGGGTACAAAGGCGCAGGGAGGCTTCCCCTCGTTTCCCGAAGAATTGCCGATCTTCTCCGGACCAAGCCCGTGGCTTCCTGCAACTATAACAGCGGTGCGGCCGACGTTTACTGGGTATCCTATGACAAGAGTTTTCCCAAGGCTGAGCTCCGGCGCCTGTGTGAGCAACAGCAATCCGACGAGGAGGTTGTGAAGCGCTTGAAAGCAAGGGACATCTTCAGCTTGCATTATGATTACGACTAGTTGTGCATAATCTCCCGGAGCGGTCTCAAGAGAATCACGTTTGGAATCTCAGCATTGGGTTTGAAACGATAAGGAAGCCGGGGGTCAACGGCGGCAACAGGAAGCCCGATCGAGATGGCGGCTAAGTATACGATTTCAGAAGTTCCGTAGCGCATTTCTTTTCTGAAGGCGCCACCAACTTATCTGTCCATGCTAAGCTCTTTCCCCGTCATTCCTGCGGAGGCAGGAATCCAGGTGCTTTCAGAAAACTCCGGACCCCGGCTTTCGCTCGGGGTGACGACTTGAAATTGTTAGGGGACTTCTTGGAATTCATTGCCCTCCGGAACCGCAATTTCGAACAGGGGTACTAAGGTCAGCTCTTGCCCTTTCTCGCTACAATGCGCTCCTTGTCAGGAATAGGTGGCGGCACGGGCTCGCCGGATATCTTCATCACCGAGCCGAAGCGAGGGGGGCATACTCCAAAACACGTCCCGCACTTTATGCATTTCTCCTGATCGATTACATGGATCAGGTTCTTGCCGCCGATAATGGCATCCACCGGACAGTTCTTGAGACATGTCGAACAGGCCCGGCACTTGGACGGATCGATATAGTACGAGACCACATCAGCAAACAACCGGTCTACATAGTCGGGGGTGAAGAGCTCGTCGGATCCTTCAGGAGCCTTGGGCCGTACCGCCAGCTTTTCCCGGCACACCATCTTGATGTACGGCACCAATTTTGCGACTTCCGCAATCCTCGGGTTCAATTCGTTCCGGTTCAATCCTTCGCTTTCGCCAAGGGGGCCCAACCTCTTGACTGTCCTACCGAAATCATTCATGACCTCGGCAAATCGGATTCCTTCACCGGCAGACACCCATTCGAGCCGCAACCTGTCGGGATTTAGCCCGATGCGCTCCATCAACCTCTTGCAGAGATGCATCACGTTCAATGCATCGTAATTTCCTTCGGTATTGTAATGGCAGTCGTTCAGATGACATCCGCCGATAAACACGCCGTCCGCTCCGTTTGAGAAAGCCCGCAGTATAAAGGCGGGGTCCACCCGGCCCGAGCACATCAGCCTTATCACCCTCAAATAAGTCGGGTATTGAAACCGGGACACTCCACAGAGATCCGCGCCTCCGTAGCAGCACCAATTGCACAAGAAACCCACGATCCTCGGTTTGAACTCAAGCCCTGCAGCCATTATCTTTTTACTCCCGTGTCATACCATTTCGCAATTCAGCAGGCAATTCGGACCGCACATTTCTTCCGCTGCGAACGGCCCGGCCTGACTTCGCTTCAGAGACGTGCCGTCCGTGTGGTGAAGTCACATTCTAAATTGCGAAACGGTATCAGTGGTCTTTGTTGGGTTTGTTGAAGCTCTTTCATTAATCCGGAACCTCGGCGTCAAGCTGGTGAAGGATCTGCTCATCAGAGTAGTGCTTCAGGGATATGGCCCCTGTGGGGCACTTGGCATTACAGAGGCCATCCCCTTTACAGAGCACGGAAATAACCCTCGCCTTCTTGCCCCGCTTTGTCTTGTAGAGCTCAATGGCGCCGTAGGTGCATGCGTCGATACATGCCCCGCACGATATGCAGCGATCCTCTTTTACCTCGCACACGGAGCCCGATGCGGTTACGGAGTCCTGTGACAGCAGCACTCCGGCTCTGCCTGCCGCGCCATACGCTTGATTGATGGCCTCAGACAGGTGCTTGGGATAATGTGCCGTTCCGCACAGGAAAACGCCTTCCGCAGCGAAGTCAACAGGTCGTAATTTCACATGGGCCTCCTGAAAGAAGCCCTCCGGACTCAATGCCACTTTGAACAACTGGGAAAGCTGCTGCATATCTTTATCGGGAACGACAGCAGCGGACAGAACGAGGCGATCGGCATCCAGGACCAGCCTCTTCCCCAGGACAAAATCGGTCACGGTAACCTGGAGTACGGAACGTCCCGCTTCCGTCTCGCCGGGCTCCACCTGGAAGTCTTCCTGCTCCTCATAACGGATGAATTTGATATCCTTGTTTGAAGCTTCCCGGTAGTAGTCCTCGTTAAAGCCATAAGTTCGCATGTCCCGAAAGAGGATGTAGATGTCCATCCCGGGATTTATCTCTTTCAATTTCAAAGCGTTCTTCACGGCATGGCTGCAACATACCCGGGAGCAGTAATTTCTTTCGTCGTTCCTGCAGCCCACACACTGTACCATTACGAGACTTTGGGAGCCGATCAGCCCTTCATCTTTGTTGACGATCTTCTGTTCCAGCTCCAACTGGGTCATGACCCGTTCATCTTGACCGTAGAGGTACTCTGTCGGTTTATATTCACTCGCACCTGTTGCCAGCACCGCAGCCCCGTGTTTAATCCGCCCCGTTCGTCCTTCCGACACTACGGTGGTGGAAAAATTCCCCACATAGCCCGCAACATCCGTGATGGTTGCATCCGTAAGTACATGCACCAGCAGGTGCCGATAGACCTTTCCGACAAGCTCCTGCAAGAAAGCCTGAACATCCAGCCCCTCAAGGGTGTAATGAAGGTTGCGGGCCATCCCGCCAAGATCCGAATCCCTTTCAATGAGAAAGACCTCAAATCCCTGATTGGCCAGGCTCAAGGCACTCGTCATGCCTGCTATGCCCCCGCCGACCACCAGCACGGCTTTGTCCAGGGGCAGGTCAAATTCCTTCAACGGCTCCAAGTGGCGCGCTCTGGCGACGGACATCCGAATCAGATCCTTGGCCTTCCGCGTG
Organism: Desulfomonilaceae bacterium; assembly: GCA_041741735.1. GTDB lineage: Bacteria > Desulfobacterota > Desulfomonilia > Desulfomonilales > Desulfomonilaceae > JBGSJS01. The sequence continues at coordinate 36,486 of JBGSJS010000035.1, read as the reverse complement.
GCATCTTCCTTTTCCTTGGAATGGACCCAGGAGCAATGCTCCCGGATGTTCGCCATGGCATAAAAATATTGATTGATGCCGCCTTCTCTCAACGTGTCCCTGAAAACCGGCTCATGAGTCCTGGGGGTGCAGGCTGCCACAACCACCCGATTGAGCCCCTTCTCCTTTATGGTGTCCGTTATTTCCTTTGCGGAATTAGTGGCACAGGAAAAAAGCTGCTCCTGAGCGTGGACCACATTGGGCAAGGTCAGGGCATATTCCACCGTGGAGGGCACATCCACAATCCTTCCGATGTTTGCACCACAGTGACACACAAAAACCCCTACCCTGGGATCTTCGTTGGAGACATCCCTCTCCACCGGATAGATCCTCTCCTTGGACAGGTTGCCGCGTCGGAAGGAGAGAAGCTCGGAGCACTGTGACCCGGCTCCGCTGGCCGTGAACACGGATTCGGGGATGTCCATGGGGCCCTGGAAAGCTCCTGCCACAAAAATCCCCGGTCGAGAGGTTTCAACGGGATTGACGAGGTTGCCTGCGCAAAATCCGTGGGAATCGAGGGCAATACCGAACTTTTCCGACAGGGCCTTATGATCGGCGGGCGGCTTCAATCCGACGGACAGCACCACCATGTCGAATTCTTCTTCTTTGACGCCGCCATCAGTAGTGCTGTATTTGAGGGTTACATTCCTGGTTTCCGGGTCCTCTTTTCCTATGGTTACATAGCTCCTAATGAAGCGAACTCCGGAAGAAGCCTCCGCCCGTTGATAGAAGCGCTCGAAGCCTTTGCTGTAGGACCGGATATCGTTGTGGAATATGGTGCACAAAGCATCCGCATCATGATCTTTGGTCAAAATCACCTGTTTCTGGGTGTAGGTGCAGCATACGGCCGAACAATAGGAATTGTTTCCCTCGGTGACACGGCGTGAGCCGACGCAATGAATCCAGGCAACATTGTGTGGATGCTTCTTGTCCGAGCTCCGTAAAATCTCGCCTTCGTACGGGCCCGTAGCGCATAGCAGACGTTCGTAGTCAAGGCTGGTAACCACATTCTGATACTTGCCGTAACAATAATCGCCGGTTGCCTTGGGGTCGAACACCTCGTATCCGGGTGCCAAAACGATTGCCCCTACCTTTATCTCCATTTGCTCCGGCTTTTGCCGAAGGTCTATGGCGTGATTCTTACATACTCCTTCGCAAATGGTGCATTTTTGGCCGTCAAGGAAAAGGCAGTTTTCGTCGATGTAGGGGACAAGGGGAACGGCTTGGGCGAAATATATATGGATTGCTTTGTTCACGGATATGTCTTGATTGAATGGGTCGGGAACCGAGACCGGGCAGTACTCCACGCAGGTCGTACAACCCGTGCACTTGTCCTCGATGATGTACCGGGGCTTTTTCGTTAGAACTACCTTGAAGTCCCCTGCTTGACCTTCCACACGATCCACTTCGGTCATCGTCAGGATTTCGATATTGGGATGTCTTTTGCATTCTAGAAACTTGGGAGACTCAATACACATGGAGCAGTCGTTGGTGGGAAAGGTCTTGTCGAGCTGGGCCATCTTGCCGCCGATGGTAGGCGACTTTTCTATCAGGTAGACCTTGAATCCCGCGGTGGCAAGATCGAGGGACGCTTGAATGCCGCTTATTCCCCCACCGACAACCATCACGTCTCCAAAATTGCTTTCCGGAAACAGCCGGGTTATCGGTTTTCCAACGTGCTCTTTTTCCGATGTTTCCATCCCACATGGCGAGAGTGACGCCTCTTGTTCCATGAACATTGACCGACTTACTCCTTTTGTCCTCTTCACGGGAATCGGGCCGAGACTGCCGCCGGCGGACTCGGTCCGGCCGAAGGAAACGGCGACTGTCCGAAGTTCATTGACGAGGTCGAGTGGCTTCCCGATCTTTTTCCGTCCTCAGCATATTGCTATCCGTCGTATTGCCTTGGCCTTCTGAGCTCCGACAGGCAACGGACTATCGAGCCTATGAGACCTGCTTCCGGCTATCACAACTCATATTGACCGGAATTCGGGAACATAGGCTAGACGAATAGTACTTATCGCCAAAAGCTATGTCAAGTTCTTTTTCATTTCACCGAAAAAGGCTACTAGGGTGGTATTTCCCCGTCTCGGCGCTACTGTGCACGGAAAAGAGGTTCAGTCCTCGACGGCTTTGATGGGTGATTTGTTCAGCGGGAAGAAAATGCGGTCTCTGCATACTGAGACTGTTGGCTGAAAGCGACAGGATACCCGCGGAATCTTTTCCATCGAGCGGACAAGTCCGGCTCGACTCATTTTGATGTGATGATTACTCGGTTTTGTATGAACACGGAGTGATCGTAGCATCCCGGCACCCGGGTTCGCTCATGAATTGTTCAGAATCATGTGGAAACATCGTCAAGGGAGGGTGATCCGGCAGACGAAGAAGCCCTCGGCAGATGAAAAACGCCGAGACTTCCCCAAACCGGTCGCGCGTGTAATTGCCCCCATGGGATTCAAGGCACGAATATGGTGATATTGCACATGATTCCTCAGAACGGAGGCGTCTGAATAATCTGTGAATCTCAGAGTTGGGATTCAGGCAATGAGTGAGGTGGCCCGCTGCCTCTCTCGCAAACACCAGATATCCTAAGGGGCTGCCCCCCCAAACCGCTCTCGGCGGCTAAGCGGATATGATTTGAGCCGGACACCGTAGATCAGCAAATGGCTTTTGCGCCAAAGTGTTGAGATGCCTTTACTCGATCCAGTTACCTTCGCGATCATAGTAGGGGCTGCCGGAGAAGCCGAAAGCGCGCCAGAGGTAATTCATCGCCGGGCGCAGAAGACAAGCGACTTGGTTCTCATCGGCAAAATCATCGGAACCGTTGACCTGGACGAGCTCCGGAATGATGTTGATGTCTTTGAAAACCACATCGCCCATCAAGTGTAAGTGGAGGTCCCAGGAACACGCCACCGTAGGTCCGAGGTCCAGGAGTGCTACGCTAATGAACCATGGAAGACTGACGTGGAGGTCTTGGAGTACCGAGAGATATTTGTGGACAGCCTTTATGGTAGCCCCCTCGATCCGGGCTGGATAAACTCCCCACGTCCCTGCCGGATACCGACCGGTCACCTTTTCGGTCAGACTATGTTCGCGGACGAGCCAGCCGTTAGCAGCCAAGAGTATGTTTTCATCAGTGAATTCCGTGACATCAACAGGCTTTCTGGTGGACGGATCGCGGGCGACAGTTCCAAAATATCGAGCCCCTCTCCGCGGGTTCCAGCCTCCAGCGGAAATCGGCTTGAGTCTTTCCGAGAGAAAAGGCTCAACCGCAGTTATGTCAATTCGTTTGCCCGGCTTCCGACTTGGTATAATGCCAATTGCAAGAATTCCGTCGGAGGATTCAAGCTCCTCGACTTTGCCGGCGCTCAGCCGTTTGTGAAAATCGGCCCGTACCTCCTCGGCCCACGACATGTCTACGATCGGTTCAGTCGTTCCATCATTGTCGTTTTTGCTCTCGATGATCAGGCGTATGGCGTCCTCGATGAGTTTGCCCAGTCGGGGCCTTTCAGATTTCTTTTCTTCAGTTGTCGCAGCAGGACTCAGGCTGTACCATATCGGCCGTTTCTTATGACGTAAGTCGAACGGGAGTAGCTCGAAAGATCCGAAATGCTCGTTCATGACTAGGATCACACGACCGGCCCCACGGGACGCAAGAGCATATCCAAGCTCAATTAGTACATTTGGGTTTGGAGTCGGCCTGCCAGCCGGTAGATCATTTCCTTCTGCCCTGGTGTTTATGAGTGTCACATCGGCAAGGAAGACGTCGCAGTTCTCTATCTTTTTCAGTATGGTGTTCGCTATATCCGGGGTTCCGGGTTCTCCCTTGGTATCCTGATCCATCCGCGGAGCTGAGTAGAGTTCCGGAGGAAGCGAGATTCGCTTCAACGCGGTCTCTGTGGCCTTCTTGATGAATGCACGGTTTGTGTTATTGGCGCGGTCGCTTTGCCAAGCATAGAACACAGTGAAATCCTTGAGTCGATCGTCCGGCATGGTGATTGCCTCCCTCCGTCCAAGCACTTTATTACAGACTTTCTGCCTTCTAGACCCCGAAGAACGCCTTATACCCTTCTCGTCATATTCGAACACTCGAGGAAATGAAGGACCCTCAACACCAATCTTCGATAATAGCAGTACAAAAAGAACAACCGTATCCGCCATCCGTTGCGAGTGATTGGGTCAGCTAATTCCTAGTCCAGCGGTGCTGGAGATTTGCGTCATCGAGCACCCCCTTTACCGGCTGCGACCTACGGAATGTCCTCCCACACTGATTTCCTCTTTTCAGGGTGGCAAGGGATGTCTGCTCCGCAGCGAAGTCGGTCGTCGCGACAGGCTCTACTCCAATTTTTCGTCTCTCTTAGGCGTACACAGGTCAGATCTGCACAACCCCTCAAATCAGCGCCGTCAAGGTTAGCATCGACAAGCTCTGCCCATGTCAGTTCCGACTGACGCAGATCGGCTCCAGAAAGGTCGGCACCTCTCAATGTTGCACTTCTTAGCACTGCTTTCTGGAGGATTGCTCCCCGGAGGTTGGCACCGGTCAAGACGACTCCCCTCATGTAGGCTGCTCTCAAACTGGCCCCTGAGAGATTTGCTTTCTCCATGGTTGCAAAAGAAAAATCCTGTTCGTCAAAATTCTCGCCATCCAGTTTTGCCCCGTCTAAAAATAAGGGCCTCCACAACAAACGACTTTCCACAGACGGGATCACCCTCCTCGGTAAGGCCAGATCCCACATGTATTTTCGGATCACAAAGATCATCCAGAATGGGTGATACCGTTCGCGGTATCTGACAAAAACTTCCGGTGCCTGCGTACGAACATGTTGTCTTATGGCTCTGCACCCGTCAAATGTCATACGCCCCAGATCGTGAATCCCAACGGACGCTATCAATCCCACGATGACCCACAACACCTTATAATTATTAGGCTTCATGGTTCCTCTCCAACGTCTAATGTAGAGGATGACGAGTGCTATAGCGACGGAAAAGGTAAGAATCATGAGGCCGAACGGCACTGCAAATCCGAAAGGCAAGGCTTTCCAGAGAAAGACTGCCAACACGAGAGGACATACCCAGTAAAAAATGGCTATGCTCGTCCACTGAGCTACCGGAGAATCAAGATTGAACAAACATGGTACGAGCCTACTGGACTCCAGTCGAGGCATTCTGAGCAAGGCATCGAGATAGGTGTGGAGGTACACTGTCAAGCAAACCAGGAGCAAGGGCGCCACAATGAGAAATCCCGAGAATGAGACTGGAACATTGGCAAATGGAATCTTTAACTTTTGTCCGAGAGTGATTAGCTGGCTGTCAGGAGCCCCTAGGGTCAGCAGACAAAAGAGGCTGAACAGTATTAGACTGAACATGGCAGAGCGTAGAGATTTCGATATTTGAGCATGATATTCGATAGCCTCTCGTTCCGATTGGAATACCATGTTCCGATGCTCTGGATGCCACCACTTCGCCGGGGGCCTCTTTTCGTCCCTTATCCGATCCACCGCTTTATGAACCAGACTCCTAAGCATGACGCCCCCCTAAGATACGGTCTATTTTCCCTTCAGGATTGACCCCAAAATCCCCCGAACGATCTGCCGACCCAGCGACGATCCGACGCTGCGCGCGACACTCTTGGCCATGGCCTCGAAGATACCCTGTCGTTTGCCCCCGCCGGTTAGGATTTCGGGCAGCCCCCAACCGCCCGAGTTTGGCGCTTCGGTAGGTCTTCTCGTAGGCGGCACTTCCCGGGGTCGGGGTGCCTCTCGCGGTGGTTCAGACGCTTCTTCGGTCCGTGCGGTGAGGCGCTCGTACGCGGATTCCCTATCGATGGTTTGATCGTACAAGCCTCTAACGGGACTGCGTTCGAGGATGAACCGTCGCTCCTCATCGGTGATCGGCCCTAGCCGCGACGAGGGCGGACGCATGAGGGTTCTCTCCACAACGCCCGGCTTGCCGTCGGGCTCCAGTGTGGAAACAAGGGCTTCGCCCACGCCCAGCTCGGTGATTGTCTCTGCCACGTCGAATTTCGGATTGGATCTGAAGGTCTCAGCAGCAGCCCGCACCGCCTTTTGATCTCTCGGGGTGAACGCACGAAGAGCATGCTGGATGCGGTTCCCCATTTGGCCAAGGATGTCGTCGGGGACATCCAGGGGATTCTGAGTGACGAGGTACAGGCCTACTCCTTTGGATCTGATGAGGCGGGCAACAAGCTCCACCTTTTCCAGAAGGACTTTCGGCGCGTCGTCAAACAGCAGATGAGCTTCGTCGAAGAAGAATACGAGCTTGGGCTTCTCCGGGTCTCCCACCTCGGGGAGCTGCTCGAAAAGCTCCGACAGGAGCCAAAGCATGAACGTTGAGTAGAGCCTGGGATTCTGCATGAGGCTATCCGCGGCGAGAACGCTCACGTACCCCTTGCCGCTGGAATCGACACGCATGATGTCGCTCAGCTCCAGGGCCGGCTCCCCAAAGAAACGCTCTGCACCCTGCTGCTCGAGCACCAACAATCTGCGCTGAATGGCGCCCACGGACTGTGCGCTTACGTTGCCGTACTCCGTAGTGAGGTCCTTGGAATGTTGCCCGACGAAATTCAGAATTGCCTTCAAGTCCTTGAAGTCCAGCAGGAGAAGCCCCTCATCGTCTGCCAATTTGAAGGCGATGTTGAGGACCCCCTCCTGGGTGTCGTTGAGTCCCAGGAGTCGGGAAAGCAGCAGCGGTCCCATGTCGGAAACCGTGGCACGCACGGGATGTCCCTGCTCGCCGAAGAGGTCCCAGAAGATCGTGGGACACGCGGCGAATGAGTAGTCATCCATACCCAACGTCTTGGCCCTTTCCAGTAGGGACGTTTTGGCCTGACCGTCCTGACTGATTCCCGCCAAATCTCCCTTCACGTCGGCCATGAAAACGGGAACCCCGCGGCTGGACAATCCCTCTGCCAATACCTGCAGCGACACCGTCTTGCCCGTTCCCGTCGCTCCGCTGATCAGGCCGTGCCGGTTGGCAAGTCGCATGCAAAGGTATTGATCGGTTTCGCCTTTACCCAGATACAGATCGCTTGAAGCTGTCACGTTCTCTCCTCACTCCCCGGGGCCGTCCCATCCTGCTCTGCTCGTGCCGGTGTCTCTGTTGACGCGTTCCTGCCGGGCCGGCATCCCTTTTCTTGCGACGGCGCGTTGCCTGAGAATGGAGCGCTCACGACGCCTGCCGGCAATGGACTGCGTCGATTCCGCTCCCTGTGTGCCCAAGACTGAATTTCCGCTGTAGAGAGAGCATACCCCATCGTCCCACCACGGGCAAGACCGTTGCCGAATTGGGGGATCGGCCTCGGGCCTTCTCTTGACACTGCGGGGTCGCGAGCCCTAACAGGTATCGATTTCACGAAGATGCTTCCGAAGAACCGAGCGGACCGCGTGACGAGGAAGATTGGGAGGGCTTCAGAATTCAGGTGACATTGTACTGCTGCCGTTGATATAATCCTTCATTACCGGGTAAAGCGTAATTTCGTTTGGGTGGGAATTGCCGGCTCCGGCCGGTTACAGGGGGCCCCAGGTCTCTTATTGCGGGTAACCTTCCAGTCGCCCGAACGACCTCGCACTGCACCCGTTCATATCTTGTGACAGGGAGGCTCCCTTCATGGCAAACACAGAAACAGTTCAAGGGAATCCGGGGGTTGTCGGATTGGCAGGGTTCGGTCTCACCACCATGCTCCTTCAGGTGCACAATGTAGGATGGTGCGGTGTGGGACCGGTAGTTTCGCTGGCTTTCGTTTTCGGAGGCCTGGCGCAGATGATCGCCGGGTTCCAAGAGTTCAAGTGCGGCAACAACTTCGGATACAGTGCGTTCGTTGCTTACGGATCGTTCTGGATTTCCCTGGGAATCATCTTCATGCTCAACTTTTTCAACGTTTACCACTCCAGCACTACCGACGTGGGCTGGTTTTTGGTGGTCTGGACACTCTACACCGCCATCATGTGGATTCCCGCAATGAGGATTCATTCTGCCATGGCAGTGACGTTCACACTCCTCCTTATCGGTTTCATCCTCCTGGATTTGGCCCATTTCGGTTATCCCTCCATGACCAAGGTCGCCGGGTACGAGCTCATGCTGTGCGCGTTGGCCGCTTGGTACATGATGGCTCATGTCATTTTCGCCCAGGTCTTCGGCAGAGACGTGCTGCCGGTCGGCAAGCCCTGGATCGGGTAGGGAACCTATTCGGGTCGTTCTCACACTTAGAATATCATGCAAAACCAAAGAGATCCGAGGAGATCACCATGAGAAAGCTACGTGTTGGTGTGGTTGTGCTGGCGGTTCTGTGCTTTGCGGCAAGTGCTGCGGCACAACAGTCGGCAACGAAAGAAGAATGTGTGGTGAAATGCCACGAAGCAGCGGCGTTGATCAACACAAAGGGCCTGGATGAAGCGAAAAAGCTGATCAGCGACCCCAAGGGTCCCTTTGTTTGGAAAGACTCGTACGTGTTTCTGATGAATCTTGACGGGAAGATGTTGGCGCACCCCATGCAACCCGAGCTGACCAAGCTCAACCACTGTCTGCTCATAACCGATCCCACCGACAAGGCACTCTTTGTGAGTTTCGTCAACCTGGCCCGAACCGTGGGACACGGATGGGTCGAATACATGTGGCCCAAGCCCGGAAAGAAAGACCCCTCAAAGAAAATCACCTACATCTATAGAGTCCCCGGCACGGATTACTTCGTGGGTGCGGGCGTTTATGTCGGAGGCATGATGTACTGATCCGGCGGTTTTTTCCTATTCCTCAAACAAATGCTCCGGGTGACTCGAAGAAGCGCGGTCGGAGAACCGCGAGCCCGGAGCATTCCTCCCCTTCATTCACATCACCCTTTCCCACTGAACTATTCGAGCTCCGGAACGTGACAAGGCATTGGATGCAGTGTCCCGCTTGCCCGGTGAGGCCCACGAGGAGAACTCCCCCTCCCATAGCCGAGAGAATGCTCGGGCCTTGAAACGCTCTCTCCTTGACGAAAGCGGAAAAAGTATGTTAATAATACTTGTACTTTCCGAGTTTTGCGGCTTGGTCTTCCGGTATTCGGATAAAAAGTCCCAGGCAAACGAGGACCATGGAAAGAGCCGATGATCATTAAGTTTTGGGGGGTCCACGGAAGCCTCCCGCGACCGGGACCTTCGACAATTAAATACGGCGGCAACACGGCCTGTGTCGAGGTGCGATGCGGAGAGACCCTCATAATTTTCGATGCGGGCTCGGGAATTCGCAATCTCGGCGACGATCTGATCGCGCGTCACGGGAAAGGATCGGGATCGGGGGTTAAGGGTCACATCTTTTTCTCCCATCTCCATTGGGACCACATCCAGGGTTTTCCCTTCTTCAATCCAGTGTTTATCGAGACCAACGAGTTCCACCTGTACGGCGGGGGCAACTTGCATTGCAGTATCCACCGCATCATGAACGATCAGATGGCCCCGCCCTATTTTCCCGTGGCCTTGGAAGAGCTTGGCTCGACGACCTCTTTTCACAATCTGCGCCCCGGCGATACCATCCGGATCGGGGAGTCGGTGATTGTTGCGGAGAGTCTCAACCATCCTCACGGGAGCTACGGTTATCGATTGGAGTACAAGGGAAAGATCCTCGTCTACGCGACGGACACCGAGCACGACGGCTCCGACGCAAGCCGAACCCTGAATTTGGCTCGCAACGCGGATGTTCTGATCTATGATGCGATGTTTACTCCCGACCAGTACCTGGGAACAGCCGACGGACTTTCGCGGCAGTCCTGGGGCCACAGCACGTGGGAAGGCGCTGTGGAGATCGCTAAGACTGCGGGCGCGAAGCAATTGATACTCTTCCACCACGGCAATGACGACGACACGGTGGCCGAGATCGAACGGTTGGCCCGAGAGCAGTTCCCTAATTGTTCCGCTGCTTACGAGGGGATGGTAATCGTCCTCTAACAGCTCTTTGTGTGGCCCGTCAATCGGGTGAAATCACCTTGTCCGCATTATTGAACGATTCGATCACCTCGAACATGTTCGTGGCTTTCCCCACTCTCAGCTTCTCCTCCAATTTGAAATGCTGAAGGCAGGTTCCGCACGAGAGGATCTCTGCTCCCTTCTCTTGCAACATGGAGATTGCGTCCACGGCTTCGTCGTCGATCGTGGTGAGCTTAACGCCCGCGTTGATGAGGATCACCCGCCACGGCAGAGGAGGTGAGTCGATGAGTGTTCTGAGGAATCCTCTCATCAGCTTCGCGCCGAGGTCGTCGTCGCCCCTGCCCATGCAGTTGTTGCCTATGTAGACAACATTCTTCACCTTTGCCGGCGTGTCGGTGATGGGGCAGGCGAGAAGCTCCTCCTGCTCGGTCGCCGATGAATCGGCCGCTCCGCGCCTGATATTGATCTCGAACCAACCGGAGCCGCCGTCGCGGACCTCGACATCGCAACCCTGATTTCGGGCAAATCGGCTCACGTTTTCCCGTGCGGTTACGTTGTCCACCAACACCTGGAACAGGGAGTCGGCAGACTGATCGAGGACTCTCTTGGTCTCCAATACCGGCTGAGGGCACGCAAGTCCTCTCGCGTCGACGGTAAGAATCTCGGCCATGTGTCTTTCCTCTCTACTTTGTAAAATCTGTGACGCGGCTGCCGTCCGGTCAAACATGCCGCGAACCGAACGATTCCGTCGGCATTATCGAGCCTGAGCAAAGGGCCGAGGCGGCAAGAGACCCGAGGCTGTCTCAGCTCGGTTTCCCTCTACCGGCGTGCAGGCTCCTAGGCGACGTACACGGCATGCCCCGCGGCCGGGGCTCGACGCCGCGGTCTGAATTGTGTGGGAGCGTCACCTGAATCATGTTAATATCTTCTTTATCAGATATCAATATGAATACCATAGGAAACGTCGATAGATGGGATTTTCTCATGGAGACGGGTGTCGGGCAACCTCAATTTCATATATAAGAATCATGCTCGCTGCCGATTTTCGGGGAGCATTACCAGCATGAGGGAACAGGAGAACATTTTGAGAGGAATAGGATTTATCGGTGCCGGCAATATGGGGTCGGCCCTTGTGAGGGGGTTGGTCGGATCGGGCAAGACTGCCGGAAGCGCTATCACCGTGTTCGATGTAGATCGCGCCAAGGTAGGATCGTTGGAAAAAGAATTGGAAATACGCGGAGTGGAGCGGATTCAGGAGGTCATCGGCGCGGAGACCGACGTGCTCGTGCTTGCCGTCAAGCCCCAGATCATGGGCACGGTGATCGACGCGATCAAGGACGGAATTCGTGACGACCTCGTGCTGCTCTCCATAGCGGCCGGTATTTCGACATCTTTCATCCTGTCCCACCTCAAGGGGCCTGCCCGCGTGATTCGGGCAATGCCCAACGCCGCAGCAATGGTGGGTACGAGCGCTACGGCCCTGTGTAAGGCGGGGACAGCGGACGATGCCGACATGGCTAAGGCAATGGAGATCTTTTCCGCGGTGGGAACCGCCGTCGCCGTAGACGAGAAGCTGATTAACCCGGTGACGGCCCTGGCGTCGAGCGGTCTGGCCTACATCTTCGTTATTATGGAAGCCCTCACCGACGCGGGGGTGAGGATGGGCATGGACAGACCCACCGCAAGAGATCTCACCGTACAGACCCTTCTGGGCGCAGCGACAATGGCCGCATCGGGCAATCCGCCGTTCAGTGAGTTGAAGGATAGGATCACCTCACCGGGCGGAACCACCATAGTAGGCTTGCAGGTCATGGAACGGGCCGGTCTTCGAGGTGTACTCATGGATGTGGTGGAAGCCGCCACTCGTCGGGCCGACGAGCTGGTACCGTCGAAATGAAGCGGTGAAGGAGGACTCTCTTCCCTATATATGCCGACAGGCTCCGGCCATCGTCTTACGCAATCGTACTTTGACTCGGTAAAATTTAAGCAAATCCGCCGGAATCCCAATGTGGAAGGCCGGCGCAGGCCGCTGCTCCTCATCGGCGGCCTTGTAGCGTTTGCGCAGAAGGAATTGCATGAACAACGTAAAAGAAGGAGAAGATTTGTATGCCCGACCTTTTTGAGAAAACCGCAATCAAATCGTTGGAGCTCGACAATAGGACCGTCCGAAGCGCAACCTGGTCGGGAGTGGGAGACCGCAGAGGTTTTGTCACGGACAGGGCCTTGGAATTCTACGGTAATCTCGCCGCCGGAGGGGTGGGGCTAATTGTTACGGGCTTTCAGTACGTGCTGCCTAACGCTGTGGCAATGCCATATCAAATAGGCAACTATTGCGACGACCAACTGGAGGGGCTATCCCGTCTGGCCGAGGCGATCCACGCCAAGGGCGGTAAGGCGATTACTCAACTGGTCCACACGGGAAGCAAGGCAAAGCCCGAGCTGTTTCCCGAGGAAGGAGAGGTCTGGGGTGCATCTCCCGTGCCGGACCCGTTAACCGGGACCAGCCCCAAAGAGATGACGGGGCAGGAGATAGCGCTGATGGTGGAGGCGTTTGCCGCGGCCGCGGTCCGGGCTCAAAAGGCGGGTTTCGACGGCATCCAGCTTCACGGGGCCCACGGGTACGGCATTAACCAGTTTCTCTCCGGTGCGTCCAACCGTCGATCCGACGGGTACGGCGGCGATATCAGCGACCGCTACCGATTCCTGGGAGAGGTTATGGAAGCTGTCCGCGGTGCTGTGGGACAAGACTTTCCCATCTTTATCAAGCTGAGCGGCAACGACTTCATGGATGGGGGGCTGGTGCCGGAGGAATCTCTTTACGTGGCCCGTAGACTGGTGGAGGACGGCATCGACTGTATCGAGGTAAGCGGGGGCAACAGGGCCTCTGCAAACGGCATGGTGCCGTCTCGCATGAACATCCATGAAGAAGAGAATGAGGCGTACCTGGCGGAGCTGGCGGGCCGTTTCAAGGAAACGGTAGACGTGCCCATCGTGACCGTGGGCGGCATACGCTCCTTTTCGACGGCGTCAAGACTCCTGTCCGAAGGTCTCGCGGATTACGTGGCATTTTGCCGGCCACTCATCCGGGAGCCTCATCTGATCGACCGTTGGAAGAAGGGTGATCTGCGGAAGGCGACCTGTATCTCGTGCAACGGTTGTTTCGAAACAGGATTGGAAGGCTCGGGCGTTACGTGCAAAGCCGATAGAAAGAAAGAGGAGAAGGGGCGGGAAGAGAGCTGAGCTCGTGCATCCGGGAATCCTTTCGAGGCGTCGGGCCGTGCCCATGGCTGAAGATGGCCGCGCACCGTCTTCGGAGGTGTTGCCTCGTGTGGGTTGGAAGGGGAATGAATGGCGATAGAATTGAAAATGGGGACTCGGGACATCGACTGGTCCCAAGTCTGCACCATATTTGAACGGGCGCCACTCGGAACGCGAGACCCGGAGCAACTGCTCAGAGCGGCCGAGAAGAGCTACGCTGTTTGTTCTGCTTATGACGGCACCGCCATCGTCGGTTTTGGCCGGGCACTCTCCGATGGAGAATACCAGTCCGCGATCTATGATGTGGTAGTCATGCCTGAATACCAGGGTCGAGGCGTAGGCAAAGCGATCATGGAGGCGCTCCTCGCAGAACTTCCCCAAGGGCCGGGGCCGGTGCTCATTTACGCCGTTCCCGGAAAGCAAGGATTCTACGAGAAACTGGGGTTCTCAGTGTTACGAACCGGCATGGGGAGATTTCCGGATCGAGAGAAGGCGCGAGAAAAAGGGCTTATTTAGCATAAGGCGTCTCCTCGAGCCTATTGCCCGCTCCGTTAAGAAAATCAGAGGAAGGCACAATCCGATTTGGAGCGGATGGGTTGACTACAGGGATCGACACCTGCATTCTATAATGGAGCCCCAGGTAATTGAGAAGGGCTCGAACGGGTAGAGTTTGAGAGACTCCGGCGCAACCGGTCAGGTATCCCACATTCTCCGAAAATCCGGGGAGATGAGGGAGCTTGCCCAATGATAAACGGGCGGTTTGAGCCCCTCTTGGACGACGATTTGATTGGAGGCTAACGGGCTTTCACCATCTTCGGGGCCGCGGTTTATATCGGGCGGCACGACAAAAACTTTGGGGGGCTGTATGAGCTTCGGCCATGCAGAGATTCCTCGATTCCCAAAGCTTGACGAATGAAAGGAATTGAACGATGACAGAGGAGATTTCTCGACGCGAGGTAATTGCGGGCGCCGGTCTAGCGGCTGCTGCGGGTCTTCTTTCCAATTTTCTCAGCTCCGAGGCTTTGGCGGAAGCGCCCAAAGAGGGAAAAGCCGCATTCATGCACGGCGTTCCGCCGCTCCCCTATCCGGAAGACGCCCTCGAGCCCGTCATTGACAAACAAACCGTCAAGATTCACCATGATAAACATTTCGCGGGCTACATCCATGGACTCAACGCGACGCTGAAAGAGATCGACAAATCGAGAAAGAACGGGGATTTCAAGGCTATCAAGGCCTTGAGCCGCGATCTTGCCTTTAACGGCTCCGGAGTCGTACTCCACTGGATCTACTTCAGCACCATCGGTCCCAAAGCGGGCGGCACACCCTCCGGCTTGATGGCGGAGCTCATCAGAAGAGATTTTGGTTCCTTTGAGGCCTTCTGGAGCCAGTTTGCAGCAGCCTCGAAGACCGTGGAAGCCTCTGGTTGGGGTATCCTCGGCTGGGAGCCCTTCAGCAAGAGACTGGTCGTCATGCAGGCCGAGAAGCACCAAAATCTCACGTCATGGGGTGTCATGCCTCTTATGGTCTGCGATGTGTGGGAGCACGCCTACTATCTCAAATACCAGAATCGTCGAGCCGAGTATGTTGACAATTTTGCCAAGATCGTAGACTGGAAGAAGGTTGAGGAGCGTTTCAAGAAATACTGCTCGGCTACGTAAGAGAATCCGTCTCATCCTGATGATGACGTTGAGAATTACGCACGGAAATTGTGAAGCCCGAGCCTCTCCGGGTGATAAGTCTCCCTCGCAATGATTGTACCGAAACTTCATTGCGAGGGTTCGCCGTAAAGCACGTTCCTATAGTGCCGCTCATTGAAGTTCGTGGCATTGTTCGACTTGAAGGCCGATAAGCCTTCGACGACATTGTCGCCCGATACCATTTCGCAATTGGCAATGTGACTTCACGACACGGACG
This sequence comes from Desulfomonilaceae bacterium, assembly GCA_041741735.1. Classification (GTDB taxonomy): domain Bacteria; phylum Desulfobacterota; class Desulfomonilia; order Desulfomonilales; family Desulfomonilaceae; genus JBGSJS01. The sequence goes on along the minus strand of JBGSJS010000035.1, from coordinate 21,358 downwards.
GCATCTCTCCGGAGCGAAGTCGGGCTTGCCGTTCGCAGCGGAAGAGACATGCCGTCCGAATTACCCGTCGAACAGCGAAATGGTATGAGATCGGCGCGGTTTTTCAAGAGTAGCGGCGGCTGTTTGAGCCGTATGGCAGACCCGATAGCGGAGCGCAAGGTGCTATCCGTAGGCTTCCTGATAACCTCAAGGTTCTCTTCGTTTCCCACAATTTTCAATGACTTCACTGTAAATACGAGAAGACTGCCGAGGGGGCTCGTGGCGTAGCCCATAGTAAAAAGCTTATTCGTTGGATGTACATCGGCCGGGACCCTCCGATCTCGTATGACCCGTCAAGCCCGGAAGTCACCATGACGAAGCGGCTGTAACCGATTCGGCAGAATCGGTCAGGCGATCTTCCGTGTGCGGCGGATGAGGGAATTCGGTTGCCAAAGCCGTTCCACTCTGACCCAACGGTTTGCACGCGGCGGAAGGGCCATCCCTTTGACCCTCGGCCGGCTTTCGTGTAGACTTTCAATCAGCGTCCATGGTAGCGGTACTAATCGAGGGCGGCGTCCTCCGGACGCTCGGCGAGTCACTTCTTTCTTAGGTCTCCTCAATGGGGATGGTGGTCATGAAAACGGAGTCTTACCTGAGACTTGCTCGACATCTGTTTGTTCTCGCCGCTCTCTTTATACTCCTCGTTGATCGGTCTCTCTGTGCCTTTGAACTTACCGGCCCCGAACGCGAATTTATCAGCCAAAAGCAAACCATCAAATTTGTAAGTCAGAAGCGTTACCCTCCCTTCGAGTTCGTGGATCAGAACGGCCAGCATGAAGGAATGATGCTCGACGTCGTGCGATGGTTGGCAGTCGAAATAGGCTTCCAACCCGTTTTTTATGCCGCGACCTTTGAGGATGCCCAGCAGGCTGTTCTTTCAGGAAAGGCCGACGTCATCACCAGTCTGTTCTTCAGCCCCAAACGTCAAGAAAGGTTCGCGTTCACCACAACCCTCTTTGAAGTACCGGCCTCGATATTCGTGCAGGCCGAGAGAACAGACATAAAAGATCTTGCGGATCTCAAGGGAAAAACCATTGCCATGCAGGCAGGGGATTATGCACAGGAATTCCTGGAATCCAAGGGCATCCTTTGTCGGATTATCCCCACCCACGATTTTGGAGAAGCCACCGACCTGGTCGCCGCAGGCACGGCCGACGCCCTCATCGGTGACGAGCAGATAGTCCTGTACCACATTTACAGTAACCGACTGACCAAGCGAGTCAAAAAGGTTGGGACGCCGCTGTTTACGGGAAAGAATTGTATGGCCGCAGCCAAAAAGAACGCCCTGCTCATGGCCATACTGGACAAAGGTGTCAAGGAAGCTCAAACGAAGGGGGTTCTCGAAAAGATCAACAACAAGTGGTTGGGGACCAGGTACGACGCCGAAGAATCGTGGCTCTCCAGATACCTTTGGCTCTTGGCCGCCGTGGCAGCGTCCATGATCTTTATCTCGGCGTGGGTTTGGCTGTGGAATGTCAGACTGAGACGCGTCGTTCAGGAGCACACGAAGGACCTGGCGAAGACCGTGGACTCCCTGCAGCAGAGCGAAGCAAGATATCGGGCTCTCTTCGAGCAGTCGCGCGACGCCATTTTCATCACCACGCGCGGTGGGGAGAGTGTGGCGGCCAACCAGTCTTTTCTGGAGCTGATCGGTCGTTCCCGGAAGGAATTCGATACCCGGTGTACGGCCGAATTCTGGGCCAATCCGGCCGAACGGATGTTGTGGCAGGAGGAGTTGGAGCATAAGGGGTTTGCCACCGATTTCCAGTGCAACGTTCAGTTACCGGCCGGTGCCGTCCGAACCTGGCTGCTGAGCTCGACGGTGGTCCATGGCGAGGACGGAAGCACTCTCTACCAGAGCATCTGCCGTGACGTGACGGAGAGCCGACGATTGGAAGAGCAATTACGCCAGGCAGCAAAGATGGAGGCAATCGGGCATTTGGCGGGTGGCGTCGCTCACGACTTCAACAACATCCTGACGGTTATCACCGGGTATACCACGATGTTGCTGGAAGAGATGCAGTCTGCGGACTCTCACCGTGAATGGGCGCTCCAGATAGGTCGCGCTGCCGAGCAGGCAGCAGGGCTCACCAGACAGTTGTTGGCCTTTGGTCGCAAGCAGCTCCTGGAAGTCAGGATTTTGGATCTCAACGGGGTTGTTGCCAATCTGGAGACGATGCTGCGGCGGCTCATCGGCGAGCACATCGAATTGTACACCGTCTTTGACCGGGACCCCGGCAAAGTGAAGGCAGACCCGGGACAGATCGAACAGGTTCTCATCAATTTGGTCGTGAACGCGCGTGATGCAATGCCAAAAGGTGGGATGTTGACCATCAAAACGGATAACGTTGTTCTGGACGAAGGCTACACGCTGCCGTTTCCCGAATTGAAGTCCGGTGAATACGTGATGATTTCCGTTAGCGACACAGGATGCGGCATGGACGCGGAGACAATATCCCGCATATTCGATCCCTTCTTTACCACCAAGGGAGTAGGGGTGGGCACCGGACTGGGATTGTCCACGGTTTTCGGGATCGTAAAACAGCATCAGGGCCACGTGTCGGTGGACAGCTTTCCCGGGAAAGGCGCCACGTTCAGGCTGTACTGGCCACGGGTCTTTGAATCGGAGCCTGAACGGGCGACCCGCAGGATTCCCTCTTCGGAGATTTCCGGCAACGAGACCGTGTTGGTGGTGGAAGACGAAGAAGTGCTGAGAAAATTAACCGCCGAAATCCTTAGCTCCCTGGGATACACCGTCCTGACTGCGGGCCATCCGCAAGAGGCTTTGGAGGTGTCAAGGAGCTATGAAGGGAAGATCGACATCATGCTGACCGATGTGGTTCTCCCGCAAATGGACGGCAAGAGCCTTTTCGGCAAGCTTTCCCCGGAACGACCGGATATGAAGGTTCTCTTCATGTCAGGTTATGCGGGAGATGCCATCCTGCATCACGGCGTACTGGACGATGGACTAAATTTTCTCCCGAAACCGTTTGATGTGGAGAGCCTCGCTCGAAAGCTGCGCGAAGTACTTGAGAGGCCCCCTGCCGACTCGTCCACGGGGTAAACACTCCGCACGGGACAGAGGATTCCGCTCAACCCCCATTGATAAGACCTGATACCATCTCCCGGAGCTGAGAAGCTACGACGAAAGATAAAAAGCTAGGAGAATGCCGTCCCTGGCTGTGCCTCGGGTGAATCCGAGGCTTTTATACGATGCATTGTTCTTTTCATTATGAGGGAGACCCTTCTCCCCCTCCATACCTCTCCCAAACGTGGGCTCACCCGGTGGAGAGCTCTTAACCGAGATTTTTATATGATTCTGCAATTATGAATGTGACTTCACGACTTCACGACTTCACGACACGGACGGCATGTCTCTGAAGCAAAGTCAGGTCGTGCCGTTCGCAGCGAAGCGAAGCAATCTCGCCGGCGGAGAATTCGCAACCATATTTACGCCACGAAGCACTTGGGCTCGGCTTCAGATTCGGCACCGGCTTCTTCTGCCATGTACGCCGTACGCGTTGGCCCGGAGTTTCCGGACCGGAAGCCGCAATAGCGCCCTGGAAGGGCTCACCATGAATAGCCACGGGTCTCAGAAACTGTCTCAAAACTCTGCCATGCGGGAATTCTTGTGTAGGAGCGCTTCGAGAAGCGCCGTGATTTCGGTCGGTTCACGAACCGCCCCTACAGACGATAGGGTCGAATCGCGGGTTTTGAGACAGTTTCTTCACCCGTCGGAGAGCGGACTTACGGGGTTACCCGTGGCGACCCGGAAAGGGTCGTCCAAGAAGAATCCTTTCCATCGACAGTAGACGCCTGCATCACTTTTTCCCGGAACCGAGCGCGGAATCCAGCTTTGCCGCGATGTCTTTGAGGTTTTTCATATAGTCTCGGGCCAGGGGATCGAGGGAAACTGCAGCACCGCCGATGCTTTTGGCCAAAGCCTCGGCACTCTTCTTGGCGAATTGGGGCTCCACAAAAATCACTCTCACCCCTTGTTTCTTGGCCGATGCGATCAGTCCGGCGAGCTGTTTCGCCGTGGGCTCTTTCCCCTCGATCTCCACAGGAGCCTGCTTGAGTCCGTACGCGTCGGCAAAGTACCCGTACGCCGGGTGGAAGACGAAGAAGCTCTTCCCTTTCACCGGAGCCAGCGCTTTGGTCAATTGAGCGTTGAGCTCGTCCAGATCGGCCTGAAAGGCTTTCAGATTCTTTTCATACTGAGCACGCCGGCTCGGATCGATACGGATCAACGCGTCGGCTATGGTGCGGGCCTGAATTTCGGCATTCCTGGGATCGAGCCAGGTATGTCGATCCATCTCGCCCGCTCCGTGGGAATGCCCGGCCTCCTTTCCGTGGCCGTGACCCTCTTCATGCTTTTGAGCGTGCTTGCCGCCACGTTCGTGCTCGTGCTCCTCCGCCTCGGCCTCCCCACCGTTCATGGCCCGAAGTTTTATCCCTTGCTGGAGATCGACCACCTCGGTCTTCTTGAATGTCGATCCCATTTTTTTGATCAGTGTTTCCTCAAAAGGAAATCCCAACCGGAAGAGTACCCTTGCATCGGCTAATTTGGCGACCAGTTTGGGGGTGGGATCGAATGTGTGGGGGTCTTGCCCCGGTCCTACGAGCACCCCGACGTCCACCATGTGGCCTCCTACCCGTTGCACGAAATAGGCGATGGGCTCGATGCTGACAAAGACCTTCACTTTTCCGTCCGCGGCATCCTTGGCCCAGGACGCTGAACCGATGACCGAAAGAACGAGAATCAATGCAGCAACAACAGCAAGACGTCTACTCATGAAATGTGCCTCCGCAATTAGACTTTCCGCAGCATTCAACCGTGGCCGGGGTCGAACCGTATTACGCGGTTCGGAGCCGCTCACCGCGACGTAATACTTTGTAATACCGCATGGGCAGTATTAACCGGTATTACCTGTCTGTCAAGAGTTTTCTTCTCGTCGTCGTGACCATTCACTCTTGCGGGGAAAGAATTGAACCGCCAATTTGTCATTGCGAGCAAAGCGAAGCAATCTCGTTGACTTGACTTCAAAAAATGAGAGATTGCTTCGTCGCTTCCCTCCTCGCAATGACATATAGGCGGCTTAGTGTTCCGTTTCTTATGTGCGGCTACGTACCCGTCATCGGTCCGGACATTGAATGTCGAACGGTCGTGCCATGAACCGACCATATGGCCTTGCCCATTTGAGTCAAGAGCAGACTTGGGTGACTGGTGCGGTGAAGAATCTATCGCCGACACGAATGCCCGAAATCCAGGCACAGGAAAAGAGGCGGCTTCGACCGGCGCGGTACTCGAATGAACCGTTGCTCGGCAATGAAACAGCAATTTCGTTGCAACGGGGTACTATTTTTCCTTGACCTTTGCCTTTTAATGGGTGACCCTTTTTGGATATCCGCACCGAGAATTACTCAACAGTTGTCTTGAAGACTCCGAAAATCTTGATGGCTTCCGGTACCTGACCATGTTCCCAAGTGTATTTCGGACTGATGGGCACCATTAGGCACTCCAAGTCGATCCTGCCTTTGATCGTGTCGCCTTTCCGATACGATTCCTTGTCCAGAATGAGCTTCTGCCGTTTCGTAGCCCACCTATAGGCAAAGAGATTGTAAACTTGCCAGTATTGACACGTGAATCGCCCATCCTTGATCAAAAGTCTCAGCGAATCTGAAAACGCTCCTCCAGTTTGATCGACGAAAAGCTGGATCGTATGCCCATCAAGCAGCCGGGCTTCACAGAAATCGAGCGTACGCACGAATCCGGCCCCGAAGGAGCTACAGAAGAGCTCGGCTGTATGCTTCAATCGCGGCGGGTCTTTTACCGGATTCTTGTCCCCCCTGCGAGTGCTGGTAAAAGTTCCGTCCGGATTTTCGGAGATCCATCGCGGATAGCTCCAAGTATCGGAATCGAAGAAAGGACCGGTCAATTTGGGATCCAATTCGACGCCTGACCACATCTGAGGCCGTAGCTCCTGGGGAATCCGCGGATCAGCGGCGAAGCCGTAAGTCACAACCAACTGAACCAAGACAGTCGCCGGCAGTATCCATTTGAAGGAACGGACCTTGACGGGAGGTCTCAATGATGCGGACGTGCGCTGTTCCTGATCGAGTCTCTCTTTCATCGAACGCATTCGATTCATCGTTACTTTCCTCGCTCTAGTGAACGGTTCCCGGAGGATTCTGTTATCGCCGGAGACGTTGGAAGAGGGCTCGCGAAACACCCGCCCTCAGTCCGACGGACATCGGGATCGGGACGACCGAGGGAGATCTCCGCGCCATGATCTTTCAAGAATCGGATGACCGGAGAATCGTCAGTGAAGGCAGAAGCAATGCTCAGAGCCGTTGCCCCTTTCCTACTCAGGGCATTGACCTCGGCCCCCTTGGAGATAAGGAACTTCACGACCTCTACGTTTCCCTTCATGACAGCGAACATGAGCGCAGTTCTCCCGTTGGCGTCTCTTGCGTTCACGTCGGCTCCTTTGTCGGTGAGGAATTTCAACACTTTCAGATGCCCGTGGGCGGCAGCGTACATGAGGGCCGTATTGATCGATTCTTCATGGACACTCATATCTGACCCTTTTGCGATCAGAAGCTTCACGACTTCGAGATGTCCGCCGTAGGCAGCACTGTTCAGGGCATTGGACCCTCGTTTGTCCCGGGCATTCACGTCGGCTCCCCTAGCGATAAGGAGCTTTACAGCTCTCAAGTCTCCACCATCTGCCGCCAAAATGAGGGCGGTAGAGCCTTCATTGTCCCGGGCATTCAGGTCGGCACCGTTGTCAATGAGGAACTCCAAGGACTCGAAATGGCGGAACCGGGCTGCCCCTAGAAGAGCCGTGAAGCCTCCATTGTCCCGAGCATTCACGTCGGCACCGTTGCCAAGGAGGACTCTTGCTGTCTCCGGATCTCCCCACCAACCGCCAACCCGGATGAGGGCCGTTTGGCCGTCGTGGTTTCTTGCATGCACGTCCGCGCCCTTGCGGATGAGGAGACTTGCCACCTCGGGTGATATCGTATCCATAAGGCGAGTGGAGCCGTGTTGATCCCTTGCATTCACATCCGCCCCTTTGTCGATAAGAAGTCTTAGGAAGTCGAGATGTAACCGACCGTCCCATTTGCCGACAAACCAGAGGACCGTTCGACCATTCTCATGCTGTGAACTCACGTCTACGGTCTCATACTTTGCATTCGCGTCTGCGCCTTCATCCAGCAGTCTCTCTATGATCTTGGGTCTGTTACGGAAGACAGCCTCCATGAGGATCGTGTAGCCTTTATTGTCTCTTGCATTCACATCCGCGCCTCTGTCGATGAGGTATTTCAAGGCTGCAAGATTTCCCCATACGGCAGCCTCCATGAGGACCGTTGACCCTTCATCGTTTCTCGCATTCACATCCGAACCCTTTTCGACGAGGTATTTCACGATTTTGAGATTTCCCATCGAGGCAGCGTACATGAGGACCGTCAAGCCTTGAATGTCCCTGGCGTTAACGTTCGCTCCCTTGGCGACGAGGAACTTCGCTATTTCGAGGTGCTTACCCCTGGCAGCCTTCATGAGAACCGAAATGCCGATGCGGTCCCTGGCATTGACGTCGGCTCCTTTTGCCTGCAAGGCCTTGACTGCTTCCACATCGCCATTCTCCGCGGCTTCCATGAGCTGCTCGTCCAGAGGAGCTAACTGCTTGACCAGTCGAACCGACGGGCCTTTCGGCTTGGCTCTTGCGAGGTACCCTCGCTCAGCTTCCGCAATGAGTTGCTGCTCCAGTGAGCGGGCATTCTTCGCTTGACCCACCATGGGCAACAACACGCATGCCACAACCACCGCCATGGCTGCCCACCAATTTATCCTTACGTCAATGCCTTGAACTTTCATAGGAAATTCCTCGACTTGTCTGCGATGGTCTATCTCTTACACCCTCCGGCCCGATTCCTAGACGAATAATCCCCGGTATAAAGAGCTCTTATCGCCTTATGACCTCTCCCCTTACCGTGAAAAGGAAAAAAACACTCCATCTCTCCCTTTCCCTACCGCCCCCCAATCCGCTGACCGACCGAAAAAAAAGGACTTTGTCCCCTCAGAAGCCTGGACGCACCATGCCCAATATGAGACAAAAGTTACCCCATTCCGCGGAATACAGAACCATACCCCACGGCACCAGGATCAAAGCTCGTCCGCAAATGGATTTCGTGCCAGACGGCAGGTGCAATTTCCCTCGTCGCCGCTGTTCCATTGGTTGATCAGGGCCTTGAGGCCTGTCCGATCCAGATTGAGGAGCTTCTTCACATCGCCCTGGGTGATCATCCGCATCTTGTAACAGAAGAAGACCGCCTCCTCGAAGAGCGCGGGGGTGAAGGGAAGACGCTCGGTGAGAATCCCACGCCTGTCCAGCAGGTCGAGAATGCCTTCGTACGCTGTCGTCGGGTCCACGGTATGCTCTGAGGGTGCCATGCCAATCCTTCCGAATATCGTGTGGAGTCGCTTCGGCCTCGAGGAATCACGCAGGAGACCCGATTATGGGTTGCATGTTCTCCGAGGACGTTCTACTCTTCCATTTTACACATCATCAAAGCATTCGGAACCCAAGAAATGAAAACAATTCCGGTGGAAAGCGTCACCAACGAGGTCAGGCGCCTGTGCATGGAAGCGTGCACCCTTCTGGGCGACGATGTCGTTGCAGTTCTGGAGCGTTCCCGAAAGGCCGAGGAAGCGCCAATCGGTCGCGAGATTCTTGGCAGAATCATCGAGAACGCCCGGATAGCGGCCGAGACCAAGACCCCTCTGTGCCAGGACACGGGGATGGCCGTTATCTTTCTGGAGATCGGCCAGGATGTCCATTTTGTCGGCGGCTCGCTCTATGAAGCCGTGCACGAGGGAGTGCGACAGGGGTACGCGGACGGGTATCTCCGTAAGTCGGTCCTCCACCCGATCACACGGGTCAACACCGGGGACAATACCCCCGCGGTGATCCATACGGAGATCGTTCCCGGGGATAGGCTCAAGATCGTCATGGCCCCCAAGGGGTTCGGCTCCGAAAACATGAGCCGGGTGATGATGTTTCCTCCTTCCGCGGGGATAGAGGGGGTGAAAGACTTCATCGTGCAGCGGGTGGAAGAATCCGGCGGCAACCCGTGTCCCCCGGTCGTGGTAGGAGTGGGCCTCGGCGGGAACTTCGAGAAAGCCGCGCTCCTGGCCAAAAAGTCCCTCCTCCGTCCCCTGGGCACGGTCAATGCCGATCCCACGCTGGCGGAGCTGGAAAAGGAGCTCCTCGAGAGAATCAACAACCTCGGCATAGGCCCCATGGGATTGGGAGGCAGAACCACGGCATTGGCGGTGCACGTCAATTCCTACCCGACACACATCGCCGGCTTACCGTGCGCGGTGAACATTCAATGCCATTCGTGCCGTCACCGGGAGGTGGAGCTATGACACAGGAACCCCGACGACTGACGGCTCCCTTGGATCGGTCCCTTGTCAAGGAGCTCCGTGCGGGAGAGACGGTGCTCCTGTCCGGAAGCATCATCACCGGCCGTGACGCGGCTCACAAGCGCATGACCGATCTCATACGCGCGGGGCAGCCTCTTCCGTTCCCCATTGAAGGCTTCGTCATCTACTACGTGGGACCGACGCCCGCCGCTCCGGGCCGTCCCATCGGGGCTGCCGGACCGACCACCAGCTATCGTATGGACGCGTATTCTCCCCTCCTCATCGAGCACGGCATCATCGGCATGATCGGCAAGGGTCAGCGCTCCCAAGAGGTCAAGGAAGCCATGATGAAATGGGGTGCGGTCTACTTTGCCGCGATCGGCGGCGCGGGAGCCCTGATGTCCCAAAGGATCAAGGAAGCCACGGTCCTTGCTTGGGACGAGTTCGGACCCGAGGCCGTGCGTCGGCTCGTGGTGGAAGATATGCCCCTGATCGTGGCCACGGATTCCGTGGGCGGCGACCTCTATCAGACGGGGCGGGAGCAGTACAGAAGATAGGGACGACGGCTCGGCAAAGGATAAGAAACGAACCACAAGACGCAAAGGCGCCACGGGCACCGTTCGGGGAGTTGAGGCCGTTTGGCATTATCTGTAGGGGCGAATCTTGTATTCGCCCTTCTTCGTGGACCGGCTCCGGGGAGGGCGATCACGAGGATCGGCCCTACATCGGATACCGCCGGCCACGCTCAACTGATCGGTCACCCTTCGACGTTGCCGTTCCCTCCATTCGCAACCTCTCCCCCCGGCAACGGAAGAGTCACTTTAACCACGGTTCCCGCGTTCTGTTTGGAGCGGATGTCGATTGACCCGCCGAGAGATTCCGCGAGGCCCAGGCAGACTGCAAGCCCCAGTCCCGTCCCCTTGCCCGGCTCCTTGGTGGTGAAGAAGGGGTCGAAAACCTTTTCCAGGTCTTCTTCGGGAATTCCATGGCCGGTGTCCTCGACTTCAATCTCCACGGCTTGCGGAAGTCGTCTCGTTCTGAGGGTGACGGTCCCGCCGGACTCGGGGATCGCGTCCACGGCATTGAAGATAAGGTTGACCACTATTTGCCTGATCTTTTCCGGCTCCGTCTCGAATGGAGCGAGTCCATCGTCGGGCATATAGACGATCTCGATGTTTCGGAAGCCTTTCCGGCCCTCTATGAGGCCCCCACTGCTTCTCATCAATTCATTGAGGTCACAGACTACCGGATTGCTGCGTGCGGGGCGGGCAAACTCGAGAAGTCTCTGGAGAATCTCATGGATGCGCTTGAGCTCCTGGTCCATTCGGCCGAGGACTTCCGCCCGCGTTTCGGCACTTGGACCACGACGCAGGATCTCTGCGTATCCCATGACAATCTGGAGCGGGTTGCCTACCTCATGGGCAAGCCCCGCGGCCAGCCTGCCGACTCCGGCCATCTTTTCCGACCGCACGAGTCCCTGTTGAGCCGTCTCCAAATCTCTGTTCGTTTTTCGTAATTGTGCAATGAGCGCCTCCATCTTGTCGCGGTCATCGACAATTTTTATCATGACGCTCTTGAGGCTCGACGAGATTTTCTGAATGTCCCCCCGAAGCCGCATGGAGTCCGGCAGCCCTAGCAAGTCGGTCATGCCGGCTGCTTTTCCGGCAAGACGGGCAATCTCCCCGACCGGTCCGACAACCGTTCGATGAAAGAGGATGTATCCGAGGAAGAAGAGGGATGCTTGAGTCAGAACGAGGTATCCGGCAAAAAATTTCCATGCGGGAGAAAAGATCGACGGCGAGACCCGAGAAACAATCCTGGCGGATTTTACCCCGTACCGGAACGGTCCCGTGATGTCCACCACAACGGTCATCCCTTTGAACAACCGTGTGGGCCAACTCCACGAAGCGCCCTCAACCCTGATGCTTCGGCTGTGGTCCGGAGATCGCTCCGGCGGAGGGGAGCCCTTCTGTATACCGCAGCCTCCCAGGACCCCGCCTGCTTCGTCGAACAGAATGAGCTTCGGTCCGGAGACCTTCCGGCAGACATGCCTCACCGCGGCCCACATCTCCTGGGAGGATCGTGCCCCGAGCAACCTGCTCTCAACGAGATCGGCGATGATCCCTGCTTCCTGCAGTTTTCCGTCGATTGCGGAACGCTCCAGGGATGCGCTGAAGACCACGAAGAGGAGCAGGCCGCTGACCGTAAGAATCACTGCCAGATTTGCCAGGATGCCCCAACGCACGAGACGGATTCCTCCTTACCCCGAGGTCGGTTGCAGGCAGAGGTGATGGGAAAAGAACCCCTCACTGAAGAGAGGCTCCTTTCCGCCTTGTGGCTTCTCAGCCTTTGATTTCCTCGATCTTTTCCGTGAGGGCAGGCACGACCTGGTTGAGGTCGGCCACGATGCCGTACTGGGCCACCCGGAATATGGGGGCGCGCGCGTCCTTGTTCACGGCAACGATGAGGGGAGAGCCCTTGATCCCGCCGACGTGCTGGAAAGCGCCGGAAATCCCCAGGGCCAGGTAGACCTTAGGCTTGACCTCCACGCCGGAGGTTCCCACCTGATGGTACTTGGGCAGGAGGCTCTTGTCTACGATCGGCCTTGAGCAGGCCAGCACGCCGCCCATCGCATCGGCCAGAGACTCGAACATCTCCATATCGGGCTCGTCGCCGATCCCTCGACCGAGGGAGACGATGATATCCGCTGCGGCAATATCCACATCGCCCTTTTCGGCCTCGACAAATCCCACGAATCGCTTGCGGAGGGGTTCATCACCGAGGGGAGACGCGACCTTCTCGACTGTCCCCGCGGCTGCTCCGGACGGAGAAACGGGAAAGGAGCCCGCTCTGAGGGTCGCCACGATCCTCTCCGTACCCTTGAAGGACACCAGGGCATTCACTTTGTAGCTGTAGATCTGTCTCAGAGCCAGCGGCTTGCCGTCCTGCACCTCAAAGCCGAAGCAGTCCATGGCCAGGGCAGCGTCCAGGGCTACGGAAAGACCCGGGGCGAGGTCTATGACGGCGTTGGAGCTCCCCATCACCACCATGTACGGTCCCCGATCCTTCAACAGAGCCGTCAAAGCTTTAATGAACGCTTCCGAGTTGAGCGTTTCGAACCTGGGGTCCTCTACTGCCAGAACCTTGGGGCATTCCTTTGCCAGATCCGCGGCCATGGCATCCACGCTTCCGGCCAGGAGGATGCAAGAGAGCTCCGCTCCCAGGTCCGCGGCCAGCTTGCGTCCGGCTGCTATGGCCTCCCAGGTGGTATCTCTCAAATGCTGCGAGCGATGCTCGGCCAAGACGAATATCTGTTTCATCACCCGATACCCCCTTTCTCCTTCAGGATCTCGGCCAGCCTTGCAGCAGCTTCTTCGGGGCTGCCCTTGAGGATCTCCGCGCCTTCTCCTTCAGGCGGCATGAAGACCTTCTCTATCTGAATCCGCGATCCCTCGGCGCCGACCTCGGCTGCGTCCAGGCCGATTTCCCCGAGATCCACCGTAGGAATCTCCACGGAAGCCACCTTGCGCACCGCACGAATGGAGACGAATCGGGGCTCGTTCAATCCTGTGGCAACGGCGAGCACCGCGGGGAGGTCCATCTCAATAGCCTCGTAGAGGCCGCCTTCGAGCTCACGGTTGAAGGTGAGGGTGCCGTCTTTGACCTCGATCTTGGATACCAGCGTCGCACTGGGAACGCCCAGCATGGCCGCCAGCATTCCTCCCAACTGGCCTGCACAGTCGTCGTCCGCGAGAGTGCCGGTGAGGACCAGATCGCAGGAGCGACCCTGGATGAATTTGGCCAGGACCTTTGCAACGGCAAAACCGTCAGACCCCTCGAAGGCATCATCCCAGAGCAGAAAGGCCTCGTCCGCACCGCGGGCCAGACATTCCCTGAGCATCTCTTCCGCGTCCTCGGGTGCCACACTCACCACGGTAACCTTGCCGCCCACTTTCTCTTTTATCTGGACCGCCTCTTCCACGGCGAAGCGATCCCACTCGTTGACGTCATGGTCCAGGTCATCCTTCTTGATGTCCTTTCCTCCGCTATCCAGTGCCAACTCGGCCTCGGAGGTGTCCGGTACCCATTTAACGCATACAATGATATCCATTGCTCCTCCACATCCTGTTCGACGAGTGTCGGTTTGTCTCCTGATTCGTCACTCCGGGACGCCGGCTATCCGTGAAAGTCCCCCTCGCTTGTACCCGGTCTTCGTAGGGTTTATCACGAAATTAATCGGTCACCTTTCCCGCGCGGTCTACCACTTGAAACCGGCCGCAACGATCTTATACCATTTCGCTGTTCAACGGGTGATTCGGACGGCATGTCTCTTCCGCTGCGAACGGCCCGACCTGATTTCGCTTCAGAGACATGCCGTCCGTGTGGTGAAGTGACATTCTTAATTGCGAAATGGTATTACCCTGACGGTCCTTAAAAATCCATGGAGCGGTCCACAAGCTCCACCAGGTCGATGACCTCCATTTTGCCTTCATTGCCCGTGGTCTTGATCGCGTCCTCCAGGTTGATGAGACAGAAGGGACAGGCCGTCACGATCACCTCGGCTCCTGCTTCTTGGGCCATGCGTACCCGTCGCTCGCCCATCCTCTCTTTCTCTTCTTCGTTTTCGTACCAGAGCAGAAGTCCGCCGCCGCTGCAACAGAAGCTCCGCGAGAACGATCGGGTCATCTCTCGCATCCGAATGCCGGGAATGCGTCCCAGAACGTACCGCGGGTCCTCATAAATCCCGTTGTGCCGACCCAGATAGCACGGATCGTGGTAGGTCACCACTTTACCACCCAAGTAATCGCGCGTCAGCTTCATCTTACCGGATCTGAGGGCATCGGCCATGAATTGGCTTGCATGAACGATGGGGAATTTCTCCGGGTAGTCGTTGCGAACGGCATTGAATGCGTGGGGATCGAACGCAACGATCTGCCGGAACTGTCTGGCCTGAAAGGCTGCGATGTTCTTTTCCGCCACTTGCTCGAACAGACCTTCTTCCCCGAGTCTCCTCACCTCGTTACCCGAGTCGGTCTCATCCTGACCCAGAATCCCGAAATCCGTGGAGGTCCTATGGAGTATCCGCGCAAAGGACTTGCTGATCTCCTGAATCCTCGGATCGAAAGAGCCGCAACTGTCCACAAAAAAGAGCACGTCAGCGCTGTCGCCCGACTTGAGCTCCCTCACCTCCGCGTCTTCGAGGTCCTTGGTCCACGCGGCCCGCTTGTTCTTGTTGACCCCGTAGGCATTGCCTTTTTTCTTGATCTGTTGCATCGGCTTTTGGAGCGATTGGGGCAGGCTCCCCTGATCCAAAAGGTACCGTCGCATGTCCACGATCTTGTCGATGTACTCGATGAGGATGGGACATTCCGCTTCGCACGCGCCGCAGGTGGTGCATGCCCAGATTGCCTCCTCGGTGATCACGTCTCCGGTGAACTTAATGTCGCCCGGTTTGGGAGGGTCCGAGAAAATCGGATAGTGCTCGTACGCGTAATCTCGTGCCTTGATGCTGATCATCTTGGGAGAGAGCGCACGCCCCACCGCGTTGGCCGGACAGTTGTCCGTACACCGTCCGCAATCCGCACAGGAATAGAAATCGAGGATATGCTTCCAAGTAAAGGCCTCGAATCGCCCCACGCCGCATTCCTCAAGCTCCATCCAATCCTTCACCCCGTACCTGACCGGTTTGATCGCCCCCTTGTTCAGGTTGGAGAAGAAGACGTTGGGTATGGCGGTGATGACATGAAAGTGCTTCGAAACGGGGAGAAAGTTCAACAGGCCGAGAAGGATCAGTATGTGGGCCCAGTACCCCGCAACATGGACGCTCTGCAACGAGGAAGTACCCGCATCGGGCATGAAGAGAGACCCCAGAGCCGCGGCCGGAAAATAGAAGGCTTCCTGCATTTTGCCCGCCGCACGGAAAGCACTGCCGTCGAATATCATGTCCGTGACCATCAGCCCTGCCACAAGGCCCAGAATCACGTAGGCTTCGCTCTCATGCCCCGCAACTCCCGGGTGGGCGTACCGCGCCGGCTTGAACACCGCCCGGCGGATGATGGCGACGATACAGACGGCAAGTACCATCAACACCACGTAGTCTTTCAACACTTCGTAAATGAAGGCTGCCGATCCTGTGAGAAACGGCAAGTGGAAATCCGTGGAAAAGCCCCGTCCGATGAGAGTGAGCGACCTCAGGGAAAGTATCATGAATCCCGCAAACAGCAGAATGTGCAGGATTCCCGCCAGCGGATAGCGAGGCTGCCGGTACTGACCGAATCCGTACACAAGCATGAGGCGGATTCTCTCGCCGATGTCGGAGAAGCGGAAGTCGGGCATGCCCTTTTTCAAGAGGTCCATACGGCGGGACATGATGTACCAGAAGAGGAAAAGAGCCAGGAAGAGAATGGCCAGGGCCACACGGGGAGCAGCTATACCGGCGATGGGAATGTCGGCCGGCTCGAGCATCGTCATTGCACGTAACCTCGATTGGGGATTGTGGAGCGTGCGACGCACCGGTCATTATGCCGGGTAGAAAAGGCCTGCATCCGGTCGGTTCGGAGTCCGCCCGTTGCAAAAGAAGCCCGTCCGCGGGAATCGACCGTCGGTGCGCCGGATGTTGCTCGGTACGTTGTTGCCGGATTACGGTAGTGCGTCCGCAGCATCGCGATCAGCCTCAACAAGATCCGGACTGTTGGGTCGCAACCCCGCCGAAGCCGGCATCCGGAGTATTCTGAAAAGACCGGATTCTCGCCTCCATTGGAATGACGGACCCAACATGTCGCAGAAACTTATGAAATCGACTCCTCAGCTCGTGAGCACAGCAAGAATTCTTGCCGGCCTGTCACCGTGAGCCCTCACCAGATGGATGGTCGTGGAATCGTAATAGACTGCGTCTCCGGCTTTCAGCACGTCTCGTGTGTCACCGACGACGACTTCCATCTCTCCGTCCAGGACATAGATGAACTCCTGCCCGTCATGCGAGGAAGGCTCATCGGCAGCGGCAGGCATCAGAGTGACGATGAACGGCTGCATCACCGCATCCTGCTTCCCCGGCGCCAGGGACTCGTACTCGTAACCGTGCTTGGCCCTTCTTTCGGCGCCGAACCGCGCGAAACTCTGCCGCTCGCCGGACCGGACTATGGTAAAGGCTTTGTTTCCCGGCGAGATGACCTCGGCCATCTTCATTGAGAGAGCCTTGCTCAGCTTGATGAGCTGGCCGAGCGGCAGAAAAGTCTCCCCGGATTCCAACTCTCCCAGAGTCTTCTCGTCGATTCCCGTTTGCTCCGCCAGCTCGCCCAGAGTGAAACCCCTGGCTTTACGGGCTGCACGGACTTGTTCCCCGTGAGTGATAGCGTCTTCGCGGTTCGCGTGACTTTGCGCCTCTGCTACGGCTTCGGGGTCGGTCAACAGGTCGTGGCCTCGATCTTCCCCGTAATCGTCCACTGCTTCGCGGAAAGAGTCGTAGGAGGTCTGTTTTTTGTCTTCGTCCATGATCGATCCTTTCGGCGTTTCGGGTGAGCGTCCGCTTATTCCCGCCTTCGATGGGCAGGCGGGAATTCACATGGACCTGCCGGGGGCTCCTATGCTTCTGGCGATGACAATCCTCTGGACTTCCGAGGTACCTTCGCCGATGTCGAGGAGCTTCTGGTTCCGATAATGTCTCTCCACGGCATAGTCCTTCATGAGACCGTATCCGCCGTGCATCTGGACCGCATGATTTGCCGCCCTGTAGTACGTCTCCGAGCAGACCAGCTTGGCCATGGCGCCGTATTTGGGGGTGAGCTTCTCGTTGTCCTTCATCCAGCAGGCTTTGTAGAGGAGGAGTCGGGCCATTTCGATCTCGGTGGCCATGTCCGCAAGCTTGAAGGCGTTGACCTGAAAGCTCCCGATGGGTCGTCCGAACTGCTTACGCTTTTTCGAGTAATCCAGGGCGAGCTCGAAGGCCCCCTGGGCGCCGCCCAGCCCCATGGCCCCGATGGAGAGCCGTCCGCCGTCAAGGGTCTTGAGCATCTGATGGAAGCCCTCGCCTCGCCCGCCGAGGAGGTTCTCCTTGGGGACCCGGCAATCCTGGAACGTGAGCTGCCCCGTGTTCGACGAGCGCCAACAGAGCTTGCCGTGCATGGTTTCGGTGATGAAGCCCTTTGTCCCGTTCTCCACCAGGATGCAGCTTATCTCGGGCTTGCCCGACTCCAGAGTGTCGGTGAGGCATTGCACCACGCAGACTGCGCTCATGTCGGTGGTGGAGTTGGTGATGAAGATCTTGCTCCCGTTGATGACCCATTCGTTGCCGTCCAGGACCGCGGTTGTTTGGGATGCTCCCGCGTCGGAGCCGGCATCGGGCTCGGTGAGGCCGAAGGAGGCAAGGATCTTGCCTTTGCACAGATCCGGCAGCCATTTCTTCTTCTGCTCTTCGGTACCGAAGTAGTAAATGGGAGCGATCCCCAGCGAGTTGCCGGCGGCGATGGTCGCAGCCTGGGACCCGTCAATACGGGCAATCTCTTCCACGCTTATGATGTAGTTGAGGTACCCCACATCACTGCCCCCGTACTCCTCGGAAACGAAGAACCCGAAAAAGTCCAGTTCACCCATTTTACGGGTCAGATCGGAGGAGAATTCCTCCTTGTCGTCCAGTTCTTGGGCGATAGGAGCGATCTCCTTTTCCGCAAACTCTCTCACGACCTTCCTGGTGAGCTCCGCATCCTTGGGAAGATCAAAGTTTAAGGACATTCTCAAACCCCCTTGAGCAGAAATAGAGAAGCGAGCAGTCGATCGAAAACGCGTCGGCAGGTCTTGCTGCCGTTGCTTACCCGCGATATGCCGTGAGTGCCTGGCGACACCTGAACGTCGCCCTCTTTTCCCTGGACCCTGCGAGAGAGGATAACAAACTGATAACTCTTATCTTTTTCCGTAGATGACGCCATGCAGGAAACGCGGGATTTGCTACAACCTTTTTTGAATAGCAGATTGTTCTCGGGCTTGTCAAGGTGATACAGCATAACGAACATTTGGGGAACATCCGAAGGCCGAGGTGCAGGAAAAGAGTTGTCCGGCAGTTTCTTCATCTGAACTTATGGACAGACCCGGCCCTGCAGCGTGATACCATTTCGCAATTGACAATGTGACTTCACGACACGGACGGCATGTCTCTGAAGTGAAGTCAGGTCGTGCCGTTCGCAGCGGAAGAGACATGCCGTCCGAATTACGTGTAGATCCGCGAAATAGTATGAGGAGGCCCGCACTTCGACCGGATTCCCGTTGGCTCAAAGTTTTTTCCTTTTTTATCAGAAGAATGCACCAAATAGGTACATTGAATTAAATATTGAGGCTGTAGGAACTTGTTTTATCTTGACTATAAGGTAATCTTATCGGTATAATGGGCTCAAGGAATGCCTTGTCGCCTTCAATTACTGTCGCACCCGATCCCAAACGGGAAAGGAGACTCGAGAGTGAACTCCTTACGCTACTGCCTGCACGCACTCGCCTATGCACTGGTGCTGCTCTTCCAGGGATGCACCCAACCCCAGGGAACCGGCCCGGCCCCGGACCTCCTGAAAGCACGGGATCTCGTCTCGGAGCTTCAGTCCCAATTATCGGAAGCTCGAAAGGATCTCGCCAGGCAGCACGCCCAGAACGGCGAGCTCATCGAGCGTGTTCAGTCGGTCATGGACAAGCTCAAGGATGCGGAAAAAGATAGGGACAGGGAGAGAGAAGAGAGAAAGGCCGCCGAAGCACGAAAGGCGGTGCAGGAGGAGGCGACGCGATCGGCTTCAGCCTCGGGCATCTCCGATCCGGTTCGAATCAAGCTCATGGGAGCCAAGGCCCTTGCCGAATTCAGAGCAAAGCAGCTCGGCGAGCGACTGGATAAGCTCGGCAAGGACCTGGACGCCAAAGAGCAGGAGCTCAAAGCCATCAGAGAGAATGCCGAGAAGAAGGATGAAGAAGTTCAGGCCCTGACCAAGAGAATCGACGAGCTCCGTGCCACCGCGGATGCAAAAACCGCGGAACTGTCCGGCCGAATAGAAAAGGTGACCAAAGAGCTGAGCCAACGCTCTGCCGAGGCGAAACAGCTCGAGGACCAACTCAACGAAAAGACCGGGCTCCTCGACGCCCTCAAGAATGCGGTGGGCGATGCCGGCAGACTCAAGGCCAGGGCCGAGACCGAGGGCGCACGACTGAAGAAGGAGCTGGACGAAACGCAAAAGCAGTTGGCGGCGAAAACACAGGAGTCCGAACAGAGGGGCAAGCACCTGGAAGAGCTCCGGCAGGGCCTCACCAATGCTGACCAACACATAGAGCAGCTCAATGCGGTCACAGGACAACTCCGCAATCGCGTAGAGCAGCTTCAGGCTGCTCAAGAGCAAGGCGGTCAGGAAATAGACCAACTGAAAGCCGAGTGGGAGCGATCCAAGCAGGAGGCGGAGCAATATCGCACAGAGGCCGACCGTGCCCGGGAGGAAGTCGTCCAGTTCCGCGTCGAGGCCGAGCGCCAAAAAAAGACGGCGGTGGAGCTGCAGGCTCAGGCCTCTCAAATGGCGGCCAAGCTCCAGGAGTTGGAGAAGGCTTCCCAGCCTGAGAAAGGGCCCGAACCGGAGCAAGAGCAAGGCCGCTCCACGGTGGATCGAATTCTTCAGGGCCCCACGGCCGGAGATCAGCCCGCTGCTCCCCCCTCAAGCTTGTACTGACATACAAGGATTAGAGCTTCTTCTCAGGCCCGGCAGCCTACCCCTCTCTGCCCGGGGCGGTCCGTCCCGATGCGACCGCCTCCGGATCGAGGCGAGGGGTTGCATGGGCCGGCTCCCGGGAGGTTTCAGGGCCGTGTCGGGGAACATCCTCATCGTCGAAGACGACAAGAATACCGCCTCCCTGGTTGCCCTCTATCTCGAGCGGGAAGGATTTCGCGCCCTGATCGCCCATGACGGGAAAGCCGCGCTGGAGCTGGCTCGCCGACACGATCCCATCTTCGTCATCCTCGATCTCATGATTCCCGTTGTAGACGGCTGGGAGGTGTGCAGGCAACTGCGCAAGGAGTCGGACGTCCCCATACTCATGCTCACCGCCCGTGACGACGAGATCGACCGTGTATCGGGCCTCACGCTCGGGGCCGATGATTACGTTGTCAAGCCGTTCAGTCCTCGGGAGCTGGTGGCCCGGGTAAAAGCCATTCTCCGGAGAAGCCGCATCACCACGGGCAGCCGTGGCGAGGTTTTATCCTATAGGGGTCTGGTCCTGGATACGGAAAAGCACAAGGTCACTGTTGACGGGAGCCTCGTTTCCCTCACTCCTCACGAATTCACCATTCTCCGGAGCCTCATTTCCTCTCCCGGCAAAGCATTCAGCCGGGACGAGCTTCTCGACCGACTGTATCCGCTTGGTGAAGCTACGGTGGTGGACAGGGTGGTGGACGTCCACATCGGTAAGATACGGCAGAAGATCGAGAAAGATCCTTCCAATCCCCAATACGTCCTGACCGTGCGCGGGGTGGGCTACCGCCTCGCGGACGACGACGCCACGTGAGAGGAGTGCTCCGGTTGAGATTGAACCTCCTGAGCAAGCTCCTGGCCATAAACATCCTCCTCATAGGATTCGTTATTTCCGCCCTTTGGCTGGCAATAGACTATCTCGCAGCCGGTTACTTCGTGAACTTGATGGAGAAGTACAATATCTCTCCCGTGGCGAGCAACGAGATGTTCCTCGGGGCGATTCACCGGTACCTCCTGTGGTCGAGTCTGGCCGCGGTTCTCCTCGGGCTCGGGCTGAGCTTTTTTCTCACCAGGCGCGTGCTGGGACCGTTGATGGGGATGATGAACGTGGCTTCGGGAATCGCCGGAGGGGATTATTCGGGGAGAGTGCCCATCCAATCCAGGGACGAAATCGGCGAGCTTGCTG
>JBGSJS010000034.1:0-13717 GCA_041741735.1 Desulfomonilaceae bacterium | reverse complement strand
ACGGTTCTTGGTCTTCAAGTTAGACGGGACGGAGCGATAAGCGCGCGATCTCGCGAGGCAGGGATCGAGCGACTTCTTCCAATATGTGCTAAAGAGCATGTCCGAGTAGCACGAGTGTTCTGTTCCGCGACAGGCTCCTAGTCATCATCGCGTTCGACTCTCACCTTGATCGTAACCATGTAGTGGTCCGACAGGTCCCTCCTGAACTGTCTTGGGCTTAGGCCGTAAGGTCTGAATACCCGTATCTTTCGCTGTTCCAGTTCAGGCTGATCCGCTGCAACGAATGCGCGATCGAACGGTGCATGGCCCATGACCGTTGTCGGCTCATCTCCGGCGTTCAAATCCTTGAGTCCCGCCCCAGCAAATGTCTTGGCTGAATCCTCAGTAGAGTCCAGAACATTCGTGTCACCTATAATCACAATGTCCGAATCGGAGAAATGCTTCTTCACGGATTCCAGGGCTTCCGTCAACTGTTGGGCCTCCCTGGCCCTTTGCTTCCTCGCCTCATTCGCTCCCCCATAGTTGGATTTCATGTGGACCGGAATGATCACAAAGTCGGTCTTTCCTTCACCTGTCGAAAATTTCATCGCATGGGGCCAACGATTCCAGTAAAATGGCTTGTCAGGTCCGTCAGGAGGCACTTTCAACCCTATTTTGTAAGGCTCTCCGACAGCCGTGACGGCCTTGGCATTCCACATCAATCCCGTGTGCTGCTCTTCGTCATCAGCTTTTCTTTTCGGGAAAAGAAGGTATCTCCAGTTTGCCGGTGAACCTTCGTTGAGTATCTCGATCACGGTGTCCAAAGTCCTATTCGTCGTTGTGGCAGGGACTCCGTCGTCGTCGCAAATCTCTTCCAGGGCCAAAATCCGGACTCCGCTTTTCTTGATGTAGTCTGCTAAGTGTTGGGCCTTCTGCGCTACGTCCTTGCCTATCCCGCTCCGCATGGACGGTATCCCCAGCCACTGGATATTCCAGGCCCCCACGGTGAGGTCACGGCAAAAGACCTCGCTCCGGCCTCCTTCGAAGAATAAGAGAAGGGCGCAAAGCACAGCAGCCACTAAGCGAGCACAAGCTTTCACAAAGTCCTCCCCTGATACGGACGGCAAAAGACTTCTGTTGGTAATCACAGAACTGTTAGGATTTGATTATAATTCACCCTACATTAGCATAAGCGAGGCGCTCCTCGGTGTCAAGACAAGAAATGGCTTCCAAAAACAAATAACGTCCTTGTCGGGAGCCTCTCCGGTGTGGGCGAGTGCCGACACCCGATCGTTTTGGGGTGAGCTTCCTGTTGTTCCATTGGTCCCAACGTGAGATCACACGCACAGCTTCAGGACGGCCAACCTGCGAAAAGAGACGGGAAATTGCAGCCGATGGTGAACGGTTACGTTGGTAGCGCTGCCAAAGGCGAAATGCGCGACCGGACTTGCTGAATCGCATATTAATGTCGCAGCCCCACCGGAGAGGTTCTTTTGCGTCTTGACTATGAACATCCGTTATGTGCACTCTATAACATTCGACCCTGGCGACATGGAGAGCTGCCGAAGTTCACGAGGAGATCTTTTTTCCTGAAGCCCGGTCCGGAGTTTGTCCGAAATAGGGACATGACCGGGGACGCTCTCAGGCTTTTTACAGGTGGAGTTGAACATGCACATCCGTAAGGAAACCGAATCCGATATTGAGGCGATAGGTGAAGTCACCAAAGCGGCTTTCGAAAATCATCCTTACAGTCACGGCACGGAGCAGTTCATCGTCGATGCATTGAGATCTGCAGGTGCGCTCACTGTTTCATTGGTTGCAGAGGATGATGGAAGGGTGGTGGGCCACATAGCCTTCTCACCGGTAACCATTTCCGACGGCAGTACTGATTGGTATGGTGTGGGCCCGGTGTCAGTGTTGCCGAAATGCCAAAGACAAGGCATCGGGAAATCCCTCGTCCGGCAGGGTTTGTCCTTGCTCGGAGATTTGGGAGCCGGAGGCTGCGTTCTGGTGGGTGACCCACAATACTATGAACGCTTCGGTTTCAAGAATCTTCCGGAACTGGTTCTGGACGGCGTTCCGCAAGAGTACTTCCTTGCCTTAACGTTTGGCGAAAACAAGGCTCAGGGGGTCGTGGTGTTTCACGAGGGGTTCTCGGCAACCTGTTAACATACGGCTTTGGTCTGCACCGGAGAACACGCCCCGGAGTGTACGGAAAGAAACAATATTCCGCAATGGTTGCCAACCTGGGACTCGAGTGGCCCCCGGCTCTCCGATCCTCCCGGATCGTGGGGTCAGCAGTGCGTAGTGCGCAGCGATGGGGTGAGTCCTCGAGCCCCATCGGTCGGGTAAGACGCCCAAGCCTCTCTTCATTCCCCGCAATTCCTGAAGCACTCTCCCGTAACGGTTTTTTTCCCCACATAAGAGGTTGACACGGTCACGAAACTCGTCTACGGTAGGACCATTGATGGAGGTTTTGATTATTGGTCCAACCGATGGCTCGCCCGTTGGAGTGTCACGCTCGAATAAAAGGCTCTGAAAAATCATGACACCCGTGTACCAGATCGTACAAGAGAAGATCCGGGCGCTCGTCGGCAGCGGAGAGATCGGATTAGGACAAAGACTTCCGTCCGAGCGAGACCTGGCCGAACGATTCGGGGTGTCGCGAAACTCGGTGAGAGAGGCGATACGTGGGCTGACAGAGAAGAACGTCTTAGAGAGCCGTTGTGGGGATGGGACCTATCTCCGGGGCGGCTACGAAGATCTGCCGGTCCTACCACTGGGTCGCACTCGCAAATCGGATACGAGACGCCTCAAGGAGATCTTCGAGTTGCGCAGGATGCTTGAGCCCCAAATTGCCGCGCTGGCGGCGGGTCAGATCGGGAAGAGGGATATCAAGGCGCTGAAAATGCTCGTCTTCGAGCAGGAGAAGCGACATATGTGCGGACAGGACGATGCGGAGCTTGATGCCGCGTTCCATCTTCGAATAGCCGAGGCCGCGGACAACAAGTTGATCGTTGAGGTTCTGAGGACACTGGATCATATCCTGGCGGAGAGCAGGTCCGAGGCAGTTCGGAATGAAGAGCGAAAAAGGGTTTCCATGAGGACCCATTACTTGATCGTAGATGCTCTGGAGAGAAGAGACCCTGACGCTGCCAGGGAGGCCATGATCTCGCACTTGCTGGACGTGGAGGCTGCAATTTTGGGGACGGAGCAGGGGTGATGGACCTCGATTCTATCCGAAGGCCGTGAAAACTTCCTTGCACTTTAAAGGTGAAAAATAACATGATAACTCTTGTGCTTATGTATGTGGCCATGGGATCGGTCATCGGCGTAATTGCCGGGTTGCTGGGCATCGGCGGCGGACTGGTGCTCGTTCCCTTGCTCGTATTCGCTTTCACTGCCCAGGGGGTGCCCTACGAGTCACTCATGCACCTGGCCCTTGGGACCTCCATGGCGAGCATCATTTTCACTTCGGTCTCAAGCTTCATGGGTCATCACAGGAGAGGGGCTGTCCACTGGGACATCGTGCGGAACATTGTTCCCGGAACCGTTATCGGAACCTTTCTCGGGTCCTGTGTTGCTTCAAAGATGCCCACCGCTTTCCTGAGCATCCTTTTCGTGGCATTCCTCTACTATGTTGCCGTCCGGATGGTCGTGGACCGCAAGCCCAAGGCGTCCCGTCAGCTACCCGGTAGACTGGGAATGACCGGCGCGGGAACGGCCATTGGTGTGGTCTCAAGCTTCGTGGGAATCGGCGGGGGAGCGTTGTCGGTACCGTTCATGGCCTGGTGTAACGTTCCCATGCACCACGCAATCGGCACCTCGGCGGCTATCGGCTTTCCCATTGCGATCGCGGGAACCGTCGGATACATTGTCTCCGGACTGAAGGCCTCAAATCTTCCTTCCTACTGCATTGGTTACGTATATTTGCCCGCGCTGGCCGGGGTGGCGATCGCAAGCGTAATGACGGCCCCGCTCGGTGTGAGGCTTGCCCACTGGTTGCCGGTTGGAGCCCTGAAGAAAGTCTTCGCGGTGGTTCTCGCGATAATGGGAACACGAGTGCTCATCAGTTTGATCTGAGCCTGAGGCTGCCGACCATAGCCGAATGGCGCTCAGTCCGTGGGATGGGTTGAGTCCTCGAACCCCATCGGTCGAGTAAGACGGCCACCGATGGGGTTCACTCCGTTCACCCCATCCGCGGGCTCCGCTACAATCTTCTCATCAGACCAGCCAGAGAGGCGGACTACCGCATAAGTCTCGACACTTTGTTGGCCCAACATATCACTCCGCAGAAGATGGTTCTCCTTCGCCATTTGTCCGGCAATAGCGGTGGCCGGGACTCCGAGAATGTCGGCAACTCGGTCTATGGCACGCGAGTTAAATGACCCCCGGCAAAGCCGGGGGCTTACCATTGTTTTGGTTAATAGCACCGCTGTTTCCCTTTTCAATCCATGTATAGTTCGTACAGCCGCATGCGCGCAGCTCTCTCCTTGAGCGAGTCGCCCCTTCACCTCGAAGATGGAGGGGCAGGCAATCGCTCGGGTAGTGTTCCCGCGGTAATTTTACACCAGTTTGAAGCTCGGGGGTGCGATATCTTCCCGAGTCGAGGACGGAACAGCCCGACGGTGCTTCGGAGCGTACCGCAGCTCCCCTTGAATCCTCGTCTTCGTAAAGAGATTGCCGGGACGCCCC
Source organism: Desulfomonilaceae bacterium (assembly GCA_041741735.1). Taxonomy (GTDB): domain Bacteria; phylum Desulfobacterota; class Desulfomonilia; order Desulfomonilales; family Desulfomonilaceae; genus JBGSJS01. The sequence continues at coordinate 9,043 of JBGSJS010000034.1, read as the reverse complement.
GCTATAAGGACTTGCCATGCCCTTGGTGGGAGAGTCGGACCAACTCGGTGAGGAGATTGAACTCGCCCATGCTTCCCAGCGATATGTTGGAAATCTCGAATCCTGCTATAAACCCATCGTCAGCTCCCAAGGCTCCCCACTTGCACGTCACGTCCAGTACGAACGTGGCATATTCCCCGAACTCGTCCCCCCCGATCACCAAGGTTTTTGTCTCCCCTACCCCGGCTTCGATGCCCCGGGTTCCCATGCCTCCTTCGCTGACATCGCGGAGCCTTCCTACGCGGTCGGGGCGGTTAATGTCGTAGACCGGAATATTGAGATCGACCGGATATCGCCTCTGGGAGCGGACCATGTCCGGGACGAGCTCCTCGTACTTTGAGCATATGTTCTCGAAAACCTCCTTCCAAGCGATGGCGCCCGAGCTCACCAGCATCATGGACACATATCTCAATCCGCGGGTGCTCAGGTGATATTTCTCCATCAATTCCCGCCTTCCCATTCCCGACCGTATGTCCTCGACGATTTCCGGCACGCGGATAAAGATCTTGGTAGGCAATCTGTCTTTCTCTGTGGGTCTGTGGAGAAGCCCCACTCGGTCCACTTGTTTGCGCAGGTCCGCAAGGCCGTTCGGCGTCAATTGGTATTTCTCCATGAGCTGCTCGTCGGTCAGCCCCGACCTTATGTCCCTTTGGACCTCACGTGCATTGACGTGCTTGAGCAATCCCGCTTCGCCCAATTTCCTGAAGAGACTTTGCAATCCGGTTGAAGAAAGCTTGTATTTGAGCATCAGCTCCAAGTCGCTCATTCCAAGGCGAATATCCAGCAGGACGAGCTTCGCTTCAATAACGCGCTTAGTCATCAAGAAACCTCTGTATGCGACTTTGGGAAATTGCCACGTGAAGAATCCCGGGTTCCAAAAACCACTGAGTGCGGCCAACGCTCACGGAGCACACAAAGCCATCCGGCAGGCATGAGCCTCTCCTTTCCAAAGGCACTCGCAGGTGGTGCTCATCAACACACGTCAGGAATGTACCCTCGGATTCAGAACCGCCGTACAATGCCTGACCGTTGACCATCTACAAGCAGGCCGTGGTCGTCATAATCAGTTCACGGAGACCTTCGAGATTGCTTTCGTCAATGCTGGTGATCTCAAACCCCGACCTCAACTGTACTCGCGGGCTGCTGGGTCCCGTCCATCGGCAACGGGCGGTGAAGCGCAAACAATCGCTCTCCCCCATGATTGGCGGCACTATCTCCAGGGCCTTTGAATCGTCCACGGCGGCTACAATTCCTACCAGTCCGACCCCTTTTTCACTGAGATCGACCACGGCCCCCTTTGATCTCGGATTCTCGGGTTCGGTGACCCTCAGTGAGAGTATCGGATAGGATCGCAAGTATTCCCGGGGCTGCCATACCGTGGTGGTCTCCTCGTCGGTTTGGGACGAAGTATCGGGATGCGCCCTCACTGTTGTCCCCGAACTTTCGAGCCTGTCCAGAATATTCCGAAGTTGTTTGCCGGAAAGATCATACTTGGACATGAGGGATCGCCGGTCCATTCCGACCTCAATGTCGTGCATCAAGTCCGAACGACGAATCTTTCTTGTGCGATGTTCGGCAGGGGATTCCTGCTTCCGGAACCCTATCCCCAAGGAAGACAACTGGTCATAGAGATCCCGGATTCCGGAGGTGGAAAGACCGTACTTCCGCATCAGATCGTCACGGGAAGCCCCGCGCAGTATATCCTGAATGACTACGCCGGGATTGAACAGCCGCAGCAATCCGGAAGCTTCCAGCTTCTTGAAAAGACTCTGTAGTCCCCTGCGAGAAAGACGATACCGTATCATCAAGGTACTGTCCGAGGCCCCCGAGCGAATATCCTCTAAGGCTCTCTTGGCATCTATTCTTGGCTTGATGGTCTTTGGATCGGAATCCATTTCCCCACACCCCCGGGAACTGGCGGTTCAACAATCTCACGCACGAGAAAGCCATCCCGAAAATCGCGCCCCTCGCGGCGATCGTAACCTCCGGACAAGCCCGCTCGCCCACGCCTCATCATAGGTATCGTGCAACCGGTCTCCGACGGCTCTTCACCGACTCCTGTGTCGCGCAGGTTTCGACACCCTATCCCGAGACAAACTCTTCCTTCCACCGATCGTTGAAAAAGGCCTCGGTCGCCCCTTCATTCATGCGATTCCCCTGCCGAAGCCTGCGAATAGACGGATTAAGTGCAACCAAGAGATAACCTTGATATTCTTCACGGCCGCAAGATAATTCATGCCCTCAATGAGGTCCCGGCCGACACAATCCATAGGAATTCTCCCCCGATCTCATCCCTTCATGGGTGCTACCCCTATACTACCCGATCTTACCCGAATGTATTGGGTGTTTGCAAGAAAGGACTATGCAGCGTCGGGTTCTCGACTCTCTGCCCCCGGCGAACGACGCTCGGAAATCTTTGGCCGTCGATACGGCAATAGGCGGTCGGTGCGGCCACAACAGCCTATTCTCAAAGGGTCCTCCTCCCGAACATTTGCAGCGCTTGAAAAGACATCAAAGCCTTCCCCATCGGGCTTTTAAGCATGCGTGATAATCACGCTGCCTTCAGAGTCACTGCAGGATTTTCACGCTTCAGTTACCCCTCAATGTGCCGTGATCACGGCGGTCAACCGAGTCTTTGCTGAATATACACACTGGTCGCTGCTAAGGGAATGATATCAAGGTGTTTTCCAAAACCCTCACTTCGGCGGTCAAAACCTTGGCTACAAGAGTCAGGCTATGTAATATCAGCACCTTGTAATGTCTCTTTGCGACTCTGCTCCCGGCACACCTAGTGCATGGCCTTATAGAGTTGCGATTCATACCATTTCGCTATTTGAATTGTGACTTCCCGGCAATGACGGCTTGTCTCTGAAGCGAAGTCAGGTCGCGCCGTTCGTAGCGGAAGAGACATGCCGTCATTGCCATCGATTGGATCGCGAAATGGTATCAGCTAAGCCGAGGGAGCGGCAAGAAAAGCTCCTCTCACGGAGGCGGTGCCGGACAATTCAAGAGGCCCGCTGAGAGGTAGTTTTGGAGGGTAAAAGGTTCACTAATGAAAACAACGCGGACTATCCGTGTAGAAAGGTTCGGCAGGATGTATGCAGGAAGAATGAGTAGCTTGTGAAAGCGGCGAATGGAATTTCACGTGCTCTTGTTACCGCTATTGCCCTAGCTGTGTTTGCCGCTGTGCCGGCTCGCCCAGAGGCCGGTCGTGACCGGAGGCACGGGAACGGCCCCGGGAAGGCCGATAATTCGGTAATCAGGTCAAACATCTATCTTCATGATCGTCAACTCGAGAGGTTATGCCTCCAATCCCTGTTTCGAGCAGGTCTCCCAAGCGAAATCATACGGTGACTTTTGTCGCGGAAGAGATTTGCCCGAAACAGCCTCCCCAACGGCGAAGTCAATCCCCCACGCTATCCTGAGGCTACCTGGATCGGCTGCGGATCGACCACGGCCCCCGGTAACGAGCTATGCCATTGGCCGTGAGCCACCCCCGGCCGTGGGGCACCATTGTCGGGCCGTTCGCCCCCTGTTCGGCCGACAGTCGGGCATTCCCTTCTTCGGGGAACCGCTACCGCTCTTCACGGCATGCCATCAGCCACTCGTCCTCATCCAGAGTAACAAACACGGCCGTCACTTTCTTCTCGGCGCCATCCTTGCTCTTCAGGCTCAAGGTAACGGTGGCCGTTTTTTCGTCTCCCGATCCCGAAAGCGCATCAAACCAGTTTTCAGCACCTCTCATCCCTTCGGCGCGCTCGGGGTCGGTCTCATTCACCCAATCCACCATGGGGGGCATGTCCGTAGCATCGTAACCGAACATTCTCTTGAATCGGGGACAGACGTCACTGAAGACCCCATCTCGCCCCAGGACGGCGGTTCCGACGGGAGCCAATCGGGAGATTGTCCGCGCCTTTTGCTGTTCCTGAAGCAGCGCCTTTCGGAGCAGACGAGTCCTGCTCTCCTCCAACTTGAGCTTTTCCGACAATGACTGGAGGAGTGTAGCCTGTTGCCTGACGACTTTGTGAAGATTCACGTTGACTTCGCGCATACGCTTCTCTTCCCGTGCGCTCACGCGTTGCTGTGTCCGTTCGACCGTGAGATCCTCCACAATGAGGAACAAGTACCGTTGCGACTGGATTCTCACGGAGCGCAGGTGAATACGGCACCACGCCTTCTTCTCGTCGAACTGAAGAATGGCTTCCGAAGTCTGAGGCTTCCTCGTGTTGAACGCCCCTTCGAGGAGAACGAGCGTCTTGTTCGCCAGCTTTTGGGCTCGGTCAACATCTTTAGGCTGCGGTACAAGATCGGCAAAAGGCCGCCCCTGCATGGCGTTCCACTGGGGGCTCAATTTACCGCAAGCCTGGTTCACGAAGACAACGAAGAAACTACGGTCGACAAGCAACGCGGGCATGGGCATGGCGTCCATGAGCATGCCCAAAGACGTGGATCCGAGACTCCTCAGGTCGAATGTTCCCGTTGAATGCACGTCGTCGGTGAAAAGGCCGTTCAAATCGATCGTCATTGTCGCCAAACCAGGACCGGCGGAAAGGCTCGGAACCGCGGTATGCTTCATTGCACCTGGGTAATTCTGGGTTGCTCGCTCCAACATGTTCGCTCCTCCCGTTTATTTTGATATCTGGTAAGTCATTTCAAGGGGGGCATGCCTTGGAGGCCGATCCGAACCCCCGGGCGCACTCTCCTTCTCCCGTGTCGGCGATCCCGGGGACTTCATGCCCCAGGGACGTGAGTCCGGACTGCAATTCCATAGCAACCACTATTTCGTCCTCAACAATCAGTATTTTCCTTGCTTCCGCCATGACCGCTCACCCCATTCGGGCCTTCCTCACCTCGGGAAACAAGATTCTGAATTCGGTTCCCCCACCGGTCACCAGCTCCAGGGAACCCTGCAACTGCGCTTCTGCCAAGTTGAGGACCAATTGGAGTCCCAAAGACTTCGTAGATCGGTAATCGACGTCCTCAGGAAAGCCTCTGCCGTTGTCACGCACGGTCAGGAGGTAATCGTCCTGCCCGCCACGACGGAATTGAATCTGGATTTCGCCCTCCTCTCCCGGCAGAAACGCGTGCTTCAAACAATTGGTGACCAGCTCATTGATGATGAGACTGCACGGTAGCGCCTTGTCCATTCGGAGAAAGACCGGGCCTTCGTCCGTGTCTACCGAAATCCGGACTTTGTTGCCCGCATGATTCTTGAGCAAACTCGATGCGAGCGATCCGAGATACTCGTGAAAATCTATTTTGGCAAGATCCTTCGAGCGATAGATATGCTCGTGGATCAGCGCAATGGATCGTACCCGGTTTCTGCTGTCCTCGAGCACACCCTTGATGCTCGCGTCCGATACAAGGCCTGCCTGCAACGCCAGGAGACTGGAAATGATCTGCAAATTGTTCTTCACCCGGTGATGAATCTCGGCCAGGAGGATCTCTTTCTCCTTCAGCGAGGCCCGAATTTTCTCCTCGGTATCCTCACGACGGGAGATCTCTTCCTGCAGTCTCTTGTTGGTCTCGGACAGGGCCTGCGTCCGCTCTTCAATCTTCTTCTCCAAATCGCGATGCGCCTCCAACAGGGCCTCTTCCGCCAGCCGTCGGGCGTGGACTTCCGAGGTGAGCTCGGCGTTGGCCTTTTCCAATGCCTTTCTTTTTAGTTTCTCCTGCTCGTATATCTTTGCCATGTCTTCGGCGTAGATGAGCGACTGTCTGTACAGCATCTCTTGCTCTATATCGTTGGGCATCGGTCGACCATCCTTTGCCGGCGAGTGAAACTTAGAGAGGCTCAGACCGACGACGTTCGACGATGTTGAAGCGCGATGCGAATAACTTCCCGAAAAGGATCGGTCAATGGGCTTTTGAGTCTCTGTGTTGAAATTGTCGCCGATCATTTCGCACCTCCAAGCTGTTGAGGCATTGATCTTTACCGTAGATGCCGGATGCCGTTGTGGAATTTCGTATCGATCCTTTTGATATTCTTGAATGCTTTCTTCTTTTTTTCCGCCGCCGTTCAATCACCGAGCGGAGGGATCAGGATTCCGACTTCTGAGAGACACTTCCTTACCGGGCCAAGCTCAGCTTGGTCGAGTTACGGGCACCGGTGCCGCCGGGTTGGCCCACCAGGATTGGGTAGGAGCCCAGGTTGATTGCCATGCGGCTCGGCAATACCGCAGGAGATTGCGTTCCGTTGCTCAGTGCGAGCAGCTTGATCGCTTCGTGCTTTTCCATGAACCCCAGTTGAGCCTTCACCGAGATGGGCACGAAGGCGACCGCGCCCTTGGCCCTGTCTATTCTGGGGAAGATGAAGCTTGTATACCGAAGGGTAACCGCATTGGGAGTCGGAGAAGCCCTCAGCACATTTTCAGGATAGTATCCGGGGTTACGTGAGCCGGCGTGCACGATCAGCACGGTCAACGGCAGATCGGGGCCGCCCACTTGGCTCCAATTGGTGTACTCACCGGAGAAGATCTTGCGCACTTGATCCATCGTCAGCGAGCTCACCGGGTTTGCAGGATTGACTACCACGGCCAGCAGCTCGGGACGCAACTCTGTTTGGACAACCTTTCTTGGCTTCTGAGCCGCTCCAGGGGCTGCGGTGGGGGCCTTCCCGGAAATCCGGGCCAGAGCCTGCCGGGCATCCTTGCCCTCGTTGTTTCCGCTCTTGAACATGGTTTCCACGGCCGAGACAACCATTGCTCCCATTCCCGTGCGGTCCCCGTATCGGGAAATGTCGTCGGACACATTGGTCAGGAGAGAGCGCTTCACCTCGGACACCATTTCTTGCTTCACCTCTCGGATGACATCGCCCCTTGCCTCCGCGACCGCTGAGGAGAGATTGTTTCTGTTTCCCGAGACTACGGGGATGGCCGCCGGAGCTGAAGGGGCGGCCGCCTGTGCGGTATTGGTGCCGGAGATCGCAGCGGTAAGAGCATACCCTGTTGAAGTGGCAGTGCCGGAATTCGGGGTAGATTGATCTGCAGAGGCCAGTGCACGCAGGAACGGCACGATGGAGTCGGAGAAGACCAGGGTGGGCACTGCTACAAGGAGAGTGACGACTACGGTGACTACCGTCTGAGCGAACATGGGACCGATACCGCCCGCCGGCAGGGTCGAAGCTGCCCTGCTGGTGCGGCCCATCCAGGCGCATGCCAGATAAAACAGTGCGCCGAGCGTGCCTCCCACGAGATCCCTCACGATGTCAAAGAAATTGGGCGTCCGCCCGGGTACAAACATCTGATGGAATTCGTCGGATGCGCCAAAAGCTACGCAGAGTGCGGAAGTGAGTACGAGGACTCCCATGGCTCCAATGCGGAGAGTTCCCGCAAGCAGACGGGCCAGGACCAAGCCCAGACCGAAATAGAGAACCACGTGGGCCACTGTCTTCACATGTGCGTAAAACGCAAACAGCGGCGTGTAGCGGGGAACGTCAAAGAGTTGGGAGGAGAGGAATATCACCGTCCCCATCAAAATTGCCGGCAGCCACAAGTTCAGTTTCTTCATTGTCGTTCTCCTCTCTCTTCGATTCTTTCCCGCCTGATCCGTTATCGTCACTTCGTCAAGATCCGTGTTTTCTCTTGCCTTCTAGTTAAGCAACTAGTGTGCCATTGCTCCCCTGAACGGTATTCTTGCCGAAATATGTCGCCTTTTAGATATGTTACGAGACAGGGACGTCGGGATTAAGAAAAAGAGCATGCCACCCGAGCAGGTGCATGCACAAAAAACAAACTAGAGCCTGCACGTGTAGCCACCTCTGGAATGGAAGCAAGCTAACCACCTTGATTCACAACGATCTCCGTCCAGTGATGGTTGTTCTGAGCTCTTCCCCATAGCATGTCGATTCTTGCCCTCCCCCCACTGAAAGCAGCCCCCCAGGCGCTTTTCATTTAGTGTTCAAGTCTTTTTTCGGACCGGAGCACACCGGGCTCGTGATCTAAGAGAGCTCCGTGCTTCTTTTTTGTGCGGGACCCCGATTGGGGACGATTCGTGCTGGTAAATTGTGCAGGACGATCCAAGAGGCGTCCCGCCCTGTTGCTACTCCTCGATATCCAAGCTTTTGAGGTAGTGATTGAGGGAGTTTCGCGAAATGCCGAGCAGCGCTGCGGCTCCAAGTCTACTATTGCTTGAGCGTCGGAGCGCTTCGACCACCATGGCCCGTTTGAGATCGCGGGTAACGTCGTTGAGGGAACGGTTTTCGGGAAAATTAGTCGTGTACACCCATTCCGGCATTTCCGGCTCCAGACCGAGGCTGTGGGCGCTGACCTCCCCTCCGGCGGAGAGGATGATAGCGCGTTCCAGTCTGTTGCGCAACTCCCTCACGTTTCCCGGCCATTTGTGTGTCTTGAGGGCCTGCAGGGCGTCATCCGTCAATATGGGCGATGCCGGCACTCGTATCTCAGTGCAGAGTTGGGCTATGATCTGATGGACAAGGACGGGAATGTCCTCCGGTCTGTCGCGGAGAGGAGGTATCCGCAAAGTGAGCACGCTTACGCGATAGTAAAGATCTGCACGGAATGTTTTCCCGGCCACCTCCTCTTCGAGATTTCTGTTCGTGGCCACGACGAGGCGAGCGTTTACCGAAACCTGTTTCTCGCCGCCGACCCGGGTAAACGACCGGGTGTCCAAAAACGTGAGCAATTTGGCCTGGAGTAGTGCTGAGAGCTCTCCGATCTCATTGAGAAAGAGGGTTCCCCCTTCCGCCAGCTCCAGAAGTCCCCGTTTTCTGGCCCTGGCGCCGGTGAAAGCCCCTGACTCATGCCCAAAAAGCTCCGACTCGGCGAGCTCCGGGGGTACGGAGGCGCAGTTGATCGCGAAAAACGGTCCGTTGGCCCTCGGGGAGTGCTCGTGAACGTAACGAGCCATAAACCTAGATTTTGCAAGCTCCGTTTTTGCAAGAGATTCACAGGGTCGGCGTTTCAAACCGAACCCCCTTTTCCAGAAATGGTGCTACGCAGAGCTACGGTGGTGGCACGCAGCGGGTTGACTGTGGTCCCGGATA
>JBGSJS010000033.1:0-69480 GCA_041741735.1 Desulfomonilaceae bacterium | reverse complement strand
CCCACACCACTAAAAGGCAGCACAATCGATGGCCAATCCATCGCATAAGGACACCTCTGTCCCCTATACCTCCGAGTCCCTCAACTCTTTTCAACCCTTCAACTTCACCGCAATCCAAATCATCAGACTCTTCGTTGCTGCGATGATCTTGATGTCCTTGAATTCCCGGCGCAATTCCATTATGGTCTCAATACCCTCTTTCCCCGGCATAATAATGTCCGTAATTATCAGGTCCGGATGCTCCGCGCGATAGAGTGTGATGCCAAGGTCACCGTCGGCTGCTTCGATAACTTCGTGACCGGCTTGTTTCAGGAGTCTCTTGTACAGGCCCCGTATATCCTCCTCGTCTTCTATAACGAGAATCCGTGCCATAACCGACGCCTCCTATCCAGACGTTGTCTCATCCAATTGATGGGGCTCCGAGGCTCTGTTTTGGATGTATTTCAGCCTTCGTTCCCCGTCCCGTGCGGCAAGCACCTTCTTGCCGGCAAGCTCCCAGCCGAGTCCACAAAATGATTACCACGGTTTCGTCGAGGGAACAAGTCGTGGGCCCCTAAAACTGAACGGCGGGCCTGTGGCGTTAACACTCGTCCAGAACTTGCCTGATCAGTCGGAGCAATTGCTCCACTCGAAAAGGTTTGCGTACAAACCCTTTTGCACCCAGTTCACCGGCTTCGAATCTCACCACTCCCGAAGAGTACCCGCTGGCAACGAGGGCTTTCACTTCAGGATCGATAAGGAAAAGCTCCTTGAGACAATCTTTGCCTCCCATCACCGGCATGTTCAGGTCCATGATCACCAGCGAAATGTCGCTTCTCTCCTGCAAAAAAATATTGAGAGCCTCTCTCCCGTTCTCGGCGGTGATGACCCTGTATCCTGCTCGGGAGAGGAGCCTCCGTGTCAGATCCCTAACAGATTCCTCATCGTCCACCAGGAGAATCGTTTCGTTTCCTCCCCGGGCTGTATGCGCCGTGTCTATGGCCGTCAATTCTGCGGCACTGCTGATGGCGGGCCAATAGACCTCGAAAGTGGTACCTTTTCCCATCTCGCTATGGCAAGCTATGTAACCCTGATGATGCTTGACGATGCCGTAGACCATGGGGAGACCCAGGCCGGTTCCGCGTCCCAACTCCTTGGTAGAAAAGAACGGTTCGTAAATCCGCTCAAGGACCGATCTGTCCATCCCGTGGCCTGAATCGGAGACCGTGAGCAAGACATACTCTCCCGGTTGGGCTCCCACGTGCGCCTTACAAAACTCTTCGTCCAGAACCGAGCTCTTCGTAATGAGGGTGAGGCTTCCTCCGTCCGGCATGGCATCCCGGGCGTTCACGGCAAGGTTCATCAAGACCTGTTCCACTTGTGTAGGATCGGCGTTAATGCGCGCAAGGTCGTCAGCCAATTCAAGCCGAATGTTGATCATCCTGAGGATGGTCCGCCGCAGCAAATTCTCAACCTGCACGATCTGTCGGTTAAGATCCATGGGAACGGGCTTTGAGCTCCCCCCTCTGCTGAAGGTGAGGAGGCGACGGACCAGGTCGGACCCGCTCTTTGCGGCTTGAAATATTTTCATAAGGTCCAAATATTGAGCGTCCTTTTCTTTCTTGTCCGCAAGGAGCAATTCCGAGTATCCGAGAGTAACCTGGAGTAGGTTGTTGAAGTCGTGGGCAATGCCTCCGGCCAAGGTCCCGATGGCTTCCATCTTCTGGGCCTGGATGAGCTGGCTCTGAAGTGACATTTCTGTTGTCACGTCTCTCTTGACCGCCACATAATTCACTATTTTGCCGGAATCGTCCTTGATGGGTGAAATGGTCGCCTCTTCTTCGAAGATGGTCCCGTCCTTGCGCTTGTTTGTCAGGTGACCCCGCCACACATCTCCTCCGGTAATGGTACGCCACAAATCGCGATAGAAGAGGTCATCATGGACGCCGCTCTTTAATATTCGAGCGTTCATGCCGGCGGCTTCTTCTCGAGAATAGCCCGTGGCACGAGCGAATGCGGGATTCACATACGTCATGGTACCCTGTGTATCCGTCATCACGATCGCTTCGGCCGCCTGTTCGACGGCCGTTGCCAAACGGCGCCTCACTTCCTCGGATCTTCTTCGCGCGGTGATGTCCGCAATCACTCCCACCGCAGCGCGGTATTCTCCATCCGCGGCTCTCAGCGCAGACATGGATATGTCGCCCCACACGACACCGCCATCTTCTCTCATGTACCGTTTTTCCAGCTCATAACTTTCGATCTCCCCACGGACGAGAGCACCGTATCGTTCTACACATACGTTCACATCATCAGGATGGGTGAGGTCAAAGATATCCAGATTTCGCATCTCGTCCTGAGTACGACCGAGGAAGCTCGCCAGGAACTCATTCACTTCGATGAATCTGCCGTAACCATCCACCAATCCGATTCCCACCGCGGCATTATCGAATGTAGCTCTATACTTTCTTTCGCTTTCCCGAAGTGCCTCCTGAGCTCGTTTTGTCTCCGATACGTCGGCAATGGCCGCGATAATCCCTCTGGTTACATCTCCCGGATCAAGAGCGGCTATTCTCATGATTGCATCGAAAGTCGTTCCGTTCAATCGTCTCAGTCGGGCCTCAATTATCGTGACGTCTCCCGATACCAAGTCCCCTTCCAGCTTGTCTCCCACCAGATCGAATTCCCGCTCGCCGGCGTAAAGGATACGTGCGCTTTGCCCCGCGTACTGATCTTCTCTTTCAAAACCGAACGTCCTCCTCCAGGCCTCGTTTGCCCACTGAATCCTGCGGTCCCGGGCCAGATGGATTCCGACGGGTACGGCAGCCAAGATAGTCTCGAGCATTCGGCGGCTCTCTCTCAATTCTTCCTCGGCGGTCTTCCGCTCGGTAACGTCCTCCACTACCGCCTGACACCCGTCGATGGCCCCGTTGTCGTCGAAGAGCGGGGTCAGCAGCACCCTCAGGAACGACTTCTTCCCCCACTTACTGATGTACGGGGTTTCACGGCTCTGTCCCGTTCCCTCGCCCATACAGCGAAGAAACACTTCCGAAATACCCGCATCCACGAGGGGCTGAAAGGAGATCATGTTGATGAATTTGGTGTCGCCGGCGGAAGGGGAGCCCAGGATTTCCAGGAGCTTCCGATTGACCTCTCGTATCCCGCCTGCCGTGTCGACGGACAGGATGCCTATGGGGGCAGTCTCCACAAGGCCGCGGTACTTTTCCTCAGATGCTCTTAGTGCTTCTTCCGCCCGTTTGCGCTCTGTTTCATCCCTGAAAAAGGCTACCAGTTCTCCCGAAGGAAGCCTGAGGAGGGAGTTTTCAGTCCACACCTCGATTCGCCCGTCCTGATATTTGCCGATCGGGTGATGATCGGGCTCCCCAGTGGTCCGGACTCTTTTCAGCACGTCCAGAAGACCGAAGCTCTCGATGCCGGGAAAGACCTCACGAACACTTCGGTCCAATACTTCTTCACGCGTGCGGCCGGTTATGATTTCGGCAGCTCGATTGAAATCGATAATGATGAAGTCATCGCCGTCCTCTACAGCTCTGTAAATTGCGACCCCGTTGCTCATGTTCTCGAAAAGAGCTCTGTACCTTTCCTCGCTGTCCGCAAGTTCCGCCGTCCGTTCTGCGACTTTGTGCTCGAGGTCCTCGCTTGCTTTCCGAAGCTCCTCCTCCAAACGTTTGCTTTCAGTGATATCGTTCGAAACGCCCAGGATGCCCTGGAATCTGCCGTCGCCGCCTCTCAAAGGAGTGATGGTGAGCTCCTCCCAGAGAATCGCCCCGTCCTTGTGCCTCCTCTGCAGCTCGACCGTGTGGGAGGTGTGCTCTCCGGCCGGGAGAGCTCCCGCCATCGGCTCTATCCGAAGCGCTTGTGCGGCTATCGCCCGGGACTCCGGCATGAGGTCGTCCAGAGGGTGCATCCTCATGGTCTCTTCCACGCTGTATCCCCGGACATTGGCCACCGACGGGCTTACGTAGGTATATCGGAGCTGCGGATCGACGGTCCAGATGACGTCCTTGAGCGTTTCCACAAGGGTACGGTATTTCTCCTCGCTTTGCCGAAGCTGATCTCGAGCCTCTTTCATCTTTAGAAGGGATCCTATGCGAACCTGCAGCTCGGTCCTGTCGATCGGCTTGGAAATGAAGTCATTGGCCCCCGCCGTCACGCCGCGAATTCTGTCCTCCCGCTCGTTGAGAATCGTGACCATGATTATGGGGACGTCTCCGCATTCCGGGTGCGCCCGCATCCGTCGAGCAACCTCGAAGCCATCCATTTCCGGCATCTGTACGTCCAAGAGCACAAGATCCACCGAACTATCAAGTTTTTTCAGAGCCTCCACGCCGTCACCCGCAAGCTCGGACGCGTAACCGAGAGATTCCAGAATCGCAGCCAGGAGATTGCGGTCGCGCATGTTATCTTCTACAACGAGAATACAGTTTGGTTGACTTGTCATGACCCAATCACCCCAAAGATGCCTGTGATATCAACCGGAGGCAGAATGCGCAGGTTCACGATCGGGAAGCTCCGTCGATTTTTGTCAACGCGGGAGGAGCCCTGCGTTCCGTTCCACTCCCGGGAGAGTATTCCCCGGGGCTGCCCTATAAAGACAAGTGTCCGGCACCCCATTTTCCATCTTCAGGGTCCCCTCGACACCCCCTGAGCCAACCGGGAGACCCCTTTCCTCGCTCGCAAGGCCGATTCGTCCGGCTATCCGCACGTCAGTCCAAGTTTTCATGCTTCGCTATGGTATCATAGAATCCGGCTGTCCCGATGGGTTTGGTGACATATCCGTCGCAGCCTGTCGCAAGGGCTTCTTGTTCGTCGCCTTTCGTCGCGTGTGCAGTGACGGCAATCACAGGAATATGGGCGGTTCGGGTATCCTTCTTCAACATGCGGGCGGCAGTGAGTCCGTCGTGCAAGATCTCCGAAAATCCGAGTATGGCATTGAGCGGTGTGCGCAGTTCGTGGCTCATATTGGCCAGGAACGCTCTCTTACTCCTGTCGGCCCGCTCCGCGAGATTCTCTGCCTCTTCGAGCGCACTGGTGCGTTCCGCCACTCTCTGTTCCAACTGCTCATAGATTCCGGCATTTTCCAGTGCAATGGCCGCGTAAGAACAAAAAAGCTTCACCAGCCCGACCCGTGCACTGGTGAATGCGCCTGAGCTGACGTTGTTTTCGAGGTAGACTGTCCCTTTGGTCTCGGCTTTGTGAATCAGCGGAGCGCAGAGAATCGACTTGGGTCGGATGTTGAGGATATACGAGTCATCCACGAAATTGCCGTGATCGGCCGCGTCATCCAAAACCACGCTCTCACCGCTTCGAACCACGTAATTCACGATGGCCGGTGCGAGCGCTCCACCTTCCTCAATGGGAGCGGACTGCATGACTCGGATCTCTTTGTCCTCCGAGGTCCTCTCAGCTTCGATCACCAGGCCCTTCTCCGAGCGCAAACAAAGAAATCCCTTTTGCGCTCCGGCTCTCTCGGTCACCATGAGCAGCAGCTTCTTGAGAACGATCTTGCCCGAGATGGTCTGCGCACACTTCATGACGGTAGCCAAGTCAAGTCCTTGCCATGAGGCGCTTGTGGTCAATTCAGGAACCACGGTGGACCTGTCGAGTCCTTTGGAGCCGGCCGAACCGACTGCCCGCGGCAATGTCTCCAACTCGTGCACACAAAATGAAACCGTAAATCGCCCACCATAAGCAAGACTTCGGGGCATTGCCGTAGCGGAGCGAGAGGAAGCCCCCCTGAACGCTATCAAGGGAAACAAGGCATGTGCGGCGTGAATTTCACCCAAAGCACTCACTATCCTAATGGAAACATGAATGATCTCCTCCAGCCCCCATCTCTTCACTCTAACGAGTCGGTCCAAAGAGACGCCGCCGAAATCCTCCAGGATGAGAGCGAAAGGATTCTGGTGCTGACGAAAATCGTATACGCCGATGACTCCATCGAGACTCCGGAGGCCTCGGGTGATTTGGTACTCTTGGTCATATCTTCTGATTTCATTCTTGGTAGGGTAGGGTTTGTTGAGAACCTTCAAAATAAGCGGACAGTCGTCGGCCTCCCGCCGAGTGCGGTAAACGAGTGAGCTGGAGATTTCGTAGATTCTCTCCGGGACGCGGTAGCCGGCAATGGTTTTCATCGCACCGTCAGGCCTGCCTCATGCCCATGAAATGGCCTCCCACCTTGACGATAGGGTCTCCAGGTTCCGGTTCATGCCACGTGGGGCCGGCTCAAGGGAAGCCGCGGTCAATTGGTGTCCGATTTCGCCGGAAGTTGCCCCGCACAAGCGGGAGCGTCTATCTCGTAGCGCAAAAGAGCCCCACCTGCTTCTCTTATCCACTCACTGAAATAATGATCCTGAATTTGACATTCGTCAAGATCCCCTGATTGCGCGAGCACCCCGCCGCGCGATAATGTGCGGACAGTCATGGACCACGATGATGGACAGACGAGGCACACTGCCCACGCGAGTCGGCATGCCTCTTCAACGGTAAATCAGATTCCGCCGCCTGAATCCGCACCACACAATAAGAGGGAAGATGCTGTGAAAATCCCTGTCTTCGTATCGTGCCCTACCGCCCTCAATCCTGACCAAGAGGCTTCCAGGAAGATCGTTATCGAGGAACTGGAATTCCTTTGCTTGGAACCTCGCTCCTTAGGAAGATCAGACTACCCCACGGACTTGCCCTTGCGAGAGGTCTGTGTCATCGCCGCACATTGTTCCGGCGGCATCATCCTTGGTTTTGAACAATTTTTCGCTCAGGAGGGCACGTTCAAGCGAAACGCCTCCGGCGAGAGACGGGTGGATACTGGTATTGCATGCCCAACGCCGTGGAATCAACTTGAAGCCGGCATTCTGTTCGGCCTCGGGCTCCCGCTAATAGTGTTCCGTGAACCTCTTATTGACGGCGGCATATTCGATCCCGGAGTTACCGACATATTTGTCCACCAAATGCCTTCTCCTACCATTGCCACGAGGAAGCGCCAAGAGCTGCGCGAGGTGTTTCTCAAGTGGCAGGCCAGGGTGCGCGACCACTATTACCGGGATAGACGGCCGACAACTGGTGGCAGCCGAACATAAACACAGCCGTGAGCGGATCTTGAAGCATGGATTTTACGAGTCATGACATGGTGAGGAGACTTCCACCACGGATTCGGGATACGAGATTTGAGACGACTCCTTCGGGATTACGGCTCGTAACCCTCGATGTGGACAAAGAAAAGCAGCCCACCTGTTGAAATCGACGCCATTTCATATGAGTATCATGAGACAAAGCCCTGAGTATTTTTCACCCCCAATGGGAGAGACTCTCCCTACAGAACTTTGATGACGGTCTACACGTTCCGGCATCAGGTAGTAGACTGCGCGCCCTGCCCTCGACCGGCTAACCACCGGTGTTTTTTTTCCTCCGTTCCGGGAATCCATGGTAAGATTTTGGAAAGATAGAAAAGGAATACCCAAAAACGAGTCTAAGAAAGGCATCTTTCGTTCAAACAGGGGGAGATCGTGGGCCTCTTAGACAAGACCAAAGAAGAGCTGGTGTCGGAGATCATGGAACTGCGCCTGAGATTAGCGCAGTACTGGCCTCAGGAGCCGCATGGTTCGCCGTCGCGTCAAAGTCGGCCCACCAAAGAAACCACCGAATTTGAGATCTCCCATTTCGACCGGACGTCCGGTCAATCGACCGTGAACCCTCTGAAGCAAGGGACCGTCACACAGACCATCGACCTGAGCAAACTCTTCACCACAGATCTCTCCGACACAGGAAGTTTTGATATTGGGAGCGGGATTTGGGGCACGACCTTTGGGAAGGTCTTGCAGGCCCTACCGGTGGCAGCCTTCCTCATCGACAAATCTTCCCGAATTGTAGTCCTAAACGAGGCTTGCCACAGAATTACATCCGATTACCGGAAACTTGAGGGGACACCTTTTGCCGATCTCTTTGCCACTCGTGCGACGATGCAAGAGGCTCAAGATCTCTTGAATCGGATATTCGTCGATAGAAAACCGCGTGAATGGGAAGCAATCATCGAGGCCGATCATCGCGGGATATGGGTTCGGCTGGTCTTCCGACCCATCAGAATCGTCAAGGAACGATTTCTGTTCGTGCTCATCGAGGACCTCACATCCGAGAAGGAGAAGGTAGATCGAAGCGCAGTTCGTCTAGGCGAAATGGAGCGCATGGTGAGAGAGCGTACTCGAGAGTTGACGGAAATCAATGAGAGGCTTCTCCGGGAAGTCTCGCAGCGAGAAGAGACGGAACGCACTCTTCGGGAAACAGGCCAAAAGTATCGTGAGCTTGCTGAGCTCCTGCCCCAGCATGTGTTTGAAGTTGACGAGAAGGGCTTCTTTACTTTCTCTAACCATACCGGATCCCAAGCGCTGGGTTACGCTGCGGAAGAATTGGAAGGACGCGAGCACATGTTGAAGGTTCTCGCCCCGCCGGATCACCCGCGAGCCGTTGAGGATTTCAAGAAGCTGAGAACAGGAGAAAAGATTTCCGGAATTGAATATACACTTGCGAGAAAAGACGGCTCGACCTTTGAGGTCATGACTCACATTACGCCTCTCATGAGCAACGATTGGTTCATAGGCGCTCGCGGTGTGGCAGTGGATATTTCAGAGCTCAAGAGGGTTCAACGACAGCATTCGCGACTAAGTGAAGAGCTGGAGAAACGTGTTCAGGAGCGTTCCGCCGAGCTGCTTGCCGCCAGCGAAAAACTCAGAGACGAAATCTCTCAGAAACAGGCACTGCAGGACGCGTTGGAGAAAGAAAAGGAAAAACTCTCCCGAATCCTCGAGGCAATGGAGGACGGCGTTGATATGGTTGATGAAGATTACAATATTCAGTTCATCAACCGCGCACTCCTGGAAGACCTCGGTTCCGTAGAGGGAAGAAAATGCTACCAGTACTTCCATGATCGATCGGAGCCCTGCCCTGAATGCCATATGCCGCGAGTAGCGGGAGGCAAATCGACACGCTTCGAGTGGCACTGTGCCAAAAACGGCAAGACGTACGAGCTCCGAGACTCTGCAGTGCACAATGCCGACGGCTCTATCTGGAAAGTGGAGATTTTTCGCGATGTGACGATGCGAAAGAAGACGGAGGCCGCACTCAAGGAGAGCGAGCGACGCTATCGAGAGCTCGTTGAGAACGCTTCCGACGTGGTGTTTGAAGTCGATGCAAAAGGGTCTGTCACTTTCGTGAACCTCGCAGCCGAAAAGCTTACCGGGCTGTCCCGAAATGAGTTTGTCGGCAAACACTATCTGGATTTCGTACCGCAGGAGTTCAAGAAGCAGGTCGAACGGTTCTATGGCATACAGCTTGTCAAGAGGCAGCCGGACTCGTATTATGAATACCCCATGATAGGGAAAGACGGAGGGGAGCTCTGGCTGGGGCAGCGCGTGCATCTGGTCACGCGCGATGAAGAGGTGGTAGGTTTTCAGGCCATCTGCAGAGATATTACGGAGAGACACTGCGCGGAAGAGCGATTGCGTGAGAGTGAAGCGCGGTTCAGGGAGCTCTCGGAACTTTTGCCCCAATTGGTATTCGAGGTTGACGATAACCTCAAATTCACGTTCATCAACAGGGCCGGAATTCAGGAAAGCGGTTACACTGAAGAGGATGTTTACGGGGGCTTGACTCTGGTGGAGTTCGTAATACCGGAAGACCGAGGTCGCTTGAGTGCCGGTATAATGACAATCCGCGAAGGAGCTCCGACCATTGTGGAAGAATACTCCTTATTACGAAAGGACGGGAGTACGATTCCAGCGATCATGTACGCTTCTCAGATTGTTCGGGACGGCTCTGCCAGGGGAATACGAGGGGTTGCGGTAGACATTACGGATCGTAAAAGGGCTGAAGCGGCACTCACCGAGAGTGAGGAGAAATTCAGGAATCTCGTGGAGCGCGCCAATGACGGAATCGTTATTCTTCAGGCCGGAATAGTGAAATACGCGAATCCCGCAGCGGCGAGGGCACTTGGGTACGAGTATCTGGAAGAGCTCGACCAACCATTTATCAAGTACTTTCACCCGATGGCCCGCGCGCGAATGCTGGAGATCTACAAGAAGCGCATGGCCGGCGAAGAGGTCCCGACTTTTTACGATACCTCCTTGATTCGGAAGGACGGTGATGAAATTGTTGTTGAGGTTAATGCCGGAATTATTGATTTCTCCGGCCAGCCTGCCGACCTCGTTATCATGAGAGATGTGACCGAGCGCAGACGAATCGAAGCGCAATTGGAAGAATCAGAGCTGAAGTTCAGGTCGGTCGTGGAAAATGCACAAGAGGGGATAACGGTAATTCAAGGGAGGGGCTTGAAGTACGTGAACCAGTGCACTCTACGGATCATGGGATACACGGAAGACGAGATGATCTCTCGGCCGTTTCTCGATTTCATTCATCCGGACGATCGAAAAGCGGTTGCAGATAGATACCGAAGGCGACTGGCCGGAGAGAGCTTCCAAGATAGCTTTCTCCTGCGGATTGTTGATTCCCAGGGACTCGTCAAATGGATAGAAGCCGACTCCGTCACCATGGACTGGGGCGGCGAGATTTCGGTGCTCACATTCTGGAGGGATGTTACCGAACGAAAGAAAGCTGAAGAAGCCCTAAGACAGAGTGAAGGGAGGTTTCGAGCGCTCTTTGAAAACATGATCAATGGTGTGGCCGTCTATAGGCCCGTGAATGAGGGACAGGACTTCGTTTTCATTGACTTGAATAAAGCAGCGGAAAACATTGAGCGTGTCAATAGAGATGATATCATAGGCAAGCCCGTATCTGAAGCCTTCCCGGGAGTAAACGAGTTCGGTCTTTTCGAAGTCTTTCAAAGGGTTTGGCGGACGGGACAGACCGAGCATTATCCGGTCGCCCAGTACAAGGATGAAAGAATCGAAGGCTGGCGAGACAATGTCGTGTACAAGCTGCCGACCGGTGACATCGTGGCTGTTTTCAGTGACGAGACCGAGAGAAAGAAGGCCGAAGATGCCCGTAGAGAGAGTGAGAATCGGTATAAGGCGATCGTCGACAATGCTCCGGAATCAATGTTCCTGAAGGACCGAAATCTCAGGTATACGCACGTAAACCCTGCCATGGAGAGGCTTTTTGGATTGCCGAGCTCTGCTCTTGTGGGCAAGACGGACATCGATCTATTCGGTGAAGATGCAGCGGCGGCAATCCACTTAGAGGACGAAGCAGTGCTGCGAGGACGGACCATCCGTCATGAAAGCACGAAACCCGTCCACGGAGTCTCCATGACGTTCGATGTGATAAAGGTCCCCATCAGCGACTCCGCAGGAACGGTGGTAGGCGTCTGTGGGATAGCTAGAGACGTGACCGAAAAACGGAAGGCGGAAGAACAGATCAGGTTGAGCGAAGAGAAATACAGAACTTTGTTCAACAATTCGAGAGACGGAATCTACATTACGACGCGAGATGGTCAAATAGAGGAAGCAAACCCGGCCTTTGGAAAGATGTTCGGCCTCGGTTTCGGGGAGCTGAGAGGACTGAGTGTGCTCGGTCTTTATGAGGATCCGAGTGACCGGCGAAGGTTTCAGCAGCAAATTGAGAAGCAGGGATCGGTAAGAGATTTTGAGATTGATTTAGTGAGCAACGATGGCCGCAGGATCAACTGCTTGATGACGTCTTCCGTTCGTAGGGACCACGACGGCGCTATTGTCGGGTACGAGGGGAGTATTCGGGACGTAACCGATCGGAAGGTTCTTGAACAACAACTGTTCCTGGCTCAGAAGATGGAGGCCATAGGAACTCTTGCCGGAGGTATAGCTCACGATTTCAATAATATTCTTTACGTAATAATCGGATTCACCGAGCTCGCCCAGGATGACGCCGATCAAGGGAGCAGCATCAAACAGTATCTTTCGCAGGTATTAGCGGCCGGCGAGCGGGCCAAATATCTCGTCAACCAAATTCTCACATTCAGCCGTCAGACTGAACAAGAGAAGAGACCGGTACTCATAACTCCAATAGTGAAAGAGGTCTGTAGGTTCTTGCGAGCTTCTTTACCCACCACCATTGCGATCCACCAGGAACTGGCGGAGGATCTGAGCCCTATTCTCGGGGATCCAACGCAGATACATCAGGTACTCATGAATCTTTGCACCAACGCCGGCCATGCCATGCGGGAAGCCGGAGGAGAACTGACAGTGTCTTTGCGGGAGGCCGACTTGAATAGCGACGATCTTTGCGGCCACCCCTTGCTGATGCCGGGCAGGTACCAGGAGCTGACAATTGGCGACAACGGGCATGGGATTGATCAGGCAGTTATGGATCGCATCTTCGAGCCATATTTTACGACCAAAGAGAAAGGGGAGGGAACAGGCCTGGGACTGGCTGTCGTCCACGGCATAGTAAAAAGCCACGGCGGGATGGTCCGGGTACAAAGCGAATCAGGCAAGGGGTCGGTTTTCAGAGTTCATTTCCCGGTCGTACAAACCGAAGTGGCTACTCTAGTCCATTCCCGCGAAGCGCTCCGAACCGGCCATGAGCGAATACTCGTTATTGATGACGAGGAGCCTGTAGCCAGGATGTTCAAACTGATGCTGGAGCGTCTGGGATATAAGGTGTTGACAAGGACCAGCAGTATTGAGGCAATGGAATTGTTTCGCTCCAAATGTGAAGAAATAGATCTCGTCATCACCGATATGACAATGCCGAACATGACCGGAAAACAACTGGCCGAGGAAATGATTCAAGTTCGTCGCGACATCCCTATCATTCTGTGCACGGGATTCAGCGACTTGATAGATGACCAACAAGCAAAAGCGATCGGCATAAAGGCTTTGGTAATGAAGCCCGTTCTGAGGACTGAATTAACCAAGACAATCAGAGGGATTCTGGACACAGTGTAGCCGGGCAGGCAGTGATCTTTCTCGTCTGCGCCGTACCGCGTCAGGATCGGGCCGTCCTTAGCGAAGCCCCCTGAGTAGAATCTAAAAGATCTCGGCAATATTTTCATAGGCTTCCGTAGTCCGGCCGTTATCCGAGCAATTCCTGGACTGCCGCCACCAATTCCCCTCGATCAATCGGTTTGGAGAAGATTCTGTCCGCACCCAGCCGTTGAGCCATCATCAGATAACTGTAAGGCCCGACTCTTGCCCCCCCTGATACGGCAATGATCTTGACATGGGGAAAATCGCCCCTGAGCTCTTGGATGGCCTCCATTCCGTCCTTTTCCGGCATGACGACGTCCGTGATAATGAGGTCGATTGAACCTTTCCGGTACATGTCAATCCCGGTCTTTCCATCGGGTGCCTCTTCTACCTCATATCCCAACCGCTCCAATACCTGCCTGAGCAGACTTCGGATTTCTCCTTCATCATCAATCACCAGGATACGCGCCATAGTAGCCGGCTCCTTTGTCCCCTCTTCAGCGTGCATCGGCATCATGATACCCCAAGCCTTTCCCGCTCCGGGTTTCTTCCTCAATGAGCAAATAACCTTGGTTATTTATGCCATTTCTTGCCACGAAACTCCAGGTAAAAAGAATCGGATTGTTTTGTCCCATCTCCTCCCGTTCCGAGCTGAAATTTCGCACACTCCAATTCCGGGCACGAATTGACCTGACGGCCCGATGTGGTATCATGAAGTCAGCGTAGTTTATCCGTAGTCGTCTCGGAAACAACGCGAAGCGGTTTCAAAGCATTAGAAGCTCGCGAAGAGAACGCTGGAGACCCCCCTTTCCTCTCCCGCTTCCAGCCCCCTTCAAAACCTCCTAACCATTTGCGAGCGCTTCCCTGAATCACAACCCTCATTCACCGGCTCTAACAACCCACAGGAGGGGAGAAAATGGAACATCCGCAGTCGTACGACAGGGAGAAATTCGTGGAAACCGCACAGGCGCTTGAAGCGGAGAGGCTGGCCAAACTCCAGGCATGGAACGAAAAGAACCGCGATTGGATCGGGGAACATGGGCCCATGCCCTTCCAAGTGCCAAAACTGATGTTTGGTAACAAGTAAGATTTCCGTGCTTATCTTGGGAAAGCCCCGGACCTTGATTATGCATCCGTGGCTTTCCGCTCTCCGGTTGTCCCCATTCTGTTCCGCAGACGACTGACCCTCATTTCGAGATTTATGGCAGACCCGATAGCTGAGCGCAGGAGGCTATCCGTAGATTTCCCGGTGACTGAGAGGCTCTCTTTGTTTACCGCAATTCTCAAAGCGCTCAACGATAATTGTCCGCCGGCCGGTCCGGCATGCTCCCGTTTACTCATTTTCTCCAATCAGAACATCTTCCTTGGGAACCGGAAAGACGAAAGTTTTTTGCCGCGTATCCACGACGACGACCCTCCCGTCGGCGGTCGCAATTTCCTCGAAAGCGATGGTCTCACCCTCCATAAAATCAAGCACGTCGGCCAAGCCCATCAAATAACTGTCGAGTACTATCTTGGAAACCTCCTCAGGTGCATAGGTCTTCTTATTCGGGTCGGTGAGAATGGTCATGGGAATCGGCTGCTCGAAAATCCCGCTTAACATCTCCCTCAGTTTCGCGAGCATGTCATCTTTTTCCATCGTGCCTCCTCATGGCGGAAATTTTTGAATCACTTGCGGATCAACCCCATGTCCTTTGCAGCGAGCAGGAGCTCTTCCCTGAAGCGTGGCGCTGCCAAGTCGATAAGCGCTACGGCGCGCTGAGAATTCGTCTTGCCTTTCAGATTGGCCATTCCGTGCTCGGTGACCACGTACATGGGCTCCATGCGAGAATCGGTTACGATCCCGGACAGACGCGGGACTATTTTCGACGTTTCGCCGTCTTTGGTTGCCGAGTAGAAGGCGAGGAAGGACATGCCTCCTTTGGAGCGAAATGCTCCGCTCATGAAATCCCGTTGGCCTCCGACACCACTGAATTCATGACCTCCGATAAATTCGGCGTTCACCTGTCCGAAAAGATCGATCTCGACGATGGAATTGACGGAAACGACATTGTCATTCTGCTGAATCACCGCGGGATCGTTAATGTGTCGGGACGGGTAGCTTTCTACCGCCGGATTGTCGTCAATGAAATCATAGAGCCTCCGGGTGCCCCAACACAGGGTGAAAACCGTCTTGTGGCGGTGGATGTTCTTTCTCCTGTTGGTGACGGCCCCCGCTTCATACAGATCCACGACGCTGCCGGTCAGCATCTCGGTGTGAATGCCCAGATCTTTGTGGTTCGTGAGAAATTTAGCCACTGCATTCGGTATGCCGCCGATGCCGAACTGCAGACAGGCGCCGTCCGGGACCATTTGGGCAATCTTGGCTCCTATGATTTTGTCCTTTTCGGAGAGCGGCCTATCCTCGAGCTCTATGAGAGGTACGCTGTTTTCCACAATGGCATCCACTTCCGAAACGTGTACGAGATTCTCGCCAAAAACGCGCGGCATGTTTTCATTGACTTCGACGATGAGCATGTCACAGTTTCGAGCAACGGTGGACGCATAGTCGCAACTCGTGCCAAGGCTGAAATAACCGTGCCTGTCCATGGGTGAAACGGTGATCATGAATACGTCCATATGGATGAAATCCGAAAATACCTCGGGAAGTTGCCAAAGATAGCACGGCACGAAATCCACAGCGGAGCTGTCTCCCGTTTCCTCGATCAGCTCTCTGTCCAGGTCGGTCAAGAAATTGGGGTGAAACCGGAGACGATCGAGGTATTCGGCGCGAAAGAGCGGTTTCGCTCCTTCCTTGGCCAACTGATAGTAGAGATGGATCTCATCGACATCCCCCGCCCGGACACGCTCCGCCAGAGCTGCAAGGAGCGCCGGAGGATTAGACGGTCCGAGGCCGAATGAGAGGTTCCCTTTTCCGGGAATCCCCGCCACTGCATCCTGCGGTTCGGTGAGCTTCTTTTGATAAAGGTCGGAAACGTCGATCACCTTTACTTTCCTTTCCACGGCGGCATCCAAATAAGAATTCCGGGCCGTTTCGTGAGACCGACCATGCGTCGTCAACAAGTGGGAAGCAAATCTATTTTCCCTTAAAAACCGCCGGTCTTCTTTCAAAGAACGCCTGTAAGCCTTCCTGGTAGTCATGGCTGTCATACACTTGGCGACGCATGCTCTGTACCCTCTCGAACGTCTCGGGACTGAGATTGTGTGACGTCGCGAGCAATCTCAATTCCTCCTTGAGAAGACTGATGGCGAGGGGAGAGTTCCTGGAGATCTGCTCTGCGATGCCCTGGACCAAGCCGTCCAGTTGGTCTCCAGGTACGGCATGGTTCACAATCCCTGCTTCCGCAAGTCGCTTTGCCGGAAAGGGCTGCGCAGTAAAAAGCATCTCTTTGCAGAGCGGCATGCCTCCGGTGAGCATCAGATTCTGGACTCCCGAAATGTTGTAAGGAACCCCGAGCTTCGCAGGAGTGACGGCAAAAGTGGTGTCTTCCGCAGCGATAATTATGTCGCAACTCATGACGAACTCACAAGCCCCTCCCCACACGCTGCCCTCGATCATGGCCATCACGGGTGCAGGAAAAAGCTCGATGGTCCTCACAGCCAATCTGAGCGGATCGTTATAGGTCAGGGGATCACGACCGTCCACAGGCAGCTCTCGTACGTCGTGCCCCGCCGAGAAGACCTTCGATCCAAGGGGCGCCCTGAGAATCACAACTCGAACATTGTGCTGTTTCATAACCTCAAGAGCCGCACAAAGGTCGTGTATAAGCTCCTTGCTAAGAGAATTGAGCTTCTTCGGGTTATTGAGAGTAATGGTGCCGATCCAGTTTGAGATATGACTATCCACCAGTTCCATAATACGTCCTCCCTGTTGCCGGCAATTCTGCAGGCTGAGGCCTCCGAATCGAAGAGGGCGCTCTTGGTTGCTCCGAGCACAAGTCTCCGCACGCCCATGGCCACGCTTGATCGTTGCCCGATTTGGAGCAAAACTGTGCCGTGCGGACACAGCGCTGCCCGACTTCGAGTACTCGATTCTAAACTATCTTTCGGAAATGGGGAAGAAAGAACGCCCCCGAACGACATTCTTGAAGCTTCCGAGGATTTCCATCACAGTTTCGACCCCTTTCTTGGGCCACGGCGCAGACTTAATTTCTTCAAGAATGGCACCAAAAGCACTCCGATCCCATTTTTCATCAAATTTCCTGGTATGTAGTCTTCCGTGCGGACCGAGACGGAACCATGAGATACGGTGAAAACGTTGCCCAAGAGGACGTCGTCATCACCGGTGCTCAAGAGAGCCGGCGCTTAGCTAGAGCCGGGAACACTCTTCCTTTGGACATGAGCAGATCGAACGATCCTATTTCCACGATGCGGCCGTCAACAATGACACAGATGCGGAACGCCGAGATCTTGGAGAGCTCGTTCGGTCGCGACTTTGGCGATTCGCGTATATTCGGCACCAACCAACTTCAGTGGGTGAGCGCCCAGCATGCGCCCTCTTAGGGTGCGCTCGCGAATTGCCGTATACAGTGCTACAAGGAGCGTCCCGTCGCCGGAGCCGGTATCTACTATGCACGCGGGTTGCTCGGTGATCGGTTCACGATCGAATATCGGCAGAACCGTTTCCAAGAAAGGTTTCTTGCACGTGCGCTCAAATACCATCCCGCTAAACTGGACATCGAGCAGCCGGTCCACATGGAGCTCATCCGTTACTGACGGATCCGGTAGGACACTGATGCCGGCCCCGAAAAGAGCCATTGGAATGGTGCGAAAAGTGGAAAAGTAGCTGATCGGATAATAATACTGAACGGCTAAAGAGGCTGCAACGTGTCCGGCCGCGGCAAGGACCGGCTTCTCTGCAGTACCGTCAGACCAACCCTGTGCGTGGAGGATATCGAGTACAAACTTGCAGACAGATGGTTCTGCACCATGTTCCTGAAGCGAAACAGATGTAGCCTTTTTCGAAACGAGCTCCTGGAAGACTCCTTTCGCAGACAGTTCCTTCATTACCACTGCTACCAGCCATCCATAAAGGTGCAGCGCCACTCGACCGGGAAGGTTCTCCCCAGGGCTCCGGATAGGGACATCGGGTAGTCTCCACTCGCGGACACCGTCGCCCTTGCGTGTGCGAAGGACTTCCCGGAGCGATAAGGCAAGGTCGGTTACGAAAGGAAATTGCTTATAGTAATCGGCCAATTGCAGCCGCGCTCTTCCATGATCGGTGAGTACTACATTCGTCTCGCCCGCTGGGATGTCGCCGGTGAGACGCACAAATCCCTGATGTGCCGGCAATCTCACGGCAACGTGAAAGTAGCCGACTCGCGCTCCTACCTCATCGGCCAAGCGATTTACATTGAGCGCCGCTTGAGTCTTCTTTAACTTCTCCAAGACTCCGCGATCGAGAAACTCAGCCACGACGGCGCCGATTGCGATGCCGTCCAGATGGTGACAGACAGCGTTACCGACACGAGCAACCAATGATGAATGCGCCGAGGAATTTGAAGGCCGCCATCAGTGAAGTGGGACGGGAGGTTTGCCTCTTTTCCCATCCGGTAACCTTCGATTTGGCGCCGGCGAGATTCAGGCGCATGGTCCGTTCCATGAGCCTCCAGATCGGCAGTGCGAGGATGAGCACGAGCCCGAGGGCTTCGATACGCCGTGGAGATTTGAGAAACAAGGCAATGACAAAGACCGGGTCCTTGAGAAAGGCAAAGTTGTTCTCCACGGTGTGTTGATCTTTGTAAATGGTGAGCAATTCACGGGCCGAAACTGAGCCGATCCCTGTAACGGAGTGTTGGTGATCGGAACGAAACAGCCCGCTTGCTCCCGAATCCCTCGATCGCCCGTTCATTGGGTCGTGTCGAGATCTTCAAGCCGTATCGCATCCCCTTGAGCGTCCGGGTCCTGTCGGCCTTTGGTCGCCCCTTGCCATACTGAGGCCGGGGTTGGATCTCCATCACCACCTTCCTTGTGGAGGGTTGGGGGACTGATGCGGCCGGCCGCAGCCTCTGCGTCGGGAGCACAGGCATAGTCGATTTTTTCCAGATTCTTCTCGAGCCTGGTCATCTCTTCGAGCTCTTTAGCGATCTGTTTGTCCACCCTTTTCCGGCGGCGCTCATCGTGGGCATCGGAATGGACCACGAGTGCCCGGCATATGGTCCCTTGGAGGGTTACTGCGTTTCGTACGCCCGTTGGGAGGCAGGCTTGCGATTCTTGGTCTGCGGCTGGTCGGAAATCACCCCAATCTCTACCCACGTGTCTGTGTGCACCGCTTGCTCGATGGAATGGCGACACTCGTTGTACGCCATGGGAAGGCGCGAGACGAAAGACAAAAATCTCTGAGAATGCCGCCCGTGGCTGCGCCTCGGGTGAATCAGAGGCTCTTATAGGGTAAATTGTTCTTTCTTCATTATGGGAGGCTCTTCTCCCTCTCCAAACCTCCCCCACACGTCGGCTCACCCGGTGGAGAGCTCTTACCGGAGATTTTTATATGATTTCGCGCTTCAACAGGTTATTCGCACGGGCTGTCTCTTCCGCTGCTAACGGCAAGCCTGACTTCGCTTCAGAGACATCCCGTCCATGTCGTGAGGTCACATTCTTAATTTCGAAATGGTATCACATGTCAACACAGCCCTTTCCTGACGTCACAACTCTCCTTCTCCTCATCAAGCTCTCTCTACAGCCGAGACCGCCGCAACAATCTTAGCGGGGATGAAAAAGCGCTCAATCTCCGCGAGACGTCGCAACGATTCCTCATTTACCTGACCGTCTGCCGAGATAATCCTACGGATACCTTCGAAAAGCCCGGGTGCATCCTTCTCATGGCCCTTGAGCAGCAACGGAATGGTCTCCACTGCTCTACGTTCGTCGGCGAGGACCATCAGATACTGCTCCTGGAGGTCCTCCCTGAACTCCGACATCGACGTTTCCTGCCCGTACTCGGCTCGAACCTTGAGAAGCGCTTCAAATTCTCGCTCGTCCAGCGCCTTTTGGGGAATATTCACGAAGGCCAGGGCTCGCAGTGTCGCTTCCCAGGGTCCCCCTTCGGCTGCCCGGGCCCGCAATTCCTCGATTCGCTTCTCAACCAGGGCACGGTGATCCGCGTCCTGACCGGGATGCCGGCGAGGCGGGTCGTCCGTCGCGTGCAGACCCAACATCGCCTGGAGCCAGGGCTGGTTGTACACCCCAAAGAAAGTCGTCTCAACCATCCTGTCGCGCAAGTCGCGGAAACTGTTGAGGCTTTGCGTAAGCCAATCGGAGCAGATATTCTGCCATGCAAGAAAGGGATTATCCGCTGCCACGGGCTGACGATTGTCCTTCACCCAATCGGCAATGGAAGCAATGGGCTTCATTGCCGGATTACGATCCGAGAAGATTTCGAACTCGACACGAAGCGGGTGAGTCTTCCGCATCAGTTCAGCGGTTTGCTCGGTAACCAGGGTTCTTACCAACGGCTGGACGGTTTTGCGATACAGGCCGTGTGTCACTTCGGACAACCTGTGCACCGCCGCAAAACAGAGCTCGTCTTCGACAGAGTTCACTCCCAGGCCGCGAATATCATCAAGGGTGCGCTCCTCGAAGCGGGATATGTAATCTCCCTTCACAAAATTCTCGCCCGCGCATTCGGATGTCTTCGCGTCGATCACCGCCTCGTAGAGGCCGGGAGGAAGGCAATCGATGAGATCGATGTTGGAAGCAAACTCCGAATGCTCTTTCCGCACCACGCTCTTGGACACGAAGATGCCGAGATGGCCGATACCCTCGTGAACCGTGTAGACTATGGTTTGGCCCGATGAAATGATGTCGTCCACGCCGTCGTAAAGGTCGAGAATCCAGCCAAGAGCCTGCTGCGGCGGAGTGATATTGTCGCCCTTGGAGCAGAGACATATTATCGGGGATTGGATCTTTCTGATATCAATGTTGATGCCGTCGGCAGTGACCATTCGGGCCGAAGACAGCTTGTTGCCGACAAACAGATTATCGACTATGTACTGCATTTCCGGTCCGGCAAAGAAGACATGTCCGCCCCACCATTTTTCAAACCCCAGATACCGTTGTGTTTCCGTATCAATGTTTGCATAGAGGTTGTACTGCTTGCTCCACAAAGTGTTGGCCGGATTGAGATTCTCGAAATTTTGTACCAGCCACGCACTATCGAATTTCCCGTTGCCCAAATCGCTCGCGAGAGCGGTCAACCAGCTCCCGCCGAGGAGTCCACCCGTGTACCGCATGGGGTTGGCGCCACGCACACCCGCCCAATAGGAAACGGGCGACCCGGCGAGGACGATCGGGCCGCAAAGCCCGGGGTGTGTGGCTCCCAGCATCATCAACGCCCATCCAGCCTGGCAGTTTCCGATGGCCACCGGCTTTCCGTCCGACTCCGGATGCAATTGGGCAACTTTCTCAACAAAAGCCGCCTGTGCCCGCACAATTGCTTCAATGGTCTGTCCCGGTTGCGGCATCGGAGTAAAGCCGATGAAATAGCATGGATGTCCCTCGCGTAAGGCAACACCGATCTCGCTATCCGCCTTGAAGCCCCCGATCCCCGGGCCGTGCCCGCCCCGAGGATCCACGATGATAAAGGGGCGCTTCCGATTGTCGATTGACACCTGCTTCTGGGGGATGATCCTCACAAGCGAGTAATTGACAGGTTCGGGAAGCGTTCTGCCGTCCAGGATCAGCTCGGAATCGAACATCAGGACGCTCGGCTCGGTTTTGGCCATATGCTCAAGATATTGGTTGCCGCGTTGGCGCAGCACATCCCAGAAGAGGATAGTCCTCTGGCCGGCGTCGACCAGATATTCCGTGAATGCGCCCGGGCCGAAATTCGTTTCGATTCTGTCGGTGGTTCTCATTTTGGTCTCCTTCCTGCTCAAAACTGCCACACTAGTCTCGCTTTCTCCATGCAATTCCACGGTCAGTCTTCGGAATAATGTGCCGAGCTGTCTGCTCTTCCTGATTTCCTGCCTGTCGCCGGTTCCCTCAGGGTCACGCGATTGCGCGAATGTGCTTCCCGGCCCGGCACCGATCCATTACAAAGTGTGTAAGTCCCGTAATGAGAATAGCGGTTCTGCAATTGTTCCTCATAGAGACCGTACCGAGCTTCCGATCCGGAGTCAAATTATTATTGCGTTAGTACTGATTGTCGGCTCCGCCGGCCGCGAGGACAGACATGCCGATACATGAAGAAATGTGACTCTAACCGTCTTCTCACGATGCTCGAAATGCTCCGGGACTTCGGACACCACACGGGGGATCTTTATCGGTGGTCGCTGGACGGTATTGTGTTGGCAGGCTGCACGCCGGCGGTGGTGTATCGAGAATGCGCCCGCTCGGCGCAAGCCCATGGCTGGTGGATTGAGGGACCGTTCGAGCAAGCCGCCTCCGAGGCATCCTCGAGGCCCGCTTGACAAACCGGCTACACGGGTCAAAGATACGATCCTTATGTAAACATTATCCCTCTGCAATCGGGCTATTTTTTCAAGGAGAACATGGACGCACTCAAACTGTTGCTGGCCTTTTCGCCCTGGATAGCCTTCTGGATCATCTCAGGGGGCCAATCCATGATGCGGCTCCAGATAGGACTCGGCGTGGCCTCGGCTCTTGTGGTCGTCATGGGAGTAACCAAGCTTCACCGCGGGCTCATCTTGTGGGCTGGTGTTATCTTCTTTGCTTTCGCCTTGGTCTTCGTGGTCTTGCTCAAGGACCTGTGGGTCATTCGGCATCTTGGCATACTCGCAAGCGGTACGCTCTTCATGGCTACCATGGTCTCGATCGTGATCGGCCGGCCCTTCACGGAGAGTTATGCCCGCGAGCACGTGCCCGAAGAGCTTTGGGAGTCCCCCAATTTTATTCGGAGCTGTTACACGGCAACAGGAGCTTGGGGAATCATCTTCCTTGCCAACGCACTGGTCAATGTGTTCAAGTCGTACCACGGAGAGTTGGGTGAATGGTTCTTTCGCGGGGTGGAATTCTCGATCCTGGCATTGGGAGTTGTGTTCACCACGGCTTACTCCAAGTTCATGAGGAAGAATAGGGTCTCCGGAATGGAGTAGAGCCTTTCAAATCAGAAGGTTAAGCGTCACAAACGGCTGGTCCGGCCGGCAGCGCCCGCCTTCTATAGAGTTGGAAGAGAAGCCTCCGGGGGGGCGGGTCCGGAGCGGTCGGTGACCCCGCCATCGCCGCGAACAAAGGGTATCGTGGGCGACGTAACGGAGGAGACGACAAACGATGCTGAAGACGGGTGTTATTCACGGGCGATTCCAACCGCTGCACAACGACCACATGAGGTACATCCTTGCGGGCAAGGATAGGTGTGAGCATCTCATCGTGGGAGTGACCAACCCCGATCCATCACTCACCTCGGAAGATGAAGCGGACCCGGAACGGAGCTCCGCCTCGGCGAATCCTCTCACGTACTACGAACGATATGTCATTCTCAACGAAGCTCTTCTTGAGGCGGGAATCGACCATCGACGGTTCTCGGTGGTTCCGCTTCCCATCAACAGTCCGGAGCTTTACAAATATTACGTGCCATTGGACGCGGTCTTCTTCATGACTATTTACGATCCATGGGGCCGACGGAAACTCGATCTGTTCACCTCCCAGGGACTGCGAACGGACGTCATGTGGGAGCGCCCCATGCACCAAAAGGGGCTGACCGGAAAGGAAATCCGGTCGCGCATGATGGAAGGGAAGCCTTGGGAAGATCTTGTGCCGACCCGCGTGGCCGCCCGGCTCACGGAGTGGGGTATTCCGCAGCGTCTCCGGGAGATGCAGGAAGCGAGCCGGGCCCGATAGCGGGAGTCTTCGTAAGAGTCGTTTCTTTTTTGCCGTTGCTTCGTAAACGCGGTATTGTTCAAGATGAAGGCCCATCAGCCTTCGATTCCCATGACCGAGGATCGGTCCGGTAGCCCGGACATGAGGGGGTTTTGCCGCACGCGGGTCTTCGGGGGAGCCGTGCCGTGGTCTAATTTTGGTCTTGGAGGGGAGATTGGATGTACTGGTTCAATTCGTCGAAATTGGCGGACGATTTCCGAGAGGGGCGTGTTGATGAAAGGGAGCGGTTCAAATACTACCTGGCGAGCCTCATCGCTTGGAGCGTAGTCGTCCAGGCTCTCATCTTCTCCGGAACGGTCTTGGACGTCGAGAGTCTCGTGTCCGCGGGCGCAAATCTGATCGTGATCGTCGTAGGCACGGTGCTGTGCTACAGAGAGAACAGGCGCGGAGACGACAAGGATTTCATCCCGCGGATGATCTGCCTGGGTTGGCCGGCCGGTGTCCTTATTGCACTTGCCGTGCTTGGGATACTCTTAATGGAGGCATTCCTTAACGCCTTCCCGGTATCGGGAACTTGCACCACAGCATCCGATTCCGGGCTACTGACCTCTCTTGCCGTAATGTGGGGCTATTTCCCGGGAACCTTCTTTTTCTGGCCTTACCTCTTGGTGATTCACGGCGGTCTCACCCGTATTGCAAGACCCCAGGAGGATATGAGGACAACGGAATCAGGTGAGCCTGTGTCGAGAGAAAGCGGATCGTCCGACGCCAAAGATTTCAAGGCCGGACTGACGAATGCGGCTTGGGATACTGCAAAATTACCCCTTGGATGCCTGGGCGGAATAGCCCTCATATTGTTGACGGTCAGTGTGCCGCTCATGATGTCCAGCCTCGGGCTTTCGAAGCGTTTCGGAATGTTGTTGGTCGCCCCGTGGACCATGACGCTGGTTTGGTTGGTAATGCGATTGGGGAAATGGGAGAAGTCACGGTCTCAAAGGAAGTCCGGGTAAGCGGGGCGTTTCTTTTTGCCGCGGTGGACTTAGGGCGAGCCGTGCGGCGGTCTTATTTAGGTAGTGGAGGGGAGATTGGATGTACTGGTTCAATTCGTCGAAATTGGCCGACGATTTCCGAGAAGGACGTGTCGATGAAAGGGAGCGGTTCAAATACTACCTGGCGAGCCTCATCGCTTGGAGCGTAGTCGTCCAGGTCCTCATCTTCTCCGGAACGGTCTTGGACGTCGAGAGTCTCGTGTCCGCGGGCGCAAATCTGATCGTGATCGTCGTCGGTACGGTGCTGTGCTACCGAGTGAACAGGCGCGGGGACGACAAGGATTTCATCCCGCGAATGATCTGCCTTGGTTGGCCGGTCGGCGTAAAGTGGACGCTTTGTCTTCTGGCCCTATTCATCTTCTCTGTGTGGTTCTACGCCTTGCTAAAGTGTCTCTACCCCTTGCCGGTGGGAGGAATCAGCGCAGGACTATTCATTTCCAAGGTGGCGGTATACACGGAGAAATTCTGGGGCTACTTCATAGGGGTTCTTTTTCTGTTGCCGTACTTCCAGTACATTCACGGTGGATTCACCCTTATTACCCACTCTCGTGCAGAGACGCAGACGACTGAACTCGGGAAGCAACGGCTAAGAGAATCGCCCGGCGGCGGAACGCAAAACCTTGGAAGGTTCTCTGATGGGCCGGACGGGCTCAAAAACTTGGCGCTCGGGTGTCTCGGCGGTATCGGCTTCATACTGTTGGTTTTAGCGGGAGTGGTGGTAATCCACAGCCTAGGGCTTCCAACGCGTTTAGAGATCTTGTTGTTGGTCGGTTCGGCCTTCAGCATGTCGTGGCTGATGACGCGGTTGGTGAAATGGGAAAAGGCACGGGCTCAAAGGAAATCGGCTTAGATGGTGCCCCATGATCCGGCCGATGACACCGCAGCGGAGCAGGCCGTGGGTTAAAACCCACGTCTAATGCCGGCACGCCCTTGCAGGGCGCTCCAAGCCTTTGCCCCCAAGGGGCCGACCAACAACAGCCGTCGGTTTCAACCGACGGAAGGGAGCATCACCGAATGGGTCGGGACCCTGAAAGGGTCCACCCAAGGTCCCTCGGGGTACACGCGTATCGGCCGATCCTTTCGGGATCGCCGGAGGCTCCGGGACGGGCCAAGAGGTCCGGTCGTCTCGGGAAACGCCCTGAAGACTTTCCATGGGGAGTTTCCCGGGAGCCACGGCACTGAAATTTCTTGACACAGACAGGGGGGTCCATTATAGAGTACGCGGGTGTTTAACTTGTCTTTCCCTCCCGGTCGATCAGGATGACGGGCGTGAAGCAAGGATCAAGACGGTAGGATTACAACGCCCGTGCTGCGACCATCCCAACCTCTCGTAAGCGTTCCTACTGTGAGACGCGATCCTCGCTTTCATCACAACACTCTTGCCGCATCACCAAGAGTACTCATTTCAAAGGAGCAAGAACAGTGGCCTCGATCAACATTTATGTGGGCAACCTCTCTTTCGACACAAATGAAGATCAGTTGAGGGAGTTGTTCGAAACCTACGGCCAAGTGGAGTCCGCCACGATCATATCGGACAAGTTCACCGGTCGTCCAAGAGGATTCGGCTTCGTCAAGATGCCCGAACGAGAAGAAGGACTGAAGGCCATCAAAGAGCTCGACGCACGAGACTTCATGGGTCGCAACATCAAAGTCAATGAAGCCCGCCCGCGCACCGACCGAGGTGGCGGCGGCGGTGACCGCGGCGATCGCGGGGATCGCCAGGGTGGTGGAGGTCGAGGAGGAGACCGCTGGCGTTAGACCGTCATCCTTAGAGGACACCTCACGGAGATCGGGGGGAGCTCTCCCGGTCTCCGTTTCTATGGGGCACTCAACACCCTCCCTTCCTTCCCTGCAATTGCGACCCCTTGGTGACGAAATACGGGCAACGGATCGTCCGGCAATCCTTTCAGCAGGGCTTATCAGCCCCCTCGCTTCCCAAAAACGCAGTCATCCGTCACAACCGCCGAAATTGTAATGGTTCTGAATTATAAGCGAATTAGCTTGAGCGGCCGCGGTTCTTTTTCTTCCCGGAATCATCGAAATCGGGCACAGCGTCCGCCATGGGGCCATCGTCATCCATGGTTATTATGGGTTACAATAGGTAATGTTAAGCCCCCAAAGAGGTGACTGGTTGACACAAGACGACGTGAAATGCTATCCGTTTACAAGATGACCGTCATGAGGTCGGATTAACTCGGAAGAGGCGGCACGATCATGGGTCCACCGTTCCTGACAACCAGAGAAGTTGCCAAACTTCTCGATGTTAACGAGAAGATGGTTTACACGCTGATTCAGGAGAAGGGACTGCCGGCCACGAAGGTGACGGGAAAATGGTTGTTTCCTCTCCGACTCGTCGAGCAATGGATCGAGGGAGGGACCGTCAACCACCCCCGGGTCCCGGAACCTCTTCCTCCTTATCATGGGTTGCTCATCGTCGCCGGCAGCAATGACATTCTTCTGGACAGAGCCGTCTCGCACTTCAACGGCCGATTCCCCGAGCATCTCGTGGTCTTCGGCAATGTGGGCAGTATGGGCGGCCTGAAGGCTTTGCGGCGCTGTCTCTGTCATGTTGCGACAAGCCATCTTCTCCAGGAAGACAATGAAGACTACAATTTCCGACCCGCGCAGGAGGAGTTGCCCGAGGTGCCGGCAGTGGTCAATTTCTGCCGTCGCAGACAGGGTCTCATTGTGGCCAAGGGCAATCCGCAGGGAATAGAAGGAGTGGGAGATCTCGGCCGCAAGGGAGTCAGGATGGCCAATCGTCCCGTGGGTACGGGAACCCGTCTCCTCCTCGATCGAGAACTCGCAAAAGCAGGACTGGCAGGTGAAGATCTGGAAGGCTATGGTCTGGAGCTCGGGCGTCATCTCGATGTGGGACTGGAGATCCTTGCCGGGAGAGCCGATGCCGGTCCGGCCGTTGAGGCTGTGGCTTCCATGCTCGATCTCGATTTCATTCCCCTCCGGTGGGAGCGTTTCGATCTTCTGGTGCCCAAGGATCGCTTTTTCGACCAGGGGGTCCAGCTTTTCCTCGGGGCTGTGAGCCGGGACCATCTGGAAAGTCTTGCCCAAGGACTGGCGGGTTACGACCTGAGTCTCTCCGGGAAGATGGTCTTTCCCGGCAATGCGGCACCCATGGGATGAATGGGGCGGACTGAAGATCCCGGCATCGGAAGGCTCAGAGGCTTGGAAAACGGTCAACAACAACTCATATACATGGAGGACGTGGTGATGAGAAGACTAATCATTGTACTATCGGTCTTTTGCCTGCTTCTCGGCTCGATCGGCCCGGTCGCCGCTGAAGTAAAATGCGCGGGCACGTACGGTACCGGTCCTGAGAAATTTTCACTTGCAACGGGCAGCCCGGGCGAGCTCGGGTTGCTGAAAGTGCTCGCCGAGGCTTTCGGCGCCAAGAACGGCACGACGCTCTGCTGGGTGAAGGCCGGGTCGGGGAAATCGCTGAAGCTCTTGAAGGGAAAACAGGTTGACATGGCCATGGTGCATGCTCCTGCGGCCGAGAAGAAGGCCGTCGAGGACGGAT
The DNA here is from genome assembly GCA_041741735.1 of Desulfomonilaceae bacterium. GTDB lineage: Bacteria > Desulfobacterota > Desulfomonilia > Desulfomonilales > Desulfomonilaceae > JBGSJS01. The sequence continues at coordinate 41,224 of JBGSJS010000033.1, read as the reverse complement.
GGGCCATTAAACGATCGTTGATCGGCTCCAATGAGTTCTACATCGTCGGTCCGAAAGACGACCCTGCCAAGATAGCGGAAGCCAAGACCGCGGCAAAGGCATATGCCCGAATTGCCAAAGCAAAGGCGCCTTTCTTCTCCAGGGGAGACAATTCGGGAACCAACAAGAAAGAGCTTGCCATATGGAAAAAGGCCGGCATTTCTCCCGGCGGTCCCTGGTACATCGTCACGAAGGATTTCATGACCGCAACCCTGAAACGGGCAAACGCGGAAAAGGGTTACTTCATGACCGACAGCAGCACCTGGGTTGCCGAGGGCAAATCCCTGCCCGATCTCAAAATATTGTTTCGAGGCGACCCATATTTGATCAACACCTACCACGCCCTTTGCCTCCCCCAGGGAGCTACCCCCGGACAAAAGTGGGCGGCAGGATTCATAGATTTCGTAGCCTCGCCGGAAGGCCAGAAAATCATCCGGGACTACGGTCGGGATAAGCACGGCGAGGGGCTTTACAATGACGCGGAGTATGCAAAGAAATACGATCATTAGGCCGGCGTCCGGACGTTTTCCGGCCGCAACGTATGCGGTGCGGCCTATTACCGTCTAACGATCTTTCAATCGTAGTAAAGGAGGTTATTGATGAAGAGGTTCGTTTCATTTTGCTGGATGGTGGCTCTCGTTGCGTTCATAGTCTCTGCTGCCGGTGCTCAAACCCATCTGAAGATGAGCACGACCACGAGCACGGAGAATTCAGGCTTGCTGGGAGTGCTGCTCCCGCCTTTTGAGAAGGCGAACAATGTGAAGATGGACGTCATATCGGTTGGAACGGGCAAGGCGTTGAAACTTGGCGAGAACGGGGACGTGGATGTAGTCCTGGTGCACGCTCGCAAGGCCGAGGACAAGTTCGTGGCCGGCGGATTCGGTGTGGATCGAAAGGACGTAATGCACAATGATTTCGTTATCGTCGGCCCCAAAAGCGATCCTGAAAAGCTCAAAGAGGCTAAGACGGCCGTGGACGCGTTCAAGCGTCTTGCCGAAGGCAAAGCCGAGTTCATCTCCCGGGGAGACGACTCGGGGACGAACAAGAAGGAGAAAGCACTCTGGAAGGCCGCCGGAGTCAAGCCTTCAGGCAAATGGTACGTCGAGGCGGGCCAGGGAATGGGCGCGGTTTTGCAGATGGCCTTCAACAAGCAGGCATACACTCTGACCGATCGCGGAACTTTCATTGCCTATGAGGGGAAGATTGATCTCCCCATAGTTTTTCAAGGGGACAAATCGCTCTTCAATCCCTACGGCGTTATAGCCGTCAATCCCAAGAAGCATCCCAAGGCGCAATATGACCTGGCCAAGAAGTTCATCGCTTATATAACCGGCCCTGAAGGTCAGAAAATCATTGCCGATTACAAGAAGAACGGGAAGCAGCTCTTCTTCCCGGACGCAATCAAGAAATAACAGTCCCTTCAAAGGGCAGATCTGTTGCGTGGGGGCGGCATGATAAACGGCCGCCCTCCGTTGTTTGGCTACAATTTTGCTTAATCCTTTTCGGAAATACGGGGCCGAAAGGCTCATGTGCCGTTTGACTTCTTCGTTACTTGGTGCCTTTGTGGTTTGATTTCCCGGTTTATGCCGTCGCTCCTGCCGGCAGATGAGGACATCGAAACGACGTGAACTTTTTTGCAGAAGCCTTCTACCGTTCGCTGCAGCTCATTTTAGGGTTCGATCCGGAAGTCTACCTGGTGGTCTGGACCTCGCTCAAGGTGTCTGCGGTCGCGACCGTGCTCGCAGCAATCACGGGCGTCCCTTTGGGGCTCCTGATCGCGCTCAAGAATTTCAGAGGAAAGCGTGCCGTGGTCGTCGCCCTCAACACATCGATGGCACTGCCTACGGTTGTTGTGGGTCTCTTTTTCTACGCTCTCCTGAGCCGCCGCGGCCCTTTGGGGGATCTCGGACTCCTTTTCACCCCCACGGGCGTATCTCTGGGATTGTATGCCCTCGCTGTGCCCCTCGTGGTGAACCTTACGCTTGCGGCGATACAGGGCATGGATCCACGGCTCTTTCTCACTTGTAAACTCCTTGGGGCAACCTCTGTTCAGCAGGCCCTCATGATCCTCAAGGAAGCCCGTTTCGCTGTGACCGCGGCCCTGGTGGTGGGGTTCGGAAGGGTGATCTCGGAAGTGGGGATCGCCATGATGCTCGGCGGCAACATAAAGGGCTTCACCAGAACCATGACCACGGCCATCGCCTTGGAAACCAGCAAAGGGGAATTCGAGTTGGGATTGGCGCTGGGGATTTTTCTCCTTGCCGTGGCTTTCGGGATCAATGCCCTGCTTTTCCTTCTGCAAAGGGGAAGAGTATGACGCCCGCGTACTCGGTGGAAGATCTCGTCTTCAGTTATGGGGATACGCCTGTGCTGAGGGTGGATCGACTGGAGATACCCCGGGGCGAAATCGTCGCCCTGGTAGGGCCCAACGGGTCGGGTAAGACCACCCTTCTCCATCTTCTGGCGTTCGTGGAAACCGCGGGAAACATCTCGTTCTTCGGGGAACGATTGACAAAGGAGAATGCCCTCGGCTTCCGGAGAAGGGTGGGGTTACTGCTGCAAAATCCCTATCTCTTCAGCACGTCCGTTTTGGGCAACCTCATGTGGGGTCTCAAGATTCGAGGCATCACCGGCGAGGAAGCCCGAAGGAGGGCTTCGGATGCGCTCGGCAAGGTGGGGCTGATCGGCTTTGAGAACAGGCCCGCTCGTTCCCTCTCCGGAGGGGAAACCCAGCGCGTGGCCCTCGCACGGGCCCTGGCTTTGGACCCGGATGTGCTGCTCCTGGACGAGCCTGCCAATCATATGGACAAGGAGAGTGTTCAAAGGACTCGCGATATCGTGGTCGAACAGAATAGCAGGGAGGGGAAGACCATTATCCTGACCACCCATAACCTATCTCTGGTGGAGTCCTTTGCCCACCGATTTCTCTACCTTTTTCTCGGAAAGGTAGTGACTGCATCTCCGGACAATCTGTTCAGGGGGGCTCTCAAAGAGGGAGGCTCTCGATTTGATACGGCTCGGATTTCACTGCATCTTGACACGCCGGCTCCCGGCGGCAGCCAGATAGCAATAGATCCTTTCCGAATCGACATTCTTGAAACCACCGGCACGGCTCAGGGACCCAACACATTTGAGGGGAGCGTCGTCGGACTGTGGCTGGAAAACGGAAGACTCGCTGTCGAGGTGGACGCGGGAGAGCGGTTCAGGGTCTATCCGGAATCCGAGTCTCCATTGTCCGCGAGACTACGATTGGGGCAACGTCTCTCCCTCAACGTCAGGCAGGACGCAATCACCATATTCTGACGGCATTCCGCGTTCAAAGGGGTGGTAATTGATGGCCCCGGAGACTTGCAGTTGTTGCAAGTCTCTTCCCAACGAACGTCACTGCCTGACTTAGTAATTGATTTCCTAAATCGGGCTACGTCTTCATGTACGCCCATCACCGGCAGACGAACCTCTTCTTGGTAGCGACCGGCCTCCCGACGTCGGTCCCCACCGATCAGGGATAAGGCTTTGACTCCAGGATGGGCACCGAATTTCCGGAACAGTGTTTCTGGAAATGAGTAATCAGGCTTCTCCCGGTGTAAAAGGTGGAAATCGTCCCCGATTAGGAGATCGGTGAAACACTCTGGGATGACGGATAAACGACGTGTTATAAAAAAAAGAGACAAATTGCAGGAGAATGCGCGAGCCTTTCAGGCTTCAGAATTGGCCTCGGTCTCGGCATTCACGGCAAAGTAAGGAGCATCACAGGAATCATGACATTTACGACCCCTATCACAGAGCGCTATTTCGAGGATTACGTCCAAGGGACAGTGCACGAATTCGGTAGTATCGGAGTTGACGCAGATCAGATCGTCACCTTTGCTCACACTTTTGACCCGCAGCCCTTCCACACGGACCTCGACGCGGCTGAAAAGTCCGTGTTCGGTGGATTGATTGCAAGCGGTTGGCATACGGCCGGTCTGATGATGCGACTCTTTGTGGACCATTACCTGTCCCATGTTGCAAGTCTGAGCTCACCAGGCGTTGACGAGCTACGCTGGCTCAAACCCGTGCGGCCGGGGGACGTTCTCTCGCTCCGCGTAACCGTCGCCGAAACAAAACGTTCGCGTTCAAAACCGGATCGAGGCCTTGTCCGATCATATATTGAAGCGCTGAATCAGGATGGTGAAACGGTCATGACCATGATGGCCATGAACCTCCTGGGATGCAGAAACATGCCTTGACGGATCCCCGGCGAAACAAGAAGAGATTTTCAGAGCAACATCACCGGTTGATGGAGACTACGGTGCTTTTCGTCGAGAGGCCGGCTTTCCCTCAAGAGGCATCTTGACAAGCCCTCATCCGAAACCGATCATGTCACAGGTTATCGCTGAGTTGACGAAAGAACGAGGACCTTAACCATGAGGGTTTTGCTTGTGGAAGACGATGAGAAGATCGCCTCTTTCATTCTCAAGGGGCTTGAACAGGCAGGCTTTGCGGTGGATCATGCCTCCGACGGTGAAGATGGTCTTCATCTAGCCCTGAACGAACCTTACGACGCTTGCGTCATTGACATCATGTTGCCGAAACTGGACGGTCTCAGCCTCATTGAGAAAGTTCGTCGCCAAAAAATAACGGAAGTTTATACTTGACTAGAGCCGGTTGCAAAAGTCTATAAACATTTCTTGAGTACGAGTATAGCGATTCCCAGTTCTAAGAAAGCGATGAAAATGTTGATATGATTTTCATATCTCACAACGAGTCGCCGAACGTTTCTCAACCGGGCGAAAGTGCGCTCAACTACATATCGTCTCCTGTAGCGATCCCAGAGTCGATCATCTTGTCGATTGACATTTCGATGATTCTTCCGATGCGGGGAAAGAAGGTTAACACCTCTCTTCCTCAGGTGTTTTCGGTGGGGATCGCTGTCGTAGGCCTTGTCTCCGATCACTCGTGTGGGTCTGGTCCTTGGTCTTCCGGAGCCTTTCTTGGGGACTCGGATGTCTGCCATGACCTTCTCGAGGAGCGTGATCTCAGCCGGCGAGGCAGAGTCGGTATGGCTTCCCAGAGAAATACCCTGGCCATCGACCACCACCACGTACTTTGTTCCCTTGCCTCGCTTCGTATATGTTCTGACGCGACCTCTCGGAGCCACACTCGGCGACACCCTCACCAAGCCCCATCTTGAAGGCGGCTTCGACCTGAGCCGAATCACCTCGTCGCTCATTATCGTGGTACTCATGGTGGTGGGAATAGTCCTTATGTCGAGAAGGTCGGGACAGCCCCTCGGCTCTTCCGACCGCAAGAGTGCCCTAGCATAGCAAGATTCTATAACTCTCCGGCTTTCCGTGATCAAAGGTACTACGGAGGCTTTGACATTAGGCTCTGTCAGATTTTCTCAGTGGGACTCGTTGCCCCTCACTCTCGTTTCTGGTATCTTCGTTGACGCCATGGAGTACTAACCGGGCATCTCGATGTCTCGTAAGAGTGAGAGGTGTGGGTAATTCCGGTAACATCCTGATGTGATTAAGGAGAATGTGGTTGGTGAAGAGCCGCCTTCTCCTGTGAGCACGAATGGGCCGGCTGCTACTTCAAGCTCTCTTCTGAGAGGGAAATAACACGACGAAGCAGGGTGGGTGGATCGCATCTTCCGTTTCGGTGAAGTGAGAGCTCATGAGTTTCAGACGAGCAGTGATATTCGGCATTGGCGGACAGGACGGGTACTATATGAGTCACCTGCTTGCGACAAAGGGGTTTGAGGTAACCGGTGTGCTACTCAGCGAAGACATGACCTTGGACACCGTGCAGCATCTTCCGGGGAATGTGAAGCTGGTGCAGGGCAGCATATGTGATCGCGAGTTACTGAAGGCAGTTCTCAAAGAAAGCAGGCCTGACCACGTATACAATTTCGCGGGGATAAGCTTTGTACCACATTCCTGGGAGGTCCCTTCGCTGGTGGCCGAGGTGAACGGCTTTGCCGTGAGCATGATGCTCGATATCATGCTCAGAGAGTGCCCGGAAACTCGATTCTTCCAGGCAGGGAGCAGCGAGATGTTCGGACATGATCCGTTCTGCTCTCCCCAGAATGAGAACACTCCTTTCAATCCGGACAATCCCTATGCGTCCTCCAAGGTCTTTGCAGCGCATCTTGTTCGTAACTACCGGGATCAGATGGGAGCATTTGCGTGCGTGGGAATCCTTTACAACCACGAGTCGCCCATGCGCAGGCCCGAGTTCGTCACGAGGAAGATCACAAAGGCCGCAGCAGCCATCAAAATGGGCGGCACGGAAAAGGTGGAGTTGGGCAGCATGCATCCGGTGAGGGATTGGAGTTACGCGGGTGACATTGTCGAAGGCATATGGCGGATGATGGACGCGCCCCTGCCGAGAGACTATGTTCTTGCCTCCGGAAAACTTCACAGCGTGAAAGATTGGCTGGAAATAGCCTTTTCGCACATCGGCCTCGACTGGAGGGACCATGTTCTCAGAGTCGGCAACCTGGTACGGCCATCGGAAGGCAAACCCCTGTGCGGAGACTCTTCTCTCGCTCGGAGCGAGCTGTCATTGAAACCAAGGGTCGCGTTCGAGGACCTTGTCAAGATGATGGTTGAAGAAGATTTGCTAATACTGAGGGAGGCGACGAATCAAGAAGCATGAATGTCGAGGACGGGCTTTCCCGGTGAGCACGGGTGTCGGATCGTTCGGGCAAGGGAGTGTTGCGCCATTGCGGGATCGAGTGCCCTGTGTCGTTGCACAGGCTGAGGTTATGTTTGCTTGCCTTAGCCGGCAACAGCTACTGCAAGGTGTCATTGAGGAGAGCTGAACGACCTAGCAATTCCGAGGGCTCAAGACGTCTCCAAACTTGTGCCGCCCAGAACTGATTGGGAGTGAGGATTGGGATACGATCGCGCAAGGATTCTTTTTGAGGAATTGGGGGGCAAACGTGCGGCAAAGCTTCTGCTTGGCCGTGGTGCGGCTTTTGTCAAGGCTCACCCTCGGGTAAAGGCTGGGATAAATCGATTGCTCGGCCCTTTTCCGATTCTTAGAAGCCGCGTAAAGGAGGTGGTGCGAAGAAGCGCCACGAAGGTGTCAAACTCGGGCATCGACCGACTCACCCCTCGTGCCGCAAGGATCTACCGGGACCTCAAGCACGAAATGGACCGGGCAGGCTCCAGGGAAGGCTGAATTTACATGCGCATTGTACTGGACCTGCAAACATGCCAGGGGGCAAGTCGGTTGCGGGGCATAGGCCGTTATTCACTCTGCTTGGCGCAGGCCATCGCGAGGAGGGCTGCGGGTCGTCATGAGGTGAAGATAGCTCTCAGTGCTCTATTCCCTGACACGGTGTCCACCGTGCGCCGAGCGTTTGACGGATTGGCGGAAAGAGATGACTTCGTATGCTTTCATGTTCCGGGGCCGGTTGCCGAGCACGACCCAGCCAACATATGGCGCAGTCGAGCCGCGGAGCTGATCCGGGAACATTTTCTGATGGAGCTCGCTCCGGACGTTGTGCATGTCTTCAGCTTGTTCGAGGGGTGGGCGGATGACTCGACGACGTCCATCGGGGCACTACCACGGACGTACTCCGCCTCGGTTACTCTCCACGACTTGATCCCACTTCTCCATCAAGACACGTATTTGGTGAATGAAGGTCAGCGTGGACACTATTACCGCAAACTTCAGTCTTTGAAGAATGCCGACGTCTTGTTGGCGGTTTCCGAGAGCAGTCGAAAAGAGGCCGTATCGGCATTGGGACTTTCTGAGGATGTACTGGTAACCGTCTATCCATCAGCCGATCCAATATTTGGAATTCGCTCATTGTCTCGAGACCGGGAGGCGGCCCTTCGCTCCCGCTACCGTATTACAAGGCCGTTCATTTTCAATGTAGGAGTATCGGAGCCCAGAAAAAACCACCCGGCTTTGCTTGAGGCATACGCCCGACTCCCCCAAAGTCTTCGCCGGGCTTACCAACTGGTCATTGCAGGCGAGTTTAGACCCTCCGCCGTGAAAGAGCTGTTTCTCTTGTCGGAGCGGTTGGGTCTCTCCGATCAAGACCTCGTCATGACGGGCAGAGTTACTGATGAAGACCTTGGGGCCCTGTACAATCTTTGTGAGCTGTTCGTCTTCCCTTCTCTGCACGAAGGCTTCGGGTCGCCGATCCTCGAGGCCATGGCCTGTGGGGCAGCGGTAATCGGGTCCAATACGACAAGCATTCCCGAGGTCATCGGTCGTCAAGACGCGACCTTTGACCCGAAAGACGTCGATGCAATGGCAAATGCAATGGTCAAAGGTTTGACCGATACCGGATTCCGGAATTCCTTGAAAAGCTATGGACCGTTGCGCGCGAGGGAATTCTCATGGGACGGCTCGGCAGACAAAGCCCTGGATGCATTTGAAGCTCTGCATGAGAGACGCAGCGCCAAGCTGCCGGACCGCCGCGCCGGTATGGTAATGACACCGTGCAAACCGCGGATGGCTTTTGTGTCCGTTTTACCCCCGGAGCACTCGGGGGTAGCCGATTACAGCGCTGAGCTGATTCCCGAGCTGGTCCGCTTCTACGAATTGGAGCTTATCGTGGATCGGACAATAGTGAACGATCCGTGGATCAAGTCCAAATTCCCTATCAGAGATATTGTATGGTTCCGGGAAAACGCTCATCGCTTCGACAGAATTCTCTATCAGCTCGGCAACTCTCCCTTTCACAAACACATATTCGAGTTGCTCCAACAGTTCCCGGGGGTGGTGACGCTGCACGATTTCTTCTTAGGGAATGTTTTGTCCTGGATGGAGTCGGTTCAGTTCAAGCCGGAGGCATTTCGGCAGGCACTGTATGAGTCACACGGGTATCGCGCATTGATGGCGTTGGCACAAGAGGGTGCGGAAGCGACATGCGTCAGGTATCCGTGTAACAAGCTCGTGCTCGATCATGCGACGAGCGTAATCGTTCACTCTCAGTACGCCGTGGACGAAGCGAAGCGATGGTACGGTCCGAACGCCGCTCATACATGGCACCGCATTCCTCAGATTCGGGGTGTGACGCCGAGGGCCGGCAGGACCGAATCGCGGCGCTGTTTGGCCATCGGCGAAGATTCTTTTGTGGTTTGCTCATTCGGATTCTTGCATCCGTTCAAGCTCAATCATCGGCTCCTTGAGGCTTGGCTGAGCTCCCCTCAGGCACGGGATGAACGCTGCAATCTCATTTTTGTCGGGGAGAATCATGGCGGCCCTTACGGAAATGGTCTCCTGGAGCGGATCGAAGCTGCGGGAAGGGAAGACAGGGTCCGCATTACCGGATGGGTCAGCCAAGGCGAGTTTCGTATGTACCTTGCGGCCGCTGATTGTGCGGTGCAACTTCGCACCTCTTCCCGCGGGGAAAGCCCCGGGGCGGTCTTGGACACCCTCTATCATGGGCTGCCAACCATCGTGAATGCAAACGGTCCGATGGCAGAGTATCCTGATGATGTGCTGATCAAGCTATCGGACAATTTTGACGACGCTGAATTGATCGAGTCGCTGGAAAGGATACGACGAGACGAGTCGCTTCGCGTTCGATTGGGAATTGCCGGGCGGGGCTACATATCCGATAACCACGCTCCAATGAAGATAGGCAGTCTCTATCGAGACGCGATCGAGTGTGCCGCAACCGGGAGCCCCCATGCCCGGTACAAGGGGCTGTTGAAGTCGCTGACTCGGATCTCGGCGCCCACTGCACCATCTGACGAGGACCTCCTTGCCGTCGCCGCGGACATCACCGCCAACGTTCCCCGGGCAGGAAATAAGAAGTTGCTCGTTGACGTCACGGCCTGCAGGAATTTTGATCCGAGAACGGGTATTCAACGGGTCGTCAGGGCACTGACTCTCTCGTTGCTTCAAAACCCTCCCGACGGCATGAGGGTGGAGCCCGTGTACCTTGAGGCCGGAATGTGTCGATACGCGATCGACTACACTCTGGATTTGCTTGGCCTGGAAAAAACGACGATTGAGGAATCAAACGTAGAGGTCCGGCCGGGAGACCTGTTTCTCGGTCTCGATCTCAACGCCCACGGCATGGATTACGGCAAGAGCCTTCTGAAAAGATACCGCATGCAGGGTGTGAGGATATATGTCGTTGTGTACGATCTCCTGCCCCTGACCCATCCGAACGCATTCCCTCCGGGAACCGAACAACGTTTCCGAACCTGGCTTGACAACATTCTGGATGTGGCCGATGGATTGATCGGTATCTCACAAGCCACGGCGGAAGAGCTCGTCGAGACATTGCGCCAGAACGGCACATCTCGTCCGGAGCCATTGGAAATCGGCTACTTTCATCTCGGCGCAAACATCACTGGGAGCGTCCCCACAATGGGAATACCCGAGGATGCAATTTCCACACTGCAATGTCTGCAAAAGAATCCCGGCTTTATCATGGTGGGAACGGTCGAGCCCCGTAAATGCCACGCCCAAGTGTTTGGAGCTTTCGAGCTTTTATGGGCGGATGGTGTGGAAGCAAACCTGGTTGTCGTCGGGAACGAAGGATGGATGGTCGAGTCCCTGGAGCGACGTATCCGGCAGTGCCCGGAACTCGGAAAGCGGCTGTTCAGGTTGAAAGGAATCAGCGACGAATACCTGGGAAAGCTCTATTCCTCATGCACCGCGCTGATTGCCGCGTCTGAGAATGAGGGCTTCGGCTTGCCGCTGATTGAGGCGGCACAGCATGAGTTGCCGATCATCGCACGAGACCTGCCGGTGTTCAGGGAAGTGGCAGGCGACCACGCGTTTTATTTCAGCGGCAAAGACGATGCGGCCCTCGCTCTGGCTATTCGCACGTGGCTCGAGCTGAACGCTGAAGGCAGGGCTCCTTCGTCAAAAGGCCTGCCCCGGCTCTCGTGGGAGCAAAGTGCCGAGATGCTGACCCGCGTGATCGTTGAGGACAACTGGTACAAATCATGGCAGCCCCCGACGAGCTCATGAAGAGAGAGCCGGCGCAATCAATGCGTCGCCCAAAATTAGGAGAACACGCCATACGCACAGCATCGACCATACAAAAAGCGCGAAACTGAGGAATTATGGAATCTGATATTTAGGTGAGAGCATTACATAACGATCATGCCGGTTCGGCCGCGGGCCGGAGGAGATAGGCGACATACCGTTCTACCGTGACTACGGGACGACATTCCCTTCCTGTCATGCCGGAGGCCCGCAAACAGAGGGATACCTAACAGGCGTGTCAATCTTCCGCCGCTTCTTCGATAAATTCGCCGATTGCACGCGTTGCTCTTTCAACGTCATCAATGTCCCGGCTGGTCTCCTCAGTCAACAGACCGTAGGCCATGCCGAACTTTTCAAGGTATCCGGCCAAAATCTTGCCCAGGTGCATCCCGACCGAAAGTCCGATCCAGAATTCCATAACTTTTCTCCTTCAGCTCACCGGCATGGGCCGCTTCCCGCAGAGGTCAAGATAAGAGGTCTGACTTTGTCATTCCATTTCGTCGTCGCCTCCGGGACGGACGGGGGTGACTCGTCGGAAATCCTTCGCGTCAAATTTCTATTGTCGGTCCTCGATAGTGTCCTTCGCCCACTTGCGTCATCAGGCATTCAGGAGCGACGGTTCAATCGAATCTCCTCCATAGAGTCTAATGGCACTCTCTCCAATGAGGCGGGTCACCGCGGTCGCGGCAATCCCTCCTGCCGGCAGCGCGTAAAGAGGATTGAGCTCAAGCGCGTGAATCAGCAACGGGGTGGCCGCGGCCGTTGCCGTGGCGGCCACCACGGTGGCCATTTCGGCAACACGTGCCTCATCGTCGATGTCTTTCCCGTAAACCAGTGCGATCTCGAGGATCAGGTACAAATGCATTCTGGTGAGGGCTGAGGCGCCCCCCACGAATCCCAAGAGACTCAATGCCTTCCCGAGGCCGGGGAGCAGCATGGGCAGATGCATGAGGGTGCCGCCGAAGAAAGACAAGGTCGAGCTTGACGCAATGAGTTGGCGGGCGAGTCCTTCAGGAGTCTCCTCCGGGTGACGGTCCTTCATCATCTGGACGAGTTTACGGACGCGTGCTTTGCGCAATCTCAAAAAAAAGTAGAAGAATTCCTCAAGCAAGAGGCTCTGCCGGGAATCTCTCAGTGCGACATCGGTAGCCATGGAAAACCTCCTATCCTTCGCGATCCCTGTTCGCTGCCGAGCGAACGCCAATCGCGCTCCTCAACGGTGTGTTGACTACGTGAGCATACTGAGCGTCAGGCATTCCTGTCAACCTTCATGATCTCCTCAGAAAGGCTATGGGAAAGAAACCCATGGGCGAGCCGATCTTCGTGGCGGATGACAGTATATTAACACAATTCTAACTTGACATTGTACAGACTCACTTGCAACATACGTATAATAGGGGGGTGTGTTGAAGGGGAGGCCTCTTCAGGGAAATCGCTTGTAGCGCCCTCAAGTGCCTCCGATTGCAGCCTGAGCCGCACCCTATGCGTTCAAATCCCTGTGCAGCCGTCGGCAATCCGGTGACAGGGAAATAGTTGTACCGTAAGATTGCCGGGAAGCGAGGGGTAGAGTATGGGCGCTGCGGTCTGGGTGTTGGGTGGAATCGCTGCAGTCATAGGCCTTGCCGTTGGGTATTGGTGGGGCGATGCTGAAAGACAGAAGCTGGAAGAGGAAGTGGCCGCCAAAGACGAAGCGGTCCGAGACCACGAAGTGATTGCGCGAGACAAGGAGCAGGCCCTGGCGGAGAAGCTTCGAGAAGCGGAGGAGAAAGCTCACGAGTTGACGGAGCAACTGCGAACCGCGCAGGAGAGCCCAAAAGCATCTAAAAAGAAAAGTAGCCCCGTCCGAAAGACACCGGCGAAGAAGGTGGCAAAGGGAACGGCCGACAGACCTGATGCATCCTGACGACCGGCGGACATTGAAAAGGCTCGGCGGTGAAGCACGGCCGTGAAAACGGGAACGAATCAATAACGGCGACTGAAAGAAAAGGAGACGTAAAGATGGCGATTTCTGATTACGCACCAAAAGCAAATGTATGGACCGGCCTCGCAATCGGCGTAGGATTGATCGTGGCGCCCGTGCTCATTCCCATGATCGGTCAGGTGGCCAGGCCGCTGGTGAAATCGGCCATAAAGGGCGGGCTCATGGCGTACGAGAGAGCTTCCGAGATGCTCGCCGACGCGCTGGAAACCGTGGAGGATCTGGCAGCCGAAGCGAAAGCCGAGGTTCATGCAGAGCTGAGCGGCGCGAAGGAAGAAAAGGCGTAATTCTACACCTGGAGGACGGTCACAGCACGGAAATAAATCCTCGGGAGAGGCTTTCACATTCAATTGCGCTAAGGCCGACGTATTTCCCCGTGCAAACTGTACCGGAAGTTCCGTAGTACCGACAGGATAACAGGGTGACCGGTTGAGGTAATTTCAGCACAAAGTGTTGCGTGCTCGTCCTTCGTCCCGACTGTGGAAACTGTGGGCGCTCTCTGGATTGTCTCCATGGAGCGCCGGTCGGTTTCGTTGCCTGATAGTCTAAACATTTCCGTACTGCCTACCCGAAGTCTCGAACCGTGAAATCACATCTTTGATTCCGAAGCGATATAACCTCTTGTCTTGAAGAAATCGGATGAGCTTCTTCGAGGACCGTCACTTGTCCTCAAGAATGCCCTGCACTTCTTCAGCACACCCGCCGGAGCTGTGGCCGACGGGCACGGAAGAGATTGTGCTTGACCGGAAAGTTGCGGTAGGCTAGGCTCAACCCCGGAAAAAGAGAAGGTTTTCCTTGAAATGAAGCCGGTTTTTCCGTTGTGCTGCTTGGTGAGTGTCTCGGACGTCTCTTTCGCTGTAGGAGATGCGGTGCCGGGACCCGATTCCGTGACGCACACACCGGAATGGGCGTCTCAGCGGCATGATGACGGTTAAGAAGCTCTACCATTTGAAGGCTTCCGCAGACTGAGGGTGCGTCGAGCAGGCCGGTACTTTTGCTCTATTTGTACGTGAGGCCGAGAGGGAAGAAAATTGAAGTTCAACTTGTTTCACAAAATTTTCTCAGCCTTCATGGTTACGATTCTGGCCGCGATAGTCGTTCTGGTCTTGATAATGTATTTTACGGCAAATCGCCGGTTCTCAGAGTATGTGACCAGAGTGGAGATGGGACAACTGGACGACTTGGTGGCTGCTCTTGGCTCTCTGCATCAAGAGAAACAGTCCTGGAAGCCGTTTCGAGATGACCCGGGCTTCTGGCCTCGCTTCGTCTGGCTCTATTTGCCCGAAAGCTCGGGATTTATTGCTCCTCCTCCGCCCATCCCGAGAGGAAGAAAGGACTACCGGGAGAGAGGTATTTCGTCCGGACAGCCATTCGCTCAGCCTCCGGAGAGAGCGAACGGCAATCGTCCTCCCGAATCGGGAGGGGCCGGAGAATTGAGGAGAGGCCCTCCACCTGGTCCACCGCCTCCTTTCATTCGAAAAGAGTCAATAGGATTTCGTCTGGCTCTCTTCGACAAGAACAAGAAACTCGTTGCAGGACCTCCGGGATTCCCCGTACGAGGATACTTGCTTCGGCCCATCAATAGCGAGAGGAGTACCGTAGGCTGGATAGCATTAATGCCGTTGAAGCATTGGTCACATCCTTTGGAGCCGGCCTTTCTCCAGGAACAGACCAGGGCTCTCTTCGTAGCCGGATTTTGCGTCCTTGCTCTTGCCGGCGTTATTTCATACTTTCTGTCAAGGCATTTCCTTGCGCCGATCCGGAAGTTGACGCAAGCAACCGAAGAGCTGAGCTCCCTCAATCTCGGTACTCGAATTGACGTACAAACCGGCGATGAGCTCGGCCGACTGGCGAGCACTTTCAACTCGATGGCTGCTGCTCTGGAGAAGAATGAAGCACTTCGGAAGCAGTGGACCTCCGACGTAGCTCACGAACTGAGAACTCCCCTGGCCATTCTTCGCGGAGAGATTGAGGCAATGCAGGACGGGGTACGAGAAATCAGCCCGGAGAGGCTCAGCTCGCTCCATGACGAGACGAACCGAATCGGCAAACTCGTGGACGATCTCCATCTCCTTTTTGTAGCCGACTCCAAGAATCTTGTACGAGAAAAGCGTCCTGTGAAGCCCCAGGCAATTCTTCAAGACGTCATCGGTGCATTTGAGACGCGGCTCATCCAGGCCGGCATTCACGTCGAAGCCAATTCAATTGAAGACCAAGAAGCGATCATCTTGGGAGACGAAGACCGCCTGAGACAGCTCTTCGCAAACCTGATGGAGAATACCGTTCGATACACAAATTCTCCGGGAGTCTTGCGCATCAACCATTATTGCTCGCTCCAAAATCTCACGCTCGTTATTGAAGATTCATCTCCGGGGGTGCCTACCGAGGCTCTGGAACGTGTATTTGACAGACTCTATCGTTTGGACAAATCGAGGGGCCGGGCTTTAGGAGGCGGCGGCCTCGGCCTCTCGATATGCAAGGAAATTGTGGGCGGACATGACGGGTCGATTCGGGCTGCGCATTCCTCTTTGGGCGGATTGCTGATTTCCATAGAGTTTCCGCTCGTACGCGCATGAACGGACAGTCGAGGTAGGTATGACGGAAGAACACGTGCTGGTTGTAGAGGATGAATCTAAGATTGCGGAACTGCTGAAAGACTATCTCGTCGCGGCCGGCTTCTCCGTCACAACTGTCGAGCGCGGGGATTCGGCCGTAACGGAGGTGCGGACAAACCCGCCGGCCCTGGTGCTTCTCGATATCATGTTACCGGGCATGGACGGTATGGAGGTGTGTCGAGCCATCAGGAAATTCTCTTCCGTTCCTATCATCATGATTACGGCACGCGTCGAAGAAATAGACCGGATCGTCGGTCTGGAGCTGGGAGCGGACGACTACGTATGTAAACCGTTCAGCCCTCGGGAAATAGTGGCTCGAGTGAAAGCCATACTCAGGCGCAGCCGCCCTCAAACAAATGAATTACAACTCCGGGTGGGGCAGATCTCCATGGACTGCGCCACGCGCGAAGTCAGGGTCCGGGGAGAGCATGTAAGCCTGACTCCGAACGAATTCGCCCTTCTCAAGGCATTCATGACTCGTCCGAATCGAGTATTTACTCGGGGAGAACTTCTGAACCTTGTCCAAGGTTACAATTTCGACGGATACGAGCGAACCATCGATTCGCATATCAAGAATTTGCGCAAGAAGATAGCGGAAAAGTTACCCGAACAGGAGGCCATAAGCACGGTATACGGAGTCGGCTACAAACTCAGTGCCCACACGGGCTTTTCCGAGGAAACTGATTGATGAAATTCCCTCCCGGGCACTCGGCCTCCCGTTGACTATTTTGCCTCCTCCTCAATCTTAACACGGATCCTCCACACTATTTCCACAATTGTCCTCTAGTCTTGTCTTGGATGCGCAAAATCCATGTGCCTGCAGGCCGCGGGATGTCGCTATCCGGATCAATTGAGAATCACGCCGAAAGGAGAATTCATCATGAAGAAGAGAGCCATCCTACTAATTCTTGGGCTGGTTACCCTTGCATTGGGAATTTCTATTCCTGCTCTTAGCGGACCTCCGGGACCGCCGCCCGGTCCGCCGCCACATGGACCGGCATTCTTCGGGGGACCTCCGGGACCGCCTCCGGGACCGCCACCAGGGCCACCACCGCACGGAGGGATGTTGTCTCGTTTGTGGGCAGCGCCTCCCGATCTCATCGAGAAACTCAAACTGACGGATGACCAGCTCAAACAGATGCGGCTTACCTATGTTGAGTTTCAGAACAAGACCAGAAAAGCCCGCACCGCTCTGATGGGGCTGCATGATGAGAAAATGACGATGCTCATCTCCGGCAAACTGGACCAAGCCAAGCTGGCCAAATGTGACGAAGAGATTACAAAGCTTACAGCGGAAGTCATGGGGGAGGAGCTGAAAATGGAGAGAGAGCAGCTCTCCAAGCTCACACCGGAGCAAGTGGAGGGCTTGCCGGGTTTACCGGGTAAGATGCATTTTGGCCGCGGACCGAAGATGAAGGGTAAATAGCCGCTTTCCATATACAATGGCGCGGCTGCCGAGACGAATTTCTCCTTCGGTCGCCGCTCCACCATCACGAAAAGGAAGTCCCAATGTCGGAATACACCCCATCCCCGCCCGAAACATGGGTTCCGGAAAAGCCCGTTAAAACACTATCAGTGGACCGAGGGTCACCGAGCGGTCCTGTCGATGTACCATCCGAGACAATTTGCGAGCAAGTCAGAGAGCAACTTTTGGGCCTGATTGCCCACGGCGAAAATCTCAACGTCAAGGACTTGGATGCTTTCTACCGATGGATGGAGGATTCCTATGAAGCCTTGGGATTCCATCCGGTGCAGCAACAACGGTTTGACGAGTACTGCCGGTCGTCCTGTGATTCCAACTTCATGAGGATCTTCATCGGAGTATGGATGCTCAGATTGGCTTTAGACCAGGCCTAGAGGGTAGCAGAGGGTTCCAAGGCCAACTCGTCGGAACCGGAGTGAATTCAAGTAATACGATAGGACAACACCATGACGCCTTTCCGCGCCTTCGATCAAAGAGTTGAACTGAAGGGTGCCGGACTCGACGTTCTTGTTCGTAAAAACGAAGAAGATGTTTGCAGGAAGAACGGAGCGGATTCATGCATTTTTATCGTTTCTTGGCAATAGACGAGAAGGCCGCCTCAAGCTCACGCGGCTCTTTCGCGCGCAATCCGCGAAGGCCTTGCGCATTACCATGGTGGACCGCTTGGAGAGTCGCGAGAAAGGAAGTGGAGGCTTTCGGTTATCAGAAAACCTATGGACGGCCACGAGACTTCCACTTCTGGATCTGCCAAAAGCCTCGGGAAGACGACTGTTCTCGTCGATAGAGAGGGCCTATTGGCTTTGAAATCGAAGAATGCCGCCAAAGTCAACGAGCGGCACCATCAAAGGGCTCGTGACGTCCGGCCCCGGGACATTGTTTCCCTCATGGATCAGAAACTCAAACTCAAACGTGCGCTTCTCTACATATTCATTGCTGCAGTCGCCCTCCTTGGAACTGCGTATTTGGTCACGGCAAGGCTGTCGGGCAAACCGGGACGGAAATACGAAACTGCGACCGCCTTGAAGCGTGATGTCCGTGCAACCGTGCAGGCAACCGGCATCGTCAAGCCTATGGTGGGCTCAGACGTTAAAGTCGGAGCGAGAACTCCCGGTAAGGTTGTGGAATTGCCTATCAACGTAGGAGACAAGGTCAACCGAGGGCAAGTCATCGCGAGGATAGAACAGGATGACCTGGTTGCAAAGGTAAAGTTCCAAAAAGCGCTGCTCGCCGAAGCTCGAGCTGAGGAAAGGCGTCTGTCGAAAGACTTCGAACGCGACGCAAAACTCCAGGTGACCAACTCCATATCCCACCAACAATTCGACAAGAGTGAAACTCTCTACGAAATGGCCAAGGCACGAGCTCTCAAATGTGAGGCTGAATTAGCTTATTGGGAGGCTCAGCTATCGTATGCCACCATTATCGCACCCATCAGTGGAACCGTGGCGTCCGTTAATACCATGCAGGGAGAAACCGTGGTCACCGGATTGAATGCCCCCACTTTCATCAGAATTATTGACCTCGGTCACCTGGAAGTTCTGGCATACGTGGATGAAAACGACATTGGCAGGGTACGAATCGGTCAGGAAGCCGTCTTCACGGTGGCCGCCCATCAATCTACCGAATTCGTGGGCAAAGTGACTTCGATGTACCCCTCGGCAACCATTCAGGACAACGTTGTCTACTACATCACGTCGATAAGTGTGGACAATCGGGAAGGCAAGCTGATGCCTGATATGACGGCCAACGTTCTGATCGATCTCGGTAGGCGGAAGGGGGTGGTTACCGTCCCGCACAAGGCGGTTAAAAGGGATGGTAAAAGGAAATATGTTCTCGTACTTCACAAAAGCATACCCGATAAACGATTCGTAAAGCTGGGATTAAGAGACCGGTCCTACAGCGAAATCGTTGAAGGCCTGAGTAGCGGCGAGGTCGTCGTCCTCGGCGATGTACCCCGCAGATGAACACTGCGGAGAACCTTGATGATACAAGTGGAGAACCTTTCAAAGACCTTTGAAAAAGATACCATAAAGGTACGGATCTTGCGCGAAATCTCCCTCACAATCAGCGAAGGGGAGTTCGTTTCCATAATGGCCCCGTCAGGGATGGGGAAAAGCACTCTATTGCACATCTTGGGCTGTCTGGACAAACCGACGAGCGGAGCGTACAGGCTCGATGGAGTACCCATTCACGATATGGATGATAATGAGCTCTCCAGGGTAAGGAACGAGAAGATAGGATTCGTTTTTCAGGCCTTTCATCTTCTGCCTCGGATGACCGCCTTGGAGAACGTGATTCTTCCGCTCATCTATAGCGATTCCAAAGAGGATATGAAAGCAACGGCCATCCGCGTATTGACCGGCGTCGGCCTGGCTGATCGGGTAGATCACTTGCCGCGGGAGCTGTCAGGCGGGCAACAGCAACGAGTAGCTATCGCCAGGGCCTTGGTCAATTACCCACGCATCATTTTCGCGGATGAGCCCACCGGAAATCTTGACTCATCATCGGGCAAAGAAATCATGAAGATTTTTCACCAACTCCACGCTTCCGGGACCACGCTGGTAGTGGTTACCCACGACCGGGACATAGCTTTTCACGCCGACAGAATCATTCGGATGAGGGACGGTCGCATTTCCCACGATCGGCCGACACGAACCGGGACCACGGAGCTTGTCCCATGAGAATGCTGCGAATAAGCGAGCAAGCGCTGGCTGCCGTATCGGCCAACAAAACACGAACAATCCTTATGATGCTCGGCGTCGTCATAGGAGTGGCGACAATGACGATCATCGCTTCTTCCGTGATCGGAACACGAGCGGAAGTTTTGGCCAGAGTAGAGAAATTCGGTCTCCATCGCGTAGGGATCATTGCCGGTGCCGGAAGAAAGCCGGGGGTTCCGCAACCGGTGTCTACGACCCTCAGGGTAGAGGATGCCCAGGCGTTGCTTTCCGAGATTGCCAACGTGCAGGAGGTTTGTCCGGAAATCATTCGTACGGATTGCCCCGTAAAAAGCGGTAACAAGAGTACGTACACGGGAATTGTTGCGACGAATCCGCGTTGGCCCTCCGTCTGGGATCTTGGCGTCGTGTCGGGAAGATTTTTCTCGGAGGAAGAAGACCTTCACCTGGCCCGAGTGGCAGTGATTGGCCCAACAATCCGAAGGGACCTCTTTGAAGATCGGGATCCTGTGGGGATGCAGATTATCATTGGAAAGAATCCTTTTGAGGTCATCGGTGTTCTCGAACCGAGGGGAACCGCACCCAGCGGCGACGATATGGACAATCAGATTGTCATACCCATTTCCACCGGTCAAAGAAGGGTTTTCCATCAAGATTACCTGTTCGCTATGAAGGTGGGATTACGGAACTCCGCGCACATGTCGCAGACGGTAAACGACATTCGGGAACTGCTCCGGGAAAGGCATAAACTGCCTGATGGAGTGGAGGATGATTTCACCATCATCTCTCCCACTCTCATCATGAACATGATGGCGAACCTTTCTTCTACTTTCGGCCTGTTCCTCGTGCTGGTTTCAGGAATTTCCCTCGTGGTGGGCGCCATTGTGATTGCGAACATCATGCTCATAGCCGTGAATGAGAGAGGCAGAGAGATTGGCATTCGCCGGGCCGTAGGCGCCCGCAAGAGTGACATCCTGGCTCAATTCCTGTTGGAATCCGTAAGTATTGCCGCTTCGGGCGGGATCATCGGAATTGTTCTGGGACTTCTCGGGCTCAACCTCCTGTCAGGCGTCATGAAATTGCCGACGACCTTCGTGTGGCAACCATGCTTGCTTGCCTTCTTGAGCTCGATAGCCGTTGGGCTTGCGGCAGGTATTCATCCGGCCAAGAGAGCGGCCAACCGGCATCCAATCGATGCATTGAAGTGAACGGTCATGCGGGACAGGCACCTCAGCGGTATCCGGATTGCCGTCAAATCCCTGACATCTCATCCGATGAGGTTGGGCCTTGCCGTGATGTCCATTACGATCGGCGTGGCTTCAGTCATCGTTCTGGTGGGAATCGGGCGAGGGGCCGAATTGGAAGTGCGCGGCACAATCGACAAAATGGGTACAAATCTTGTCGTGGTAAGTGCGGGGCGCTCAAGAGTGATCAAGGGGCAGCTCGGCGAAATAGGCATGAAAAAGACGTTAACCTTGCGAGATGCCACAGCCGTTGCGGAAGAATGCCCTTCAGTCGGTAAGGTAGCGCCTGCCTACGCGAAGAAACTGTTGGTCAGATTTGAAGACATGACTCATAGCACGAAAATCGTGGGGACCGTCCCGTCTATCCGGGAAGTGCGAAACCTCTCGCTTCAATCAGGATCGTTTTTCGATGACGCGGAAAACCGGCTCATGGCTCCGGTTGCGGTTCTTGGTCCCACCGTGGTCGAGTCCCTCTTTGGCGGGCGCTATCCCGTGGGTAACAGCATCCTGATCGGTAAAGTGTCGTTCAGAGTGATCGGCGTAACCCGTCCCAAAGGGTCTGTTTCAGGTGAAGACCAGGACGACCAAATACTGGTTCCTCTGCGAACGGCAATGAAAAAACTGGTGAATGTGACGTACCTGAGCCACATCTTCGTTGAGGCTACTGGATCCAACAACATGTGCTCCGCTGCGGATGAGATCAAGTCGCTCTTGAGGGAGCGCCATCGATTGCGCAAAAGCCGGGAAGATGATTTTGTTATGCAGAATCAGGCCGATATTCTTGAAGCACAGAGTTCTGTTGCGAGGACGTTCAACATTCTGGTCGTGGGCATTGCCGTCAGTTCATTAGTGATTGGAGGTGTAGGAATTTTGGGGGTTATGCTCCTCTCCGTCCAGGAACGAACGCGTGAAATAGGTATCAGGCGGGCTATGGGAGCCAAAAAGAGAGATATCCTTTTTCAATTCGTTGTTGAAGCTTCGCTTCTCGGTATATCGGGAGGAATTGCGGGCCTCTTCATAGGACTCGGCGCGTCGGTGGGAGCTGAACTGATCGGCGGCATGTTAGTGGTGCTTCAGCCGGACTATGTTTTCTTGTCACTCGCGTTTTCATTCGCCACGGGCCTCATCTTCGGGATATATCCTGCGTGGAAGGCTGCCCGGCTCGACCCTATCGCAGCGCTCAACACGGAGGCATAGTTGAAAGAGGTCCGAACCGAAACTCCCGGTAGGCAACCCTTTACGGCCCCGTCGCTCTCTGAGGAGAGACTTTGAAACCTTCTCAATCGCTTTCGATCCCTCACAGTTCATCAATTTGCCTACGAGGCGCGTACGCGATTCACCCCGGGCCTTCCAGAGGCTTAATGCTCCTCGGCTGAGCGTAATACCATTTCGCAATTAACAATGTGACTTCACGACACGGACGGCATGTCGCTGAAGCGAAGTCAGGTCGTGCCGTCCGCAACAGCCCTACTCCAATCCGTTGAACACTGAAGCGAAAGGGGACCCACCAGCAAAGCAAAACGAGTTTCTCTCGCTACCCCCCACCCTAAAATACAGTGAGGCCAAGAAATTGTACGTTCTTTTCTGAGGATCGCGCAGTCACCGGTACTGATTAGCCTCGACTCCGACAACTTCTGAGGGGACTCATGGGTAAAAAGGATACCCAATAAATACCCCAAATTTTCCTCTTGACGAGATGTTCGGAAGACTCGAAAATGAAAATATTACGAGATTCGGCATACGTGCCACAGCACATGGCACAACGGGATTGCTATCTCGTCTGGTTGCAGGACCCCACAGTCCATTTCTCTTTCCATTACATCGAACTACCAATTGACTGGGTTTTGATCTGAGGATTGGGGGAGCTCTCGTCGGATTCCAAATCAGGAAAGCGACACCTTGGTGATCGAAGGTGTCGAAGGGAGGGAACGATCATGGATCCAGACATTTTTGGCAAGAGAGGCAAGAATTTTTTGCTGTGGCGCCCGGGGTTGACAGACCCGCCCCCCGCCTTAGTCATTGGCCGCTTAAAGTTGGGTGCACCCGTAGCTTTTGTCGATGAACATCGGTACGAGCTCCATCCACTTCCCGGTGTGCAGGACCTATGGGTTATTCCGGCTGACAGTTGTAACCTGGTCGACAGTCAAGTGTATCACTACTGGTTCGAGGTGACGGATGCGCACCCGCATCGATCGGGTAAACGGCTCAGGGTTACCGATCCGATGGCCTTCACCATCGACTGGCGCCTGTTGGCGACTCTGCCGAGCAGCCCGGAGTACCGCGACGACGAGCGGTACCCGGCTGCCGTTATCAGTTACCGAAATGGCAGGCTGATCCCGTGCGATGCCGGAGGCGAACTCCTTGAAGATAAAGATAAATCGCGTTTGGCGACGTTGCCCCCGAACAATAGACTCGTCATCTACGAGCTACCCACGGCCTGGACGCGAATCGGCTCTGCAGGTGAACGTGACATAGGCGTCGGTTCTTTTCGAGATGTCATTTCACTTATCGATAAGGACAGAGAAGGAGCTAACTTCGCGGACCTCGAAGTCACTCAATCGGGCCGATCCTATCTGACGGAAATCGGCGTCAATGCCATAGAGCTTCTCCCTCCGGCGGACAGCTTTTACTACCGTCAATGGGGCTATGGTACGACCAATTTCTTTGCACCGGATTTCGAGTTAGGCTTGGCAGGAGACTACTCCTGGCCAACGCCCAACCGTGACCTGCAGTCGCTGATCACAGAGTGCCATCGGCACGCAATCCGCTTTTTTGTCGATGTGGTGATTGCCTTTGCCCGAAATAACGCGTACTTGGCTGCGTCCACGGAAGAATTCTTCCTTCTCAATCCCAAAACCAATTCATCTGATCCCGATTCCCACAACTCTCGCGGCAAGGACGAAAAGAATTTCCGCGACGGCTTCGGCAGCACGCTTTTTCGCTACGCAGCCTCTGTCGATGGCTACGATCCTGTGTCAGGCCAAATGATGAGCCTGTATCCCGCCCGTCAGCTCATGATGGCGAGCCTGCTTCGCTGGATGAACGATTTTCGCGTTGACGGCATACGCATGGATAGCGTGGAAAACGTGGCAAACTGGGATTTCATTGGGGCATACAAGGACTTGGCGCGCAAGACCTGGAAGCAGAGGTTTGAAGCGCAAGACAACGGCAACGGCGCGGATGAGCGTTTTATCGTGGTGGGCGAAGAGCTCGAAGAACCGCTGGAAATTTTGTGGCAGCAGCGGCTCGACGGTCTCTGGCATGAGAAATTCAAAAGATATATCCGGGCCGCGCTCGTGGGACAGAATGCCGAAGGCGAACCGAGCTTCGAATGGACGGTCCGCAAAGCCATAGACTGCAGACACTTTGGCTACCGGGACGGCGCACAGGCAGTCATTTACCTCACATCCCACGACGTGGAAGGCTACCGTAACGAACGACTGTTCAATTTCCTTGAGAACAACCACGTCTATGAGACCGAGAGGCGTATCAAGCTGGGGTTTGTGTGTCTTCTTACCGCAGTCGGCATCCCCATGATTCTCGCCGGTGAGGAGTTTGCCGATCAACATGACCTGTTCGACAGAGACGGTAACGTCACCCAGGAAGGGGGTAAGCAAGTCGATCCCGTGAATTTCTCACGCCTGGGTGACGAGTGGCGAAACCGGATCAAAGAATATGTCGCTCGTCTGATCAAGTTGCGGATAACCAACCCCGCACTTGCAGTGAACGACACCGAGTTTATCCATGTGGATTTCGATCATGGGAAACGGGTTCTTGTTTGGCGCAGAGGCTGTCCCGATTCGGGTGACATCGTGGTCGTAGTAGCAAACTTTTCTGATTACGGCACTCCCGATTCTTCGGGACCACATGCCGAATATCGTATTCCCCACTGGCCGGCAACCCCTCCAGGCAAGAAATGGCTTGAAATCACGCAGCAACGAGGTGTTCCCACGGAATGGGTTGGACGCGAACCGATCTTTCCCTGGGAAGCGAAAGTGTATGCGACCGTTTAGCCCACGGTGATACCAACTCTCATAGCTGAGAAGCTACAACGAAAGATAGAAATCTTGGAGAATGCCGCCCGTGGGTGGGCCTGGGGTGAATCAGAGGCCCTTATAAGATAAGTTGTTTTTTCTTCATTATGGGAGAGACTCTTCATCCCCAAACCTCATAGGCGTTATTGGCCCGGGTTGTCGACCTATCTGGAATTCGCACATGTCATGGGCCTTCGTCGTTTGATATCCGACTAGGTGCAGGCACGTCAGGGCGATCGGGGCTGGACGGACGATCGGACGATCATGGCCTTGGTGCTGTTGAGCTCTGCGGGAGGCGAGTGTGTGGATGATTTGCGGGTTCTCGGAGGGGACGGGGGTTTCTGCCGGGTGCTCACCGAGGTCGAGTTTTACGGCCGGACGAGATCGGAGAGGTGAGCGCTTGCGAGGCGGTGGAAGAAGGAGAGAACCCGGACCTTTCCTTCGCCCACGGCGGCGCGCGAGTATTTGGAGCTCTTCCACAATTCCGAACAAGAGGAGCATAGACAGCCGCATACGGCATTTATTCCCGATCCCTGCAAGCGCTTTGGGCTTTGGTGCTGCTCAACGCAGCGTTTGCCGCAGCGGTGCAGCGGCGGTCTCCTCAGAATACGGCAACCATGGATATGGACGCCACCCTGGTGGAGACCTTCAAGAAGGCGGCGAACTATTGCTACAAGAAATTCAAGGCCTATCAACCGCTCAACGTCTATTGGGCGGAACAGGGTCTGATGCTGTTCAGTGAGTTTCGTGACGGTAACGTTCCTGCAAATTACTACCTGCTTCGACCGTTCCAAGAGGCCTTGGAATTGATTTCTGAGGGAGTGAGCAAAGTGTATCTGCGCTCCGAGACGGCGGGATATATGGTGGATATGCTCAAATATTGTGCCGAGGCTAAGAACAGGCGCTTTGGCGTCATCGAGTTTGCCGTGGGTGCGGATGTGACCGAGGCGTTCAGGTCTGCGGTACGGGAGGTGGCCGAGCCTGATTGGCGGACTCTGTATCGGCATGTGGACGGTGAGCCTGTGGAGACGGGCCAAGAGTATGCCGAGGTCTGCTTTGTGCCGAACTGGGCGGCCGCCGAAAAGGATGAGCCTATTTACCGGTACCCGGCTGTTCGCGAATCGTTGGATCGGCCGGCTCTGCCCGGCATGGAGAATCAACTCGCCCTGCCTTTTCCCACCATGGGTTGGGGAGCGCTCCGATATAAGGTGACTGGCATCGTGACCAACCGTGACCTTCCGGCGGCAGGCTTCCTTCGGGATTGTTTGGAGCCAATGCGGCTTGGTGGCAGATCATGATTCTTGCCTTCAACCTGAATTCGGCCATGAGGCGGTAGGTTTTGGGAGAGACCCGGGTGAATCGCCGTGTGAAGCCGATACGCTTTTGGCTGATCAGGTCGCCGGTCGCGTGCTTGAGCGCGGCAGGCGGCTTTTCGTTCGACTTTCCGGGGGGCATCCGTCGAACAAGACTTTGAAGCACGAGGGAGGATGGCATGCTTGTGCGATTCGGGCTGATACCGGCCACAGAGGGGAGACGGTCGCTGTCAGAGGGGGCTGAGGCGAGCCCGGGGGCATAGCTCGTTCAGAAACACTCCGAATCCGGGGGGAAACACATACGTTTGCCGACGACATGGCACCTGTCCCAATTTTGAGGTCATGCTCAGGTCGCAAAACTTCACGTGAGGACGCCGAAGGGTCCACAGAATGCCCACGCCAACGTAGACCGTGGATTGTGGGCTGGGATTGTGGTTGACAAGAGTGCTCAGAAAGGCGTAGTGTTACCAGATCGGGACGTGGCTCAGCCTGGTAGAGCACTGCATTCGGGATGCAGGGGTCGCTGGTTCAAATCCAGTCGTCCCGACCAGTAAAATTCAGCACTTAGGCCCTGTGTCAGCAGGGCCTTTTTCTTTTATTCCGACTTTTTTCGTCATTTTTTCGTGACCTTTGAAAACTCCCCCAAGGGGGCCACTGCCGAGCGGTGATCAAACCGCATGGAGTCTACCGCTTCCAGGAGCTTCTCATCCGTGATGTGGATGTAGAGGTCCTCCACCGGCAAACGCGTAGCGTGCCCGACGATGGCGTTGCGGATCGTGCGATCCACTCCTGAGAAAGCTAAGTTGGTTTTGAACGTGTGCCGCAGGTCCCGCATCTGCACTCCCTCAAGGCCGGTCATCTTCACGATGTGAGCCCAGCCCTTTCGCTTGGTCCCCCTCGTGATGGCCCTGCCTTTGTGGGTGAACACGGGGCCGCTGAGCCTCACCACGTTGTCACCACCTTCATGCCTCATTGCCCAGAGAAGATCGTGGACCTCACGATGCATCGGCACTCGCTTATCTCGCAGGATCTTCTGGTTGAGGTTCTTCCCCTCTTTGGTGCGCGCCGGTGGAAGCACGATCATCCGCCTGCCGAAATCCACCTCTTTCCAATCCAGTTCAAAGACCTCGGAAGGCCTCATCCCTGTGTAGTAGAGAATCGTGATGATCGGTTTCAACCACCCGGCCACCTCAAGCATCTGCTGGAATTGATCCCAAGAGACGTACTCGTCCCGCTGGTTCTCGGGTAACCGTGAGACCATTGAGCACGGATTGAACTCCAGACTCCGATTTTCGACCTGAACCCGGAAAATGCCGGAAAGGGTGGAGACCTCGATGTTCACCGTGGCGTTGGTAACGCCCTGTGCCAGCCGATGATCACGGTATTTACGGACACCGAGCACCGTGATGTTCTCCAGGGGGGTGCTTTCTCCGAAGTACTCTACGATCCTGTCGATGGCGAAGACCTTCCGCACCGTCCGGTTCCTCTCTGCAGCGTCGAGGTAATCCTTGATCCCTTGGAACAGGGTCAGCTCTCTCTCCGGCTCCGGAGTCGCAAGCTCCTCGGGGAGCTTCCAGCCCTTGGTCTCGAAGATCTTCATCGTCACTTCGAGGGCCTTTGGCTCCAGATGATCGAACCGGTAGATGTTGAAGGCGGTCTTCACTGACCTCTCGATCCTTTTCGCTTCGGCCTCATTGACGGCCGCTGTTACTGTTTGAAGACGGTTCCCTTTCCAGTTGAAGAAGACGTAGAACCGTCCACCTATCTTCCTTACGCCCATGTCTGGACCTCCTTGCGAAGGCCTCTCCACATTTCCCCTGAAGAGCGCTTACCACCTCCCTCCTTTAGTTTTGGACGAACCGGTGTCCGGTCGCCCCGTTCCTTTTTCACAGGTCCTGATTCTATACCACGTGTCCGCGCCTGAAGAAATCTCTCGATAGCCTCTACGGTGAAAAGAATTTTCTTTTCGGAAACTCTCACAGACTCAATTTTATTCTCTCGTGCCCATCTTAGCAAAGTCCTCTTTGCAATTCTCAGCTTCCCGGCAGTTTCAGCAGCGGTAAGCAATTCCTTTTCTGAC
The DNA here is from genome assembly GCA_041741735.1 of Desulfomonilaceae bacterium. Taxonomy (GTDB): domain Bacteria; phylum Desulfobacterota; class Desulfomonilia; order Desulfomonilales; family Desulfomonilaceae; genus JBGSJS01. The sequence continues at coordinate 12,807 of JBGSJS010000033.1, read as the reverse complement.
ATTCATGTCGTCCTCCATATGAACCCGCAGGACATTGTCCTGCTTCGGTGCGGATTTGTTCGTCCGCCTTGTGCCCCGCAGCTCTGTAGGAGGAACAGAGTAAGGGGCTGCGGCCTTATGTGACCGTCCTTCGTTGCCACTGCCGCTTGGTCTTTCGCTGCGAAGGAATCAGTTCACTGCAAACCTGATCTGTCCGCTGACAGTCTTCTTCAGGAACTGGTCGAGTCTGACGCCCTTCTTCTCCAATTGCCTGAGAAGAAAGGACGAGACCACGTAGCCCGCGCCTGCCCACATGTCGTGCATAAAAAAGGGCTGGAAGTCGGGATTGTGCTCAATGACCCAATGAATAAGCCTGTCCAACTTGCCTTTTTCCATATTCAGCTCACGGCTCAGCCGCGTCGTATCGCGGAACGCTATGGCGGTCTCACCGTTGTCGAGTACCCGAACATCTACTCTCGGTGCGGTCTCATATTGGATAAGATCGAGCGCATAGCGTATGGAATTGCTGAACACCGCCATCCAGTCGTCCTCTAATTCTTTCATGGGAAAACGCTCCATGAATGATGTGATGAAATAGTCAATCGTTATGCCCCTGTCAGGGTCAAATTCGATAAATTCCTCCGGAATGGCCCCCATCACGATCAATAAATTGACCTGCTTCACGGCATAGTCCGTTCGCCCAAACAGCGTGTCCTTCTTCCTACCTTTCTTGTTCTTCTTTGTTTTCATTGCCTTACCTCTTAGCAATTGCTTGATTGCGGGAACACACCCGCCTTGTGCCCCGCCTTCTGTTAGAGGTAGAACAGGAGCGAGGCCAGCAACGCAATTGCGTCGCTCAGCTCGGTCAATTAACGATGTACATTAATTCCTAATATGAGCAGCATATCTCTGACATTCAGCAACCCAATCAATGTATCCATCTATGGCAACAAGAATGCATTCGACAGCTTTGTCCCTGTAGGGTAGCGCTTCGTTCTTGAACTGCCGAAACGTGTGTAATTCTGTCACGAACATAGCGAATCTCGTTTCCCTTTTTTCAAGACTACCTGGGAACCGCTCCTGCAAATCTCTTTCCAACAACTCCTTGAGCATGCTCTCGATTTCCTCGGCTGGAAGTCGTGGATTAAAGGTAAACCCATATCGCCTGGTGTGCCGCAACGCCGTGGTGGATTCCTCTTGATATTCCATAAGCCTATCTTTCATTTCCGGTCTCACCGTGTTGGGGTTGACGATATAGAACCACAAGCACGCCTGTTTCACAGGCAGGCAAAGCATCTTGCGGTGCCTCTCGTCCGCTCCTTTCACGGACAGCATCTTCCAGTCGTATACACCATTGTCCTTGACCTCCCTTCTTTGCCGTTTGTCGTCAATCCCCAAGATTTCGCATAGCCACCTGAGAGGCACGTAAGGGCTTCCGTCGGCGTCTTGGATGCAATTGATTTGGTGCCCGAGGAAATCCACGGACTGATTGGTAGAGTTGGTCATTTCTCTCCTCCATATTGTTTCGGCTGGATCATTTCCAGCTCGTATGCGGGCGATGCCCGACTTGTGCCCCGCCGTCCTGCTGGAGAAACAGGGGACGGGGCCCCGGCACTATGCCGTTACTGCTAGATCGGACGATTCGTCTTCATCCTCGTCGCTGGTCTCCCATATGGCGTCATACTCGGTCCGATCATATTCTTCTTCTCTCTCAGTCTCATCTTCCTCTTCGTCTCTGTCCAGGTACAGCTCCAGCGCTTCATATACGAGTTCTTCGATGTCACTGCCTGTCGCCTCGGCGATATCTGAGAGTTGCTCCCATTGATCGCTATGGATCTCCACTGTTCGGGATTCCCCCCTTTTCCTCTTCGGTTTCTCGCCCGGGGGCCGAGGTTCCGAGCAGGACTTAACGGCTGTTTCCGCCTTGGTGATTGACGTAGTTCCTGCCTTGATCTGCTTCTTTGTCTCTGCGTCCGCCCGCTCCGCCACACGGATAGTCCGCTCGGCCTTTCGCTTGGAAATGCCCAACTTTTCGGCAATCTCCTGAACTGTGTATCGGAGTCCGCCATTTGGCGGATTCCCGAACCGAGTCCTCATCGTGTCAATGCACTGAAGAATCTCAGCGTCCGTCAGGCTTCGTCGGTTCGCCTGTCTTTTCAGGGCGATCTCAAAGGCATCCTGCTCGGTTGCTACCGAATACGTGACGGTCGGGATCTCCGCGATGTCCAGCTCCTCGGCCACACGCAAACGGGTGTAGCCGTCTATGCAGACAGGCCCTTCCTGATCTTGCCATTTCGCCATTACCAGCGGCTGATTCTCGTCAAATCCATTTTCCGACATGTCTCGCTTTATTCTCTCTTTGATCTCTTCATTGATTGGGAATAGCTCTTGAAATAATTTGTGTTTCTCAATTTCGCCTAAGGTCTTTCTCATGGTTCTCCGTTTGGGGCCGATCCAGCGTGCGGCCCGGTAAAGTGATCACCCGAACAAACGTCGGGTGGGCGATTGACGCTCGCCTCACGAGGGCAGACCGTGAAGTCGCATCACAGTCTTATTTTCTGATTCGGAGGTTCCGCAGGGCAGAATGATCAATTGAAACCATAGTCGCTCTTCTTCACGGACATCCTGCGGATTATCAAACTAATTTTGTACGATCCGTTTTGTGGAGGTCTTCAAGGGCATGTCGCCTGAAGGCCCGAGGTCGGATATGAGGTGAAATATCTGAAGACTAGAGGAAGGAAAACTCTATATGCTATGTCATATCAAATGGTTGCTAGGATGCTCACAATTTCAGGCGCTTACACCGGTAGCTCTCTGAAGCCTTGCCCTCAAGCATTCTGACTCCGGTGGCTCTAACAACACCCACGACAGTGGCGGATAATGGGAGGCAAACAGGCAAGGCACCTCTTCCATAATCGTAGCGAGAGTCTCGATGAAATCATATTCGTGTTGATTCATATGCCACAAAATGTAGTTTCTAAGCTCTTCGCTATTCAGTTTCTTCTTGGAAGCGACCTCGTCGAGGTACTCCACAGCAAACTCAACGGTTTCCTGATAGGAACGTTCGTGGGGCTCCAATAATCGCATGCAGAACTTCAGTGCTAAGCAAATGCCTACCATGAGGCGGTCGAGGTCACGATTCCCAGACAACCTGGGGTAAACCTTCTGTATCAGCAGTCTGAGTCCAAACATCAGCGGATCGCCACGCGTGGCCGTTCCGTTGGCAAGGGCTTCTCGCCAGCGCCGAGCACCTTCGCGTACAGAATCCCCTTGAGGCAGTCCGTGAGAATCACCGTAGAGCCTGTAGATTGAGTCAAGAGATGCGTCCACATCCGCTTCAGGAGACGTTTCCTCTAATAAAGTCAAGTGCATGGCCACGTAACGGCGAGCCGAATCATGGTCCTCAAGGAGGGAAAAGATTGCGGACATGGCCAAGGCAACGGGAGGCCCTGAGTTTACCCACGAAAACTTTGATTTGGGTCTGTTCAATTCCTTCGTTGCCACGTTCAAGAGGTCAATTAGTGCCGCAAAGGCTCGTTCAGTTTGTGATTCGTATTCGAAATCTTCTGCCATTTTCTGTTCTCCAATAACTTTTGATTGCTTTTCACAGCCCGCGCCCGCGAGGAAACCTCGACGGAGGAGGCCGAGTTTGAGAGGTTGATTTTCAAATGAGTAAGTCTGAGTCTGGTTGGTTATCGGTAAGGTCGTATCGCTTGAAGGGAAAAATCTAGAGGCTATGAAGTGTTCTTTTGGTTGGCAAACGCCGAATCAACTATGTTTTGGGGATCGAAATTCTGAGGTAAAGCTCTTGTCTAAAAAATGTGTCCATCATTATGTCGGGATGCTGAGAACATCCAGGAACGAAAAGGTTCCCAGTTTTTTCAGCCGGGCTGTGAACCGGCATCATCAGATGCGATAAGATTTCTCTTCCAGCTGCTTCTCAACATACTCCGCTACAGCCTTGTTTACATGATATACCAAGTCCCCTCCCAGAGAATCTATCCCTGACAGGTTATCTTCTTTGAACAATTTTTCGGCTGCCTTTCTAATCTTCTTGAGCTTCGCTTTTTGGGCCGCCTTTTTGTCTTTGGTCTTTCTACCAATGGCCTCCTCTGCCTGAGTTATTGTCATCTCACGATTCTTCAAGGCCTCCAGAATCTCAGGTTTTCCGGCTTTCCTAATTTTCCGTACTCGGTCCACCGTTCTCGGGCCGCAGCCGACCAGCTTTGCCGTCCTCTCAGCCGATGTCATGACCTTCTTTTCAATAACGCCGCACGGCGTTTTTGATTTGGCATCCCCGCTTCGCCGGTCTCCTCCTTTATCCATCAGGCTATCAACGGCAATGATCATCTGATAACGCACCCAAGCGTCATTCTTCCTTCGCTTGAGTTGCCGTTTCACGAAATCTTCCAAAGCCGCCATCTCGTCCGCGAATTTCTCAATTACCACAGGCACTTTTTCGATTCCTGCGGCTATGGCAGCAAGCCTACGGGTGTGGCCATCGTGCACTACCTCTTTTTCCAGTCCCTCCCAAGAGCACAGAGCAATAGGCTCGGATGGCCGATAGCCATTGCGACTCATGTCCCTGGTAATGTCTCGACGCAAATGTTCGTCAATCGTGAGAGCATTCTCAAATGTCGGGTACGTCTTGAGCTTCTCGGGGTCCATGAACTTCAGAGCCTTGCCTTCGCCTTCGTTCCTTGCGGATGCCTGTTCATGTCTTCTTTTCTTCAAGTCCGCAGCCTTTACGGCCATTTGATAGGCTTGCGTCAAATTGACACCATTTTCGTCCCGGCAATAAAGCATCGTCTTTACTAATTCTACAGATGCCTTTGAATAATAATCCTTCCCATCAGAGCACTTGTCTGGTTTGACCCAACCATTTTCTTCCAACTTGTCCAGAGCCTCACGAGACAAGCCGGTTTCGCTCCTTAATTGAGACCACGTCAAGTATCTTTCCCCGGATTCATCTTCTGTCACAACAATTCCTCACTTATTCACCACTACCACCGGCTAATTCTTTCGGTGGCTCTTGGTGTTCATTGTCCCGAGGGAACCTCGGGTGCTCGGAACAGAAAGACCCTTCTCCGGGTAAGCTATCCTCAAAGACAGCAATAAGCCGCGGGGGATCGCAGCACCGGTAGATTCCAGTGGCCCCCGCTCGCCGTCACCGCCGACACAAGACAGCCAGTCAAATTTGTAGAATGGTAAGAATCTGTGGTCAAATGAAAAATCGGGAAACTATGAGAAGGGTGTCTATCTGCCCAAGCACGCACTGAGATTCCCTTCGAATCAGAAGGTTCCCATCTTTATAAATACCAGTTATTATTTGATTTAAGGTGTCGATAAACCGTGGTTTTCGTCCTCAAAAAAAATCTCAAGCTCGGATTCCTTGATGCCGGGGACACCGGGCCAGGCATCATCTACTGGCGGGGTTGAGTTCAGAATCAAACCCTTTAAGGGTCTGCCTTCAAACGGTGGTTGGTCCTATGGTGGTGTAGGCCCAGAGCGTCTTCCTGGTTATCGGCCCGAGAACTCAATGATTGGCTCTACACAACGACCAAAAGACGAATAATCGCTCAGATCGAGTCTGAGGTGTGTTCTCGTCGATTTCCGTGTTTTCGGCTCCGTGAAGCTTCGTAAGGGGCGAGAGCACCGGCACGGGAATTTGTCCGTGGCATCTGAAGGAACTGCTAAGTGATATTTATCATTTAATATTTGCGACGAAACGCCCGTACTCTCCTATTCCCGCACCGAGAAAGTCGCTCAGAATGGATCTGACGGATTTTGAGAACGAATCTCAGGCCTATGACAATCCCGTTTCGCCGATGACCATGGCGTGGTAGACTGGCCCATGAATAGCTGGCGGGGGCCTTCACATGGATGAAACCATAGACCGTGATGAGGAACGGAACAAGCTCGTAAAGGATTGGCACGCCTATGGAGCCGAATTCGGGGTGTTCGTGCCTCAAGAGCAGCCCGCGCCGACCCTGTGGGAACCTGACGTGGAGGAGTTCGACGACAAGGGGCGTGTAAACCCTCATTACCTCAAGCACTGGAAATATTTGGCTCAGACAAAGGATTTCTTGAGGGAGCGCTACGCCAAGTACAAGATCCTCACCGGCCTTGCCCTGATCTTTGACTGCTTGATCCGCAAATTCCAGCCCCGCATCTTCAACAAGTCCTACCAGGACCAACACGGCAATCCCGAATTCTACGAGGTCAACGACTCCTACGAGTGGTACGAGCGGGCCATCCGCATGGACATCTTCGAATGGCAAATCGGCTTTAAGTGTCGCTCATATCTCTGTGAACGGGACTGGTGCCTGATGCACCGCCGCAACCCGAAGAAGATCGTGCCTGTTGATGTCTACAGCCTCATTGCCACGTTCGAGGGAATCTCGGTGGCGGCGGCCAAGTCTCAAATAGGGAAATGGTTCGGTCTCAAGCTGGGGGACTTCGAGAGCAAGGGGGTTCGTCCCTCGATCCGGCTGCGGCGTAAGGTCCCAAAGAAGGAGATCCTCGCCGTGCTCGACCGTTATCGTAACGTGCGCGCCCAACACGTCCCAGCGCTCATCACTGAGCTGGCAGGGGTCATCCAACGCTCTGAGATGATCGAATGGCATCGCCGGATGTTCGATGACGACCACGTTTTCTTGAGGGACCGGGCAGCGGACAACCTGTTCAAGATCAAGGGACCCGCCGTCAAAGCATACGTGTGGCTCCTCATGCGCCAGGAAGAGCTCGCCCGGAGCACGCGCGGGCCGAATCTGAGAGTCTCTGACGCCGAGTTGGCCCAAGCAATCAGTGTGACCAAGCCTACGGCTCAAACCTATCGAAAAATACTGAGCAAACTCAAGCTGATAGAGACCGAAGAGCGCATCATCAACAAAATTAAGCACATAACGATCACGGGAGCGAAATACTAGGTGGGTACTGCAACTTGTCACCCTCAAGCCTTTAGTTATGGAATATCAATGTGTTGGCAAATTACATACCATATAATACTTATAGCTATATTCTCTCTCCCCCCCGGCGCTACCCCTCACACCCTTCCGAACAATATATTTATATATTCAAGAGTATTTTGGTAAGATTATCTAGCTGTTTGAGTCCCCGAGTATAAATCCCCGAGTACGAGTATAGATTCATGAATGAGATGAACCAAAGTACGGCCCCGGAGAATCTACTCTCTAATTTGAGCACGGGTAGTACCGTAGCTGTCACAGCTCCCTTCGTTACGGATGGCGAAGTATTGGTCGGTTATGCGCTGAGTCCTGAAGAGAGTTACTGCTCTGCTGTACCACTCAATGAGTTCATAGCTCTCTGTCCGTCTCTCTATCAGCGTGCAAGCACGCCCCGAATATTTCACGGACTCAAGCGGATTTGGGAATATTTGGATCAGCGGGGTTTACGAACGGATACGGACCCGAGTCGTATTGATATCGACACGACTGATGACACGAAGTTGTTGGCGTATCTCCTGGACCCTGATTCAGGACGAGAGACCGAGTTGGGTGAATACCGAGTACAAGCTGGTTTGACCCTCTCACATTTGGCCTCCCGGTACCTCGGGGAAGATTACCCGTACATGAACACAGATATTTATGCCGATAGCTCTCCCGAGGTACTGGCTCCTGCACTGGCTCATGACGCCCGCCTCATTCATCGGCTGGCTGCGGCGCTGCCTGGACGAATGAACAAAGACTTGGGTGACCTCTATCGAGACCTGGAACTGCCTCTCATGCTGGTGCTGGATAATATGCGGCGCGTTGGCATTGGAGTGGACGGGGACGCGTGCGATCAAAAAAGGGATCGTACAGGACAGGAAATGGCCCGCCTTGCTGATGAGATTACGGGCGGGGCCGATGTAGATCTACGGTCAGACCGAGACTTGTACCGCTTTCTGGCTGCTCAGGGCGTCCAATTCCTGGACCCGAGCGTACACCAGTGGCGAAAGGTCTCCAACTTTATCTTAGAGCAAACGGCCCCGCACTACCCTTGGGTGCAGAAGATCTTGGACTATAGAGGGGTGAGTCAGGACTTGAGCTTTCTGCAGCTCGCAGCGGGCAGAGATCGAGTCCATCCAGTGTGGGGACAGACCCGCTCTGCTACATCTCGAATCTACGCCCGTAATCCTGCCGTGCAAAACGTGAGTCGAGATCTTCGGCATCTCTTCGTAGCACCGCTCGGCCATGTGCTGATCAAGGCCGACTATTCACAAGCACAGATGCGCATACTGGCTCACCTGTCCCGTGATCCAGAGCTGATGAGGATATTCCGAGACCCGAACGGAGACGTGCACACGGAGACATCCGATTGGCTGGGCCTCACTGATCGGAGCGTAGCGAAGGAGATCAACTTTGCGATCTGCTTTGGCATGGGACCCTCGGCACTGTGTCGCAAAATCAACGAGCTGAAGGAGAGTCTGGGCGTTGGGGACATCATTGATGAGGCCGCGGCCCGATCCTACATCGAGGGCTTCTATGAGCGATTTTCCAAAGTGAGGGCCTTCTTTGACCGAGAATGGGAGATGCTGAAGAAGCTCCCGGCTCACGCTAGAGTCGTCCAAAGCCTTATGGGGAGAGAGCGTCGATTTCCGCGGCGTGCGTCATCGGAAATGGAACGGCAGTTCCGGGTGACGTGGACTCAGCAGATTGAGGCTGACCTGATAAAGACCGCAATGTTAAGGTTTGATCGGATCTTCCGGCGTAGAAACATGAAAGCCCGCATCGTGATGATGATCCATGATGCCTTGTGGGTCGAGGCTCCGCCGCAAGAAGCCGAGCAGGTCCGACATCTGATGACACGGATGATGACCACGACAGGGAAGTTGGGTGTGCCGCTGGAGGTCGATATCGAGTGAACAGGGGACTGAAGGAAGAAGTGTACACACTTGTGTACAGTTGAAGCTTCGTGATTCCAGGGCGATACGTAAACGCCTCGATCAATGCCTCAATGTCGCGGCATGGCCGGTGTCACTGGTCATGACCGCTTACGACGAGAACCACGCCCGGAATCACGCGGAAGCTGCATATCAAGCGTGGAACCTGACCAGGGATGAGGTGCAGGGTCCAGAGAACAGCCCAGCAGTGCCTATGCCTGGGCAAAATCGAGTGCTGCCCCGCAGCCTGAATCCACGAAGCCCATCATCGAAAAAGGTGTTTTCATCGCCCGAGATTCTTCGTCCTCAGACCTGGACCCCGTGCCCAAATTTTGGCCTCCTCCACCGAAGCCAACATGCAGCGCGTGCGGCAAGTTCGTTCGCCACTTGAAAACAGGGTCACAGCGGGGCCTGGAAAGGGGCTGTGAGTAGACGTTGAGCAGTCAAACTCTTCCACCTGTTCCACAAGTCTGATTCTGCTATTTGGCGGACCCCGTCCCATGACGCCAAAACAGTGGTAGAGTATGCTCGCGGACATGACTTCCTCGCCTCGTCAGATTTCTCACAAACGGAAAAAAGGCAAGAAATCATGTCCTCCTTTCCTTTGCAACGCTGGTACGCGTTTACGCGAAGAGCCACAAAGTCCTACATGTATAAGACCAAAGCGCAATTGACGTGGTCTTCCTTTCAATGTTACAGTGATTTTCAAAGAGCTACCGAACTGTTAGCTAGACAACACCCTCACCATGAACTACCAGGAGAGGAGAAGCCGCATGACCTTGATCGCGATCAACGTACTGCTGGATCCGGATTCTGCCACGGTTGAGAGGGCACAGGCGGTGAACGCTCGGCTACGAGAGGACTATCCGGACGGTTTCGCCCTCGATGCCAACCACGCGCCGCACATCACCATTCTCCAGCGGTTTGTGCGGACAGCGGACCTCGAAGAGGTCGCGAATGCTGTGGCCGAAGTGCTGCGTGCAGAGCAGTCTATGAAATGGGAATGCAATGCGACTAGCTACTATGCCCTGGCCGACAAGGATCTCCGGTTGGTGGGCATCGTCATCGAGCCGACCGAGGATCTGCGCCGACTTCAGCAACGGATCATCGACGCTGTCGCCCCGTTCGCGGTGGAGCAGGGGACCGGCGAAGCCTTTGCGCCCCGCCCCGACGGCCAGGCGATCAGCCAGCCGACCGTGGACTACGTGAACAACTTCGTCGGACCCCGCACCGGCATGAACTACCACCCTCATCTGACCGTCGGTATAGGGACCCGTGACTTTGTGGACGCTCTGAAAGCGGAGCCATTCGAGGCCTTCACCGTCCGGGCCGTATCTGTGAGCCTCTACCAGCTGGGGGATTATGGCGTCGCACAAAGGAAGCTCTATGACCTTCACTGTACTGATCCGCTGCCTTCCTGGAACGATGGCCCCGCCAAACAGGGGATCCTCGCGTTCATCGCCAAGGTGACAAGGGAAGGATCACCCGACTTCCTGCCACCAGCAGAACGCATTGCCGTGTACGACAACGACGGCACTCTCTGGCCGGAGAATCCGATGCCGTTTCAGGCAGCCTTTGCCATCGACGAACTGAACCAACACATCCTCACTGAGCCCAAGCTCGCTTCGGATCCAATGGTGCAGGCCGCCTTGGCCGGCGAACTTGCAAAACTTCTGGAAGGCGAACATTTCGATGGCCTGATGCAGGTCTTGGGACTCACCCATGCAGGGATGACGATCGACGAGTTTCGCGACGCCGTGGAGTCATGGCTCACATCGGCCAAACATCCACGATATGGCCGGCCCTATGACGAACTCACCTACCAACCCATGCAGGAACTCCTGCGCCTTCTGCGGGCGAATGGCTTCAAGAACTTCATCGTTTCCGGTGGCGGCGCGGACTTCATGCGCGTCTGGGTTGAGCGCGTTTACGGCATACCACCGGAGCAGGTTGTCGGCTCGACAGCGCGGACGACATTCGAGCTACGCGACAGCGGACCGGTGCTGACAAAAACACTCGACTATTTATTCGTCAACGACAAGGAGGGCAAGCCAGTCGGCATTCATCAGTTTATCGGCCGGCGACCTGCGATATGTTGTGGGAACAGTGACGGCGACCACGCGATGTTGCAGTACACCACGATCAACAATCCGCGCCCTAGTTTCGGCCTCATCGTCCACCATACCGATAGTGAACGCGAATATGCCTATGACTCCAAGACGAAGAGCACCGGCAAGCTTGTCGAAGCCCTCAAGGAGGCCCCCAAGCGCGGCTGGATCGTTGTGGACATGAAGCGGGACTGGAATACCATCTTTCGGCCCGAGTCGAGGTAACTCGTGGAAGGGTGATGTTGGTTCTGCCAGACAGAAACGCCCGTGCGTCCCGTCCTCAGCCACCCCGGAACCCGATTCGGAGGTCCCGCCCAAGTGCAATTGTCGCACAGCAAAGCACGATGGTCTCTCAACAGTCGTCAATTTGACGACAGTTGTTTCCGTTGACTGACTCAAGAAATGAACGGCACCGGCAACCGTGGTCAATATGACCACAGTTGATCTATGGGATTGTGTCGTTGCAAGTCAGAGGGTTGAGCTTCCAACCTCCCTCAAATTGAGGGAAGTTGAAGGGGTACACTTTAGGTTGACCCCCTCCTTTTCATTCTGAAATGAACATAGGTGGCTGCGGAACCGATACGGTCTCTCGGCTGATATCATTAGTGAATGAGTCGTGTTGATATCAACACAACTGCTTTCCCTGCGTAGTCGATACGACTGGCCGGGTGATATCATAAGTGAATCAGTCGTATTGCAACTGCTTTGCCCTGGCCCTCGTATTCAGGGTGCGGTTGATATTATTAGTGATTCCGTCAACGTCAATTTGACGTTAGTGTAATATCAAGTAGTTACTCGTATCGAGGACGCGGGTGATATCATTAGTGAAATACCTCACCCCTCAATTTGAGGGATGAGGTTGACCTGTAACACCATAGCGGTGTGGCAGGCTACGGCGGGGCTATCCTCAGAGAAAAGGAACCGTGTTGATATCAACACAGTTGCTAAATCCAGTCATCACCTCCACAAGGCAGTGCTCCTTTGACATGGCCTCTGGGATAACCTATCTCACAGGCCCGAGAGAATAAGATCCTACTTTCTGACTCTGAATCGAGTTCGCAACCGGTACGGTCGGAGCAGGCTTCTCTACCTTGGTGTCAGCAGGTCTCACGTCGGCCGCGGGGAGCAGGTTCCCGCGGAGGGCTGCTTCCGAAATGGAGCGTCAGTACCGAGTGACTTGGCCTCAGCAGATCGAGGCGGACCTGATCAAGACCGCCATGGTAAGGAAGGATCTTCCTGCGCAGGAACATGAAAGCCCGTATCGTCATGATGATCCACGACGCAATTTGGGTGGAGGCCCCAGATGATGAAGGTGATCAGGTCAGACACCTTGTGTGGAGAATGATGCCCAAAGCTGGCATGCTCAAGGTTCCTTTGGAAGTCGATATCGACTTATTGACCAAGCGTCTCCTACGATCACGGCACTTCTTGACCAGTGGTGATCCTCTCCTCAGCCACCCTGATAGAGGGAGAGCGTGCTCTCCTTGATCTCAATTGAATGAAAAGACCCTTTTTCAGGAAATCACGCCGTTTTCGGCGGAGAGGCCGACCGACGAATCGATTTGTCCCGATTGCCGCGCTGCCGAGAGGAGAGGCGTGGACGGAACGTGGGCTCAAAGGGGCTTTGACTTATACCTCGGCCCACCAGTGACGTGCTGGTTCTTGGCGAAGGGCCGACTCGATAGCCGTTGACTGTCTAGGAGGCTGTCGGACTGGGAATTGGAATCATCCAGAATTCCCGCCCGGATTTTTTCAAAAGACTGTTTCAGTGGACCCGTTCGTGTCAGTTGAGCGTTGAACGGGCCGAGGTTCTAGCCAGAAAGGACGTACGGAGTG
>JBGSJS010000032.1:0-1750 GCA_041741735.1 Desulfomonilaceae bacterium | reverse complement strand
GCTTGGTGCACCTGATGGCGTCGGCTTCTGGCTCGTGCGTCTCTCAAGTTCTGTTTCCTGAAGGGACCCATCGCTGTCCGCAATGAGAGGCAAGTCCCGTTCACGGGGAGGTATTTCCGTAACCTGCACCAGTTGCCACACGTTATGTCATGAATTCGGAGACCCGACAGGCCTGCGATTCCCTCCTTTCAACGGAAACACGGAGCGAGGACAACCGTATAACGGTTCCCGGCTCCGTGTTATTAGCATCCTATAGTCTTACCCCGGACCTGCCCGAGGATCCTTTCGCTCCTGCTGCTAGTATGCTGTCCCGGAAATAGCTTGCAATCATGAGGTTACTTGTGGGATAGTGTTTCCATCAGGCGATGGAGGCACACATAGAGATGGCACGGCCCAAGAAACAGGAGATCGTCTTGTCGGATTTGGAGCGTAGAACACTACGGGAACTGACGAGATCGCGAACGGCTCCCCACGGTCTGGTGAGACGAGCAGGCATTGTTCTCGCTTCGGCAGATGGTGAGGCGAGCATCTCCATTGCACGCCGGATGGGGGTATCAATGCCGACAGTCGGCAAGTGGCGCAGGCGGTTCTTGGAAAGTGGACTCGTCGGGCTGTACGATGAGCACCGGCCTGGATGTCCGAGGACCCACGATGACGAGAAAGTGGCCAATCTCCTTCAGACTGTTCTGGAGAGCGCCCCTACTCAGGGTACCCACTGGTCGGTGCGGAGTGCTGCGCAGGCAACGGGAATTTCCAAGAGTTCAGTGCAGCGCTATTTTCGGGTCTTCGGCATTCAGCCCCATAGAACCAAGTCGTTCAAGTTATCGACCGATCCGTATTTCGTGGAGAAGGTCCGGGATATTGTGGGGTTGTATTTGAATCCCCCTGAGCATGCGATGGTGCTGTGCGTCGATGAGAAGTCGCAGATTCAAGCCCTTGAACGAAGCCAACCGATATTGCCCATGGGTCTGGGGTACGTAGAGGGTGTCACCCATGATTACTTCCGTCATGGTACGACCACACTGTTTGCCGCTCTTGATACAGCAAGCGGAACGGTCTTAACCGACTGTAAGCCCCGGCATCGTCACCAGGAGTTTCTTGCGTTTCTCAAGCAAATCGACAAGAGCGTCCCCGCTGACTTGGACGTGCATGTCATTGCTGACAACTATGGACCCCACAAACATCCCAAGGTGTGGCAGTGGCTGGCAAAGCATCCCCGCTTCACGATGCATTTCACACCCACGTATTCCTCATGGCTCAACCAGGTCGAGCGATGGTTTAAACATATCTCTGAAAAAGCAATCCGCCGCGGCTCCTTTCGGAGCACAAAGGAACTCGTCGCCAAGATCGAAGACTTTGTCGCGCACTATAACGAACATGCTCGGCCCTTCATATGGACAGCTACCGCTGATTCCATTCTCAAAAAGGTCGAGGCAATATGCCAACTTATTAATGGGACAGCATACTAGATATAATTATCAAATCCGTGTTGTTACTCCGAATTCAGTTTTGTTATTCTTAGTCCCAAATCTCCGTCTTCCCGTGATCGAAGGTCATCCGGTCAATCTCTCTCACCAAGTCCGCATCGTTGATTGTGAGGTACACGCTCTTCACGTCCTTCTTCCTATCCCCATGTCCCACAATAGCGTCGGCTATCAACGGATGCAGGCCGCTTCTCATCGCGTTAGTCTTCCAACAATGCCGGAGATCGTGGATTCGGGGCATCGGTTCAAACTCAAGGCTGTCCAGG
>JBGSJS010000031.1:0-7039 GCA_041741735.1 Desulfomonilaceae bacterium | reverse complement strand
GTACTGCACCAGCTCTGAGAAAAGATCCTCGTCATGGATTACTCTCGGAATCATTTCAGAGACGCAAGCGAATCCAGCATGGGAAATGAATTGCCGCGTCCGTCGCTCAATGGAAGCCCGGGCATAAGATCGAAAGTCGTAGCCGTACCGTTGGTATATGGATTCCAGCAGGAGCCCGATCTCGATATTCTCAATCTCGCTGTTGTTCATCACAGCCATCCAACGAAGAACTCTGAGTTCGGGAGCGTTCTCACCTTCTCCCTGCCATTTACCTGTAGAGCCATACCCGCAGCATTGAAACGAGACGCTCCTGATCCACCGGTTTGGTCATGTAATCGTTCGCACCTGCCGCCAGACAATGCTCCCGATCCTTGGGCATCGCTTTGGCGGTCAATGCGATGATCGGGAGTCTGCGGAACCTCTCCAGATCGCGTATCTTCGCCATGGTTTCGTACCCGTCCATCACGGGCATCATGATATCCATGAGCACGATGTCCACTCCGGGGTCTGTATCGAGAAGCTGGAGAGCTCGCTCACCGTTCTCCGCTTTGAGGGTCCTCATACCTCGTTCCGAGAGGAGGTGAGAGAGGGCGAAGAGAGTTCTCATGTCGTCGTCCACAATGAGAACCCTTTTATCTCTTAAGAGCTCGTCCGTCTCGTGGAGGTTCCTTATGATCTGCCTCTTTCTTTCCGGCATGCGACTCACCATGCTGTGAAGGAAGAGGGATACTTCATCGAGCAGCCGCTCAGTGGATCGCACGTCCTTGAGCACAACGGAATCCGCGTATTCACGCACGGCAATTTCCTCCTCAGTCGTGAGGTCCCTTGCCGTGTGGATAATGATCGGGGGGAGCTCCACTTTGTCTTCCTGAAGCCTCTTGAGCAGTTCCCGTCCGTCCATGTCCGGGAGGCCGATGTCGAGAATCACGCAGTCGTATTGAGTGGAACGCACGGCATCGATGGCCTGTGCTCCGGTGCTTGCTTCATCTACCATTACGTCAACGTCTCCGATAAGCTCCACGACTCGTTGACGCATGTTCTCATCGTCCTCAACGACCAAGACCCGTTTTGGACTGTCCGTCGATGTGTCTTCGAGCCTTTTGAAAGCCTCTTCGAGGTTTTCACGAGTGATAGGTTTGGTGAAGTGCCCCACCGCACCCTTCCGCATCGATTCAATCGAAGCTTCTTCAACAGAGACGACATGTACCGGGATATGCCTCGTGCGCGTGTCGTCTTTCAGGGCACTTAGCACGGCCCATCCGTCGATTCCCGGAAGCCGGATATCGAGAATAATTCCAAGGGGAATGTGCTTAACTGCCAAGTCCAGGCCTCCTTCTCCCGTGGCCGCGGCAAGACACTTGAACCCCTTCTCGTGGCATTTCTCACACAATATCCTTGCGAACTTCGGGTCGTCTTCTACGATCAGGACAACCTTATCCCCCTCGACCACAACCTCGCGGTCATCTTCGATCTGTTGCACGACCATGGCCTGCAAATTCTTCTCAGAGCCAGTATCACGTGCAGCATTGCTCGAAGCAGGACGCGTGATCGGGCTGGGGAGAGCGGGAGTGTGGTCGGGTTTCAACGCGACCGGAAGGTACAAGGTAAATGTCGATCCGCTCCCTGGAGTGCTCTCAAGTTGAATTTCTCCGCCGAGCAATCGGGCAAGTTCCCGGGAAATCGACAGCCCGAGGCCTGTGCCCCCGAACCTTCTTGCGGTGCTGCCGTCGGCCTGCTGGAATGCCTCAAAGATAACGCCTTGCTGTTCCTTTGGAATACCGATGCCCGTGTCTTTCACCATGATCGAGACCGATCGATCCGGGAGCAGACCGCTGCGGGACAGGTCGGCGCCCGGTGAAGGGCGCCCGTACTCAACAGTCACTTGGCCGCTTTGGGTGAACTTGATCGCATTGGCGACAAGGTTCTTAATCACTTGCTCAACTCTTTTTCTGTCCGTCACGATTTCTTCCGGCGCCTTGGAGTCTACCGTCACCTCCAGGAGAAGCCCCTTCTGTTCAGCCAAAGGCTGAAACACAGCGCGGACGCCTTCGGCAAAGTCAAGAGCCCGGAGCGGGCCGAGTCGAAGGTCGGTTCGCCCGGCCTCAATCTTTGCAAGGTCGAGTATCTCGTTAATCAGGTTGAGTAGGTCGGTTCCGCTCCCGTGAATGATGCGTGCCGACTGTACCTGTTCGTCGGTAAGAGTGCCCTCCTTGTTTTCCGCGAGCGACTGCGCCAGGAGCAAGAGACTGTTGAGCGGCGTACGCAGTTCGTGAGACATGTTGGACAGGAACTCGGATTTGTACTTACTTGCCGTTGCCAACTCTTTCGCCTTTGCTTCGATCTCCTTTTTGGCCAGCTCAACCTCCTGCTTCTGGCGCTCAAGGAGCTCGTTCTTCTCTTCCAGCTCTTCGTTGGTCACTTGCAGCTCCTCCTGCTGCACCTTGAGCTTTTCTTCGGACTCCTTCAGTCTCTGGGTCTGTTCTTCCAGTTCCTCGTTGGTGGTCCTAAGCTCTTCCTGCTGTACCTGGAGCTCTTCCGAGAGCTGTTGCGATTCAGTCAACGCTTGTACCAATCGCGTCCTACTCTCAGATGTTTCCACTGCGACAGCGAGTGCGGGCATGACCTGTTCCAAATATTCCAAGTGCAGGTCCGTCATCTCATTCAGGGTCCCGATCTCGATGACGCCCTTGACACGCGCCTCGTACACGAAGGGTGTCACGCAGATAAAGCTGGGAACTCGCTCCCCGATAGCAGACGTCACCTTGATGTAGTCTTCCGGCACGTTCTTCAGCAGGATCTGCTGTTTTTCCAGTGCTGCCTGACCTACGAGGCCCTCACCAAGGGCAAACATGTTGGAAAGGTTCTTCCGCTTCTTGTACGCATAGCTACCTTTAAGCGATAGAGTCCGGTCTACGCCGTCTTGAGCAAGGTATAAGGCCCCCACCTGGGCATCGAGGTAGGTCGTTATTTCGGAAATTACCTTCGAAGCCAGCGTCCCGAGATCGGGATCACCGCTCATCACCTCATTCAAGCGTGCGATGCCGGTTTTCAGCCAATCCCGGTGCTCTGCTTGCTTTCTGTTCTCTCTAAGGGATTCGAGCATGTTCCCAATCGCTGAACGAATCCCCGTGCCGCCCTCGGTACCATCATCAAACCGCACATCGAGATTTCCTTTGCCGATCTCTTCAGCAATTCCGGCAATAGTCGCAGGTTCTCCCCCCACCTGTCTGAGGACCCTTCGAGTGGTAAAAAGCATGATGCCGGTGCCCAACACAATGGCGAGGAGAGTCCCCAAGATCACCGACCAAACGCTGCGCTTCGCCATTAGGTCGTTTTCCTTGGTCTGCTCTTGGCGCAGGTTCCGCTGTGTCTCTACAAAGCTCTCCAGCTTTTGGTGCACTTCCCTGAAAAGGGTTCGCCCTTTCACTCCCTCCTTGACAAGTGCCGCGGCCCGGTCCGCTGGAGCTTCCTGCCCGGCAATTCTGCGTCTGGCTTCGATTTGGGGTACGGCTACCGTATCAATCCATGTGTTTACCTGGGAATCGACCTCTTCCAGTCGGAGCACTTGGCGGGGGTTGGAGGAAACGGCGGACTTGAGCCTATCCATCCCCTGCCGATAGGCTTTTCGTGCCTCCTCAAAAGACTGCAATAGATCCTCATCCCCGCTGATGAGAAAGCCTCTCTTGGCATTCTGCATTTCGACCGTGAAGACCTCTAGTCGACTCGCCAAGACTATGGTCTGATACGTCTCCTCTACAAGGTCCTGCGAGGTGACCAGCCGGGTCGTGCTCGTGTAGGTCACCCCAGCGATAATGACCATCAGAACGAAAACCACCGCATACCCGAGAAGTAGTTGAGTCCGAAGTTTCATTTCGATGAACTCCTGTCTCTCATCCCGTGATCGCGCAAAAGGGGGCGTTCCCCCCGCCCATGAATAGGTGTGTGGATATTGAGTGAACGCTGAGTTGCTCCAGCAGGCTTGGTCTCAGCCATGGCACTCGATCTCTTCTTCCGGCCGCATTGGGCCGGCCATGTAAGGACCGGACGCACAAGACCAGTGTGATGATTCATCACTGTTTTTACATTGTCCTCGAATCGGATAGGAAAAGCAAATGATTCTCGGTTTCAGAATTGGTATCCACCTTCATCGTTGAATTACCTGACATTTCTGACCTGTTGCGCAATTACTCCTCGCTTCTGGCCTACTGATGGCATAATCTAAGATTACGATCCTGGTTCTCTGCCCCGCCGGTTCCCCTTTTTCGAGTGGCGCACCGACACGATGTGCGTGTGGCAGGTTGACCCATTTGGGAGGGCTGAAAATCTGGTCAGAGATTTCCTACCCTGGACTCGAAGAATTCGGGAGGACGAACGGGTTCGTTTTCCTCCAAGTTGGTACGGAGTCAGGCCGAGGCGCCACACGATGTCGCCTCATGTAGGCACGACAGGTCCGTTCGCAGGAGATTCCCTTTTCACCGGACCGCTTTCCGCACCTAACATGGCTTCCTCGTGGTTCCGGACCTGGATCGAGTTGTGGATGGTCATGACCGCGCACACCAGCTATGCCGCAACGTTGCGGTCTCATTAGATTGTCTTTGATTCAGTCCTATCAGACGGTCCCATCGAGGTGTCGGCGTATATGCTCATCGTGGTCGC
The DNA here is from genome assembly GCA_041741735.1 of Desulfomonilaceae bacterium. Classification (GTDB taxonomy): domain Bacteria; phylum Desulfobacterota; class Desulfomonilia; order Desulfomonilales; family Desulfomonilaceae; genus JBGSJS01. Next base: position 2,383 of record JBGSJS010000031.1, on the reverse strand, counting down.
GCTGGAATCCACGATCGCGTAAATGAGCGGCCTTGTGTCGTCGGCAGGGGGGGATGTGCCGTTTCGTCTTGTTCGTGGCTGTATGAAGCTCTCAGCTCGCGGTGGGAGGTGTCAGGCCCAGGCGCTGAAGGTTAGATGGGTGCTAAGCCTGCAGGGCTCGGTTGTTAATCCATGCTACTATTTTACTGAGCTGTAGCTCCATGAATTGCCGGACCAATTTGACAAGCACCTTGTCCTCTGGGTTCGCTGGCTCCATCGTCTGGAGAGCTAACAAGCAGGCGGCCCTGGGGTGTTCATGGCTAACCGAGTGTCAGGAGCTGAATGAGGGATCTAAGATGCCCCAAGGTCCTTCTGTCGATCTTTGTAATTTGAAACCCGACAGACAATTCTCTGGTTGTCCTGTGTCTTTTTACCCAGAGGCACTTGGCTTCAAACGTAACATGCCGGACTTTGAGAAAATCACGACAAGGGATCACGAATGATTTGATTTCTCCGATCCTCGATTCGATACCCGAGATGGCGAGCCCTCTCTCGGTAATCTCGCTTAGGCGCCCCACATGGTCTGGTCTCCCCATTTCATAGATCGGCACCGATACGGTCAAGAAATGCCTCTGAATAAGGCTCATGTCGTCGATAATGACCGTGTCCTCGTCATCTGACCTACGTTGTCCATAAACCTCCTCGACCGTCATTAAGCGGTTATTGATTAGCTTTGAAAAAGCACTCTGGAGACCTTTGGACGTCAGTCTGTATTTTTGCATAAGTTGGGCGTCTTCCATTCCCGAACGGATGTCCTCGATGATCTCTTTCGCATTTATCACTGGCTTGGACATCGGCAATGTCCTTCCACTGAAGTGCGGCTCTCATCGCTAATCTCTTTGGATTCGGTCTTCTCTTCGGACATGCGCCTGAAATGTCCTCCTCACCGCGAGCACGTGAATTCTTCTTCGTCTCCCACTTCTTGCTGAATCTCTCTAATCGCGGGAATCAAGGCCATGAAGAGATCGAATATCCCGGCATCGAAGGCCGATTCTCTGTACGCGTTCATGATTGCCAAAGCACGGTTCTCCGAAATCACCGGCCGGTTAACGCTCCTGTGAGTAAGAATGTCATACGTGTCGGCAATGGCAACGATCCGAGCACTCTCGGGAATGTACTTACGGCGGAGTCCTTGGGGATAGCCTCCTCCATCCCACCGCTCGTGATGGGCCAGCGCTATATCCCTTGCCAACCGAAGCAGGGGAAATTCCGACTTTTCAAGAATTTGAGCCCCAATGACGGTGTGCTTCTTCAAAATCTCAGTTTCCTCGGAGGACAACGGGCCGCGCTTGGGCAGTATGGCATCGGGAATACCGAGTTTGCCCAAGTCATGCAGTTGCGCAGCGAGCCTTATCCTCTCCACCGACTCGGTGCTCCATCGCAGATGTCTTGCTATGAGCCCCGAAACGAGCCCGACACGCTTGCCGTGTGCCCTCGTCTCGTCCCGATGCAAGTCGGCGGTGGAGTTAAGGCGGTGAACCATCTCCTTTTCCAGGCGGTGAACCTCAAGATCTTTTTCGCGGATTCTTTTCTCCAGGTCACCCTCATAGGCTCGGGCATTCAGCATCAGGCGCCGTCGTTCCAGCGCGTTGGCCATGTGCAACAGAATGTCGTCCCCGTGAAACGGCTTGATAATGTACCCATAGGCGCCCAGCTCAAAGGTCATAAGAGCCGTGTTGCGATCATCCACTGCCGTCAACATGAGTACTGCCATTTAGGGAAATTGGCTTTTTACAAAGGTGAGCAGATCCACACCGGACATGCCGGGCATCATGATGTCGGTAATCACCAGGTCATAGTGCGCCTCCCGGAGCAACTTCACAGCACTTTCCCCACTGTCCGTGCTCAAACACGAGTGGCCCTCCCGTTCGAGCCATCTGCACACGAGTTCGCTTATCTTTAGTTCATCGTCTACAACGAGAATGTGGGCAATCTGCTTGGTGTTCACGGCACAGTTCTGTCAGAGTCCTTTTTCCTTGCAGGGAGTCCTGAAGGAAAGTAGTGAGTCGGAATTATGCGGCCGTGCTCACTATTTTGGGGTTTGCCCTGAAATCAGCTCTCAGACGGGTCCCCTGGACACCGAATAAGCGCTTGGATGGTCTGCCGGAACGCCCGACACACGCAAAGCCCCTGCCACGGTCAAGAAAAAGCCCCATTTATCCTGTTTCTGAGGGTACTTGACCGAAGCCCCTCCGTCAATCGTTTTTGTTCCGATGAGGTCATCACCCGAACACAGAGCGGTAATGTTGACCAGGCGCAGGCTGAACCCATACGGACTTGTGACCGCATTGAGGAACTATGACGAAAAGACAATCCGGGGTTCTTCGATGGGCCACGGAGTAGA
>JBGSJS010000030.1:0-31330 GCA_041741735.1 Desulfomonilaceae bacterium | reverse complement strand
AATGGTCTTCATGTATGCTCTGAACAGCTTGAAAAAAGGATGGTGGGAGGAAGTGACCGTCGTGCTTTGGGGGGCGCCCACCAAGCTGACCGCAGAAGACAAGAAAATCCAGGACGGCATAAAGAAATTGATGTCGGCCGGAGTGCATCTGACCGCTTGCAAGGCCTGTGCAGATCAGTTGGGGGCCACCGAAGAGCTTCTGTCGCTGGGGATAGAAGTCATATACTGGGGCGAACCGTTGACGGCCCTGATAAAGTCCGGCGCAGCGCTCTTGACAATCTGATCCGGTACAGGACCCACATTCCGCGTATGGTAGTGGGCAAATTCGGGTCTATTTGCTCGTCTGGGCTTTGATAGGCTATTTGTGACGGCCCGAGCCAGTGATGTGCGGCGTCCGGCAGGGTATTTCTTGCCGAGGTCTGCCGTCGTGGCCAACCTGTTCTTTTTTTTCGTCTTCCGCAGCGCTTTTGTTGGGGTGAGCCGACACCTGTCTCTACTGAGGCCGGGAAACCACCCCACGGTACATACGGGCCTGCGGGTTGACGAAGACGTCAGGCGACACTCCGAGGATACGCAGGTAATCCGCTTGCACCGTCCTGAGCGGATTGCCCAGCCGACGATGCCCTCCAAGCCGAAGGACGATAATCGAGAGGAATTTCGTCGTCATCATGAATGATGTGGGCCGAGATGTGGGCTTCTTGTCCCATCCCGTGACCTTCGAGCCACTTTCGCGAAGCGACATGCGCATGGTCCGTTCCATCAGACGCCAGACCATCAACGCAAGTACCAGGATCAGACCCAGTGCCTCGATGCGTTTGGGGGACTTGAGAAACAGAGCGTTCACGATGAGAGGGTCTTTGAGGAACCCAAAATTCTGCTCGATGGAGTGTTGGTCCTTGTACAGTCGCAGCAGCTCAAGGGAGCTCATGCCGCCCTCACTCTCGAACGGCTCGTTGGTGATCAGTACGAAACAGCCTGCCTCCTTGTGGGCCCTTTCCAGGTCGTTCTCTCTCAGTTCCACCTCCAAAAAGAATCGGTACGTCTTTCCAACGACCTTGCGGCTGCCGTCGGCTTTCGGACGACCCTTCGCGTACACCGGGACTTCACGGATCTCGCCGATAAGATTGTGGTATTTTCCGGCCTGGAGACGCTTGGCAGCTGCTTGAGCATCGGGAAGACACGCAAACGCTATCTTCTCGATGTCCTCTTTCACCCTCACCATCCCGGACCTGTCCTGTTCCACCTCCTTGGCAATCTTCTTCATGCGGCGCTCATCGTGGGCATCCGAATGAACCACCAAGGTCCGATACATGATCCCGTCAACGGTGACCACGGTCTCATGGCCATGATAATGGGCCGGCTTTCTTTTGCCGGTCCCCGACTCTTCAGCCACAGTTCCCAGGTCGGTCCATGCTTCCTCGTCCACCGCTCCGGCTATGGCGTTCCCACACTCGTGGAACGTCATGGGAAGCCGGGACAAGAATCGGAATCCGTTCTTCTCATCATCCATCAACCGGAGGTTCTCCTTGGTAATCAGCGCGGAGTCAGCCACGTATACGAAATTGTCCTGTCCGAGATCCTTCATCCGCTCCACCATCTTCCGGATCAGGTTCTTGTTGATGACCTTATCGGAGGCGTTGCCGTCCTCGCATTTCGTGTAGATGGGGATCCCGTCGTCCACACACAAAAGGCTGTGAATCAGTTGTTTCAAATCCGGACGCTTGTCCTTGCTGAAGCCGTGCGTGATGAGAAACGGGGGCAGGCTGTCGCCCTCCTCCCGAAGCTCATAGTCGCCGTACACACTGCGACTCGTGGTGTCTTGGTGCACGTGGGAGACATCCAGATCGAACAGCTTCACCGCACGCAGGGCCACGGCGCTCAGGATCTTGTTGGTTCCCACATCGTACAGACGGTCGAGCACACGCCCCACCGCATCGTCGTTGAGTTGGGACACCGAAATCCCTTCACCCAACAAAAGCTCAACGTCCAGATGCCCAAAGGAGTCCTCAAGCCTGAACAGAGGGCTGCGGCCCGTAAGGGTGTCCAGAATGAGAGCCAGGCACACCTGTCCCGCATCCACTCCCTTGGTCCGTCCGCACAGCCGGTTGATCTCCTCCACCACGCCCAATTCTCGAGCATACGTCGACACAATCGGAAGAAACGAAACATCCGATGCGTCAATTCCTTCGAGCCCCGCCTCCATGGAACACCTCCCAAGTCAGGTGTCCATGCTCTATCACACGAAAACAGCTCGTACAATACCTTTCTCGAACCCACACAAAAATGACCCAGGAAATCCTTCTATCCATGTGCGGAACGCGAGTTGAAATAAGGCCTTGACCATCAGTAAGCATTGTCCGCCGCCAAGGAGAATTCCTTTCTTGAGTGAATAGTGCTTGCTTTTTCAGTCTATTATCTCTATAATACCTGAACTATAGAGGAAAGCTCCGGTGATTCATGAAAACCTTTTCGGTACAAGAGCTTAAGACCCACCTGAACGGAGGCACACCGGACGATGTGCTTATGCGTGCCTATGGGCTTTCCCCGCAAGAATTGAAGAGCCTTTACGACCAGCTCGTAAAAGCGCTGGCCGCCGGAACGCCGTACATTTATCTACGCCAAGACGACAATTGACCCTTGCCTCTGGTTTGGAAAGGTCTATCTTGAGCTCTTTCCCGTCCTGATTTCTTGTCGGAGTCCTGACGACTTGCCTGTAGAGATCTTCTCATTATCGGAAGTAACGTATCGCGTGCCGCCGGCGGACGGCTATTTGACAATACCGCAGTCAGAGAGCGGTTTAAGGGCAGCCTGGATCTCGATGCCGTTCCGAGACGGCCGCGACCCGGAGAGATGGTTCGCAGCGTGGGGATGCCGCCGCGGAAAAACCTCTGTGGGGCAGTCAGAAGCAGACGGTCAGTCAAAGACGCGATCTTGCCGCCGCGGTCTTGGGCCGTTCTCCGAAGCCAAGTCAGGCCGGCAGTCGGCAGCGGAAGAATAAAGCAGGACGTGGCATCGGTTTGATTCGCGAGCCTTTCGGTCGTTATGCCTATGCTTGGAAAACAAGCATAGTTTTTGCCTATTTGATTGGATTTTGTGCAGGTAAACGACACGCCTTCGCCCGCGGGACTGCACCAAGAGCGATCTTCGTACGTCGGAGTGCGGAGCGAAGGATTTCCGTGGTCCCTTAGGCAACGCGCAACGGCAATATGTTGTAATAATGGTGAGTTATAGTGGCCGAGGCATCGGCCGGCACTTGGTCCGGGTATTGCAAGTAAGGAAGGAGAGGCCTCTCGTCGCTGCAATCTCGGGATCGTGCGGCGCGGAACCTCCTCAAATAGCGGGAGTCTTATTAATAGAATAAGTGGCACTCCTCGGAGATCCTAAAGGCTGAACCGATGAAGCAGGGAGGTTGACATGGGACGGACAAGTCGAAAGGAACACAAGACCGGGCCTCATGATGTTGAGGAGCTACGGTCGAAGTGTGTGCGCTTGGAGAGCGATCTCCATGAGGCCGTCACCAGAGCAAGCACGTTGGACGAGAGCGAACAACTATACACCTCCCTGTTCGACCATTCCAGAGACGCCATCCTAATTGTAGCCCGTGACGGTACGCTCGTCCGAACGAACGAAGCGTTTCGCCATCTTACCGGATACACGGGAGATCAGGCTGTGGGGCTGAACGTGCTCAGTCTATACGCCGATCCCCTCGATCGGCCCAAGTTCCAGGAGCGCATGAAACAGGATGGATTTGTGCAGGACTTTCCCTGGAAAATGGTTGCCAAGTCCGGGGAGCACAGGGATTGCCTCGTCACTTCATCGGTGCGGAAGGACTCCGAGGGTGGCATTGTCGGATATCAGAGTATCGTCCGGGACGTGACCGAAAGCCTTCGAGCGGAGCAGGAGCTGAGGGAGGCATACGAGTTTACGCGGAGTATTTTGGATACCTCACCTTCAGGAGTCCTCAGCTATGACTCAAAGGGTCGCTGCGTCTCGGCGAATGAAGCCGCGGCGCACATTCTCGGCACTTCGGTGGACCTGGCGCTGAAGCAGAATTTCCGTCAGATTCGGTCGTGGAAGGAATCGGGACTTCTGGAAGATGCCAGTCTAGTCCTGGAAAAAGGTGGCGAGCGACAACGCCAGGTGCACATAACGACCTCTTTCGGAAAAGATGTTTGGCTGGACTGCCGGATGAGCCGATTTCGAAGCCACAACCGTTACCATCTCCTCCTGCTCGTCAACGATATAACTCCACTGAAACAGACCCAGGAAGAGTTTGAGAAACGCAACGAATTCCTCAGTACCGTTATTGAGTCGTTATCGCACCCGTTTTGTGTGGTTGATGCAGAGAACCATTCCGTGGTCATCGCGAATTCGGCCGCGAGCAAGGGAAAGTCTTCTGAGGACCTAAAATGTTACGAGTTGCTCCACGACAGGGATTCACCCTGTGAAGATATGGAGCACGGTTGTCCCTTGGATGAAGTGAAAAAGACCGGCCGAAATGCCATGTTTCGACAGGTCCGCTGGGATCCCGCCGGCAACCCCCGGCATCTCGAAGTGTATGCTCAACCGATTTTTGACGATGAGGGGAATGTAGTCCAGGTCATCGAGTATACGATGGATGTCACTGAGCGGGTCATTGCAAGGGAAGCGTTGGAGAAGTCTGAAGAACAGTACCGGTCTCTCGTGGAAGATGCAGTGAAGGGCATTTACCGGACGACACAGGAAGGGAGGTTTGTCTCCGCGAATCCTGCCATGGCACGGATCGTGGGCTACGATTCCGTGGAAGACTTGCTCGAGAACATGGGCGACCTCGAGAACCAGCTCTACGTTGATCCGAATCGACGTCGCGAGCTAATCCGGTTGATCGACGAGCAGGACAGCGTCTCCAACTTCGAGGCTTATTGCTACACAAAAGATCGATCGCTGGTGTGGCTCAATCTCAGTGCCCATGCAGTCCGGGATGACGGAGGAGAAATTCTTTTTATTGAAGGCATATGTGAAGACATTACCCAGAGGAAGCTCACCGAGCAAAAGCTTCAACAATCGTTAGCGTTTCAGGAGCAACTGTTGGAGACGGCAGCGACGGCCATGTTCGCTGTTGATAGAAATCAGGTCTTGACCAGTGTGAACGACGAATTCTGCCGCATTACCGGTCTGAGCAGAGAGGATGCAGTCGGCCGAGGCTGCGCCACCTTCGGTGACGAACCGTGCGCTGTCTCATGCGGTCTCTTCGATCCCGACCGTCAAGAACAAATTCGGAGAAAGACGTGCAAGATTCGAACCAAAGACGGCCGCTTGCTCACAGTGCTCAAAAATGCGGATCTGGTTCGAGACGGCCAGGGGGAGATCATCGGAGGGATCGAATCGTTCATGGACGTCACCGAAATGATGGAAGCAACGGAAATGGCCGCTGCGGAGGCAGGCAAACTCAGGGCCATGATCGAAGGAATGCAGGAAGGAGTCATCGTCGCCGACGCCGAAGGAATAGTGACCGAAGTCAATCAATGGTTCCTGGATAAGATCGGCATGAAGCGCTCCGACATAGTGGGACGCAACATGTGGCAGTTTCATCCGGAGGGTGAGATCAAAGAAAGACTGCGGACTCGCCTGGCAGACTATTCATCGGGGATTTTCGACGGAGCTTTCGAGGTCAATCGCGAACTTTTGGGCATGGATGTTTGCCTGAGGGTTCAGCCCATCTTTGAGGGAAAGTCGTACAGGGGGGTGATATTAAACGTTATCGATATTAGCCAACAAGTGCAGGCCCGCATGGCCGCGGAACGAGCCAACCGATTCAAGAGCGAGTTCCTGGCCAACATGAGCCACGAGATTCGTACCCCCATGAACGGCATCGTGGGATTCACCGAGCTCACTCTGAACACCCCTCTGAATCCCGAGCAGAAAGAGTACCTGGAGGCGGTGAAGGTGTCGTCCGATTCGCTGTTGACCCTGATCAACGACATCCTGGATTTCTCGAAAATGGAGGCCGGAAAACTGGAGCTGATCAAGACCGACTTCAGTCTCCGTGACTGCGTCGGCAACGCCCTCACCGCGGTTTCGTCACCTGCACATGCGAAGGGTCTGGAGTTGGCCTATCGAATCTCGGCCATGGCTCCTGATGCAGTGGTCGGGGATCCGGGACGTTTGAGGCAGATTCTCGTCAACCTCGTCGGAAATGCCATAAAGTTTACTGCCGAGGGCGAGGTGATCGTAGATTTGTCCGTCAACCGTGAGACCGATCGAGAAGTCTTCCTGCATTTCAAGGTCATAGACACGGGGATCGGGATTCCGGCCGACCAACAAGAGCGAATCTTCAGGGCCTTCGAACAGCTTGACGGATCGACCACCAGACACTACGGAGGTACGGGGCTCGGCCTGGCAATCTCGTCGCAGCTCGTCACCATGATGGGTGGAGAGATATGGCTGGAGAGTGAAGCAGGATCAGGAAGCACATTCCATTTCACCATCCCTCTGGCTTTCACGCCCGGCGGCTTTCGGATCGTCAAGGTCCCGGAGAAACCGGAACTGGTCGGAATGAGGGTGCTCGTGGTCGACGACAATGTCACCAACAGACATATCTTGCAGGAGACCCTCGTCGGCTGGGGCATGAAACCCACATTGACGGAAAATGCGCGACAAGCCTTATCCGAGCTGCAGAGCGCCACGATGAGCGGCCGGCCTTTTTCCCTGGCCCTCGTCGATTATATGATGCCGGAAATCGACGGATTCGAGTTGGTGGAAACGATTGGCAATGATTCTAGTATATCGCCCCTAAAGATGATCATGCTCACTTCAGGGGGGCAGAGGGGCGATGCGCACAGGTGCAACTTACTGGGCATGGCGGCCTATTTGCTCAAACCCGTAAAGCAGTCTGATCTGTTAGCGGCAATATCCATGGCCTTGGCCAAGAAAGAGGAGGCCGGTGACAACCCGTCGCTCGTCACGCGGCACACCCTGAGGGAAGGCAAGAGACGACTCTCCATCCTGCTCGCGGAAGACAACCTGGTCAACCAGCGTCTGGCAGTCAAGGTCCTCCAGAAGATGGGACACCACGATGTGGAAGTTGCCTGCAATGGGAAAGAGGCCCTCGCTTTGTGCGACCGGAGCGAATTCGATTTGATACTCATGGACGTTCAGATGCCGGAATTGGACGGATTTGAGGCAACAAGAATTATTAGAGAAAGAGAGACGGCTGGCTCCGGCCACGTTCCGATCATAGCCATGACCGCCCATGCCATGAAAGGTGACCGGGAACGATGCATCGATGCCGGCATGGACGGATACGTTGCAAAACCGATCAATCGACAAGAGTTGGCCGAGACCATTGACAATTTGGTGAATGAGCGGCTTAATGAGGACCGGGGAAGTGCTGATGAGATGCTCTTGAGCTAAAGGAGTGCTCGGCCCCCGGTCTTCCGTCTGCAGGTGTCGAGGAATGGTAATTCGTCGATGGAGACGGGAGGCCTCGTTGCACAAGGCTCTGAACTGAAAGGATGAATGTGGCCGCTTCGACGCTGGAGGAACTGAGAAAAGAGATGGACGTCATGATCGAGATCGAGAAGTCTCTTTCGGCGTTCTACGACAAATGTGCCGACTTGTTCCCCGAAGGCGGGGAGTTCTGGTCGGATATGGCCAGAGACGAACAGCATCATGCCGATGTACTGAGAATCCTAGCGAAGGCCACTTTGAAACGCGCACGACATTTTGAGGTGGGGAAATCGTTCGGCTCCGGGTCGTTGGCGACATTCCTCAATCAGATAACGGCAAACAGGGACAGACTCGGCAGCGATCCCCTGAAGGAACGAGACGCCTTGATGATCGCCTATCATATGGAAGGCACCTTGGTTGAGCAGAAATACACCGAAGTGTTGAGGACGGACAAGCCCGAGTATATGGAAGCGTTGGAAAAGGTCGTGGATGAGACAAAGATTCACAAGAAGAAGCTTGTTACCCGAATGAAGCTTCTCAAGAAGTAGGTGACACGAGGCTTATCTTCTTAGGTTTGGCACATTCGAGATCTCCGCCGGGGAATCCCGCGGTTGCAGAGCGGCCCGAAAGACTTCCTTCCGATATGGAAAACAACATCGCCGGTTCATTGACGGCGCCCGCCGAGCGTCCTTCCGCACCTTCCCGGGCGAAAAAAACCCGGTACCGATTCTCGTGAGAAATACCCGGACAACATGGGGAGCGCCACCGTGAAGCGTCGTCGCACTACCAGGAGAGCACTGGAAAGGAAGATCGCACAATTGAGAAGGCGAAGGTCTCGGTTCGAGGCGGGGAGAAATCGGCGTACGCTACTGGAAAAGGGCCTTGAAGAATCGGAGGCTAAGTTCAGGTCGCTCACCGAGAAAGCGGTCGTCGGAGTCTATCTCATTCAGGACTGGATCTTCCGGTACGTCAACCCCAAAATGGCCGAAATGTATGGGTATGACGTACACGAGATGATAGACCGATTGGGTCCCCAGGACGCTGTGTTGGAAGAAGACTGGCCGCTGGTAAGAGAGAATCTGCGGAAACGGATGACCGGAGAAGTGGAATCCTTCAACTACCGATTCAGAGGAATCAAGTCCTCCGGTGAAGTCATGCACGTGGAAGTGCACGGTTCCCGCACCGACTACCGAGGCCGGCCCGCGGTCATTGGAACGATTCTCGATATCACCAACAGAGTGGAGGCCGAGCGCAACCTCGAGATGCAGCTCCATCGATTCCAGGCTCTCTATCATATTGCAATGGCAATGACCGCGGAGCACACCCTGGTGGAGAATCTGTCGTTGCTTGTGGGCAAATGTCGCGAACTGCTCGAAACGGACGTTTCCCTCATTGCCGTGGCAGAGAGGAACTCCGAGAGGATGCACGTATGCGCACAATCCGGGTTGCGACGCTCCAACATGGGATGGATTCCCGTGGAATTCCTGAGAAGACTGGAATCGGAAGGCCCGTCGGAAATCCACGGACAAGCTCTGGAGATCTGCTTCGAGCAGCTCAAGGCATTCGCAGCGAAGGACTTTCGTGATGTAGGCCTGGTGTCGGGGATTGCCATCCAGTTGCGTGAAAGGAATCGATCCATAGGGGCGCTGTGTGTCGGCAGCCGGTCGGACCGATCTTTTTCCGAATCCGAAAAGGACGTTCTCTGTCTCATGGGTAACATCGCCGCTCTGGAAATAGCGAGAAAACAGGCCGAGGAGAGCCTGGCACAATCCGAGAACGATTTGCGACATCTGTCCGCTCAACTGCTCAAGGCGCAAGAGGACGAGCGAAAGCGGCTGGCTCAAGAGCTTCACGACGGGATCGGTCAGTCCCTGTCTGCAATCAAGTTTCGGATAGAGAGCTCCATCAAACAAATCGGAGGGCGTGTGGGCGGCAGAGGGGGAGACCAATTGGAATTGCTGGTTCCGATGGTGCAGGGTACCGTGGAAGAAGTGCAGCGAATTGCGGCCGACCTGAGACCTTTCATCCTGGACGACCTCGGTTTGGTGGCAACGTTGAGATGGTTCCTGCGGCAGTTTCAGAGCACCTATTCGACTATTCGGCTCGACGGTCGCATCGGGCTGGAGGAACAAGAGGTCCCAGAACAGCTCAAGATAGTCATCTTTCGCATCGTTCAGGAGGCATTGAACAATGTAGTCCGACACAGCAGGGCCGAACGGGTTCTCGTCGCCCTGAGAAGGAAAAGGTCCCATCTGGAGCTGGTGATCAAAGACAACGGGGTGGGGATTCGAGCCGCGGCCGAAGCCTCCCCGTCAGTGCGGAGGAGCGGGTTCGGGCTCTCCAGCATGAAAGAGCGCACCGAGCTCTCAGGGGGTATATTCGGATTGGGAGAAGGTCCCGACCAAGGAACGACCATAAGGGCCGTGTGGCCTCTCAAAGCCTCTGTTCCGTACAAATGAGCCCGTTTTCAACGGCGAAAGCCGTTAACGCCGGCCCATTGTGCAAATCCAGCTTCTTCATGAGATTGGCCCGATGTCTTTCCACGGTCTTGACGCTGATGCCGAGGAGCTCGGCAATCTGTTTGTTCTTATATCCTTCAGCGATCAGCTTGAGCACATCCGTTTCTCTCGCTGTTAGGGTACGGAAAGACGATTCCTTTCCGGGTTTGTCTTGTCCGTGCAGATACCCTTCCAGCACTACGGCTGACACGGCAGGGCTCAGATAGGGCTGGCCCCTGAGGACGGTCCTTATGGCGGACATCAGCTCCTCGTGAGTGGCATATTTCAGCACATACCCATTTGAACCGGCCTGGAAGCTCGCGAGGATGTACTCCTCGTTCTTGTGAACCGTGAGGACAACGATCTTGGTGTCGGGGGTTACTCGCTTTATTTCCCTGATGGCGCCCACCCCGTTCATCTTGGGCATGGACAGGTCCATGATCACGAGATCCGGCCGAAGTTGCTCCACAACCCTCACCGCCGCGAGTCCGTCCTCCGCTTCGCCCACGATCTCGAACTCAGGATCGCCGGCAAGAAGTGCTCGGAGTCCTTCCCTGATGATGGTGTGGTCCTCGGCTATGACGAGTCGCCATCTCTCGGTCATGCGGCCACCTCATTACGCTACGGATTTGGGCAAAGGGCACCTTCCTCTTCGCACCGGGTCATCGCAACCGGTGGTCGTCTCGGGCTCCATCGCTTTCGCCGGCCCTTTTCAAAGGTACCTCATGTAGACTACCATACCGCTGTGAGTCTTCTCAAGTTTGATCGCGTTTGATCGGGATTGAGGGGCAAGATAATGTCAAAACGGGATGATACGTACGGCGGAGGACGGTAGTCAGGTTCATGCCTGCCGAAATGGCACGGTTGCCCAAGAGAAAGAGAAATATGTGTGACCGGGACTTTAGGAAGGAGCACCATTCCGGGAAATCAAACGCTTTCGAGTCAATGGCGAAGTCAGCCGGTTCCTAACCATTTCTTGGGTGCTCGAAATCTTTTCCCGTCCACGATTCTGTGGCGGCGAATTTCTCCGTGAGTCTCTCCGAGTGGGGATTTGCTGCGCTGAATCGTTGGAGAAGCCCAACTGCAATCGTGCGTATGAATATCTCGGAGAGAAGCTCGATCTTTGCCTTGGCAGCCTCTCTGTCCCCCCGGGAGATGATTGCGTTGGTAATTAGTCCGACGCCGACCGATCCACCCTCAAGCATCTTCCCATGCAGGGCGGAACCAAACTCTGCATCAACGAGATTTCCGGCCTCCGTCAGACTACCGACGTCCCGCCCGACCCTGCCATTTCCTCCAGTTCTTCCTTTGTGAAAAGCCTATTGATGCTGAGGCCTTGCACGATCACCGAGAAAGCCGCCACTCCGTACGCTATCACGAGAAGAAAACCCCGCTCATCACTAGGATTCAGAGATAATGCCAACGCCAGCGGCAGTCCTCCCCGCAGGCCGCCCCAGGAAAGGAGTTTGACAATGTTCCAGAACTTGGGGAAACCGGATCGTCAGTTCTCCAGATCGCGCTTTCCTCGACCGTTTCACACTCCACATGTAGATCGGGTATCAACGCCGGATCCCTTGCCCTCACTCACGTATCCTGAGATGACGTGTCATCGATGACGCTACGAATGATGTTAAGGAGTTGCCGAATCCCATATGGTTTCTTTAGGGTAGCCTTTGGGCCTTTGCCGATAACTCGATGAGCAGGTCCGTTTGTCGTATGGCCACTCGCTATGACGATTCTCGCTGCGGGATCGATCTTCAAGATCTCGCTCAAACACTCGCTGCCGTTCATCTCCGGCATGATCATGTCCATGACGACGAGATCGATGTCTTTCCTCATCTCGCGGTAGATCTCGAGACCTTCTTTCCCGTTTGAAGCAGTCAGCACCGAATAACCGAACCGTCTCAAAGCCTGGGCTCCACGGTTCCTAACGGAAGCTTCGTCATCGACGAAGAGGATTGTCTCGTTGCCCCCCACAAACGCTTCAAACTGCCCGGTTTCCTCTACATCGGTAACTCCTGCGACTACAGGCAGGTAGATCCGGAACGTGGTGCCCCTTCCAAGTTCGCTGGAGCACAGGATATTCCCCCCGTGATTCTTGACAATCCCGAATACTATTGCAAGACCCAAGCCGGTTCCTTGTCCCATCGCTTTGGTAGTGAAGAACGGGTCGAAAATGTTCTTTCTCGTTGCCTCGTCCATTCCAATTCCGTTGTCCGAGATAGTGAGCCGAACGTGATCTCCCGGGTTTGTTCCGATATGAGCCCGGCAGTATTCGTCGTTTAAATGTATCCGGCGCGTCTCAATGAGTAACTTCCCACCGTGCGGCATGGCGTCTCTCGCGTTCACGGCCAGATTGAGCACCACCTGTTGCAATTGTGCAGGGTCGGCATTGAGAGTGGGGAGTGTCTCACCAAGACTCATTTCAATCTCTATCATCTTCGGTAACATTCTCGCCAACATTCTCGCCAGTCTTTTCAGTTCCTTGTTGAGGTCTACCGGTCTCAACTTGCTCTCCGCACGGCGACTGAAGGTCAACAAACCTTGAGTCAGTTCGGAAGCACTTCGCACGGTTCTCTTTATTTCCTCCATTTCGGGATACCCCGTTTCCCGTCCCGTCATGCGGAAGAGGGCCGTTTCCGCGCACATATTCATGATTTGAAGCAGGTTGTTGAAATCGTGTGCAATGCCTCCTGCCAGGGTTCCTACGGCTTCCATCTTTTGGGCCTGAAGCAATTGCTGCTGAAGTGAGATTTTATCGGTGACATCGCGCTTCACGGCGACATAATTTGTGATTCTTCCAGTGGGGTCAATGACCGGGGATATCGTGGCCTCTTCCTGGTATATGGTGCCGTCCTTCTTTTTGTTGACAAAGTTGCCGTGCCACACACTCCCCCTGCTGATGGTTTCCCACAGATTTTCGTAGAAAGCATTATCGTGTTTCCCACTTTGCAGGAAGCGGGGGGTTCTGCCGACAACCTCTTGCCGAGTGTACCCGGTGGTTTGCTCGAAAGCAGGATTCACGTATTCGATCGTACCGGAGCTGTCGGTAATGAAAATCATTTCTCCTGCTTGCTCGATGGCCGTTACTAGAAGGTACAGATCGGCCTCCGCCCTCTTGCGATCGGTGACGTTTCGAGCACTGGCGTGGACTCCGGTGGGTTTCCCTTCCTCGGTCAATATGCGGGTTTCGACTTCGAGCCAAATAGCTTCAAGGCTCTTCGTGCGGATGAGAAGCTCGTAGGGTCCGACTTGTTCAACGGCATGCTCCACCTGTTTGCGAAAGTTCGCGTCAGCCACCGATAGGTATTCAGGATCGATAATTTGCCGGAAACTCATCCCCCTGAATTCGTCGGTTGAATAACCGATCAACTTCTTACCTAACTCATTGACTGCAGTGAAGTTCCCCTGTAGATCCAGCGTGCAGATAAGCTCAGGGGAATTGTCGAAAAGGTCCTTGTATCTTTGCTCGCTTTCCCGCGAGGCTTTCTCGGCTTGTTTGCGCTCGGTTATGTCGAGACCGTACTCGATGACCTGGATCACCTTCCCATTGTCGTCGAATACCGGATAGGCATGAATCTCAATATTTCTTCGTCTACCGTCTATGTCGTGATGGACATGTTCCACGGTCACCGACTTTCGTGTTCGCTTGACCTCTTCAAGAGGACAAGGGTGCTCCCGTGTGTTGCAGGGAATGTCGTTTCCATGGGTCAGTTTGTAGCAAGTCGTTCCCGCCGGCGGAGGGGTGGGCCCTGCAGCCGAATTCGACATAACAATCTCGCGAGTCTCCTCGTCAATGACATAGAACGGGTGAGATAAAGACTCCACAACATTTTGAAGAAATTCATGCTGTCGCTTAACGCTCTCATGAGACCTCTTGATCTCGGTGATGTCAATACATGAGCCAATGTAACCCATGAATTCACCGCCCGGACCGATCCTCGGAACCCCCGCGTCCAAGATCCATCGGAACTCCCCGTCATGCCGTTTGAGACGGTACTCCATCCTGAAGTCCGTCCTCTTCGCAAAAGAAGACAAATACGTGTCCAAGCATCCGTCCAAATCCTTGGGATGGACCCCCTGTGCCCAACCGTTGTCAAGCTCCTGCTCCATGACTCGGCCTCTAAATTCCAGCCAACCCTGGTTGAAGAAGGTGCAAAGGCCGTCCACGCCCGACATCCACAGCATCACCGGAGCGGCATCCGCCATATTCCTGAACCGCTCCTCGCTCTCTCGCAATGCCTCCTCTGCACGACGCTGATTCAGTATCTTGTTCAGCTCAGCGGCCACCAGTTCAATTTCACGCACATCTTGGTCATCATACTCGTCGGTCTTGTTGCCGACGCCGAAGATGATCCTGACCTTGTCTCCCTCGAACACGGGAATACTCATAAATCTGCGTACCGGCGCGTGTCCCTGCGGAAGCCCCTTCCTATTGGGAGACACCGCAAAGTCGTTATAGACTACGGGGCTTTTGAAGCGGACGCAGTCAACCCAATTACCGGCTTGATCGACCGGATAATGCTCAGCGTAGGAAGCCGTACAGCTCTTGAGCGCTTCTCTGTTCCACGTTGTTAGGATGACGTCCTTTTGGTCTTCGGAGACGAGGTGAAAGAAGCCGATGGCGCTGTCGGTGAGACGGACGGCCTGATCCAGGGCATAGTCATAGAGCTTCTTGTCGGTTAACTCGGCGGCTCTTGAGTAGAGCTCGAGAAGGACATTCGCTCGTTCGGACTCTTTTTGGAGGCGCCGATCGGCCCGTTTGCGCTCGGTGATGTCCATTCTGATCCCCAGCAAGCGGGTCACCTTTCCCTCTCCATCACGTTTAATGCCGAATCCCCGGACAAGCTGCCACCGATACGTACCATCGGCGTGCCGCAAGCGTGCTTCGTATTGATACTCGTTGAAATCTCTGGTGAGGACGTCTTGAATCTTCTCGTACACACCGGCCCGGTCTTCAGGATGCAATCGTTCCAGCCATTCACTGCGGTTCGCCGGTCCGGTTCTAGGTTCGTATCCAAGCATGGTATAGTATACTGGTGAGGCATACCATTGATCGTTCTTTACATCCCAGTCCCAAATTCCGATCTGTGTTGCTTCCAGAGTCAGCCGTAGCCGCTCTTCGGAATGCTCCAGCCTCTCTTGAACGCGTTTGCGCTCGGTGAGGTCGTGGCCGACGGCAAGTACACTGTTTATGCTCCCACGAACATCATATTCCGGCACAATTACATACTCCAAATAGAGAGTCGCTCCCCGGGCATTCGTCCATGTGAACTCTATTGCCTGTGGCGCACCGGTTTCCAGCACTTGGCGGAGCTTTTCCGCATACTCGGGGCTAATGGCCCGGGGGACTTTAGGAATGTCAGAGGCCGGGACATTGATGACCTCCTCCGCAGAAAGCCCGCTGGCTTTTTCCCAGGAGGGGTTCACATAAGTACGGCGCAGGTCGGAGTCGTACCGGACGATCAGGTCGGGGATATTTTCAATCAACGTTCTGTATTGCGTCTCCCGTGCCGCCAGTGTCTGTTCCATCTGCTTGCGTTCGGTGATGTCCGTCTGCACGGATATCGAACGCACGGTTCCGTCACGGGACTTGTGGACGCCGGCGTTGAGCAGCACCGTGCGCCGCTCTCCCGCCCGGGTAAGGATGACCAGCTCCTCGTTCTCCACGCGGCCCGTTCGTTTCCATTTTTCGAAGGTCTTGGCGCCGTTAAGACGCGATTCGGGCGCATAGATCGTTGCGATCGATTGGCCGACGAGCTCGTCGCGCTTGTATTCAAGCGCCTCCAGGGCTGAGGCGTTAACGTCGAGAATTATTCCCTCGGCCGAAATCATGTAGCAGAAATTGACATTGGTCTCAAAGAACTTCCGAAAGAGGTCCTCACTTTCCTGCAGCCTCTGCTCGGTCTGCCACAGTTGCTCGTGGGCATCTTCCAGCTCCGCGACTCTCCGTCGAAGGCTTTCTAGTTCCTCGAGCAGGTCCTCGTGGTTCATGTTCATGTCCTCAGAGAATAAGTGCGGCAGCATGCTCGGATGGCGGCCAATGACCCGCACTGAAAGGGATTTCCGATCAATATTGTATGATATCCTGGCTACTGGTGGAAGTC
This sequence comes from Desulfomonilaceae bacterium, assembly GCA_041741735.1. GTDB lineage: Bacteria > Desulfobacterota > Desulfomonilia > Desulfomonilales > Desulfomonilaceae > JBGSJS01. The sequence continues at coordinate 15,297 of JBGSJS010000030.1, read as the reverse complement.
AAACTAATTGACCGGCCACAATCCCCGGTCTCGTTTTTCGCTACGGTCGTCCTGTCCCGTTGACGTTTCCGCGCAAAGGGTAGTGACCGGCCCCCTGATGTCACAACGGTCGGCGGTGCCGCCTCGTGGCAAAACGAATGTCTTTCTCTCCCGATCCGGACGTGCTCCCGAGGGTCGTATTGCGGCCTTGCGTCGAGGCGCTCCAAGTGCCGCTTACACACCCTCCGACAGTTTCAGTCCACATTATCTCCGGAAGTGATGAAGAACAACTGCCGCGCCATGATTAGCTATTCCCGCACGTCCAGGTCGTCACAGCTCCGCGGCATGATCGGGCGGGATGCCGTCATCATTCCATCCCCGTGCTCGGTAATAGTCTCGCAGGAGACTGTTCATCTGCTCTTCGGTGATGATTTTGCCTGTCTCGGGGAGAACTTCCGTATGGAACCGTTTGGGGAGCTTGTCCTCGGCCGGTGTCAATCCTTCCCTGACATTGAAGAGCCGGGTACCGTCGGCAATCCTTCCGGCGATTCGTCTCATGGCGTCCTTGTCCAGGTCCGGACCGGCAGTGGCCTTAATCATGACGGCGAGCTCCTCCCACGGGTACAGGTCCCGGTAGAATCTGCACAGGACCAGGGTATCGAAAATGGTCAGCCGATCTTCCCACTCCGCTAACATCTCGGCTTTGCCGGCAATCGTGTCGGGGTCGATCATTTTGGAGAGCTCCGGCTTGTAGAACGTCGAGCGAAGATGACACGCTCCACGGTCGCTTGCGCCGTACGCAAGCCCCATCCCCTTGAGCACCCGCGGATCGTAGCCCGCGGGCTCCAGCCCTTTCACATGTATGGCCTGGTCAGCCATATTGAGGGCTGTGGACGCGGATTTGATCCCGTCCGCAAGCACCGCCCCGATGTCACGGCGATACGCGATATCGTGCAAGAGATCGGCGATACGATCCACGTCGCCGTACGTGATCTTATAATCTGTCTTGCCCTGCAGCGAGGCTTCTATGGTCATGGCGGCCAGGTTGCCCGAGCTGATGGTGTCGATGCCCAAACGATCGCACACATCGTTCAGGTAGACGATCTCTTCGATGGAATCGACCTCGCATAGGCCGCCGAAGGCGTAGATGGTCTCGTATTCCGGGCCTTCCAGTCGGAGCCCCTTGTGGCGGCCTTCCTTGACCGTTGAGAGTCGTCCGCATGCAATGAAACAGCGGGTGCACGCCCTGGGCTGGACATCGCAACGCTCGTGTAAGGCAGCAGCGTTGATCCGTTCCTGATGGTCGGCTTTCCCCTTACTCCAATAGCGGGTTGGAAAGCTCCCCACATTGCTCATGATGTCCACCATCATCGGTGTCCCCAGGGCTTTGTACGCCTTTACTCCGGGGTTATCCTTGGCTTGAGCGGCAAGGGTGCGGGAAAAGCTTTTCAGCAGATCGGGATCGGCCACCTCCTTCTTGCGGCGTCCCCAAAACGCGATGGCCTTGATCCGCTTCGATCCCATGATCGTACCCACGCCGGTTCTCCCGGCCGACCGCCAATAGTCATTCTCGATGACGGAAAAGCTGACCAGATTCTCCGCACCGGGACCGATGACCAGGGCAGCGCAATTCCGCACATCCTCGCGATTTTCTTTGATCCAGGCTTTGACTCGATCCTCCGTTTCGTACGTTTCACAACCCCAGAGATCCTCGCCTGAATGGAACTCAACCCCGGCCTCCGACACTTCAAGCCATATGGGGTCCGGAGATGCTCCCCGTATCATCACCGCGTCAAAACCCGCGGCGCTCATGAATTCCGCGGCCTTACCGCCGGAATAGGATTCGGAATAGTAACCGGTTTGCGGCGATTTCGTGAAAACTCCGTATCGGCAGGAGCCCCAGATCCCGGTCCCCGTGACGGGGCCGATGGCGAAAATGAGGTGATTGTCCGGACTTAAAGGGTCAACCCCGGGAGGGTTGTGGCGAAGCAAGAGATGGGTCGCCAGCCCCTTGCCTCCAAGGGTACGGCTGAGAATCTCATCGGAGATCTCCCGTATTTCAAAGGACCTTCGAGTAACGTCGATAGCCAGCAACCGATGATAAAGACCAAACATGATGCATTCTCCCTGATTTTCGCGCGGCACCGCTCCGGAGGGGTGGAGCACGTCGAGGCCCCGGTGACCCGGTAATCGTGAAACGGTCCGGAGAGCAGGCGTTCGCCAGAGCCGCCAAAGGACAGCGAGTCCGACCCGGCCGGATGTGGGCGTTTCTCCTTCTCCCCTCATGGGTGTCCGAGGTGGCCGGAGCAATTGTTGTACCACCGTGTCGTCCTGCGATTGCCTCTTGAGGGAAAAACATGGTAATCGTATGTGCGTCCACACGCGGCCGGCCCGCGGCAAGGGTCGCTTTACGGGAATACAATTTTTTCAAAGAATAAGGGCCGATGCTGCCCACGATCGAGATTGATGCGTACGCCTTCCAAGACCATCTCCGAATTTCTTCAAGTCTTTGCCGCCGTAATGGACATCGTGCCGGACGGCATCATCGTGATTCGTCCCTCCGGAACGGTGGCTTATGCCAACAGGGCCGCGCTCCGTTTCCTGGCCAGATCCAGGGAAGAGCTGGTGGGAAGCCACGTGAGGGACATTCATCCTTCGGTCTGGGAAGAAATAGGAAAAGTGTTTCGAGACGGCGAGCCACAGCTCGGAGTGCGGGATTCCGTCGCAGGGAAGCTCTACATCACCAATCGGCTCCCTCTCTTCTTCAAGAATCGCATCGAAGGGGTGCTTTGCTTCTTTCAGGCGGTCTTCGCATACGACACGTACGCCATGGAGCTTGAGTCGTACAAGGAAATGGGGCGGTTATTGGACGCCATCATGGAGTCGTCCTATGACGGGCTCTGGATCACGGACCGCCACGGCAACGTGGTGCGGCTCAACAAGGCCGCGGAGCGTATCACCGGCTGTAATGCCGGGGATATCCTGGGGAATAACGTGGCCGACCTTGTGGCGGGCGGTTTCGTAGATGAATCGGTCACCGTGGAAGTGCTCAAGCGCAAGACCACCGTCACCCTGGTGCAAACCACGAAGGCCAACAAGAAAGTGCTGGCCACAGGCAACCCGATCCTCAACGCGAAGGGTGAGATCGACGTCATCATCATCAACGACCGGGACATCACCGAGCTCGACCGCATCCGAGGCGAGCTGGAAGAGAGCAAGGCACTGGTCGATCAGTATCGGAGCGAGTTGACGGATTTCCACCTCCGGGATCTGGAGAGCAACTTCTTCATCTGTCGGAGCAAGGAGATGGAATCGATTTATGAAAAGGCCCTGAGGGTTGCTCGTTTCGATTCCACGATCCTGATTACCGGCGAGTCCGGCGTGGGAAAAGGCCTGCTCGCGAAGCTGATCCATCAGAAGTCGGAACGCTCAAGCGGTCCTTTTGTTCGGGTAGATTGTGCGTCCATCGTGGAGACGCTGTTCGAATCCGAGCTCTTCGGCTATGAGAAAGGCGCGTTCACCGGCGCCGGGGCCAAAGGCAAGCCCGGCCTCGTGGAGATGGCCGAAGGCGGTACCCTGTTCCTTGACGAGATATCGGAGGTGCCTCTCAATCAGCAGGTGAAGCTCCTGCGATTCCTGGACGAAAAATGCGTGATCCGCGTCGGAGGGTCCACCGTTCGCCCGGTGGATACGAGAGTCATCGCGGCCACGAACAGGGACTTGACCGACCTGGTGCAGAAAGAGAAGTTCAGAGAAGACCTCTTCTACCGCCTGAACGTGGTATCTCTCGCCGTTCCGCCGTTGAGAGGCCGGGCCCAGGATATCCTGGATCTTATCCGGCATTTCATGAGGAAATTCCGCCTGAAACATAACATCAACCGGTTCTTCGACAGTGAAGCCCTCGACGCGCTGCTCCGCTACGAGTGTCCGGGCAACGTGCGTGAGCTCGAAAACATCGTGGAATCCGCCATGGTGCTGAGCAAAGGGGACGTGGTCACTCTCCCCGACCTGCCGCCCGCTATCCGGGGAGGTGTCGGCTCAGCCCAGTTTAATACCGTCATTGTGGAGGGCACATTGAAAAGCACCATGGAACAGTTGGAAGTGGAACAGATCGCCGAAGCGGTGCGCACTCACGGCTCCCAGCGAGAAGCGGCCCGCCGGCTGGGGATCAACCAGTCCACCGTATCGCGGAAGATGAAGAAGTACATGGGCCGTTGATGCCTTTCGGTGCTTCCGGGTGTCTGAGATGGTGGAGAGGGCAGGGCGCGGGTGAAGGCGAGCGAGGTGATGCATAGAAGCATAATCGATGTATCTGTGCATCATGTCATGCGAACCAGCATACAAACCGTATCATCAACCGCGCGATGCACACGTGCATATCTGCCACATTCCCGGCAACCCCATCTTCCCTTGCCGTCCTTCCGCGACGAAAACCACGTGATTGCCCAAGTTCCCGCCTCCTATTCCCAAGCCCTTTGCCTACTCGGAGCCGCCAAGGAGAGGCATCGACCCACGGCATTTCCTGCTTCCCACGAATGAGAGGGTTCCAGCGTCCATGCTGAAATCCGCTCGTGCGGGTGGCCCCATCGCACGAGCCGCAGCCGTGGCGACCGAGTAGACAATACCTTCCCGGTCCTCATTCGGTCACTTATCACCTTGGTTTTTCTGGTATTTATCCTGTCTCATTCCGGCCCGATACCGACTTTGGCCCGGTTCTTGATACGGCATCCTCACAGTCAACGCAGTCTGTGGCGGTGGAGCCATGAACCCGGAAGATATCGACCCGCAGTCCTTGCCCGAGGGATTGTCGCATATCCTCGTAGAGATCCCTTATGGAGGGCTGAAATTCGACCCCAAGGCTTACCTTGAGGCGAAGGGTGTGGCTGTGGAGAGCCGGAAGATCATCACCGACGACAACGGTAACCGTTGGTTGATCGTCTCCGTGAACATGGTCGATATCCGAAAACTGATTTTGGAGCTTTACGAAAAAGGGCTAAGCGGGAACATTCGAGGGATCAATCTTAAGCTTTGAATGACGGTCCCTCGCCGAATTGTGGATAGGTGCCGAAACGAAAACGTGATCGAAGAAAAGGAGGGACTATGCAAATCAAGAGGCTTGGTGCTCTCGGAGGTGCTGCCTTGGTCGTAGCGGTGGCATGCTCGCTTCTCCTGGCAGGCGGCTCTCTCTGTATCGGAGCCGAAACCCAGTGGTGGCCCGTCAAGGTGAATTCCTACTACGGTGTTTACGATGTGAAACAGAAGAAATCAGGTCAGCCTTCAGCCAGTTACGGGGCGGCCAAAGCGGAAGATTGGGTGCCGCCTGAAAAGGCGAGCAAACCCTATGTTATCGGCGTCTCGTTTCCCCATCTGAAGGATCCCTATTGGTTGGCGGTCAATTACGGGATCGTTGCCGAGGCCAAACGACTGGGAGTGGGAATCAGGCTTGTGGCAGCCGGCGGGTACACCGAGCTTGAGCAGCAGGTCGGACAGGTGGAGAACCTTGCTCAGCAAAAGGTGAACGGGATTATTCTCGGGGCAATCTCGTACACTGCTCTCGACCCGGCAATCGCGGAAATCAGCAAGCAGGGGATTCCCGTCCTTGAGGTCATCAACGACGTGCAAGCTCCGGCCATAGCGGGAAAAGCTCTCGTATCGTTTTACGACATGGGCCGACAAGCTGGTGAATTCGTGGTCTCCGACGCGAAGACAGCAGGGAAGAAAGAGGTCAACGTAGTCTTCCTTCCCGGTCCCGCGGGATCGGGTTGGGCTCCTGACACCTTGGACGGATTCAAGGAAGCCATCAAGACATTCGACGGCAAGATCAACATACTCGCCGTCAAATGGGGCGACACCGGAAAGAACGTGCAGCTCAACCTGATCGAAAATGCACTGAAGACATTCCCCAAGATCGACTACCTCGTCGGCAATGCCGTGGCAGCGGACGCGGCGGTGGGACCGTTGGCGGAAAGCGGGCGTGAGAAATCCGTCAAAGTGGTGTCCACATACATCATTCCCCCGTTATACGAGAAGATCAAAAAGGGCCTCGTTGCCGCTGCACCTTCGGATCTCACGGTTACCCAGGGCAGAATGGCGGTGGACATGATGGTCAGGATTCTTAACGGCGAAAAAGCGGGAAAGGACTTCCCCTTCAGGTCCGGGCCGATCATCCCGACTCTGACCAAGTCCAACATCGACAAGTACTCTTACGAGCTGCTCTTTGGGCCGAAGAATTTCCGGCCGGAGTTCAAGGTGGAGCCCAAGAAGTGATCGGGTGACAAACGGCTCCGTGGCTGCTTTCCGGACAGCCTCTCTGCGACCGGGCCGACACATCCCTCTCATCCCTCTTTGCCCGAGGGACGCGGATTCCGGTCGGCCCGGACGCCTCGACCGAGCTACAGCCCAATCGGGCGACACATTTCCGGAGTCGAGCGTGCGAGTCGCTGTCAACCAAAGAAGGTGCAACGATTCATGAATCCGGCATTCTTCCCCACAGCATGAAACGGAGATTGAGGCATGCCCGACCCCGCCCTAAAAGTCGTCAACATTACCAAGAGGTTTCCCGGAGTCCTAGCGTTGGATCACGTTTCTTTCGAGGTCAAGCCCGGGGAAGTACACGTACTATTCGGAGAGAACGGCGCGGGGAAATCGACTCTTACGAAAATCATCGCGGGCTCATGTCTTCCGGACGAGGGAGAGATCTTTGTCTACGGCGAAAAGGTCAATTTCCGAAATCCACACGATGCCGGGATGGAGGGAATCTCAGCGGTCTACCAGGAATTCAGCCTCGTGTCGCAGCTTACGGTGATGGAGAATCTCTTCCTCGGTCGGGAAGTGGTGCGTAGGGGATTGCTCGATAAAAAGGCAATGCGGGCGATGGCCGAGGAATCGCTCAAACGCCTTGATTTCGACCTCGACGTGACTGCCAAGGTCGGTAGCCTGAACCGTGCCGAGCGCCAGATGGTCGAAATTGCCAAAGCATTTCAGCAGAAGATCTCGGTGCTCATTTTGGACGAGCCGACAGCCTCCCTCACGGACAAGGAGGTCTCCAAGCTCTTCGAGATTGTCGGGATGCTCAAGAAAGAGAAGGTTGGGATCGTTTACATTTCTCACCGCATGGACGAGCTGAAGAAGATCGGAGACCGCATCACCGTGCTGAGAGACGGCAGGCATGTGGCGACCCTGCCCATGGCTGAGACCGACGAAAAGCAATTGATCTCGCTCATGACCGGGAGAGATTACGCGGAAATCTTTCCTCAGATCACCCATGTGCCGGGAAAACCGGTGCTGACCGTGAAAGGCCTCTCCACGGCCGGCGGGCTTCGGGACATAAGTTTTGAGGTGAGAGAAGGCGAGATCCTCGGCATCTCCGGATTGGTGGGCGCAGGTAAGTCGCGGCTCGGAAGAGCCCTCTTCGGACTGGAGAAAATTACCGCAGGAAAGAGTACTCTCTTTGACATGCCTCTGGAAAACATGACTCCGGCAAAGGCTATCGAGAGAGGCATTCTCTATTTCCCGCCGGACAGACACAAAGAGGGTCTGGTACTCTGTCGATCGGTAAAGGAAAACCAGACCCTGGCAGCGGTGCCTCTCTTTGAAAACCGCTGGTTTATCGATGCCGGTCGAGAAAGATCAACGGTCAAAGGGCTTATCGAGCGCCTCAAAATCCGTCCGCCTCGCATCGATCAGTCGGTGAACGAGCTCAGCGGCGGGAATCAGCAGAAGGTGATGCTGTCCAGGGGGCTGACCCGGGACATCAAGGTGTTCGTGCTCGATCAGGCCAGTTGCGGCATCGATGTGGGAGCAAAGGCAGACGTGTACCGGTTGCTGAAGGAATATGCGGAGAACGGCGCCGCCGTGATCTTTATTTCTTCGGAACTGCCTGAAATCTTGAATTTATGTCACACCGTGATGGTTATGCACGCGGGATCGGTGCGCGCAACCATGGCCGGCTTCGAAGCTACGGAAGAGAAGATCCTCGCGAGCTGTTTCGGCTACGATCACGCTCGCTTCACAACGAGCAGAGCAGGTTAGTTGCTCTGCCGGCGAACAATTATCGCAAAAAGGTGGACATCCAGTGCAGGTGCTCAAACGAACGTTCATAAACATCGGGGTGCTCCCGTTTCTCCTCGCGGCACTGTTCGTCCTGTTCAGCGTGGCCGAAAGCCGGTTCATGACGTTCTCGAACATGATGACCGTGAGCAGACAGGCCACCTATTTGGCCATCGTCACCGCGGGGCAGATGCTCACCATATTGTGTGGAGGGTTCGACCTGTCGGTGGGATCTTCGGTGGCCCTGACCAGCATCATTACCGCTCAGGCGATGACTTCGCTGCCGCACCCCGCCGGCGCCATCACATTTGGGGTTCTCGCGGGTATTGCCACGGGAACCTTTGTCGGGACGCTCAACGGAGTCACCATAGCCCTGTTCAGAGTTTCCCCTTTTGTGGTTACGCTTGGCATGATGTCGGTGGCGCACGGACTGGCGCTTCTCATTTCCGCGGGAGTGCCCATCTTCAACTTGCCGGGGGAGTTCAACGCGTACCTGGGTATCGGCAAGATATGGGGATTTCCCGTACCCCTGGTTGTGGCGCTTTTCATTATCGCCGCGATCTACGTCATTCTCACCAGAACACGGGTCGGGCGATACTTTTATGCGCTTGGAGGCAATGAAGAAGCGGCCCGGTTGTCGGGCATCCCGGTAAAGAAATACGCTTCTCTTGCCTACGTTCTCTGTGGAACACTCACCGGCATCACCGGCGTGATGCTCACGGCACGTGTTGCCTCGGGAGAGCCCAACCTCGGAGCCGCGCTCCCCCTGGAATCCATTGCGGCCGCTGTCATCGGGGGCGTATCCCTCAGGGGAGGGGAGGGGAGCGTAATCGGGGCTATTTTCGGAGCCGTTCTCATCGTGGTGATCAGGAACGGCATGGACCTCATGAACATCAGCTCGTACCTGCAGATGGTGGTGATGGGCGGCCTCCTCATTTTCGCCGTGGTTATGGATCAATTCCGGCTTTCCATGAAAGGCCGATAAAGAACACGGTCGGAAACGACGGATTGATAGATTGGGCCGGAAGAGAGATTATCCGCATGAGCAGGGACGAAAACGCGAGAGGAACTGATAGGAGCACGTCAATGCAAATCGATCTGAATGCCGACATGGGCGAGAGCTTCGGCATGTATACCATGGGCAATGATGAAGCATTCATGGAGTACATCAGTGCCGCGAACGTGGCCTGCGGCTTTCACGCAGGCGATTCTTCGGTAATGAAGACGACCGTGGGCTTCGCAAAGCAGTACGGGGTTCACATTGGTGCACATCCGGGGCTTCCCGACTTGCAGGGATTCGGACGGCGGGAAATGAACCTGACCCCCGACGAAGTCTATTGCGATGTCATGTATCAAATGGGCGCTCTGAAAGCCTTTGTTGAGGCAGCGGGGCTGCGCCTCCATCATGTGAAGCCGCACGGCTCCCTGTACGGCATGGTGCATCGCCGTGAAGAAGTAGCCCAGGCAGTCTGTCAGGCCATCAAGGACCTGGACCCGAGTCTCTACCTCTACATCATGAAGAAAGGCGTGGTAGCCACGGTGGCCCAAGGGATGGGCGTACGCACGGTCTTCGAGCTCTACGCGGACCTTGGGTACGACTCTGAAGGAAATTTGGTGATCACTCGACACCATGGCGCCCACGACCCCGTGCAGGTTGCCGATCGAGTGCTCCGAATGGTGAAGGATGGACGGGTGAAGAGCGAGGACGGCAACGAGATCGGCATAGAGGGGACTTCCGTATGCGTCCATGCCGATACGCCCGGTGCCTTGAGTATTGTCAAAGCGGTGAGAGGGATCCTCGAGCACAACGGTGATGTCGTAGCGGCACCGCCGCTCTGATTTCACCGGTCCACCGATACCGACGATTTTCACAGGTGCCGGAACTCTGCCGGCCCATTTTTCGAAGCTGGTGACACACGCCTAACGTGTCGATGACGGAGAGGAGTTTTGAGTTGAGCGAAAAAACGAATCCCGCTCTTCTGGAAGAGCGGCTCTTGGAAGTACCCAAAGGTCCGTTTTACGTCACCCCTTACTTTGCTTCCCGTGCCAAGGGTGCCGAGATCTGGGATGTTGAAGGGAAGCGGTACCTGGACTTTGCCGGCGGAATCGGCGTCAACAACGTCGGACACTGCAACGAACAGGTTGTGGCAGCGGTCAAGGACCAGGCAGACCGGTTCCTGCATACCTGTTTCCATATCGTCATGTATGAGCCGTACCTGGAGCTTGCTGCAAAACTCAACAAACTGACGCCGGGAGATTTCAAGAAGAAAACGCTCCTTGTCAGCAGCGGCGCCGAGGGTGTGGAAAATGCGGTGAAGGTGGCCCGACGCCACACGGGGCGGCCTGCGGTCATCGTCTTTGAAGATGCGTTTCACGGGCGAACCCTGCTGACCATGACCATGACAAGCAAGGTCAAGCCGTACAAATTCGGCTTCGGCCCGTTTGCTCCGGAAATCTACCGAATGCCGTACGCCTACTGTTATCGATGCTCCTTCGGGCTCACGTACCCGAGCTGTGGACTCCACTGCGCCCATTTCCTGGAGCCTTTCTTCGTGAACCAGGTGGCCGCGGAGCAGACTGCAGCCCTCGTGGCCGAGCCGGTGCTCGGTGAAGGAGGCTTTGTCGTTCCGCCGCCGGAATACTTTTCCATACTCGCCGAGATCTGCAAGAAGAACGGCATCGTCTTCGTCGCGGACGAGATTCAGACCGGCATATGTCGGACGGGCAAGCTTTTCGCGATGGAGCATTACAGGGTGGCTCCGGACCTTGTCATTACCGCGAAATCACTCGCCGGGGGGTTGCCTCTTGCTGCCGTCACCGGCCGGGCGGAAATGATGGAAGAGCCTCAGGTCGGCGGCCTTGGCGGAACGTACGCGGGTAACCCCCTTTCGTGCAGGGCAGCTCTCGCGGTTCTCGATTTCGTCGAGAAAGAGGACTTGAGCGGTCGCGCCGAGCATATCGGAGGCATCTTAAAAGACCGGCTGGAGAGGATGAAGGAGCGGTACCCCATCGTGGGAGATGTTAGGGGACTGGGCGCCATGCGGGCGCTGGAGCTGGTTCGGGACCGCAAGACCAAGGAACCGGCTGCGGAAGAGGCCAAGAAGATCGTAGCCTATGCCCACGAGCACGGTCTGATTGTGCTCACATGCGGGAGATTCAGCAATGTCATCCGAACCTTGATGCCTCTGGTCATCACCGACGAGCAATTGGAAGAGGGTTTGGACATATTGGAGAAAGCATTGATCGAAGTCGGCAAGTCCTGACAGCTTCGTCACGTGAAACAGACCGGGCGAGGCCGTCCCGGTAAGGCAATCAGGGCTCAACGTAATAGATGGGAGAAGGAGAACATGACCGGACAGACATTCGAGGTAATACTCGACACCATGCCCGAAACGGAATCGAGGCTGGAGGTTCTCTTCAGGCAGGCAGGGGACGGCTTCCTCCAGGTGGAGTACGGCAGGCAGCAACGTGCGGCTTTGCAGGACTCATTCCGCATGCTGGCCGTGAACGACATCATCCACGCCAAGAAGCTGACGGGATTGATCGAAACGGTTCCCGGACTGCGGACGAACCTTTTCCATTTCGATCCTGCCGTGCTGAAGGTTTCGACGCTCATCGAACAGATCAAAGAAGCGGAAAACTCCATGCCCACCATCGACGATGTGGTGCTGGAGTCCAGAGTCATTCATCTGCCGCTCGCGTTTGAGGATTCCGAGACGAGGAAGGCCATTGCAAAGTATCTTAAGGAGGTCCGTCCCGAATCCCCCAACGTCATGAACGGGCACAATTTGGAGTACATCGCTCTGTGTAACGGTGTTTCCGTCCAACAAGCCAAAGACATGTTCCTCGGCACCGATTGGTTCAATAGCGGCGGAGGCTTCTGGCCGGGTGGGGCATTTCTCTGGCCCGTGGATCCCCGCTGCGCTCTGGTGGTACCCAAGTACAACCCTCCCCGGACCTGGACTCCCGAAGGGGCCGCAGGAATCGGCGGGCCGTGTGTTTTCACGTACACCACTCCCACCGGCGGCGGATATCAGCTTTTCGGCCGCACCATTCCGACATTCCAGTTCAGTCAGAAACATCCGATCTTCAAGGACGTGCCGTTCCTCTACAGACCCGCGGACCGTGTGAGATTTCACGAGGTCACCGAGGACGAAGTCCTCAGAATCTTCGAGCATGTCCATAACGAGACGGATTACGAATACCGGATCGAACAGGGCAAGATCGTGGTGAAGGATTACATGGCCTGGTACAACTCCACCGAAGTCCGGCAAGGGATTACGGAACTGGCCGCCAAGCGCGAAGCGGGCCTGAAGAACGCTCCGCGTCTGTGATCTCACGAAAGGAGACAGAGAACATGCTCAATATACTCAATGGCGGAATAGAAACACTGGTGGAGGATTGGCCGGGTCGGCTGGGATTCCTCGGCAAAGGAATGGCTCCCTCCGGTGCTTTCGACAATGTGGCCCTGGGATACGCGAATCTTCTGGTCGGCAATGCCGCGGGCGAAGCAGGGCTTGAGGTTACGGGAGGCTTCTTCGAGGCTGAATTTGGTACTGACGGCGTCATAGCGGTTACCGGAACGCCCAATCCCCCGTCTCTCAACGGGGAGGCCATGCCCATGTGGCAGAGCGTCGAGGTGAAGAAGGGAGACAAAATAAAGTTTTCCCACGTCGGGCCGAGCGGATTTCGCTGGTACGTCGGGATTGCGGGAGGCATAGACGTCCCTCCATATCTTGGAAGCAAGTCTACCTGCATCTTCGGCAGCTACGGTGGATTTGACGGAAGAAAGCTGCAACCGGGCGATGTGGTGAAATTCGGCAAGCCTTCCCGTGATCTGAAGGCCCTTGCGGGACGGAAGCTCAAGAAAGAGACGGTTCCCGAGTATTCCCGCGAGTGGACGCTCCGAGCGGTTCCCGGACCGAACACCTGCCCGGATTATGCCACTGTGGAAGGCATGGAGTACCTCTTCAGCCATTCTTTCAAGGTCCAGCATACGTCCAATCGGTCGGCTTATCGGCTCGAAGCGTTGCCCGACAGCTTCTTCGCCCGCCCTGACGGCGGGGTCGGCGGCAGCCATCCCTCCAATATCATCGATCATGGGTATGCAATGCGGGGTGCGCTGAACATCTGCGGGAACACACCGGTGCTGCTTATTGCCGACGGGCCGACGCTCGGGGGTTACATGTGCGCCTTGAGCGTGATCAATGCGGATCTTTGGAAAGTAGGCCAAGGAGCGCCGTCGCGAGATTTCATAAAATTTCAGGCCTGCCCTCAGGAAGAGGCGACACAGGCGAGGGAAGACCAGAAGAAGCTCTTTGTGGAAGACGCTCTGGAATGAGACCCGGCCGTATGACTGCCCGGGTCCGCAGGCAGCGGCTCGCACTACACCGAAAGGAAATAGTCATGGAAAAAAGTGTCAATGCGCCAGTGCCGGGACTTTGCGCCCGTGTGGTGGTTGCTGTGGGAGAGAGCGTGACCAAAGGCCAGGAAGTGGCCGTTATCAATTGCATGAAGACCGAGATCTCGGTCAATTCGGAATGGGACGGAACGGTTACCAAGGTCCTCTCAAAGGAATGGGACGAGCTCGACGTGGGCAATCCCATGGTGATGCTTGAAGTAACCAGTGGAGACTAGCTGATGATCGGGAAATTGCTCATAGCCAACCGGGGAGAAATTGTAGCGAGAATAATCCGTACCTGCAAAGAAATGGGCATAGCCACGGTTGCGGTCTATTCGGAGGCGGACAAGGGAGCGGCCTATCTGGAAGCGGCTGATGAGAGCGTTCACATCGGCCCGTCCAATCCCTTGCAGAGCTACCTCAATATTGATGCGCTTATTCAGGCCGCAAAAGCAACCGGAGCGGATGCGGTACATCCCGGGTACGGTTTTCTCTCCGAGCGGGCTATATTCGCCAGGGCGGTGACGAAAGCCGGTCTTGTCTGGGTCGGCCCGTCACCGGAGGTGATGACCTCCATCAGCTCCAAATGTGCGTGCAGGCACATAGCCGACAGCGAGGGGGTTCCCTTTGTCCCCGGGACCCTCGACCCGGTTCACGGGGTGAATGATATTGTCGAGTTCGGCCGCGGAAACGGCTACCCCTTGTTGCTCAAATTGGATAAAGGCGGGGGCGGCAAAGGGATAGAGAGGGTCGATTCCGAGGACCAGGTGGAGAATGCGTTCAAGCGAGCATGCAGCATCGGAAACATGGCCTTCGGATCGCCGGCCTGTTACATCGAGCGGTTCGTGCCGCAATCCAGACATATTGAGATCCAATTTGTAGCCGATAATTACGGCAATTGTGTCCTTCTCGGCGAGCGGGAATGCTCCATTCAACGGAGACATCAGAAAATTATAGAGGAAGCACCGTCTCCCATCATTAAGCAGGAGGAGCGAGAGCTCCTCTTCGAGTACTCCCGGCGTTTGGTGCGAAGAATGAATTATCGCGGAGCAGGTACGCTGGAAGGACTTCGCTCTACCGACGGACACTATTATTTTATGGAAGTCAATGCGAGACTCCAGGTCGAGCACGCGGTCTCGGAGATGCTGACGGATACCGACATCGTGCGGTGTCAATTGGAAATAGCCTCGGATCAAGCATTGAGCTTCCGCCAGGAAGATGTCCGAATCGAAGGTCATGCAATAGAGGCCAGAGTCTACGCGGAAGATCCCGAGACCTTCCTCCCCTCTCCGGGAAAGATAGCCCACCTCCGGTTGCCCGATACCAACGGTCATGTGAGAGTGGACCACGCACTGCGGGAGAACTGCTCGGTTCCGCCCTATTACGACCCTCTGCTGGCAAAGGTGATCGCCTGGGGAAGCGACCGCAACGAGTCACGAGAACGGCTTGTCGAGGCGTTGCAACAATTTCAGATAGAGGGGATAAAGACCACTATTCCTGCCAATCTGAAGATACTGGAGCATCCCAAATTCTGCGAAGGGGATTTCACCACGGCATTCATTGCGGAGCATTTCGAGTAGACGGACCGGCTTGGAGGCAAACCACCACCTTTGTGGTTGCGGAATCAATCGGATGGGCCGCTCATAACATTCTTTCAAATGAATAACCGCGCCGAGCATTAGGAAACAGGTACATCCGTCGTATGTTTAACCCGGACCTCTGCCCATGCCCATCTTCTACAGTGAACTAAGAAAAGCTAGTTAGTTTCAATATGTTATTAGGGTATAGCAAATCTGTGGCACCAGGAATTTGATCCCGCCCAACCCGAATCAGATCACGCAGTCGCGTCGAACGGTACGTTACGGATG
>JBGSJS010000029.1:0-4437 GCA_041741735.1 Desulfomonilaceae bacterium | reverse complement strand
GTGATGATGGCGCTCATGTCAAGCACTATTTACTGCATACGTGGCACCATGTTTTGAACTCTGAAAGAAACCTCACTTCCTTATTTCAACAACTTAACTCCTTCCGGACCCCGAAAAACGCCAACAACTGTAGAAGATGGGTAATAGTACACAAACACAACTCACGTAGTTTACTGATGAAATTAAGTATTCAGGGCGTTATTTATACTATTTTTCTGCGACTCGGCCCGACAATAATTATTTCGTCGGCACTGAATTATTATTCCTTTGGCAAGCGCCCCATTTTCTGAAGCCCACGAATATACATCCGCACCGCTTTGTTCACGTGATAATGGACGGTTTCGTCCAACTGCTCCAATACCTCGAAGTTCGCATCTGTCAGTTGAACCATAGGCTTTTTATTCTCTTCGACCTGTAGCTCCTCTTCCGTTATCGGCCCGGTCTTGGCTTTCTCGGCAATTGCCTTTTCGGCCTGAGTTATTGTCATCTCACGATTTTGCATGGCCTCCAGCAGCGAAGGCCAGCCGTCCCTATTTATTCGTCGAGCGCGTTTGACCGTAGCTGGGCTGGTGCCGGTGAGAGCTGCGGTCCTCTCCGCCGAGTTTGCATATTTAGTTTCAATTGGCTCTTGAGAGCTTTTTGATTTTGCCTGTTCGCTCCTACGATCTCCTCCCCGATCCATCAGACTGTCAATCTCGCAGATCAATTGATAGCGCACCCAGTCGTCTGTGGGCCTGCGCTGGGTTTGAACCTTGGCGACATATTCCAGGGCTCCGTCTATGTCGCGGAATTTCTCGACCACGTAGGGGATCTTTGGGACACCTGCCTTAGTGGCGGCTCGAAGACGGGTATGGCCATCAATGAGCACGGGCTCCTCCTGCCCCGGCCAGGTGGCCAAGACGATAGGTTGGGAGTGAAAGTAGCCCCCCACAGCCATGTCGGCAGAGAGATTCTCTGCCAAGTCTTCATCGATGCGGAGAAGCCCCTCAAATCTGGTGTGGAGCTTGACTTTTGTCGGATCGATGAATTGAAGCTGCGCGGATTCCGCTTCTCTGCCTCTTCTCTCTTTCTGTGCCAATCCCTGAAGCGCTATGTGGTGGGCTTCTTGTAGATTGGCGCATCTACCCAAGCACCGTGTCATGGCTTGGATCAACTCGGAGGTTTCCTCGGTATAGTATTTGACGCCGTCCTTGACCTCCGCAGCGGCAACGTAACCCGCCTCCTCATACTGTTTCAGAGCCTTCGACGACAGGCCCGTGGCTTCCAACAGCTCTTGTCTGCTGAGAAGTTTTTGGGGGGATTTGCCCTTTTTCACAGTGATTCCTCTCTTGATCGTCCTCGGCCCTCAGCGGTATTTTCTACGCTGGGAAGTCTATCATCTTCTTGCGGCCGCCCTGTATATAGTACACAGATCCAACTCTCCCCGTGAACAATTTATTACCCTGTCATTGCCATCGGTTGTGAAATTGCCTCGAAAACCACCCGCCGTTTTTTCCTATTTTTGCGAAAATCCAGAGGAGAATTATGGGGTACTTTGTCAGAACCGTCAATGATATTGGCATCATGAATAATTCGGGATTTTCGTGAGTCTGGACAACGGGGACAAACAGCGACATGAACGTTGCTTTGGCTCCGGCGAGCACGTGCTGGGGGGCCTCATTTAGAGGCAAGGCGCTGAGTTGATCGACGGCATCGCTGTGCCTTTCATCTCAGAACAGGATTAATGGCTCTATAAGGCTCTGTCATGCTATCTCATCCCAAAAGTTGGAAAAACGACCATACCCAACCTACCCCGTTTAGGAACGTCGCTCAGATCGCGTCTCAGGTGCCTTTTCGAACGAATCTCACGAGTAGGTCGGATGGTGTGGTAGACTGCCGGGATCACCTCAGCGAGAGTTGCCCCATGAGTGACGAAGAGGAACTCAACGCCCAGCGCACCCGCATGATGGAGATATGGCACGAGTATGGCCGGACTTTCAACTCCTTTGTGCCCGAGGAACAGCCTTTTCCTGTTGAATGGGAACCTGCAATGCCTCCGGTGGACGACAAAGGACGGCTCAGCCCCCAGGTCCTCAAGCACTGGGACCAGCTTTTCCCCACAAAGGATTTCCTCCGCCATCGCTACGCCCAGCACCATATACTGGAAGGGCCTTCCCTGTGGTTCGATTGCTTGGTCCGCAAGTTCCAGAGACGCATGCGTTACCGCGTAGCGGAGGACGAGCACGGCAACCCACAACACATTGAGGTTCGGGACACGCACGAGTGGTATGACTCGGCTCTGAGGATCGGGATCTTCCGATCTCAGGTGGGCTTCTCCTGTAGGTCTTTGCTCTGTGAACGGCGGTGGTGCAAGCTCCATCAGAAGAACCCACGGCGAATCAGTCCCGTGGACATCTACAGCCTGGTCGATCTTTTCGAGGCGTGCGGATTGGCTCAAGCCATGAGTATCGTAGGGAAGTGGTTCGGAGTGAAGCTCCAGGCATTTGAGTCAGCGGGAACTGTGCCGGTCAAGGGTTACCGTTACGCTGTCCCCAAACAAGCTCTCTATGACCTGATGGCCCGTTACCCCAACATGCGTCATCAGCATGTAGAAGCCTTTATCCGAGAGGCCGCGCAGCTTATTCGGAGTTGTCCTTTGGTGCCCTGGCATGGGAGGATGTTCGACGAGGAGCAGGCCTTTCTCAGCCAGAAGATCATCGGGAACCTGTTCCGCATTAAGAACGCCGCAGCCAAGGCTTACCTATGGCTGTTGATGGTGCAGGAGGAAACGGCTCGGAATACGAAAGAGAAACTCAGTGTCACGGACGCGGAGTTAGGAGAGGCTCTGGGGGTAAGCAAGACCACGGCGGCAAGCTACCGAGAACAGCTTCAGGAAATGGGACTTGTGAAGGTGGGAAGGGAAAAGCTAGGAAAGATCAAACGGATTCGGGTCGAAGGGGTGAAGTATTAGGCGGGTACTTCAACTTGGCGGTATGAGAGAGTTCTTGTAGGCGGGTACTACGAGAAGTCCTTTCACATACCAATTAGTACATATGCATGTAGTATGTAACCAGAGGGTTGCACTCAACCCAGCCCCTCCCTGATGGTGGCCCGCCAGCCTGAGTATGATTATAGATCTTCCTTGAATGGTTGCCACTCTTCATAGAGGTTTATTATTACTCTTGAATTTCTCTCTGAAGGTAGAATACGACCCTGAGGTTATCAAGTGGTAGACTTCAAGATTCTTAATAAGATCCAAGAGGTTGAAGAGCTACTGGGTAGAGGACAACTCATAGCTCTCTCAGCTTCTTTAATACTGGGTCATACGGCAATGGCTGGATTCTACAACGCTTCTGGAGATCAGGGTTGTATAGAATTCCCCGAGGTAGAGTTCGACCCCATAGCAAGACTGCTGTATCATCCTGTCCGCACGAAGATAGCCGTACATGGACTCAAACGGATATGGGAGTTCCTCAGTACCGGAAATTCTGAGTTGGACCTCGACCTCGTGACCGAAACGAAGCTCATGGCCTATCTGCTCAACCCTGATGCCGGTAGAGAAGAAGCTGAAGGTCTCAGTCTGACACATGTCGCTCATGAGTTCCTGGGCGAGGATTACCCGCACATGGCTGTGGAGGTGAGAAACAAGGGAACCGTTACCGCTCTTCATGAGGTCCTGGTACGTGATGCCCGTACAATCTTCCACTTGGCCGAGGCCCTTCCCTCGAAGATGGATCGAGATTTGTTCAACCTGTGCCGCCGGGTGGAACTCCCACTCATGCACGTTCTGGACAGTATGCGGCGGACAGGTATCGGAGTTGACGGTGATAGAGCGCACGCGGAACTACGACAGCTACGGCCAGAGTTGGAATCCTTAGCTGAAAGGATCACGGAAGGCATACCGTTGGATCTTTCCTCTGACCAGCAGGTGTTCAGGTTCCTGATCAAGAAGGGAGTGCGGTTCGACAATCCTTACGTGTACATGGCCCAGAAGGTGAGCACGCCCCTTCTGGAAGAACTCGCTCTCCATTATCCCGGCGTGCAGGCTCTCTTGGACTGGCGACAAATGCATCAGGATGTTGCGTTCCTGAGCATGGCAGAGGGAAGGCAAAGGATTCATCCGGTGTGGGGCCAGACTCGTTCAGGTACTTCCCGGATCTACGCCAGACAGCCCGCGGTGCAGAACGTGAGCCGTCGCCTGCGTTATCTATTCGTGCCTGCCCCCGGCCACGTACTCATCAAGGCCGACTATTCGCAGGCACAACTGCGCATTCTGGCTCACCTCTCCGGAGACCAAGGGCTCTTGAGGCTCTTCAATGAAGGAGGAGACGTACACGGAGAGACGGCCCGTCTGCTCAGCATTGATCGTGATCTGGCTAAACAGGTGAACTTCGGGATCTGCTTTGGTATTTCGGCCCCCAGACTGGCCGGTAGGCTCAATTCCGAGATCCTCAAGGG
>JBGSJS010000028.1:0-6033 GCA_041741735.1 Desulfomonilaceae bacterium | reverse complement strand
CGATGATGGCGCTCATGTCAAGCACTATTTACTGCATACGTGGCACCATGTTTTGAACTCTGAAAGAAACCTCACTTCCTTATTTCAACAACTTAACTCCTTCCGGACCCCGAAAAACGCCAACAACTGTAGAAGATGGGTTAAAGATTGAGTAAAGATCGCTGTTGCGACTTCATTTTCCCACAACCCCGGCTGCGCTTCCCCGCTGAAGCACCGCTGCCGATTGTTTGACGACAACGCCGTCCCTTGCTTGGTAGCGACCCCTCGGATTTGAAGACTTGTCCGCTCTCCCGGCATCGTGCATAATGAGACCTTTGGAATTACAATACGGCGCGTCGGGCATCGCAGGGATGTTTACAGATTTGGTGCCGTTTCTTGAGAGGTAGTCAATGACCGATTCTGATCCCACAGGGACCGGGGAACAACGCAGTCGCCGCTATTCGGTTGAATTGCCTTACAGAATACAGGGAACGGCCAAGGGCTTGCTGAAAATTGCAGACCCCGCTCTCATAGGCTCGGACCGCCATTTCCTGAGATTCGACATGTATCCGCTCGTGGGACCACTCCACCTGAAACGGCACTATGGATGGTGGGATATTCCACTGAAGCACATTCGAAGACGCGAGATAAAGTTCGACATCGACCTCATACGAGGCACCATAAGAATTACGCGTCTCTTCCAACCGATCGTGTTTCACCGCATTAAAGTGAGTCCTATCGAGGAACCGGGGTACTGCAAGCTGCACATCTCGCTTTGGGAAAACGCGGGAGATCAACCGCACATGCTGTCC
Source organism: Desulfomonilaceae bacterium (assembly GCA_041741735.1). GTDB lineage: Bacteria > Desulfobacterota > Desulfomonilia > Desulfomonilales > Desulfomonilaceae > JBGSJS01. Next base: position 5,242 of record JBGSJS010000028.1, on the reverse strand, counting down.
GTTCAGGAGCACCTCCTGTTGGTTGTGCGAGGGACGGAAGATGTGCCCTTCAAAGGCTTCAACATACCGGTCACGGACCGATGCAACCTCAAGTGCGGCATGTGTCCCCGTCAGAGCACCCACGATGTTGTTGAGGCGGACATCGATCCGGCAGTCCTGGAAATGCTTATCGCTGAAGCACCGCGAGCGAGCAGTATTCTGCTCCAGGGATTGGGTGAGCCTCTTTTGTACGCCAAAATGGCCGAATTGATACGCCGTCTCAAGTCTGCGATGTCTCCACAGGCCGAAATCGGCTTCTCGACGAACGCTACCCTGCTGGACAAGGCGCGGGCCGCCGAGATTCTGGACGCGGGGCCGGATTTTATCTATTTCTCCGTGGACGGAGCCTCCCGAACAACGTACGAGTCGATAAGGATAGGCGCAGAGTTTTCCCGGGTTCTCGAGAACATCAAGGATTGTGCTGCTCTGAGGAAATCCGGCGGGAACCGAAAGCCCCGCCTCATGATGAATTTCGTCCTCATGGACTCAAACATTCGGGAAATAGCTGCCTTCATCCGATTGACCGGAGAATTGGGAGTTGAGAGCGTTACCTTCAGCCGCTGCATTGATTCCCAAACCGGTAAATTCGCCGACCTGGATTTGAGCGTGCTTGTCCCGCAATTCGACGAAGCGCGGAGCATTGGAAAAGAATTCGGCATGAACGTATTCTTGCCCGCCCTGAAGGGGGCCGTTGAAGAGAAATGCCTGTTCATGGAACGGGCCGTTGTGCGTCCCGACGGTGAGGTTCTCCCCTGTCACATGATGGCCCCCGGCTACCGCATGAACAGAAAGAATAAAGTATACGGGAACCTCCTTGATAGAACCTTTTCAGAGATATGGAACGATCCGTTAACCGTTGAGTTCAGGCAACGAGTCCTTTCAGGCGACTTCCCGTCTGAATGCGAAGGCTGCGAGAACAAATCCTACCTCGTTCCTTGACGCGACCGAACAGTGTTCTTGCATCCGGACTACACCTCAATATTTCATTTGGACCGGTACTCGAGGCCAATCCTGAGTCTCGGTAATCCATCTCGCAAATATGTTGCTTATTCCATGCACCTGATACCATTTTGCAATTAAGAATGTGACTCCACGACGCGGACGGCATTTCTCTGAAACCAAGTCGGGCTTGCCGTTGGCAGCGGAAGAGACATGCCATCCGAATGAGCTGTTGAATCGCGAAATGGTATGAGGGTCGGCTCTCAGCCGCATTGCTCTTGGAAGAAATGGCTGTCGATTCCCGTCATAGCTCCTACGGGAGATTCCCGTCAGACGAAGCGGCCGTCTGTGCCCGCCCTTGTTTCTTCCTTCCAAATGTCCGGTAAATCACAACATAAAAGAGTGGAATGAAGAAGATCGCCAGCGATGTTGCCGTGATCATTCCGCCCAGAACGCAGGTGCCGATCGCCTTTTGCGCGCCCGCCCCCGGGCCGGTTGCCAGGGCAAGGGGGAGTACGCCGAAGCCGAAGGCCAGCGAGGTCATGACGATCGGGCGAAATCGTAATCTCGCCCCTTCCAGAGTAGCCTCGATCAACCCCATCCCCTCTTCCAGTTTTGCCTTGGCGAATACGACGATCAGAATCGCGTTCTTGGTGGTTAGTCCCAGGGTGGTGAGCAAACCGATCTGGAAATAGACATCATTGGGTAGGCCTCTGAAGGAAGAGGCCAGCACACCGCCGATAACCCCGAGAGGCAACGCGAGCACAATGGAAATGGGCAGGGTCCAGCTTCCATAGAGTGCTGCCAGAAAAAGGACGATCACAAGCATGGAAAAAGCGTACAACGCAGGCGCCTGAGAGCCTGCGATACGCTCCTGGTAAGACATTCCGGTCCAATCGAAGCCGACTCCTCTGGGTAGTTTCGTGACAAATTCTTCCATGGCCTGCATCGCCTCACCGGAGCTCCTACCGGGTGCAGGCTCACCCCAGATATTTATGGATGGAAAAGCGTTGTAGCGCTCAAGCTTGGGGGAGCCGGAAGTCCAATGCCCTGTTGCAAACGAAGAAAAAGGAGTCATCTTCCCGGCTGAGTTGCGCACATAGAGTTTTTCCAAATCCTTGGGCAACATGCGGTAAGGCGCGTCTGCCTGTACATACACCCGCTTGACCCGTCCGGCTTGAATAAAATCATTGACATAGGCGCTGCCGAAGGCCGCCGAGATGGTGTTGTGGGCGGAGGTAATGGGAAGCCCCAGGGCGCCCGCCTTTTCCCAATCCACATCCACCCGGTACTCGGGGACGTCCTCCAGGCCGTTGGGCCTGACCTTGGTCAATAGCGGGTCTCTCATGGCCATTCCCAGGAGCTGGTTGCGAGCCTCGATCAGCTTGGCATGGCCGATCCCTCCGCGATCCTGCAACTGAAAATCAAAACCCTTGGCCTGGCCCATTTCGATGACCGCCGGCGGAGGAAAAGCGAAGACCATCGCGTTGCGGATCTTTGAAAAGGCTTTCATGGCATTTCCGGCCACAACGTCGGCCCGGAGATCGGGCCGGTCCCGAAGCTTCCAGTCCTTGAGCTTGACGAATCCGAACCCCACGTTCTGTCCCCTGCCGGAAAAGCTGAAACCGGATATGGTCATTATGGACTCCACAGCGTCCTTTTCCTTACCAAGAAAATGGTCCTTGACCTGTTCGAGGACCTTCTCGGTCTGCTCCAGGGTGGAGTTTGCCGGGAGCATTGCCTGGACAAAGAGGAGCCCCTGGTCTTCATCAGGGAGATAGGCAGTGGGCATCCGCTGAAACAGGTATGCCATGGCGACCACGATCAATAGGAAGACAAACAGGAATCGCAGCCTCTTGGAAAGAGTATACCCGACGACTCTCAAGTAGAAGTCTCGGCCTCGAAAGAAGGAGTGATTGAACCATCGGAAAAATGGGCGAAGGAAAGAGATCGCATTCTCCGACTCTTCATGCCCTGGTGCCACCGGTTTGATGAGGGATGCACAGAGAACCGGTGTCAGAATGAGCGCCACAACAACGGAAAGAAGCATGGAGGCGATGACCGTCACGGAGAACTGACGGTAGATGACGCCGGTGGAGCCGGCAAAAAAGGCCATGGGGCCAAACACGGCGGAGAGCACCAGCCCGATCCCGATCAACGCACCGGTTATTTCGTCCATCGATTTCGCGGTGGCTTCTCTGGGCGAGAGACCTTCGTCGTGCATGATCCTTTCCACGTTCTCCACCACGACAATGGCATCGTCTACCAAAAGGCCGATGGCCAACACCATTGCAAACATCGTCAGCATGTTGATGGAGTACCCGAACAGCCCGAGAACCGCAAAAGTCCCCAGGAGTACCACCGGCACCGCTATCGTCGGAATCAGGGTGGCCCGGATGTTGCCCAGGAACAGATACATAACCACGAAGACCAGCAGGATCGCCTCAAGAAGCGTCTTGACCACCTCTTCGATGGCCGCCTTGATAAAGGGGGTCGTGTCATACGGGTACACGACCTTCATTCCCGGGGGAAAGAACTGGCCCAACTCCTTCAACTTGTTCTTGATCGCATCGGCCGTATCCAGTGCATTTGCTCCGGCAGCCTGTCGGATGGCCAGCGCGGCGGCCGGTTTGCCATTGTGATACGACACGATATCGTAGACTTCGGTGCCCAATTCCGTCCGTCCCACGTCTTTGATCCGCACGACTGAGCCGTCGGGATTTATTCGGATGGGGATGGCGGAAAACTCCTCAGGGGTTTTGAGAAGGCTCTGGACAACTATGGAAGCGTTCAAACGCTGACCTTCAACCGCCGGAGTCCCGCCGAACTGTCCCGCGGAAACCTCCACGTTGTAGGATTGAAGCGCAGTGATCACATCAGCTATCGTCAGGCGGTAATTCGTTAGATTGTCCGGGTTCAACCAGACCCGCATGGCATACTGGGTGCCGAAAGTCGTCACTTCCCCCACCCCCGGCACTCGTGCCAAAACCTTCTCGATATTCGATTGTGCGTAGTCTCTTAAATCATTGCCGTCCATGCTGCCGTCTTCCGAGACCAGCCCCACCACGATCAGATAGTTCCGTGTCGATTTACTAACCTTCACTCCCTGCTTCTGGACCACCTCCGGTAGGCTGGCCATGGCTAACTGGAGCTTGTTTTGCACCTGGGCCCACGCGAGGTCGGGATCGGTTCCCGCGGCAAAGGTCAACTCGATGCTGGAGGCGCCGGATGAATCACTGGTGGCGGACATGTACAGCATCTTGTCAAAACCGGTCATCTTTTGCTCGATGATCTGCGTCACGCTGTTTTCAACGGTCTCCGCAGAAGCACCGGGATAAAAAGAGTCGATGGCAATGGATGGCGGAGCAATGGGCGGATACTGTGAAATAGGCAAATTATAGATTGCCAGGCATCCGGCCACCATCATAATGATGGCAATAACCCACGCAAATACCGGCCGATCCAGAAAGAATCTCGATAACAATGTGCGCCTCCCTCAATTGGCCTTTTCGGCCGGCCGGGTCGTATTCATGGCTTCCGCATTGGTTTTCCGAGCGGCATCAAATTGGGTAACCTTCACGGAAACTCCGGGCCTGACTTTCTGCACTCCCTCGACGATCACCCGATCCCCGGATGAGAGTCCTGAAGAGATGAGCCACTTGTCGCCGATGGCGCGATCGAGGGTCAGCATCCTCTGCTGAACCTTACCTTCCGCGTCCACGATCAGCGCGATGGGATTCCCCTTCGGATCCCGCGAGACTGCCTGCTGAGGCACGAGGATAGCCCGCTCGTTTGTTCCTTCTTTCACTACCGCCCGGACGAACATGCCCGGTAGCAGAACCCCTTCAGGATTGGGAAACACAGCTCGCAGCACGACGGAACCGGTTGAGGGATCGACGGTGATGTCGCGAAACTGAAGCGTCCCCTTCAATGAATATGCCTTGCCGTCTTCGAGGATGAGGCCGGCCGTGTTCTGGTTCGTTCCATTTTGGTGGAGGCGGTGGTCCCCCAGGCGACGCCGCAATCGGAGAAGCTCCGTGGTGGATTGGGGCACATCCACGTAAATGGGGTCCATCTGTTGAATCGTCGCCAGGGCCAGGGGCTGATAGGCCGTCACGATCGCGCCCACGGTGACGCTGGATCTGCCGATCCGGCCGGAGATGGGCGCGGTGATCTTGGTGTAACCCAGATTGATCCGGGTCGTCTCCATCGCTGCTTCCGCCTGTTTGATCGCTGCTTCTGCCGCGGCTATCGCCTTTCGATC
>JBGSJS010000027.1:0-54362 GCA_041741735.1 Desulfomonilaceae bacterium | reverse complement strand
TCTGGCTATCCGGGACCACAGTCAACCCGCTGCGTGCCACCACCGTAGCTCTGCGTAGCACCATTTCTGGAAAAGGGGGTTCGGTTTGAAACGCCGACCCTGTGAATCTCTTGCAAAAACGGAGCTTGCAAAATCTAGGTTAAAGACACTCCACATGTGATTCTGCACCTCCTCCGCTAGTCATCGTCACACCAAACCAATCAATCGGAAACCTCGGTAACCCTTTTATCCAGGCCTTGCAACGCAATACCGACCTGCCCAGAGAAACGGCAACTTCGCACAGGGACTCGCCATTTTGCAACCGGTTGCTGTCCATTCCCGTCTGCCTATTCCCATCTCAAAGAATCCTCAGGGCCCCATCAGGGGCAGCACTCCAACCATAAGCTAAGACAGTTACAACGCCTTACTAAAATCACGAATCAAGTGTGGTACAGAGTTCCATAGATTCAGGCACTTGTCGACGATCACACCAAACTTCATTCAGGCGACTCTTCTCTTCGCTCTTTGGTTGTGTCTTTCGTGGCTCAGGCTTTCGCCCGTCCTCTTTTGCCTCTGAGATCCACACTGATTAGTTCCGTACTTGTGGAACGGATCACTCTGAGGATCGCAACCGGAAATGGGGACGGAGTTCGGACTCCGCCCTCCAATCTCTGAACCTCTCTCGCCCCGAATACCCAAAATCCATTCTCCTCAAGATTCCGTAGTAGGGTACTCATTCTGTATGTGCCGTTGACCCGTTCGCCGGCTTCAAGACCGGACCACAAGTCACCCCAATCTTGCGCTTCCTGCAGAAATTCCCCGATGATCTCATTCTCCTCCTTTGACGCCGGTTCATCGTGCTCGAACGAAAACCCACACGCCTCACCGACAATGTTCGTGATGTCCTGACCTGACGTCAGACGGAAAAGGTAATGCGGAATGTTGTCTTTGACCCTACGGATTCGAGGTTCTTGGGCTTGTTCACGCGCCGAAAGTGCTGCAGAGACCCAATTTTCATGATTCGCTTTCAGCCGCCGGAGGTCTTCGGCTGTATAAGTATCTTGCTGATCATCGACCATCTTGTGGTGGACTCGGCACAATAGAATCAGATTCTCTTGTTCATCCAACTGGTCGGCAGGGAAACTCGGATCGTGACGAGGTCCCCCCTTCTTTCCCGAGACGATGTGGCATTCTTCTGCGACGACTGAATCGTCATCCGCTGGTGTGGCGTTGATAACGAGCTCGTGGTGACAGATTGCGCACCTGTTTCCGCAACGTCCCCAGAGCAACTTCCTCGTCTTGTCAGAGATTGGCATTGCTGGCACCTAGTGTCACGTTCTGCAAGTTAGAGTGGCAATATCGCCCGGTGATGTCCAGTAATTGAAAGCCTTTTTTGGCACCCAATACTACTCTTAATTCGAGAACGTTACACTAGTTTCCGAGAAGTTTGAATTCCAGCGATTCCACACTTATCTTGCAACACCCCGGAAGAATACAACCTTTGAGGTCATTTACCGGATGCTTACGCCGACTGAGACGGCTTCCCTCAGTACCCGTCGATGATCTCCTGTCTTCGGAAGCAACTTAAGCTGTGATCGTTCACCATTCCGGTAGCCTGCATGTGGGCATAGCAGATCGTCGATCCGACGAATTTGAATCCTCTTTGACGCAGGTCTCGGCTCAAGGCGTCGGACTCTCGACTGGTCGCTGGATAATCCTTCATCTCTCTAAACTCGTTGACAATTGGCCGTCCGTCCACAAATCTCCAGATGTAGGCGTCAAAGCTGCCGAATTCCTTCCGAACATCGAGGAACCGTTGCGCGTTGTTGATCGACGCAAGTATTTTCAACCGGTTTCGAATGATTCCAGGGTTGGCCAGAAGTTCCATCACCTTGTCTTCATTGTACGCGGCAATCTTTTCAGGATCGAAGCCATCGAAAGCCACGCGGTAATTCTCGCGTTTCTTCAGTACGGTGTACCAACTGAGGCCCGCTTGAGCGCCTTCCAGGATGAGGTATTCGAATATGAGCCGGTCGTCGTGGACGGGCACGCCCCACTCTCTATCGTGATAGGCGACGTAATCCGCTTTTGTCGGGTCCACCCAAGGACAGCGGAGAGTATCCCGTTTTTCCTGCATATTCGCTCCTAGACCGACTATTTGCGGAATGACACGATGCAGGGCAGGTTTGAAACCAGCCCCTACAAACGTCTATAGCCTCAAGTCTCGATCGAATCTCGACTACTGAATCTCGTCCTTCCAGGGTTTGAGCCAGAGACCCGACACTTTGCCGTCCGAGTCGAACACTACCCGGATCTCGGGCTGCTGCGATGTTTTCGAGTACGATCCCTTGAAACGGTATATGGTGCCTCGCGGGAGAAGAAAACGAGCGGTCAATGCTTCCACGAGCTTCATGCCGCGGTAGTCCCCGAACATCCCCTTGATTTGGCCGAACGACTGCTCCTGAAGCTCGGGAGTCAGCCCTTTTTTCATCTCGGCCGTGAATCGGTCCGAAACAGGCTCGAAGGTGCCGGCTTGCCACTTCTCGTACAGGGCACTCACGATGCGTTGGGCGTCTTTCACCTGTGCCTTGTCGATCTCGGAGGCCGGGATCTTCTTGAAGAGAAACGACTGCGCCACCGCATCTCTACCGAGAGCAAACAAGGCAACCGCCACAACGAACATAACTACCATACATCTTGCCTTCATGATGACCGACCTTCCATGGACCGGGCGACTCCGCGGCTAAGGGTTCGCGGTTCCCGTGAGAGTTACATCCGAGTTGCTCCGAGCCTTCCGGACGTTATTGCCCGACGTCGCTGGAATAGACACGACACGGGGGTTGTGTTTCCCCACCGTGCGCTTTATTGTAGCAGAGCCGTCCATGGTACGTCGTCCCATTTCTTGCCCTTTGCAACGGGTAAGACGGCGAAGACGCGTGGATTAATCGGGAGTAGGTGGGAAATGCCGGACACTCAAGAAAGAAGAGGAGTGTGACGTGGCACCGGGCGAATCAGTGCCGTGCGTGGGATGTGCGTTCTGTTGTTCGGAACGGATGTGCAGGATAGGCTCCATGAAGTACGGCCATTACACCTCACCGTGTCCGGCTCTGACATGGGACGGCAATCGTTTTCTCTGCTCGTTGTACCTCAGCGACCCGCCGCGATACGAACATTTCCTGGAAATAGGGGGTGGATGCTGCTTTCCCTCAAACCCCCGACGCCGGCAGATTCTGGAAAAATCCTGATAGGGAGCCGATCTCGGCGAACACGTCATCCACATGTCCCGCATGGCTCCGCGCGGGCTTTGCGCCGAGGGACCGGCGGCTTTGCGCGATCGATGGAGCTCCCCCACAAATCGCACACCCTTTGGCGCGATTCGTCCAAGGCGCATCGGCAGGGTTGACTGCAGGGCAAGCCCCGAGGCATCACCGATTTTTCAACAGGATTTATTGCCGACGGATTCCGTAATGGGCTTCGGCGTGACGTGCTGTCTTTCGATAAGCTTGAGGAACTTTGCGACCAGCTTGTCCGTCATTTCTTGCTTTTGTGCTTTGGATAGCCCCGAGAGGGGGATCACGCCGCCGGCCATCTCTCTGTGCCCGCCTCCGGAGCCGGCGTCTCCCACGAGTCTTCGAATGAGGTTGCCGGCTTTGAATTTTCGAGAAGTGGTTCGTAAAGAGAGGAGGAGGACGTTTTTGTTCTCCCCCATACACAGCGTGGATGTCACTCCCTCGATCCGCAAGAGGAAGTCCGCCAGCTCAGGAATGATGGAATCCGACCTGGTCTTCCCGAGGTTGGAAATGGCCACGTCGCGGCAAATGGTCGTCTGAGTGAGACCCCTCAGGTAATCCTCGAAGTACTCCTGCGAGAGGGGGGGCCTCTCTATGCAGGCCAATACCCGAGGATTGCTCAGAGGCGACAAATAGTTGAACGCACAGAAATCAGCTTTGGAGGCGCCCCGCATAAGGGATTTGGTGTCGGTTTTGAGTCCGTATAGGAGGGCATTGGCCACGGATCGACTCGGCGTGAGTCCCGCGGCGACAAGGTATTCCGTTACAATCGTTGAGGTGGCCCCGTAATCGACGCGTATGTCGGAGAATTTGGAACGGAGCGACATCTTGCGCAGCGGGTGGTGGTCGATCACGATGAGCGGAGGCTCGAAGCGCGTATCCAGGAGATTGTTTCCCGTGCCGGGCTGGCCGTCCATGAGTGCAACGCCATAGAACTTGGAGGAGTCCACCCGGGACATGCGGGTCATCCTGATGCGGAGCCTTTGGACCATGGCCTTGTTTTCGGCCCGAGTGATCGCTCCCCCGTATCCGATGACGGAACGGACCCCGAACTTCTTGCTAAAGAGAAATGACAAGGCAAAGGCGCCCGCGATACTGTCCGGGTCGGGGTTGTTGTGGCACAGGACAAGCATCCGGCTGCGTCCGATTCCCTCAAGCAGAGTCGAAAGCCGGGCCAGCTTGTCTTCGGATTTACTCATGTCCCATTTAGGAGGAATCATCGGACGCCACCGCGTAGTAATGTGCGACCGCCGCACCCGTTGCGGCCTACCCCGGCGAGTCGGCGTTGTTGAAAGAGGTCAACATTTTGCGAATCACCCGCTGGTTGACCACCATACCACGAATCACTCCTTTGGATCGTGCATACCGATTCTCGATGAAGGCCTCGAACCTAAGTTCCCGCTTGGCCTCAATCCTGATGATCCCCATTATGGTGAGCGTCTCGCCGGGAGGGGCCATGGTGTCGAGGTCGGGAAACTCCGTCCCCGTCAGAATCGGCACGAGTCGGTGATCCTTGAGCAGTTTGAGCACCATGAAGGTCCCCAGTTGAGCGACTGCCTCCATCTGGAGATGACCGCCGAACAGCGGTATATCGACGAAGTGATCTTTGAGTATGGGATTGACCTCGGGGGTCGGCACCGTGTAGCGTGCGAATCCGATCATCCCGTGCCGGACCTCCCCTGTTTCCATGACGACGCGGTCGAGGAAGAGAAAGTTCTCCCCGTACATGGAAAGAGTCTGCCGAATGTCGTCTTTGTCGAATTCAAGCCATTCGCGATTCACCGCTCCCTGGACTATTCTCCTCTCGGAGGGCTCGGCCTTCTCAATCCTGGTCGAACCGGCAAGATCGCGATAATAGACTTGCCTGACCTCGCCGGGCTCGTACCGTCCGTGGGTGAGGAATTCCTCCACAACAATGACGCCGCCGGCTTCCCGAACCAGGTTCGAGATGATCTCCGCGGCCCTGCGGAGCGTTTGGAACGTGCCGTTCCACCGCATGGTATGGAACAATGCCCCGACCCGATCGGCCAGGACTTTTGAATTTTCCGATAGGGTGATGGCTTGCCACTCTTCGGCAAGAAAGGTCTCCAACTCGGCCACAGTCTTGTCGAGGCCTTCGAGCCGGACAAGACCTTCTTCCATCTCTCTGAAGAACGGTTTCACGGTGTCGGAGACGGAGGTCACTCCTTTGAGGTCCCGCAGGTAGTTCTGCATCACGGCGATTTCTATGCCGGTAAAAAACTGTGACGATTGAGTCCAGGCCTCGGGAAGGGCTGCTATGACGGTCCGTTTGCCCTGACGCGCCAGCCGGGCGGCCAGCCGTTCAAGATATCTCTTGGAGTGGGCGATGAAGTAGGGGAGAGCCCCGCGATACGTGAGGGCTACATACTGTGTTTGCTCGTGGCAGATGCCTGAAAGCCCGTCAATGGTGTCGGCGAAGGAGCCGGCGTTCACATAATAGACATTGCGTTTCACCGCGGTGGCCATGTCGAAGAACGTTTGCTTACCCTTAAGGATATTGCCGACGGACTTCATGACCGAGGGGTGCCTGGGAAACCCGCCTGCCGCGGTGTGGACAACCGCGTCCAACGAATTGACCCCGTGGTCTCTCAGCCGACGCTCGATTGCCGCGAGAGACTCAAAGACTTGATTTCTCCGGTTGGCATCGAATCGCAGCGGCACGTCAAGTAAGGTTACTCCCAATTCCTTGAAGAAGGCCTGTTCCTTGGGATCTTCGGGATTCAGAGTGGTGCCGAAAACGCCTGCACCCGCTTCAACTGCCGCCCGCGCTATGGCGGCACCATATCCGCCCGCCCGCGCACCGATTACCAGAACGTTCTTACCATTAAGCATACGGTCGATCCCTGCCGACGTGATAAAGCTACACGCTGAAAGTCTGTAAAATACAAGAGCCGGAGGAAATAGTCAATCCGTGACTTCTGTCGGAACTCGCCGTTTCTTCCGGTCGGGAGCTGCATTCCGGTTGGGAAAAATGCTTGGGAGGGTTTTCTTCTTCGCCCGGTCGGCGGACTGAGGTTTAATGAGCGTCTTTCGTCGAACCGCATGTTTTCATTTTGAATCACATGCGCTTCGTATGGAGGATCGCCGGCCGCCTCTCGGAATGGTTTCTCCCGATCCTCCATGACGGACGGTTAGCCACGCTTACCGCGGCAACAGGCATCGCCGACCGAACGATGCCCCTGCATGGTGCCCGTCGGCGTCGAAAAAATTGTCACGAAATTCGGCCGTAGGTCCGGGAGAGCCCCAACGGACTTTTCGTCCGCTGTTCGCGATAATCCAAGGCTCCCCTATGGCGGTGTATCTCTCCAGTCACCATGTAGATCACGTCTTCGGCTATATTGGTGGCGTGGTCGGCGATACGCTCGAGATGCCGAGAAACAAGAAACATGTGGACCAGCTCTTCCAACCCGTCACCGGGATCGCGGATCTTCTGCTCGAACTGTTTGTGAATATCATGCTTCATATAGTCAACTTCGTCGTCTTGAGCGCAAATCCAAAAGGCTAGATTTTCATCCATGTTGACGAAGGCGTCGAGACTTCCCTTCAGCATCACCCTCACTTTTTCGGCCATCGGGCCGTAGTCGAAAGGAGGTTGGATCAATGCCTTGGACGCGACAAAAACAGCCGTTTCGGCGATGTTGACCGCTAAGTCGCCGATTCGCTCCAGGTCGTTATCTATCTTCATCACGGCGACTATGTATCGGAGGTCGATGGCCACGGGCTGGTGAAGGGCCAGTACCTCCAGACATTCCTCTTCGAGGTCAACTTCGGCCCGGTCGATCTCCATATCCCCGTCTATCACCCGTGCAGCCAGTTTCGGGTCCCTGACGGAAACGGCCTTGACGGCGAGGCGTACGTGCTCTTCCACCTGAGCACCGAGGGCGAGAACGCGTTTACTGAGGCTTTCAATTTTCTTGTTAAGACGCACTCGCGTTGTAGTAATCACCTCTGTGGCTCCTTTCTTTCTCCCCTGCCGCAAAGCCGTCCGTTTCGCAAGTTTTCCGGAATCCGTGTCCCGGCATTTTCGTGCTAAATCGGGGCCAAGGAGATACCTCGTTCCGTAAGCGGCGCCTATTCTCTAAATCGATAGCCGACCCCACGTACCGTCTCGACCAGCCGCCCGGCCTCTCCCAATTTCTTGCGCAATCCAACGATGGTGACGTCCACCGATCTGTCGGTAACCGCGTAATCCTCCCCTCTGACGGCACTGATGATCTGATCCCTAGTATAGACCCGGCCGGGTCTCAAGGCAAGAAATCGCAGAATTCGGAATTCCGTCGCGGTCAGCGTGACCGGCGTTTCATGAACCAGGACCTCGTGCCTGTTCGGATCGATGGTCACGTCATGAACACTGATCACCTTGTCGGACTCCGCCCCATCCTGGTCTCGCACCCGCCTCAAGGCGGCGCGCACTCGGGCCAGGACCACTCTGACGCTGAAGGGTTTGGTAATGTAGTCGTCGGCCCCCACTTCGAGTCCCGTGACAATGTCCAGATCCTCTCCCTTGGCGGTAAGCATTATCGTGGGAACCCGAGCCGTGACCGGATGGTTCCGAAGCTTCCGGCAGACCTCCAGGCCGTCCACACCGGGAAGCATGAGATCGAGCAAAACCAAATCGGGCTTGATCTGAGCCGCTATCACCAGTGCCTGTTCTCCCGAGCTCGTGCATGTGACCTGGTATCGTTCCTTTTCAAGATTGTACCTCAATAGATCGAGGATATCTTTTTCGTCGTCCACTACGAGTATCTTCTCATTCGGCATATTAATCCTCACTGCCGGCCGCATTGAATTCATCACTATCTCAAGAGATGCGCACAGGAATTCCCTTGGCGCAGTTGCCAACATATCGGCCCGATGTTTCGGACCGCCATTCCATCGGTGCTGCGGAAGGAGGAATCCGGTCCTGAAGGCTGCCACCCGGTGATTGCGGTCAGAGACTTCCGGAGTGCCGGATTTCCGCGTGTTCGTGAATGATGGATGAACAGCCCCTGCCATTTCTGACGGCAGCGTATCTCTCAAGACGATGTCCGTACGATCGATCGGTTGTTTCGTTCGCTGAAAAGATGTGGCGCCGTCTCAGCAATTACACCCCGCCGCTCCTGGAAGCTGAAGAGCCTTCGATCGCCTCGTCGTCGGAACCTTCATCTCTTCCTTACCCGACGACGATAAAATGTGCACATTTCCATTGAGTTAATTGGTTGTTAGAAATCCGTTAAGCCAATCCTCGTGGCATTTCCCACATCGGCAGACAACGTCAATGCCCTTTACATAATTCGGGCGGCTACTAGAGCCACATACAGGGCCATTTCAACAAAATAATCACGTCCGCGACAGGTTTTACCCAAATCTAACAAAAGACTAACAACGCCTCCCTACAGTGCGAAAAAACACAGTTGTCGAGCATTTTCATGGTTTGATCCGGAAGGTTCGGAGCTCCTGAAATCTGAATGGGGCCCGAATCCTCCTCTTAACGGAGCTCGCAGCGGCGCTGTGCCGAGGCTGCTTCACTATTCCATGTTTGCTTGTATTAGGAGGGATTATGAGACGACTTTGGATTTACCTAACGGCTGCTCTCCTAGCGGTGGTGGTGGCCGCCCCCGCGTGCGCTTGGGAATTCAAGCTCAAAGGGGATTCCGAGTGGCGCTATCGCTATTGGTCAAGGCTGGGAGACAACGACCTGTTCGGCACCATGGACAGTAATGCCGTCAATCTTGGCATCAACCACCTTCAGGTCTTCCCGACGGCCGGTACTACCAACCGCGTCGGCGGCGCGTTCGGCGTGCAAGCGGGCACCAACCGGTACGGCGGGGAGATGATGCTCAACGATACCAGGACCACACTCTATCCCACGATCAAGGTGAACAAGGCGATCAGTATCGCCGCCAGCATCAACCTGACCTCTCTGGGGATATGGTCCGACGGAGCCCCTTACCGCGATCCAACGGCGCCGTCTGCTCCCGCTGTGGGCTACATGAATTCCCTGTACGTCCCGATCCAGGATCGTGCCGTGGGCGCCAACGTGCCCAACACGTACGTGACCGTCCAATGGGTGAAGTGGAGCATCAAGACACCCATGGTGGACTTCAGCTTGGGGTATAAGACCAGCGGGTTCGGCATCGGTCTCTGGAAACATAAATGTAACAGAGCCTCCGCCTCTTTCGGCGTGAGCGCGCATTACGGCCCGTTCAAGATCGGCTTCAGCCCCTACTTCGGGAGAAAGGAATCTGCCTGGGACAACTTCCCCGCGGGTGGGACGGATTACTGGACTCGAATTTCCGGCAGCAACTCCCCGGCACGCCACGTGGAAAAACGGAACTACTTTCAAGCCCTTGAGGGTGAACTGACCTATAGCTGCGGCCCGTTCCAGTTCCAACTCCTGTCCGACTCCTACCACGAGCCGAGTGCTCCGGATGCGCGAACATCAGCTGCAAACCGAGGCGCAGCTCTTGCCGGAGGCAACACGACCCGCAGGCCGAGCGAAGACATCCTGAGGTATCGTATCGGTCTTGCTGCCAAGTACTTCAACGGTCGCTACTTCTTCGACGCTGAAGCGGACTATTTCAACCGGTGGAGAGCCGGACGCGGCACCGCCGACCCGGGAAACGGAATCCCCACCCCCGCCAACATGCGAGTTCGTGAGGGTAGAGACAACACCGCATGGCTGTATGCTTTGGAGGTCGGCGGCCTGGCCGGACCTGCGAAGATTACGCTCAACTATGCCCGAGCCACGGGAGACGATCCCAGCACCCGTCACACCAGTGAGGACGCTGCAGTGGGCGAAACCGGCATGACATCGTGCTACATGAAGCAATGGGGCCACCTGATGTACTACATGTACGGCACGGGTGACGGCTGGGATGCAGCGGGCTGGGGCCAGCCGACCAACTTCCATCACGTGGGTGGGAAGATTGACTACGCTGTCGCTTCCAACCTCAATCTGCGCCTTATCTACTCCCAGGCTTGGCGCGATCAGCCCAACGCGTACCGACTGGGCGGCGACTACCGAATCGGAGCCAGAACATGGACCAACGAGGACATTCGCCTGTCACAGCTCGGTACATTTAGAGGCCAAGCTGTCCCTGATAGCGCTCGGGATATCGGATGGGAGTTTGACCTCGGTTATGACTGGAAATTGCTGGAAAACTTTACATGGAGCGCCACCTTCGCGTATTGGAAGCCCGGCAATTGGTGGGGATACGCACTCCCCAACACGGCGCATATCTACCGCAACGGCAACGGAGCGGCCGCGACGGCCAATCCCAACAATGCGGCCGGGGAAGCTATTGCTACCTTCAACCTCGGAAGAGATATCGATCCACTGTTCGCTGCAGAGACCACTCTTCTCATAAAGTTCTAAATCTCTTCGGGGAGCCGGCAGTGACCACTCCATATGCCTCCGGGGCTTCGGTCCCGGAGGTTGAGGAATGGTTTTCCTCCCAATCCTCTGCCGGCACCCCGCCCCTTTTTCCCCTACGACCCCACATACCGTTTGCCCCATCCATCAGCGTACAGAGAGCCGTTTGCTCGGATCGATGTTTTGTACAGCTTCGGTAAGTGAATGTACGTGTGGCTCGATTATATGCCTCATGCAAAACTAATGCGCGCCTCATTAACTGCTAAAGAGACTCCTACTTTATATCCCTAAGTGTTCAGATCCGGACCGAGAGTTGCCACGCCCCAGGGGATGATGGAGAGAGGAGAGCATGTTGTCGCGCGGACCCATAGAATTGCATCAAAGGCCCGAACCTCCGCCCCTGGAGGAATTACGTGACTCTCTCGGGATTCCCGGAATACGTTCCGTCCGATTCATCGAAAGCCTCCCCTTCTCCGCCGACGATATTACCTCAGGTTCCGAAACCGAGCTGCAGGCTGCCGTTGAAGGGAACAGATATAGCGTGGACCTGCCGCTGGCCATCGAAAACTCCCACTATTTTGCCAACATCACCAAGCGGGCCAATGCCGGAGATACTTCCGAGCGTGCCGTTTCGGATCTCGAGAGATATCTTGCCGAGAACGAGAGCAACGTCTGGGACAACAGTTGGGTAAGGTTCCCCCTGAAAGCCCTCACGTCTTTTGCAAGAGCCATACTGGCCCGGGACCTCCTGGTGAATCGTCAGGACCCGTGCAGCGCCAGTCGTCAGGATCTGGACAAGTTCGTGTTCCTTCACGAAGGAGAGAGATGGCTGAGGGTTCCTATCAGCTACCTGATGAAGCTTGCTCTTGCCGACGTTTTGGGAGCTCAGGAAGAGGTACCCGACCTTGTGCGCAGTGTCGGTTCCGACGTGATGGGTCATCTCCTCAGCGATAACACTTCACCCGAGACCCTCTCATTCTATGTGGTACCGATGCGGGCAGATACCGGCTTTGGAAAGGCAATTGCCAGGGAAACCTCCAAGAGATTCCTTCTATCCCAGTTGCTCATTCTGTACGCCAATTCCGCACTGGGGCTCGGAGAGCTCGGCCAGAGGGCCATGATCTACTTTTCTCCCCACCCGCCCATCCGTCAGAAGCGCCTTAACGAATGTATCTCGGATACGTTTTATCGTGAGCTCTTCATGAATCCGTGCCTGTCCGGCTGGGACAACGGGGTGGAAAAACATGACTACATGTGCCTGTGCCACCAGGTGCTCAGCCGGAGCCAGCTCAATGCCGTCGGGAAACTTCGGGAGGCGGGAATCATCACGAGAAACCTCGTCGTGCTTCCCAATGTGTCGAACATATCGTTGGCAAACAACGGCACCCATATCAGCCTCGGGAGTCTTAAGCTGAGCAGGTGTCTTGCAGACGAAAGCTCGGGATTCGGGGCAACCGAGGAGAAGTACCTGGGGGATCTCATCATCAAGATTGTGGAGCATTTCCTCCCCCTCTTCGTAGGAACGTACAGCGCGGCGCCGTACAGGCTGGATTTCGGAGATTTTCATCCGGAGCGGGTGCTCGGTTTTCTCCCCCACGAGCTGGATTACACCCATCTCCGCATGATTTGGCGGCGATGGAAGAAAAAGGCCTCGGTCAAGATACTGGGCCGGCCGACCACGCCCTTCGGCTTGAAGGCCATTGACAGGGCCCTGACGCTTCTGTTCCGGGTCAAAGGAGATTTTATCCCCGATTACCGGCTGGTGGACTACATGGTGGCTCCCATGAGCACCACATGGAGCCCGGCCCTCAACGGTAAGCAGGGGAATCTGGAGCGCTTGAAAAAAGACCTTGCCGACATGGGCGTAATCGACGCGCGGATGGCTCTCTACATGATCTACCGCCTGCGGGAATTCCATCAGATGGGCTTCTCCGGCTTTGAAGGCCGGCATTACAGTCTCTTTGAAAGCCTCGATACGGATATGGCCGAGGCAACGAACCTGCAAGTCCTCATAACCGCCCTGGCGTTCAAGCTGGCTCTTCGGGGTTCGGTCAGACATTCGGATATTCCCGACGATCCCTTTGTGGAGAGCGAGAGAAGGCATGTCTTCTTCGGGTCGGCTTTGGGAATCCCGACGTTTTATGTCCACGAATCGAGCGGCAATCGGTTCCTAAGGAACCTTCTGCGTTCGACCAAGGGGACGAGGTACAGCCGGCGCTATCCTGGATATCTCAGGGTCTACAACAGACAATTTCGGTTGGCCCTTACGCAATTCATTCGCACCGAAGGAGCCGACCTGGTTGAAAATCTGGGACTGGCAGAGACTCTTAACGACCTTGTGCGACGCATTGACGAGCCTCAATACCATGCCGCGGGAGAGAGGCTGACCACGGAAATACTGAAAACCATGGGGTTGAAATCACCGTTCCAGGCAAAGGCGGAGGAGTTCAACCTGGCTGCGGAGCGCTACTACCAAAACGGGCTGAAATCAGAGCACGTAGGAGAAGCCCTCACGTATCTGCGCGAGGACTTGAGGCAACTGGAGGTCGGTTCCACCGGAGTCGATCCGAGATACCGTGACGCTTTTCGGTACATTCTGGGCGACAGATCGCCCTCGGAATTCGTTTCCGAGCTCCGGGAATCCGTAATGACGGAAACGGTAACCACAGTTGAGCTCTATAAGCTGATCGATCTCCTCCTGACCTCGATTCACTACGATGCGGCCCGAGCCCGTGACAAAATTGATGGAGGGATCGATCATGGTGGGATTGCAGCACCAGTTTATCGAGCGGGAAACTGGGACAATCCGTGATGAACGGCTGTTCGGAGACAAAGCCGTAAGCATGCTCTATTCAGTGGCACGAGAGAAAGCACCGGTTCTCTTTCGAGCCCTGACGGGAAGCCGCGCGTCAAGCCTGCTGGGGTTCGTCTGCTATGACGCCAGCCTGGACATGCTCTTTGGGAAGTCAGTTGCCCTCAAAGGGATAGACTTCTCGGAATGTGTAGAGGACGAAAACTTCTACGACTCGCCTCGTAAAATCTTTCAAAGACAGATACGGTACTGGGATTGCCGTCCCATGGCCGAGGACCGGCATCAGGTCGTCTCACCAGCGGATTCCCGGGTGTTGGTCGGGTCCCTTGCCGAAGCCTCCACCTTGTTCCTGAAAGAGAAGTTCTTCAGTTTCCAGGAGCTCCTCGGCCACGACAAGACGGAATGGTCCCGGGCCTTCGCTTCCGGCGACTTCGCCGTCTTTCGTCTCACTCCGGACAAGTACCACTACAATCACACCCCCGTTGCCGGGGATGTAGTCGATTTCTATCAGATCACAGGGTCGTATCACTCGTGTAATCCAACGGCAGTGGTGAGAATGGTAACGCCGTTCTCCAAGAACGCCCGCTTCGTCACCATTGTGGATACGGACGTCCCGAACGGAACGGGCGTGGGACTTGTGGCCATGATAGAGGTAGTGGCCCTCATGATCGGAGATATCGTGCAGACGTACTGCGAGGAGAAATACCAAAGCCCGAGGCTGCCGGGCAAGGGAACTTCGATGAAGAAAGGGGTCCCCAAGAGTCTCTTTCGACCGGGGAGCAGCACCGATGTTCTCCTGTTCCAAAAGGACAGGATTCGGTTCTCGCACGACTTGATAGACAACAGGAACCGCTCCGGAATCCGAAGCAGATTCTCCCTGGGATTCGGCAAACCCCTCGTGGAGACCGATCTCAAAGTGCGATCCCCCATTGCTCAAGCCGTGGTACCGCAGCCGTAGCGGAGAGAGATCACCGATAAAGGAATTTTGCTCCATCCGACCGCCGGAAGACTCGGACCGACGGCATATGTGAAGTTGACCGTCCACGGACCTCAGGAGGAACCACCCTATGTGGAACGAACTGTTTGTGGCTGCCTTGGGACTGTTCCTGGCGCTATTCTTCAACTGGTCTTTCAGGACTCTGCCCGGCGAAAACTGGCAGATTATAGGCTCGGTGCCGGTTGCCAAAGAAGGCGCTGACCAGTGGAGAGGCCATAATTTCACCTATTATGGTCTGCTCGTCGCCACGGCGGTGGTAACGGCCACGGCATTGTTCTTCATCCTCATGGGATCTGTCGGCGTGCCTGCTACAATGACCGCAATGGTGCCGGTGGCGGTTCTTTCGCTGTGTCTGCCCGCCTCCAAGATCCTGGCCCAAGTGGTGGAAAAGAAGCCGCATACGTTGACTGTGGGCGGAGCTACGTTTCTCGGAATAGTGGTCACGCCCGCGGTCATATGGGCGACCGACAGAGCCTGCAGCTCCTATTTCGATGCTTCCATCCCCATGCTTCCGGCCCTTGCAGCCATAGCGATAGCGTACGCTATGGGAGAGGGCATCGGCCGTTTGGCATGCATCAGCTTTGGGTGCTGCTACGGCAAGGCCTTGTCTGAATGCCCGCCGATGGTTCAACGCCTCTTCACACGCTATGCCTTCGTGTTCATGGGAAAGACCAAAAAGATCGCGTACGAAGGGAGCATGGACGGAACAAAGGTGGTCCCGATCCAGGCAATTACCAGCGTGATCTACGTCGGCATGGGCCTCACGGCACTATTGTTCTTCCTGAGCTCGGCTTTTTCCGTGGCGCTCGTCCTGGCCATGGCCACAACTCAAATCTGGAGGATCGTGTCGGAGACTCTGCGCGCGGATTACCGGGGAGGGGGAGCCATTTCCGCGTACCAGATCATGGCCGGAGTGACTCTGGTGCTGGCTGTGGCCCTTGCGGTTCTGCTGGAGCCCGAACCGCTGCCCGCGGCGCCGGACATACGAAAGGGTCTTGAGGCTGTTTGGCACCCTGCAATGATTATTGCTCTTCAGATGCTGGGAATCGGAGTCTTCCTGGCGACCGGACGGAGCAAGGTTACGGGATCGCTTCTCTCCTTCCACGTCCTTCGGGACAGGATCTGACGCGGACAATGTTGTTGAAGGCTCATTGGCCTTCGACTCCCAGGCCGGTCCTGTCCGGGACAAGTCTCTCAAGCTACGTGGGAGACCGCCTCCTGGTGTGCGAGACGCGCACGAGTACGAACATCTCCGGCCCTTCGGTCTGCCTCAAAGGGAGGCAGGAGCAGTCGGGGCTTCTGCCGGGTGGGGTGGACGCGGGTTGGCACAGCGTCGGTCATCCGGAGTGGATGGTCTCCGCGTAACGGCCCGGACCGCCTTCATCCGCGTGTATCGAATTCTAATCCTTGCCTAGCGCTTCCCGAACCTCAGGGCGGTGTAATAAACCCCCCGGAAAGATTCTCGTTGCATGAGCCTTCGAAACCGATCGTTACAGCAGGGACAGGCAATGGGAAACGGTACGTTTGGGGAATCGGGCAAGAGGCACAACAGCGAAGTCGAATACGGCAAACTTGCCGCTGACACCACCGGCCCTTTTAGGCCGCACCGATCGGGCCGACACGCCGCCGGTCCGTAGTTATGCTTAAGGAGGAAAGAACATGAAAGGATGGACTCTCTCAAGCGGACATGGCCACAGGTTTTCCGTTATGCGATGTCTGACAATTTCATTAATGGCAGCGGCCCTGTTGCTGCTCGTACCTCAGGCCCGGCCCGTACATGCAGACCCCGCAGTGGAATCCGTGAGCGGGGCAGGCGCTTCCTTCCCGTATCCGGTCTATTCCAAGTGGATGATTCGCTACAACCAGTCCACAGGGGTGAAACTGACCTATCGCAGTGTCGGATCGGGCGCGGGAATAGCCCAGATATCGGCCAAAACCGTTGATTTCGGCGCGTCCGATGAGCCGCTCAAGATGGAAGCGCTCACCGAGAAGGGGCTTGTGCAATTCCCCATGATCATGGGAGGAGTCGTTCCGGTGTTCAACCTTCCCAATCAGCGCCGGGGACAACTTAGGCTTACTCCCGAGCTTCTAACGGACATCTTCCTCGGTAAGATCAAGAAGTGGAACGATCGAAAAATCGCCGCAGTCAATCAGGACGTGAGTCTCCCGGATACGGACATCACCGTGGTCCACAGAGCGGACGGTTCGGGCACGACGTGGATTTTCACCAATTACCTCAAAAAGGTCTCTCCCGAGTGGAAGGAGCAGGTAGGCTCGGGCAAGACCGTCTCCTGGCCCACCGGTGTGGGGGGCAAGGGAAACGAAGGGGTCTCCGCGCTGGTGAAGAAGACGGCGGGCTCGATCGGATATGTTGAGTTCGCGTACGCCATTCGTGAAAGGCTCAAATTCGTGCGTCTCCAGAACGCTGCCGGCAAGTTCGTGACCCCGAGCATCCAGGCTTTCCAGGCGGCAGCATCAAACGCCGACTGGGAGCACGCTCCCGGCTTTTTCCTCAATCTCACAGATCAGCCGGGTGAGAAGAGTTGGCCCATTTGCGGAGCTTCTTACATCCTGATCTACAAAGATCAGCCTGACGTTGCAAAAGCCGCTTCCATGTTGAAGTTTTTCGATTGGTGCTTCAAGAACGGCGATGACATTGCCAAGGGTTTGCATTACGTGCCTATTCCCGGTAAGGTTTACGGGTTGGTTGAATCGGTCTGGGCAAAAGAGGTAGCGTCGGCCGGCCGGCCCGTGTGGAAAGCAGAGGCCAAGAGCACCAAGAAAGCCAAAACCGCCGACAATGACGACTAGTCGGAGCCCGGTCCGTTCGTTCACCAACTCCCATCGAATTTGAGGAGAACGCTTGTGAACGACGTCCAGCTCGGCGTAGAGGCATCCCGACGCATCGAAACGGCAATCGAAGGCATGATCGAAGAGATTCCGCAATTGGCCAACATCCTTTTGGCCTTCAAGGGTCTCCTGGCGGAGCAGGCTTCCATGAGAGCGGAGCTTCCCCCGCTGGATACTCCGGAGTTGAGTGTCGATCCCGTCCAGTATGCCCGGGGGGTCCCCCTTTTGGGTAGAGAAGATTTTTCCGTTTCCAAGGATTTATTCGAGATGGCGGCAGAGAGGCTGCTGCCGGTTATGGCCCGGGGATTTCCCAAGATTGGGGACGACCTGGCGAAACTGCAACGATCGATCGCCGAAGGG
Source organism: Desulfomonilaceae bacterium (assembly GCA_041741735.1). Taxonomy (GTDB): domain Bacteria; phylum Desulfobacterota; class Desulfomonilia; order Desulfomonilales; family Desulfomonilaceae; genus JBGSJS01. Next base: position 36,699 of record JBGSJS010000027.1, on the reverse strand, counting down.
GGCCCGGCCGCCGGGGATTTGCTGAGACTCATGAATGAGGAAAGCGAAGACGATGTGGAAAAGGCGGCCGGGGCCATCGGCGTAAGGCCCTCAATCCTGAAGTTTGCCCTGGCGCAGTTGATGAAGCCCTTTGCCCGGAGGCGGGCTGAATCGATCCCGCAGCTCCCTGAGAACCTGCAATGGCAGCGGGGCTACTGTCCGGTCTGCGGTTCTTGGCCCGAGCTCGGCTTTCTGGAGGGGACCGAAGGTCGCCGATGGCTGAGATGCTCGTTTTGCGGTCACGAATGGGCGTACATGAGGACCCGCTGCCCCTTTTGCGAGACCGACGACCACGAGAAACTCGAGATCCTCTTTTCCGAAGACCGAAAGCACGAGCGAGCCGAGCTCTGCTCCGAGTGCATGAAGTACCTGGTGAGTGTGGACCTCAGGGAATTGGCCAATGAGGTGGTACGTGAGACGGCAGCCCTCGGTCTGGTCTACTTGGACGTTCTCGCTCAAGAAAAGGGATTCTCCCCGGGAGCGATCTGCGGCTGGAACGTCATCGGCGAGGGCGAATAAACCATCGTGGAGCGCTCTGGAAATTGCGGGAAACGTAGAAAAGCCTTGAAGTTGTCAGGAGGCCTATGGATAGCCGTCTGCGCTCCGCTGTAGGTCCTTCGCCCCCCACAAACAAAACCCCCAAAGGGCCGATCGAACCCGTTTGGGGGAATCCAATAAGAAATGATTTTGAGGACTTGGTGGTAGCGGGGGGAGGATTTGAACCTCCGACCTTTGGGTTATGAGCCCAACGAGCTACCTGGCTGCTCCACCCCGCGGCATCCGAACAACATACACCCCCCACAGGAGCGTGTCAAGCCCCTAGGCCGACCCTCGGCAAATGAAGGACGTGAACGCCTCCCTGAGCGCCTCCTGGTCGTGGTCGAGAGAATGGCCGGCTGACGGCTTGACCGAGAAAGCTACGGCGCCGCCTGCTTCTCCTGCCGGCAGGGCGATTACTCGGGTTTCTACACTCTCGGGGCGATTATCCGGTCCTCGAAGACTCCGCCGGTACCTGACGGCCCCCCGCACCCGGTTCCCGGATGTCCATGTGGAAAACTGCTCTGCGGGCCTTCAGGCGCAGAGCCATGAAGGTCGTGACCTAACTACGTCCTTGTACAAAGCCGAGACCACGATGTACGCGGTCCCTGTGATGCGATGAGGAATGCTCTTCCATCGCGCTGCGTCGAGGAGCGTCCCCGCCGCCCCGTACCCGATGGCCTGCAATCCGGGGCTCCCCGGACTTCTCGGGCTCCAGTGTGATGGCGTGGGACACTCCACGGATACCCACATTGGCCCAGAGTTGATCCGTCCTACGGTCAGGACCGCGTACAGGGGAGGGGATTTCGTGCCGGCCGCGTCCGGACCGAAAGCCGAGGGATAAGCCCGGAGATTCCACTCCGTCTATGGCGTTGATCTCGGCGCCTGCCGGTCGGCCTGCGCGTATCCGTATCAGCGCCTCTTTTCGCCGTGCCGGAGCGAATGGTAACCTTCTGACCACGGTTTTCTCTTGACAGAAACCCGTAAGGTCACTATCCTCATCTTTGCGGATGACGTCATGGAGCGTTCGCGAGTCTTTGCTCCGGGCGGGTAGCTCAGCGGGAGAGCACCGGCCTTACAAGCCGGGGGTCACAGGTTCAAATCCTGTTCCGCCTACCACACGGCGCACCGCGAGTTTCTCTACGGGGGCGTAGTTCAGTTGGTTAGAACGCCGGCCTGTCACGCCGGAGGTCGCGAGTTCGAGTCTCGTCGCTCCCGCCATGATTTCAAGCACTTACGAATGTGCTGACGAACTGCCGATATAGAATTCGGACATTTTGTCCCTGTTTTGTCCCGCTTTTTTCTGTCCGTTGATCCTGGTAGTTTGCGCTACCAGGATTTTTGTTTTTCCATGATCGAACGTCATCCTGTCGATAACTTTGACCAGATACTCATCGCTGGCTTGCCCATAACGTGCGTGAATATCCCCTTGCTTACCGTTCTGGTCTTTCCGTTGGGTATGCCCCATGATTGCTCTGCGGATTTCTTCGTCCATACCGGATTCTAGGGCATTGATCTTCCATACGTGCCGAATGTCATGGATCGTTGGGGACGGTACAAGCCCTGCCATTTGGGTCGCCTTTACCCAAGGTTTTCTGAGGGAGTCTTCGCAGGGAGGATGATCCCCGTCAATAAGGAATACGACGCCTTCCGGGTCTTGCCGGTCTCCCACGGTCTGTCGCAAGATCGGGAGAAGGGGCAGGCAAATTGGGACCCGTTTTGCCTTCCCCTCCTTGGTTTGGTCTTTGCTCAGACGGATGATCCGAGCATCCCAGTCTATGTTCCCTATACGCATGCCCAATGCTTCACCACGACGCATGCCTGTGTAATAGAGTGTCATGATGATGGACTCTTCCCACCGAGGAAGCTTGGCGACAATCCCCATGAAGTCAGCGTTGCTGATGTACACTTCTCGTTCACCGTCCGAGTCCGACGGGCCATTAACCATGCTAGCCGGATTATCGGAGGCGATACGGTGCTCCATGAGGATCTTGAACATTAAGCTCAGGGCGGCTTTCTCCTTCCCTATCGTGCTGCCCTTGGCTCCTTCGGACTGCCTGAAAGCAATGTATTCCTTGATTTCTGGCACCCAAATCTCACAGACCCTGCGGTCGTCACCAAAGTAGTCTCTGATGTGAGCAAAAGCATAAACGTGTCTCTCTCGATTGGGATTTTCACGAACTTCTGGATCGGACAGGGTCATCTTGATTGCGTCCACCAAAACTAACTCGTCGAGTTTCTGGGGTGGCTTGACTGACTCAACGATCAGACCGCGTAGTGGTTCCCAGTCGCGATTCTCAAAAATCCTAAGGCACACTTCCTTCTCCACGGGATCCAGATGACGGGCGTCTCCAATCCGAACAGCACGCTTTATGGCTTCACCGATGGTTTCAGCCTCCTTTTTCGTACGAGCTGGTGTAGGAGCCCCCACCTCTACGTCGTAGAGGGAGAACTTCAGGTGCCATTTCTTGCCTCTTCGTCTCACCATTTGCGCATCTCCTTTGAAAACTCTCTCAGCCGATGCGCTTTTGAAACCTCAGCGATTTTGGGTCCTCTTTTGGGACCCTTCTTGTCACCCCCTTTGCTATGTTTGCTCGATTTTACGGAAGGGTCACTCATGGTGTCAATGCTCCCTAGGTTTTTTCTGCGGCTAGTCCCAGATCTGTTTTCGTTCCAAAAATTCTCCAAGTCCTCTGGACGGAACATCCGTTTGTTCCCGACCCAGTGAAACCCCAACTTGCCTCCATTGCACAGATCGTGGACTTTTTTGGTTCCGCATCCGATGATCACAGCAACCTCAGATACACTGAGTGAGGGAATTATGCTAAGGCCGCCGGTATCAATAACTCCTTGGCTCCGCAGAGTCGAGGACTTGACTACTCGGATACCGGCGCGCCCCTCGGCAGCAGGGGTCTCCATAAAATCGGAGATTATGTGTGCCGCCTGGTTCATTACTGAGAAATCCCTTCCTCAAGTCTTTCCTGGGTGAAACTCGGTGATTCGGTTCATCCAGAAAAACAAAACCCGCCCTCGCCTTAGTGGCGGGGACGGGTCATACGAGTCCCTTGCACTTTTAGCGAGTATTTCTCATGCGCCCTTGCAAGCCGTGCTCAAATCGGCGCTCAGTCTAATTTCTTCTTCGGACCGCTTTCCTGATTCCTTCCCTCTGATCGGGCTTAGGCCCGACGTCACACTTGCTGTCTCATTAACACTCGAAGCTTCCGGTGGAGGCTCTAAGATATTTTACTAAATACCACAACAAGAGGTATTTGTCAAGTACTTTCTATAGCTCAGGTATTTTTATCTTGACAGGCATGGCCGAATAAGCCAAGATGTAATCAAGTAGAGGAATCACCTGAAAAGGAGGTGAAGACGAATGCACTACTTCTTTAACTGGATCGGAGGATCGAGACCGATAGGAGATCGTCTTGTGTCGATGAATCCCACACTGTCCAGAATTGTGCTCTATCAAAAGACCCTTGAGTTAATGAAGGAGAAAACGGGACAAGACCCGACGTTTGTGAGACTGGGCGTAACGAAGGAGCATCCCAAGGCGTTTTGGATCAGACCTTGTGGTGCGAGGGATGAAGGGGCGCTCAAGGTCCACACAATGGGGAAAACTCGGATGATAAGCGCCAAGTTATTGTTCAATTTTCTGACGGAGAAGGGCTGGTATGTGCCGAAGGGGAAAACAGATCAGTTCCCTGTCGATTGGGATGATGAGAACAAAGCCGTCAAGGTCGATTTGACACCAATGTCCGAATCCGAGGCGTAAACCGAGTTGACGCGGGGGAGACGTCCCTTACCTCCCCGCTCCCCCCTTTACTTATGAATTCCGCTGACCAAAGTCCCAAACGACTACCTCACCTCATTTCCTCTCCTTGTCCTAATTCCTTATATAATGCGAATATCTCAGGTAACACGTAAGGTCACTCTAGTATCCACGTCTAGGGGCTCTATACCTATATTTCAGCACTATTTATGGAACAGCATCAAATATCACTTGACATGCTCTAGTATCTATGATATTATAGTATCCAACAACAGAAAGGTATCGTGATGAGGGAGGAACCGGTGAACAAAGAGACCAAGAATCAAGGGCAACCCTCCTTTGAGGAGCTGAAGACTCAAATCGCTCACCTTCTCGAACAGACCGAACAGGAGTTCGGAAACGAACTGAACCTGAACGTCGCACAGCAGAGCTGGGTCCAGGCGAAGTTAGACCAAGCCCTGACACAACAGACAATATTGAAAGACACCCCAGGCAAGGGGAAGTTCGAGGATTTTACCGCCGAGGCGAAAGATGCCTTGAAACCCGCTATCAAGCTCGGTCTAGCGTTGAAGGCTCTTGAGAATGGGACCGCAGTGGTACGCTCACACCTTCAGGGCTCCTTCTACGGTGAGGTTCAGAAGCGCATGCAGGGGTGCGGCGTGAAGCAGTTCAGGGGATTCTGTCAGCTCACCGGCTACAGCCACACCACGGTTTATCGAAAGGTGAAAATCGCAGAGTCTTACAGCCGAGAAGCTCTTGATGCCTATCCCGGTGTTGATCTGAAGGCACTCTACGAGGTCGCCGTCAAGAAAGGCTCCGAAGCCCCTGAGGTGCTGGCAAAGAATCATTCCGCCCTCACTCAGGCAGGCAGCGACATCCACGAGGTGAGAAAGATTCTTAATTCCAGCTACGAACGACCCCGCAAGCCCACTCCTGAGATAGCCATTTCTCCCGATGGGCGAATCAAGGCGGAGTTTTACTCTGGGAAGATCGGAAAGGGAAAGATCGTCATTGTGCCGACGGGTGATAACACAGGGGTCTCTCATCAGGACTGGGCTGATCTCCAGATTTGGCTAACGAACCAGGACTGCTGGGCCGGGTTCATGGCTTGGAAGAAGTTGGAAGAGGAGAGAATCATCGAGCAAGAGGATGAGTTTGATGAAGCCTCAAACGCAACCGAAGTAGAAGCCGCCCCGGACGATGTTCAGACCGATGAGGAGGGTGTCCTCACCACTAAGGAACTCTTCGCACATTGTGCTGCTCGCTGGAGCGACCCCAAGTCTCGTGAGGACGATGGGAATGTCAACATCGCACCCGAATACGGTATTGGAAATCTCCGCGATCCGGGCTGGCTGATAGGAGAGGTTTTCATCCAGTACAAGAAGAATGGGACTGAAAACCTGACCCGCGAGACCATATTTAACGACCGCTTCCCCCTAACAAGCGATCACGTGAAGAAGCAGCTTGAGCTAATCAAGGGGAAATACCCCGACATAACAGCCGTGATGTTCGCAGACAAAGAGGAGGAGTTCATCGTCGGCACGAAAATGGTCAACGGTACTCCGGTGACTCGATGGGGCCTAGGTAATGCATGAAAACAATCGTTGAAGTCTGTCATGGCAGCCTTCACACAACCTCCACGTCGTGGAGTCCATTCTGATCGTTGGAGGAACATAGTGACAAAAGCAAAGGTTATTGAGGTTTTAAGCCCTGAAGAAGTGGAAGACCTCCACAGCCTCATCGAGTCGGATCTCCCCATGCTCCAGCAGGTAAAGACTCCTGTCTCCGGTGCCTTCGCAGACCTGTTCAACGAGCTGGGCCATCGCGTCAGCAACAATTTTCGCCTCACCTGCGAGGCGGTAGTGGAACTGGACGAGGCTCTTTCCTTCAATCGCAAGCTCATTGGTCACGGCATCGAGGGTGCAAAGAAGCAGCGCATCGACATTGCCAAGTTCTTTCAGGAGAAGGGAATCCTGAGCATCGAGGAATAGTGAAAACAAGTAAGAGGGCGACACAATCGCCCTCCCATTCATCAATAAAGGCTGCGGATTTTCGGATGATTCAATCGATCCAGAGAGTTCGGTGCGAGGCAGATAGAGGTCCACGGTTGCTCCTCAACCCAGAGCAGTGCCGTGAATCTCAATCTCATGATCGTCAGGAGTTGGCCCCTCTCCCAATCTCTCGGTTCGTATGACAGGAGGACAAAATATGTCCAAGATCATGTCCTGTTCCGACAGAAAGCACAACGCCGGACTGGAATCTTACTGTTTTCCGCCTATCACCACGATGGAGGAGTTGTTACGCTACGGGGAGGCACTCTTTGCGAAGCCGAGCTTGAAACGCAGCTTCTTTTCGTATTTGACATTTATGTTTGCGAGACCCTTATCAATTCTTGGGATCAAGTCATAAGAGATCCCAACAACGACTCGAACTGGGGAGGTTGATCATGGCAAGATCTCGTAGAAAGACCCCTATTATAGGGATCACCGGGGCTTCGAGTGAGAAAGAAGACAAGCGCACGACAAACAGGCTGGTACGTCATAAGGTGCGGACCCTTCTCTTGACCAACCCAGAGGTTGAAGTACTGCCGGGGCTCAAGGAACTCTCTAATCCCTTGTACATGGCTAAGGACGGCAAGTGTTGGAGGGACTGTCCCAAACCGAAGTGGATGAGAAAGTAAAGAGCAAAGGTCCTTCAGTGGCTAATGGTGCAGGACAGCACGAGAGATGTTCCCAAGAATGGCTCACGAACCTGAGTGGGGTATCGAGGACGACGAAAAACTCTCTGCAACCATCCTGATCGGGAGTCGTCGGCTCACCTACCCACCACCGTCCCTCTCACGCATACCTCAAAACAACAACGGACCTCGTCTCTTTGAGTCGAGCCTCTCGATGCAGTTGGCCCGATGAGTTTATTTAATGGTTGTCCCTTGTTACAGAGGTGTGATAGGATTCAACCGCTTTCCAACCCGAATTGACCCGGCAGATGGAGCCACTTGGTTGAAGATTGCCGAGCAGATCGAGTCGTATAAGAACAAATTAGCCGCGACAGGAGGGCTGTCTGCTTAGACCTCTATCGCCGCACGGAGTGCCGGATTTCTGATTCACAATGATCGGGAGGGGAGATTTTTCGTTGAAGAGGTCCTGGGGACCGTCACGGTCTCTCCGCACGGATTCGTAACGGGAGGGTAAGAATGGAGGGAAAGGAAACAGGTCTACGCAAGAGAAGACTATTTTCCACCTGCATCATCTTGGGTTCCTTGTTCGGAGCCGTAACAGCAGCGTCCAAAGGATGGGGGCGTGGGATAGACATCTTCATTGTTACTTCGTTCGTTTCGTATGTCGCAATGCGCTTCTTCTTCAATGAATGCCGCCGATCCGGACACGAGTGGGGCAATCCGACGTTCGAGAAGTTGCATAGCTCACGAGAAGAAGTCTGCGGCAAACGAATCAGGGTCTGTAACCGGTGCAAGAAGAAGGAAACAAGGAAGGTGTCTCACGACTGGAGTCCGTGGGAACTGGTTCCCGATGCTTGCCAGGAGACGAGAGTCTGTCAATCCTGTGGGAAAGAAGAAACAAGGGAAGTACTTCATCTCTGGAGCGAGTGGCAGTTCGGTGATCCCAATTCCTGCCAAGCAACCAGGATTTGCCAGCGATGTAAGCTTGAAGAGAGCGGGGCGAGCCACCAATGGAGTGACTGGAGATTCAAGACTCCGGATTCCTTTTGGTCTGAGTTGACGTGGAGACATTCCGATTCGTGTCCAGAAATCAGAGTCTGTGAACGTTGCTCCCAATGGGAGACGAGGGACGTGCATCACCGATGGAGCGACTGGACATACAAGCCGTCGGATCAGCCGGGAGGCAACCCGTGCGAAGCCACGAGAATTTGTGAAAGGTGCAATAGAGGCGAAAAGAAAGAGGTTCCACACCAGTGGGGCAAGCCTGAATTTGACGTGTCGCATGGCTCTTGCCAAGATGTGAGAACCTGTAACCACTGCGGCGCAGCACAATGGAGGGCCGTGGAACACAGATGGGGTCCGTGGACATTTGTTTCACCGACGGAGTGCAACCAAATTAGAGAGTGCAAGGATTGCGGCTCGACAGAGTTGCGTCCTCCCGAACACATTTATATCGAAACCCCAAGTGGTCGTCACGTATGTAGGCACTGTGGCATCGATCGCTGGTGGGAAACCGAGTGAACCCGCTGAAGGTTGATGCTTGTACGCGTACGGCACTTGGACCTGTACGTTATCAGAGAGTCTTCTCGGACTCAGCACAAGGAATTGTGGGGCATCACAGTACCCCATGAAGATTTCACCAGAACCGATTTGGTGAGGAAATCGTGACTTCTTTTTGGGAAGGAACTCAGTGTCGTAATCCATCACTCGATGGGCAAAACAGGAGAGCCCCCCTCCGAGTCATAACTCCCAAGTACGCGTAGGGACAGCGAACAGATAGATCAAACCAAGACATCGCAACTGGACTGACCCAGTTGCCGAACGCTGCGTGGCTCAGGTTGCTCCCGTTCCGCAATGGAGAGAGCCGTTCCGGGGTACTCGATGCAAGTCTGACAGCGGCTTCGGGACTGTCAGGAGCAATAACTCATTTGCCGAACGGCGGGGCATCTCCCGTCCCGCAATTCCGTATTCCTTCATAACTACCAGCAATTCCTGTCTGGGAGCCACTTTGAGGCTGATCTTTTCCGATAATCGAATTGCCGAACGGTGAACCATCAATAACCATTCAAATTGCGGGACGGTAGTTACCACCGAGCCGCAAATCAGGTGTCCTCTCTGACCTTGACAAAAGTGGCTCTGGCACAGGCCTAAAAGGCAATTCTGTCAAAGTGCAAAGTTGCGGAACGGGGCTGATGAGCAACTCTTTTCCGTTCCGCAAACTGGAGAATTGCTCCAAAGCCCTCAAAGCAAGTCTGGGTTAGGCTTAATTCCTATCGAGGGAAAGGAACGATTTGCCGAACGGCGGGGTCCGTTCCGTCCCGCAAGTTGTTCTTCTGTCGGAAGTGAGTAAAAGCATTTGTCCAAGGGGTGTTTTTGCGTGATAGGGCAAAGTCCAAAATTGCTGGACGGTGGACTCACCGTTCCGCAATTTCATATTCGACCAAAATCGGAGGAAACTCCGCATCGGAAGAGGGTTTTGCCCCGGTTGTCAACTCGGATCGAATTGCGGAACGATTCTATATAATATGTACTAAAGACCTGAAGGAAGAGAGATATATACATGTACAAGTACAGTACTATAAGAATCGATCCGCAAATCGGGATTGAAACGGAGACTCCAGATCACTGGGGATAGAACCCTTCCTGTGCTCCATCCTCTCCATCGAAGAGATGCCAAAGAGTCCTTTTCAGTAGCCTTCCGAGCTTGACATTCAAGGCATCGATCCTTATATTATCGATAACATAACAAAATCATCAAATTCACTGCTAGATATTTACCTACTAGTCCTTCGTCTTCTCTAAGAATCAATTATCTGTTGTTTCCGTGGCGGTCGGGCTGATCACCCGTGGGCTACCCATCCGGCTCTTCACCGCCACGACACCCAGAGGATGGACTTGACACCTTTCGGTAAGAAAGAGGATGGGAATATGGCGTCAAATGGAAATGCACCCAACAAAATCTGCTTGTACCCAGACCAACTCACTTCTCTTCTGTCCATCGCTCGGGTATTGCCGAGTCGGAAATACGCGGTGCTCCTTGCTTTGCTCCACTATCTTCAGGGAGATTCTCTCAAGAGCACGGCAACCCGCAAACAGATGATAGAACAGACCGGGCTGAAGGACAGGACGATATATACGTACATAAAAGAATTTGAAGCGTGCGGACTCGTTAAGGCATGGCGTGGTCCCTTCGAGACAAAACAGAAATTCTACCGCGTCAACCTTCCTGCGCCGGATAGAGTCTTCGAATTTTACGGCGAGGCAGAAAAGGAGGTCAAATCCTCTTGGAAGTCCAGAAGCAAGAGTAATCAGGTGGTTCAGAGTATTTCTTACTCTTCGCCAGCCCTTTCAGTCCTTGACGGCGAGGATGTAATTCTCAAGGTCGAGTCTCCCGATGGGGACGGATATTCCGATGAGTCCCTCCACGATTCCTCCTCCTCAGAAGACCTCCCTCTTCCTTCAGATGATCTTCAGACTCCGCCTGACGCTTCCCCCGCTCCCAAAGATTTTCCCGTGACATCGCTTCAGGGCAGTTCATCGGATCTGCTCAGCAGCAAAGAAAGGAGTCACGAATCCATGACAGAATCAATTGAAAATGCCTATCATCAGTCAGAGTCTTTCTTCGATGACCCTCGCCTCGACCTTCTCGTCGCTCAGATCGAGGAGGGTAGAAAGGATGGCACTCTCCTCTTTCGGTGGCTCAAGTCCCAGAACCTCCTCACTTACTGGCCCCCCACGGATAGTTACCGCGTCGAGAAAGAAATGCTTCGGCGCGCAGTGAAGACACTGGACGATCTCAATGCAATTCTCACCGCTCCGGTCAAACCAGAGTACCAATGGTTCGTGGAGGAGTTTCTTCAGGTCTGCCGGGACAATGGCTATGACGTGACGGATACCTCGCAGACACTTGCCCTTGAAATCAACATGTTTCTGGATAGTATGCTCAAGCCTGAGTCCCGACACGGCAAGTCCCTTTGGACCGCATCGTCTCTCAAGGTTCAACTCAAGATGATGATTCAGGAATGGAAGAAACTGCCGACCTGGAAGCAGTTACGTCTCCCAATCGAGCCTCCTTCAGTACCATCCTTGGAATTCTTTGTCACCAATCGAGTCGTATGGGAAGCGGCGAGGGAGAGGTGCATCGAGGAGCAGGAGACCAAGATGTTGAACTTCCTTGAGCAGTTTGAGACCGGGCGATCGGCTATGGTGGGATCGCCGCAGGGTTAGATCGATGAGTTCATCGCAGAGCTGGGTTCCGACATTCACATCCAGCCAGGCGCAGCCAGAACCCCATAGAGACGATTCCGGAGTAAGGTAGGAGGATACGTAGGGCTTCGCCGGAAAATCGCCCAGAATTGTTCTGATGGGGCACAAGAGAGTGTAGTTTCAGGTACCCAGCTCTAGGAGCCATGCTTACCGATGCTGGATCACGAGATGACTCTCTCCCTGTGAGTCGTATAGGGAAAGCGACGGTGCCTCAATCAGGTCCCTTTCAGAAGCCTTTCGATCTGCGCCTTATGCACAATCCCGACGAAAGAAGCTGTGACCTGCGCATTCCGTATTACAAATATCGTCGGTATCCGCCTTATTCCAAAAGTTCTGACCAGCTCCCTGTCATGTGTCGAGACCAGTCCGATGATCGCTCGGCCCTTTGTCTCTCTTGCAATCTCCTCAAGCACGGATGCCATCCGCCTGCATGGTCGTCACGTATCACCATAGAATTGGAACACGACCGGGTACGTCTTGGACGCTTCCACCACTTCCGTCTTAAAGTCGCGGGCGTGAAATTGTCTCAGCACGCCGGTAACGTAACTTGACGATCCGGGCTCGGGCGTTGCCTCCTCCTTGGGAGGAGACTCCTTCTTCTGAGGGGGCAATACCTTTATAGGAGCCGGGTCGAGTGGGGAAGAAACCAAAGGCTGGAAAGCAGCCTCGGATCTCGGAGGGTCTTCGATCTTGTCTTCAGGCAGTGCTATGCTCGTGGTCTGTCGATCCGCTGTTGCTTCGTCAGGTCGGTCCTTTTGAATCTGGACCTCGCCCAAGGGCTCGGAGTTGACCTCCACTGACGCCATCTCAGTCTTCCCATGCCCCCGGTGCCCGGACCACAACAGGATGGATGCACCCAAAAGCCCGAGCACCACGATGCTTGCAACAACGGCAGTCCAGTTCCTGCCTCGGCTCTCGGCACCAGAAACGGAGACGCTAGAAACAGTCGGACCGCTGGTCTGCTTTGCTTCGCGCCTCACATACTTGGCAACAACAATCCCACATACCGGGCACTCAGCGACTTCCGATGTCTGGGTCTTGCCGCAAGCCGGGCACTTCCATTCGGCTCGCCGTTGGTCTCTGAAATGGGTTGGAGTTGGGGCTGAAGAGGAATCACGCAGACGTTTCTCATGTTTTTTGAGGACACCTGCTTGGTTCAGTTTCAAATATACTTTGTCGAGAGATTTGTCGGAAAGGCCATACTTCAGTTTCAGTGCTGAGCCGTCCATCCCCGAACGGATGTCCGCAAGGATCTCCTTGGCACTAACACTCTTCTTTCCAGAATCGCTCATGGAGAGCTTCCCGTACGGGCCTCAGGTCCCGTTGCTGAGACTTTCCTCTGTGGGATCGACACTGAAGGACTTCATACAAGAATACCATAAGTTAGGGCTGTCATGGAAGCAAAAGAATCTTGCGAAATCGCTTCAGAAATACCGGAGCGATGGCTCTCAAGCCGTGGATGACTTAGGAAAGCTGCCCCTTCTACTCGACATCTTCCTTGATCGCATTCTGAAGCCTCGGTCTCGCCACGGCAAGTCCTTTGGACACCATCGTCATTCAAGGCTCGACTCAAGATTGTGATCGAGCGGTGGAAGAAATTGCCGAGCCAGTAGCAGTTGCTTCTCTCCGTCGAACCTGTCAGGAGAAGAAGCGAGACAATTCGTAACTCACATCCCCTCTTTCCAGTTTTCGACCATACGTCTTTGTTCGACGGTCTCCGGTGATCTTCGGTTGGCTGTGAATTCGTCACGCCGAAGGAAAGCAATACGCGCCAAGACATCTCTCGGAGTTGCAATGCCGTGCCGGATCAGGTAGCAGCCGACCACGGTGCCTGTCCGTCCTACTCCTCCCCAGCAGTGGATATACACAGGAAGCCCGGTGGAGATAGATTGGTCAATGCTGTCCAAGATACCGATCATTTCTTTTGCAGTAGGGACGTGGAGATCCCGAATAGGATGCCGAGTCACCTCAACGGTCACCCCCAAGCGGTTTGCGACAGCACTCAGGACTTCCTCGTACGAGACGAATCGTTCGTTCCCATAGTCGGTCTCGTGCTCTTCCATCAAGTTAATAATCCTCCTGATACCGCACTTGACGAGTCCACCGACCTTATCCTGAGCCTCCTGACTGTCTTTGGAGCCGGGATATGCCCCTGCCAGAAGATTGTTTGGGACGACCCAATAAGAGCGATCAAACGGTTTGGGGGAATGAGATGTCATAGCAGTGACTCCGTGACAGACGTTAGGCGAGACTTCTTCTGCTCAACTCGAAGAGGCGATCAGCAAATGATTCAATGAGAGATCGTTGTGCCAATTTCTCCCGCCAGCCCTGAGGAATTCCATCCTCTCCATAGTAAGCCCCAGCAATTTGGCCGTAAACAGCTCCGGTTGTATCGGCATCATCTCCGAGGTTGACGGCGAGAAGGCAGCCTTCTTTGAAGGAATTCGTTTTGAAGAATGCCCACAGAGCAGCTTCCAATGATTTCACCACATACCCCGTACCCTTGATAAGCGGCGGTTCCAGGGACTTGAAGGAACCAGCAGCAATTTCGTCTATTTCCTTCACCAGCGGATTCTCCGACCAGTATCCTTCAACGGGACAGTACCGAGCTGACAGTATTTCGTCCTTCGATACTCCTGACACAGCACCCGTGATCAGACCGCCCATATAGCGACAAGCATCAACGCAAGTCAAAGCCCCGTGCGTCGTCCTTGAACTCCCTCCAGATTTTTCCATCGCCAGGTCGGGGTTTCCAGCATAGTAAAGGGGAACCGGAGCCAATCTCATGATCGAACCATTACCAGCGGAGCGAGGATAGGTCGAACCGCAGTAAAGCTCCTTGGTCTTCTCAAACTTGAGAAGGGCTTGCCTCACAGTGTTTCCGATGTCAAAGCACGAGCCGGTGGAACTCAAATGCCCATGCCTGTACCATCGGAGATACCGTTCCAACTGATCCACCGGGTCGAAGCCGCTCTTTTCCACAAGGCTCTCAGCAAGGCACAAAGCCATAGAGGTATCGTCCGTCCACTCTCCCGGCTTCAGTCCGAACGGTCCTCCTCCTTGCATGTCACTGATGGGCTCGAAGGTTCCAGGTCGTTGAAACTCCAGAGTGGTCCCGACGGAATCCCCCACTGCAAGACCCAGCAAGCAGCCCCTGTATCGGCTCAGGGAGTCAGGTTTGGTCATGAGTTCCTCCCTCGGTTTTTGAGAGCAGTTTCAATCACAGCACACAACTCTTGTTCAGAAAAGGGTTTCTTTACATACGGGTCGGTTTCCTGGGAGTATGTCCCGATAGGGAACCAGTTTCCAGGGCATCCAGTCAAATAGACTACGGGTATCCCGAACTCAGCCTTGATGAGGCGCGCAGCCTCGATGCCGTTGGTATCTCCACTCAAGTGAACGTCCATAAGGATCAGGTCGGGGAGCTTTTCACGGCATTTCAAGATGGCTCTTTCTGGACTGGCGATGAGCCCAATGATTTCATAGCCTCTTTCTTCGAGACACATCCGTAAGTCTTCCCCGATGATGAGTTCGTCCTCCACGATCAGGATTCGTCCTTTACTCACAGTTTTGGTCCCTCCCTCTTCCGTTTGCTTCTCCAAGGTAGGCTGGATGCTCAGTCAATAGTTTGCGAAAGGCGTCCGACCGTTCCCCAGGACTCCTTTGGAGCAAAGCCTCTCAGAGAGTTGTCGCCCACCCCACCGTACCGCTCATGCGTGTCGTTTAAGGACAAACGAACTCGGTTTTTTCGGGAGAATATTTTCAGGTGATCGAGGCGATAGATTTATTTAATGGTTGCGTATGGTTATGGGATTGTGATAGGATTCAATGGCTTCTGAACCGAAATCAGGCTCGGCAGGTGGTGGAGGCAGCCACATGAGAGGCACTCAGCTTTCCCGTCAGTGGAAAATCATTAAGCTGATGGAGTCACGTAAGAGGGGAATCAGCGGTACAGAATTGGCAAACGAGCTTGAGGTCCCTCTCAGGACAATCTATCGGGATCTCGAAGCCATCCAGGAAGCCGGATTTCCTATCTATACTGACCGAGAGGGGAAGAATTCTTACTGGAAGATTCTTGACACCTTCAAAAAGGACTTCCCGGTGCCTCTTACGATGACGGAGCTAATGGCTCTTCACATGAGCCGAGATCTGCTCACCGTTTTCGAGGGAACGGTTTTCCATGAGAGTATCGAGAGCCTTTTTCAGAAGGTTAAGGCCGCCTTGTCCCCAGAGACCCTTCGCTACCTGGAGAATGTCTCCGGGAGGCTAAAGATCAGCATTGGTCCAGCAAGGAACTTCTCCGGCTCCAAGGAAGTCATCAAGACGCTGAGCGAAGCTACTGCCAAGCGAAGACGAGTCGAAATCCTTTACCGAGCCATTTCCACGGCACAAGTTACCAAGAGAAAGGTCGATCCCTACCAGGTATGGGTGATGAATGGGGGATTCTATCTGATTGGTCTCTGTCATCTGAGGAATTCGATCCGAACGTTCGCTATGGATAGAATCAAGACTTTGAATGTTTTGGCCGAATCTTTTCCATTTCCCAGAGACTTTGATCTGGAGGACTATCTCCAGAGCGCGTTTCACGTCATGCGGGGAGACCCGGAGAAGGTCAAGGTGCGGTTCAGTCCCGGAGCTGCACATGTGGTCCGAGAGCGTATATGGCATCCCACTCAGGAAATCAGGGAACTTGAAGGCGGGGCTTTGGAGGTTTCTCTTGAGGTTCCGATCAATTACGAAATCGTTTCGTGGATTCTTGGATTTGGGTCTGCCGCTGAAGTCATAGAGCCATTTTCTCTCCGAAGACGCATATCCGAGGAACTTCAACGGGCGCTGTCGGGGTATCGGGAGCCTCTGCCATTGACCAAAGCTTACACGAAAAAAGTCCCTGCTCGTTTGTCCTGATTTGACATACGTGTCCGGCACAATGGGGGTATCATCAGGGAAAGGAGCCCTCTCATGGAAGCCGGAATAAAGGAATTTTTGAGTCAAATCAAGATCGGAGCGAGGCAGACCCACAAGAATATGACCCTGTACTGCCTTCTGTAAGCCCAGTAAGCTCCGGCGTCAGCACCTCATTTCCCACACTGTGTGTTACGCGTGCAGCCAATCACCTTGAAGATATCGAGCTACCTTGTCGATCTCAGGAAACAGGGATGCCTCGCACGTCGCTAATTCATCCAGTTCCTTAAGCAGGTCCGCCTTGTATCCTGCTGGAATGATCAACCGTTCCCGGAGGACGTCATATTTTCCGGGTATTTCTGCGCACTCCATTTTCTGGACCTTGATTCCGAATAGGAAAAAGGTACCGTCTTGCCGAATGATTCTTGGGTTATCCAATTTCGCTTTCACCAGTACGACGGATTCCAAGTCCCCAGGTTCAATTTCGTCTCTGAATCCGGATTTTTCCTGTCTTATTTGATGTAACAACTTTCCAATTTCCGGTTCTTTGTTGAATTTGACTTTGTCCGATGTATCCATCCCAGCTAACGAGAAGTTTGCACCCAGTCTGGCAAGGTTCGCAATGATGCTCACCGTATCGCTGTCAAAATACTTTATCTCATCTTTAGGTACGCTGAAGACTTTCAACTCTCCATTCGGACTTCTTCCAGCCTTTCGGTGAGGTAGACAAGCAAAATATAACGCAACCAATGGGTTTCCAGTTAAATCCAGAAGTCTTGTTGGAAATGAGTAATGCTGCATTTTGACCAGTTTCTCAAACGTGGTCGGCAAGGCACGAAATTCATCCGGACATCTGAGAACCATTTCCCGAAAAAGCCTATCCTCGTTCGATTTCCATTCAGTCTCGCGGTATATGGATGGTTTCAATTCGTATCTGTGGTTTGTATGGCCTCGGAAGTAATAGACACTATCCTTTGGCTTGGGTAACCCTTCCAAAGCTTCGATAAGCGCGCTCACTGAAGTTATCTTCTTCACCGGTTTTTTCATGCCAATTCATACCTCCGACGAAACAGTATCGACCGCTGCTCCTTGCTTTTCGGCGACAACACCGAAGTTCTCCTGTTCAAGCCCGGTCAACAACGGACTAGGGCTCCCAAAACTCGTAACCAACACTTCTTTTCGAGCCCGCGTGGATGCTACATAGAGAAGACCCCGTTCCCTCTGCTCTAGGTCTGACCTAACTGCAGGATCAGCAGAGCCGTCTGCAGATTTCTGGTTCGGGATTACACCATCATTGACTCCGGCAATGATGACCCGGTCAAACTCCAAGCCTTTGACCCGGTGCATAGTCGCTAGCCGTATCCCAGGAGCCCTTCGGTCCTCGGCTTCACTTCGACGTATCTGATAAGTTTCCATGCCTTTTTCATGCAAGGCACTCTTGTATTGGTCAACAAGGTTTTTCGTGCGTGCTACAAGGCAAACCTCGGCCAGTGGAACATCCTCGCCTTTCAGTCGATCAAGGTAATCAGCAATAAATTTGACCTCCTCTTCAAAGGAGGGGAAGTTCCTGACAGTCGGACAAGTCCCGTGGAGGAGGGATCTGTAGCCCTTCTGATCGTCTTGCCTACCATCCAGGTCATCAACGTGAACCCCCTCCAGAAGGCCCACGGCCCAGCTGCGAGTTTCCTCTGTGGTTCGATAGTTTATTCGGAGTTTTCTACTCCGTCCCGTGACGTGTATGCCTGTCCTGCCGAGGACAACCTTGCGCCGATAAATTCTCTGGTGAGCGTCCCCTACGATGAATATGTCGTTCTGCTGATCGCCCCCTGGAATCATTTGTCTTATCAATCCAAACGCTTGCATGCCCATATCCTGGGCTTCATCCACCATAATGGCCCTGTAAGAAAGAATGCTCCCCTTATTCTGCAAGATCGTCCGGGCATCCTGCATGGCATCGTCCGGTTCCCGAAGACCCTTTTCGTTCAAGAGCAACCGGTATTCCTCGAATACCTGCCAGACTGGCTTGCGATCCTTGCGGCTCAACCTCACCCCACGACCAACACGAGAGGCGGTAAGGTATTCGGCAAAAGTCCTGATTCCTTGCTGTTGAACAACCGCTTCCCACTCTTCTCTGAAGAAGGAAGCCGGTAGAGTGAGTTCCGATGGAGCCAACTCAAGAGCCTTTTTCCACAACGGCTCGGTTCGGTTCCCATAGTCGATCTCATACTCGTAGCCGTTTTGCTTAAGGAAGTCCGTGACCCATTTGTCGAGGTTCACGACTTCGATTCTTCTCAAGGTCTCAGCAGAGCAGATTTTTCCTAGATTGGCTTTGATATCCGCCGCAAGATTGCGAGTGAACGTGGTGAATAGGATGCGATCTTTCTCAGAGGGGTATCTCTTTTCAGCCAGCCACTTGGCTCGGTGCATCGCTACAACCGTTTTTCCCGTACCTGCCCCTCCGAGCACGCGGACAGGACCGTTCCAATCTCTCACCACGAGCGACCGTTGAGCGGGATGCAGGAAGACGCGCCACTTCTCCAAAGGGGCATTGAGCATGGCTGCCAGTTCGAGTTCGTTTTCGACTACGAAGAAGCGGCGTTTCGAGTCAGGATTGTCAAGAGCGGTTGCGTAATCGGATTGGTCAACGGGCTCCTGCGGCTCCGCTCTCCCAAGCTCGCGTAAGACCTCATCCAACGAATAGCCCGATGCCAAGAAGAACAGTGATTCGTAGGCTTCTTCAGGGAATTGGTGTTCAAGCTTGTCCAGATCGTCAATGTTTTTGAGTTGACGAGCTAATGGTAGAAGCGGATCCGGCACTCCGACTCTAAGTAAATCTGAATCGCTCAGCCCTGCAAAAAGCAAACTCTCACCCGGTGAGTCAATGGGTGGCTCCTGCACAGGAGCGGCTTCCTTTGCCTCCACGTCGATGACCTGGAGTCCACCGGTTTCGGGATGGATGCTGTAAAGTTTATTCTCAGCCCATTTGTAGGCATCGTCGTGATGATCTACCCACAAGAGGACATAGACGTTTCCTGTCTCGGGTTTGAGGACGATGCCTCGATACGCTTGATCGATTCTCACGGATCGCAGACTGGGGTCTTTTGCCTTCTGAATTTTCTCGTAATTGATACCTGGCAGGGACGGATCCATTCTGAACTTGTTGACAAAATCCAGGACTTTTGACTGTTGCTTTCGGGGAATCTTGGAAAAGGCCGTCAGGAAATCGGCAGCCACGGCTACCTTTACAGGGCTTGGATTTGCGCTCATATCCTGAGAGTCTCCTTAGACTGAGGAATCGATGGTAAAAGAAGTGGGGTCGGTAAGAATTGCCGCCAATTCAAAGGTGACCCATCCAGCCTCTTGGAAGGCTTCGGCGTGAACGAGTTCGTCCTGCCTCAAAATGGCGATCTTGTATTCTATCCAGGCCAGCTCCGCAGATGCTACTACTACGCCTTCATGGTTCGCTAGTTCAAATCCGGCTTCAGGCAGAGGAAATCTCCGAGCGGCAAATGAGTCGAGCAGAGGATGGAGGCTGGAGCCTGTCTCCTCCTTCAAATCTGCCCATGAAACGGCACGGTCGTCCCTGTCCGAGGACGAGCGAGACTCTCTAATACCGTGAGCTACCGTTTCAAATACTCCGGTTTCGATCCCTTCGTGGGTCAAAAAGAATGTGTGGGGCAAAAACTGGAACAGGTTATAGAGTCTGAGATAACCATTCCAGACTCGTTCAAATCCTTTCGTACCCCTGTTGTCCTTTGTGTCGGAGATCAGGCACACCAAGCACATTCCGTCCTGCTTCGATGCCTTGATGGACTCTCCCGAAGCCATCGCAAGGACACGGAGCAAGGGAACCTTCGAGTCTTCAGGAGATCGGAACAGCCCTTGGAGTATAGGTGAATGGAGTTCTGGGAGGACTTCCAGCATGCTATCCGGCAATAATTCCTTCATGATGGAAAGGGCGTCCTCCGGCTTGGTCTTATCTGAAGCCTTCTTCACATTGAGAAAGGTCAGCCCCAGAGAGAAAGCATATTTGCCCCAGAAAGCGGCATCCGGTTCCTGGAGAAATCTCACAAACCAATCGAAGCTGTTTTCCCGATGAGTCTTCAACAGACCATCAAGTCCGTAGCCTTTGAGGAACGTCCCCAGATTCACTCCTGCCGGTGTGTTTGCCGGGTCGAGGTAATTCACGTAGTATTTGTCATGATTCTTGAACTGATTCTCTACATCCATCCAGGTAAGGCTCCAGACGTGGTAGGCATTGGAGTTTACTAGTGCCATCCGCTGTGCCACGTCGTGGCCGATTCTGTCCTTGTGATAGAAGAATCCGTCTGTGAACACTGCTACAGGCTTAACACCTTTGCCGCCTCTGGCTGGTCTGAACAAGAAATCCACCGAACTCGGCTCCGAGACCCCATCATTTGGTCCGAGATAGACTTGGGGCTCAATGTAGTAAGCTTGACTCCCAATTTGAAGGAAATATCCCGGTTTGTTGTTCACGACATCCTTCGTCACGGTGGCGGGGAAGTCGTCCCTGCGCAAGCGTCGTAAAGCCTCTATGAATCGAGCCTCAAGTTCGCTGTCGAAAAGAGCCCCTAGAGGAATTTTATTGAGGTTCTCAACGGGAACCACCTTTCCACGGCTCTCCAATATCTGGGCCAAAAGGGTCATGGCTGTGGCACGAGAAGTCTCCGTCATGGAATAACTGCCACGGTATGCGAAGAGGCACCTGTAGCACCCATCCTTCGAGGGATCGTTTCCACACTGGCAAGATCGAATGGTTTCGAGGGCCAATTCGAACACGCTCATGAGTGTGTCGGGAGATCTCATAAGCTCTTTAAGGTAGCCTGTTCCCCCTGGTACGGTGTCGTATAAAAGGAGAAACCTTCGGCGGTACGCTGATTCAGGAATGGGGTCCTCGTACACCGTCGTTTGGAGGTGATCAATGCGTCCCCGAAAGTGCCGTTTCAGCCCCAACTGAATGGCGGCAACGAACGAATGGAGCTTGCGATCAGATCCCGCAAAGGTGGTTATGGGCAGCAGAATTCTGATGGCTTCTGATGAGAATTCCCGGTAGAGATACACACAGTCTGTGAGATTTGCTTCAGATTCCTGGTCGCGGGCAGTGCAGGTCCATGCGTGAAGAGGCTTTTCTCCGGGTTTCTGGACTTTCCCGCACTTCTTGCAAATAGTGAAGCCACTCCGGGGAAGCTCCACCCCTGCAATGGAGAAGCTTTCGGCCTGTTCGCCTTTTTCCCCGAAGTTTATCTCTCGGAAGGTGGCCTTCTTCAAGAAATCAAAACCGAATGGGACATTATCGTTGTCGATTTTGAAGGCACTTGTGATGTCCGAGTCGTTGAAATCCACGAGCATTTGTTTGTTGAAGAATTTCGGTTCCCTGTCATCGGTGTCATCGCTGATTCGACTCTTCCGGTCGGATGTGGTAGCAAAAACCTGTGCCATCCTGAGCATTTGTCTTTTTCGGCCCTCGTCGGGCCACATGGTACTCCCACACCGGGGACACGTCTTGTGTTCCGCTTTCAGGCCAATAAGCTCGCTATGGGAACAGTTGTCGCAAAGCCTCCACGTTTCAATTGTGGACAGGTCCATGTCAACTTGGTCCACTTGAACTTTACGCCCACCGGCATAGAAAAAGCTGGTTGGGGCGAGTTCTTCAATGGCACTCACGGCAGCTCTCTGATACTGTTCGGTCCAGGTATCGTAGCGGCCTCCGCCCTCTGCATTCTCTCCTCGTTTTCGATAAATGATTGACCGGAGGACCACTCCTGCCTCCGGGAAGGCGTAGTTGGGAATGAGCCCTTCATCGGTGAAGAAGTTAAACGTATCTTGATCTCTAATCCGTTTGAGGACTTCTTCGAGACCTTCCTTCTCACGCTTCAATTCGCTAAGTTCATTGAGGTAATTCAGTCCCTTTGCCGGGTCCTGTTCTTTTCGTCTAATTTTTTCGTGAAGGCTCCTGACCTTCTTGCGTAGAGAGTCACGTTCCTTGCGGCGGCTCTGTAGCCCATCGAGGATGCGCCACTGTAAAGCGCCCTCATGGTCCTTGTCGCCTTGGGCAAATTCCTTCAGGTGTGCGACTGACTCGGAGGAAAGGGCATCTGCAAACAAGAGGAGGAACTTGTCCAAAAGTTCGGTTTGATGGTTCGTGATAAAGCCCAAGAAATTGTGGGGAAACTTGAGCGCGTCGGCAGGTCCCAGATTATTGAGCACTGGGCCGAGGGCGGCAGGCATCGCTGACTCCAAGATGCCTGATTCGACCCACTTGTCGAAGCAGAATGCGGTGAGCTGCCTCTCCAGTACACGAGAAGCATCGAGGAAGACTCCCGGAGTCTCCACACGACCCGTTATCATCTCGTGGGGCTCTGAGAAGAAGTAGAGATCGTGGGGACGCCCATTTGCGACCGTGGTGTTGAGGGCATTACCATAGGTCCGCCCAGACCTGCCCACTCGTTGCAAATAGTTCGACTGCGAAGGCGGCACCGAGCATAGAATAACGGCAGACAGATCTCCTATGTCAATGCCCATTTCCAACGTTGGTGTGCATGAGAGGAGGTTCGGGTCCCAAGGTTTTCGATCCGGCTCACGCGCCTTGAACCTTGCCTCCAAATCCTCCCTGGCATCTCTCGGAAGAAGGCCGGTGTGTTCCGCCGCAAAAATGCGCTTCACTTCTCCGGTGGCATACAGAGTCCCATAATAGTTCTGTCCCCGCTCTTCCGGTTTGTAATACCCAGCGCATCTGAATCGTAAGCAAGGGGCTCCATCCCAAGAGGCTTCCTCGGCTGCAGCCACCGATACGTTGTGACCGCACTCGCGGCACCGGAACTGCAAAACCTGGGTTGTGACGGTCAAAGACGCTGGGTTCAGCCCCCAAATGCGGTCTGCCTTGATCTGGATCTCATTGAGGACCTGCTGTGATACCAGAGTCTTGATCGTTTCTCTGTACAGGGTATCTGTTTCGCTCCGAACCAGCGGATCGAGCGCAGTAAAGCATTTCTCAGCCCAATCCTGGTGCCATGTCGGAGTGCTTGCCGAAGTGCTCAAGAGTTGGTCGAAACGGTTTCTACCCCTATTGGTTAGGAACACCGGAGATCGAGCGTAGCGACCAAAGTGCGGCATCCAATGGTAAACGTTGTTAATCGCGTACGTGTTGCCCCAGCCCTTGACGTACTGGTCGAGTGCATAATGGAGGACTCCACCTTGATTCTTGAGATGAACGATAATGCCCAGCAGAAAACGCCGGAGAGTCTCCGCTCTAAGATCTCTCAGTCCGCCGATTTCGTTCTGGATCTTTTCCAGAAGTAGTGCCGTGGTTTGATCCAGGACTTCCGGGTCCGAATAAGCTACGGATGAGCCTGTCTTTTCTAACGTGCGTCCGATGCGGGAACTGAACCCGTATTCACTGAAAATCTCCCAGGAAACCCTCTGATTCACATCCTGCAGAATATGAGATCCATCAGGAACGTTCCCGGACCTCTTCAGTTCGTCGTAATCCGAGAACCACTCCATGTTCGGGGCCAAGAATGTGGCGATGTATGTCGGCAGGTCAATTCGGTCGGACCAATATTTGGTAAAGACTTGCGGAACATCGGAGAGGGCAGGCTTGTCCTCGGCAGCCATGACGCATTTCTGTAATGCCGAGCGGAAGTTGAACCTGTACGTGCGAGCAGCAAAAAAACCCGCTCTATGTGCTGCGTCCTGAACAGAATCCGAGAACGTGAGGAGTTTCTTATCTTCGTTGAACCCGGACGAATAGAGTTGTGCGATCAAGACGCTGGTGAGACTCGCAGCCTGGGAACCCAATATGGTGAGGCTGTTGGTCGCCGAGCAATAAGGGCAGTCATGAGTTCCAACGTATCGTTCGCCGCGCTTTCTCCTCGTGTCAGGAACAAAGACTGGTATAGGATGCTCCTTTCCACAGTATGGACAGGTCTTCAGGTCGGTGTTGGAGGAAAGGAGCAGGCAGGAACTGCACAAGAGAGAAATGTCCCCATCCAACCCAAGGGTCTTGATCTCTCCCTGTTCAGGAAACAGGAACACCACCTTCGGGTCATGCCGAAAAAAAGAGACGTAGAAGGTCTGCAGGTCGTGATTCAAAGAGGCATCTTGAAGCAGTTTCGTACCGGCCCACCCCATGCTGCCGCATTCTCGGCAGTGAACCACCGGCAGATGTCGTTTGAGGTGATCCTCCTGCAAGTCATCAGCGAACCGTAGGCGAGGAGGATCATTGATTTCCGCGACCATACGTCTCAGCTCTCTAAGCCAGAGTTGGAGTCGTAGATTAAGAAAAGGTGCCGTCGGGGGATCGGTGCCCAGGTCTTCTGGTTTGGCTCCCTCCTCTTCGCTCTGCGACCGCCAGACGCGGGCTTCGGAGATCAAAGCCAGGAAACTGTTCAAGAGGTTTTTTTTGTACAACTGCTCTGCTTCGTCGAGCCCAGGCGTGACCCGTTCCAAGTCTGTTATCGTTTCCCGGAAATCCTTGATCTTGCCATCCAGGACGGAAAGCAAGTTTCTGAGCAATAGATGAGACTTGAGCTTCTTGCCAAGCTCTACACGCCAATTCGGCTTTTCCCACTGGCCTTCCGGGATCCCTTCTCCGAACCACTGCTCGTGGAGTGCGCTTATGTATTGGGGATAGTTATCGTACCCTTGGGGATTCAGGCTTTGAGCCTTTTCAGGAGGCACGACCTCGCTGAACTCGACCGAAGCGTCGGCAAGGAATTCTTCGGTATTCAGAAGGGACTCGGTTATTACCGAGTCTTGTTCAAACGATTCTCCAAAGACCTTTGCCGCATACTTTATCAGGTCGCTGTGCTCGTCTTCGCTACCGAGAGTTGCTGACGTGCCGATGCAGCACATGAATTCCTTGGGCGTCCCAAGTCGTGCCTTGAGACGGTGAAGTAGGCAGGCCAGATCGGTCCCCTGGGCTCCGTCGAACGTATGGAGTTCATCTACGACCAGGAAGCGAAGGGTCTCAGGCTTATTGTGCTTCCAGAGCGGATAGTCTCTGGGACGGATGAGCAGGTAATCCAACATCTTGTAGTTGGTGAGCAGAATGTCCGGGGGAGTCAATCTGAGAGATTCTCTATCAGTGATGACCCCATCGTGAGTCATCACCATACGGGATTCTTTCGCCCGCTGCCCGATGAACAACCCCGCCGTGACATTGCCTTTTAGGTTCGGATTCTTCCAGATGGTCTCTGCGATTCGCCCGGCCTGGTCTGTTGCCAGAGCGTTCATAGGGTAGATGAGGATCGCCTTAATCCCCGGTTCACCTCGATAGCGGTAACAATGATCAAGGATCGGATAGAGGAAGCACTCGGTCTTCCCCGATCCGGTGCCAGTGGCTACGATGCTGGAACGGGGCTTCTGCCCTGACAGTCTTTGGAACGCTTGTTCCTGGTGGAGATAGGGCTTGAATTTCAAAGGTACGTCTGGGAAGAAGTCCTGGCCGACGGAGCCATACCGAAAGGGGAGCTGCAGAGACAGATACGGCCCCTTGAAGATCGAGCCTTCTTCTGCCAGCAGTCTGTCAAGAATACCACTGAAGAAAGGTGTGGAGATAGGGAAGGTCGTCCTGAGAAAGTCTTCTACGCCCTGGCGAAGCTGTTGGGACAAGACTGAAGGTATCATTGCCACCACTCGTTATGCGGCCCGTAGCCGCAGGGTTCGCTTATTGACTCATTGAGATGACCCTCACACAGCGACGGCCTTGTTCTTACCCAAACGTCGTTCAAATTCCGCCCAGGCCACCTCGTAGTCCTTTTCCCGGTCACATCTGTCGAACGGTGCTTCATAAAATATGGTTCGCTCTTTGGGACCACCAGGCATGGTGTCGTCAAGAATGGTTCGCTCTACGATCCC
Source organism: Desulfomonilaceae bacterium (assembly GCA_041741735.1). Taxonomy (GTDB): domain Bacteria; phylum Desulfobacterota; class Desulfomonilia; order Desulfomonilales; family Desulfomonilaceae; genus JBGSJS01. The sequence goes on along the minus strand of JBGSJS010000027.1, from coordinate 10,627 downwards.
GCTTTTCATGTTTTTGATTCCTTCCCATTCAGCTCGAGAGAACCCGACCCCGGTTAAGCCTTTGCTACATGTGAACACGATTCGTCCGTTTCGGTCATACCATGAATCCTGCTCATATTGACGAAGAACGGGAAACTGGACGCGGTAAACAGTCTTCAATTCTTCCAGAGTAATGCCGAGTGACATAGCAACCAGCACGTCAATTTCAATGAGGGCTTGGCGGCGCTGATAATCGACCCGAATAGGGCTGGCACAGTTCCAAGTTCTCGTAAGGTCTTTGAATTCATATTGGCCGAGTCGAGCATCCGTTTTTGTCCATTGATCATAGCGATGGTCGTCATTCCAGCATTCGGTCCATAACGCCTCGTAATGCCTTGTTAGGCAATTTAGAGCGAGAGTTCGAATCAACAACTCTGGCATCGGTTCAAGTATGGGCAGGGTCAACCAAGATGAGTGCAGATTGGTTCTTCCGCTGATCTTTATGAAAAAGTCTGCAACCAAGCTAATGCCAACACTGGCTACAGTAATCAGAAGCTCGCTGGTCCGGAACGCCGTGGTTTGAACTCCATTAATGTGTGCAACATTCCTGGGAAGTATGGCTCCGATCAAGGTTCTTTCTGCCCAGGGCCCTATCATGGCACGAAAGGCTAGGCGGTAAAATGCAGGGAATGGAAGTTGACCTTCCCAGGGCACGCGCGGAGTGCGAGATTCATAAACGCTTCGATCACATGCGACCACGTAATTAGTCCTAGGAAGATAGTCGGTCGGAATATTTGTCAGATCAATAGTGTCATATTGCCAATTTCGATTACAGACCCGCTGAGGAGTTTTGCTCAACGGATTGCCCACGAAGAATTGTGGACCACAATATATTAATTCCGTTTCACTATTAGGAAAAGTGGTTTCCCGCCTAATCGTTCCATCTTTCGGAGCCTGTGTTTCATTCCAGTGTTGGGTCAGACATAACGAGCCCTGGAGTTCCGCAATCCTCTTAGGATAGCTGGCAATTTTCTCAAGTGCCCGCATAAGCTCGGTTGAATGAATGGCTGGCAAACGTGCCTCGGTGGTAGGTAAACCATCTTCATCGAAAAGCCTTGTAAAAAGGGCAAGTCTATTCGGGTGGACCTGTATTATTCGGCTAGGATGTCCCCTCGTGCTCCAGTGATTTTCGTCATCTTTTATTCCAGGGCAGGGTGATCCTGGGTTCACTTCGAAGCACTTGTCAATCGTCGCAGGCAAGTATAAGTTAGCCACACTCTTGAAATCGATTTCCAGCGCGGGGGCAACAGCACAAATGTTTATGCTAAAAGACCTAGTATGATCAACGTGATCGAATAATCTAAGCTGGTTTTGAAATTGGAAATGATACTTGAGTCTGGCATATAATACCTCGCGGAGCTTGCCCCCATTAGGGTCGTCATATATACCTTCGGGGTGTAAGAAGGCTGTAAACCCTTTAGGATTTCCGATCAGCCATGCCTGTGGCAAGAAGCATCTGTAAAGATTTGCCTTGACGCCCTGCAGCGACGAATAGTTCTGAACAGCATTCAAATAATTTTGCGTTCCCTCAGCGTCCTCGAATGCTCCCAGGTATGCTCTACGCAAGTCGGATCGACTGATTACTTTCGACCGGAGCTTGGCCAAATCTGGCGCACTGTATTTGCGCAAGACGAACATAGGTTCCGTATCACCCATAACCCCGCCTTCTTCCCATTCGATCTTAATCCACGGCGGGTTTCCCAGCACCAGGTCGAACCCGCCCCGGTCTGCAAAGATGTCCGCGAATTCCAGTTCCCAATGGAGAAAATGGTAAAAATTTGCGAGTTCCTGCACGAGGGCAAGGCGGGGTATGTCTTTACACAGCTTGTCGATGTTCACGTACCCGTGTTCATCGACGAGTTTCATCGCCTCCTCCCTTGACTGTGTGTCTGGAAACAGCGGGAGATTCCCTTGCTCGCCGACGGTATCCAGCACGTTTCCTTCAACGATCAGCGAAAGGTCGAGCATGAACTCTTCACGGGAGGGAAGCAGACGTGCCTTTTCGATAGGCCAGAACCATAGGGCGCACCAGTAGTCCATGACCAGCTTCAGCCGCCTATAAGGGCTGGAATTGCGAACCTCTTTCGAGAGGATTTCTTGGAACAGGATGCGATCTTTGTGTTGCGTTGTGGACGGTTTCTTACCGTTTTGCTTCTCAGGTTGCCCAAAGACATCAAGCGGATCGGCTGTCCTCTGACGAATCTTTCGGAGCTGATCTGTATGTTTTTCCCACAGGCGGTCAACAGCTTCAGAGAGTCTTTCGAGCTGATCTGTTTCCCCCTTGAAAAAAGCTTTGAAAAAAGGCTTCTTCCATTCCTTGATCTTTTCAATTGAAGATTCAGCCATTTGTCGGACTACTTTGTCCTTGTAGTCTGCCATTCCTTTGTCAGGGAGCAAGAAATGATACACCGTATGCGGCGGCCTTTCGGTGCCCGGCATAACTCTATCAGGGACAGAATCCAACCAACAGGACTGTGATTTGGAAACGCTTCTCAGCAGCTTAGATGGGAAAACCTGTCGCCGGGCTCCAACGAGGGAGTTCCCGCAAACCAGTTGCATTCCGAACCAAGGAACAAAAGCCCCTTCGTAGATGGTGTTCAGCCACAGAGAGACCTCTGCCAGTTCCACAGCGACAGGGTTTAAGTCCACGCCTAGAACATTGTTGTCGGCTATGAACATCTTCACTTTCTGCTTTTCCTGGGTGTAGTCCTGGTGAGGAATGATCCGACCAATTTCTCGCTGCTTTCTCAAAAGATATTCTTCCGAGAGCTGATTGATGGCTTCATTCAAGAAGGCAGCACTCCCCATAGCAGGCTCGCAGATGGTGAGCTTGAGAATTTCATCGGCAGTCTTCCCCTGGAGTAATTCCTTCAACGCATACTTGACAAGGCATTTGGTGAGGACTTCCGGCGTGTAATAAGATGCCGATTTCTGCCGGTCTCTTCCAGCGAGCCGATAGATGAACTTACCCTTGGGGTGTTTCTTCAGGTTCCCGTCATCGTCAAAGACCTTTTCCTCTTCCGTATATTTCTCCAAATCCTCGGCTTTGACGAAATAGGCCGTCTCCAACTCGTTGTATGCCTCGTCTGCCTTCTTCACCTCGTACAGGTCAGTCTCGGCGAAAAAGCCCTGATAGGACAGCAGTGCCTCGTACACAGCTCCCAACTGGTTTACTCCCAACTGAGCGTAAGAAATCCTCCCACGGCGGTTTCTACCTCTTCCCGGACGAGAAAGGGACATCAGTTCGATCACTCGTTGCAGGACGAAGTTGCGGAATTTCACTTTGTTCAGCAACGAAGTCCGCCCAGGATCGAATAGGTGGGATTTCAACGGCGGAACCCTAAAGACGTGATGCTGAGGACTTCCTCCGAGTACCTGCTGCTGAGCATCACCGCTCGCAGCCGGAGGATACCCGTTGTAAATCAGGTCGAAAAGCAACCTCAGCGATTCGTGAATAAAATACCCGTTCTTGGATTCTTCGGTCGTAAGCTTGACCAGTTCCACATCTCTCAAAGATTCGATGCTGTAACCGAGACGATAGGCTTCGGCCTTCATCGGGGCGTAACCAAGTTCCGGGCGAGCCTCTATGTAAAAGAGAAAGAGCAATCTGTACATATACCGAAGGCACTCAACGGTGAGTTGGCCCGCGAGCTCACGACCGTACACCTTTTCGTGAACCACTTCCCGCAAGTAATAGACGGCCTCATTACCGAGCAACTCGATGGCTTCCCTGAGCGCATATTTGAGGTCTTCGGAGACGGCGAAGGCATGCCGGTGAGAGTTCTCGTCAAGCGTGTCCAGTAGGGAAGCACCGTCGTCCGGGCACACGCTGTCCCGATGCACAAGGGCCGCCATCGCCCTCAACGTGGATGGTTCCCGGCGTCCAAAGATTTCCGGCAGGTCGAACCTAAGGAGCCTTTTTTCGTTCCATTTCCCCCGATCCAGCAGCACGATCTGGCAATCACTGACGATCACCACCCACCGCGGAGGCTCCGAGGCTCCAAAAATCTTGCTCGAAATGGCCTCTTCAAGGCTGAGTCCTAGCAATGTCGGGTCAGGTGTCGAACCTTCGGGAAACTGACAGCCCGCTAATGAAAGCTGCAAAGGATCGGTTGCTTCTCCGGGAGAATCGAGAGCGTCGATGATCCAGAGTTCCGGTGCTCCGTTGGGCTTTGTCACTTCTCCGATTACAGGAACGGCAAGGCCCAGATCGACCTCGTTGAGTTGGGGATGATATTCGTATCCCAGGGCGGGAAGCAACGAACCAGTGAATTCCCTCTGAATCGCCATTCGTTCATCAGGTCTTCGCTCTCGCTCCAACAGGCTCCTCATGGCGAAGTATTCACGGGCCAGTTGACGCAACGAAGCGTAGGGAGTTCTTACGCCTTCTTCTTCCTCTCGGAACCGCCACTTCTCAAAAACCTCTTTAAGATCGTTTTCCAGAATGGCACTCAGGTAATGATGCGTGTAGAACTCATTCTCGTTGGCGATACCGGTTAGATCGATGGGCATCAGTCGGCCCCCTTGAGTACTGCAACAACCCTGATATACGGGTTGTCTTCAGTCGTCATAGTCTCTTTCACCCAGTCGGCATATTCGTTGAAGACCTCGTCTATTTCCCTTCTTTCCTTGTTCTTGCGAGTCTGAACTATTCTTTCGTGCTGTAGGCTTCCCTCGAACATGCGGTCAAGCTCGGAGTATTTTTTTTCCTGGAGGTTGGCGAGGGCCGTCAGGTGCTGGTCAAGTTTCTCGTTCATACTCTTCTGAAATGTGCTGCGCTGAAGGCTCATCCATTTTTTCGCCTCGGACACTGCTTCAGGCAAGAGACTCTTCAATGGAGCAGAGTCAATGGGTTCCCCCTTGTTGGGAAACTCTTTCTTCCCAAGACCGCTTCTTCCAATCAGGGTATCCAGTTCTTCGATCCTCCGGAACTTTCCATCTTGGAAAAGGGTCCCGAACCAATGGTGTAGCAGAGGATGTCCCTTGCGATTCGGGACAAGCCCGGACATGAGAATCGAGACCTCGCCTCGACCAAGACCATCGTCGAGAGTCATGATCGGAGCTTCGTGCCGCCCGAAGGAAGCCAGGATCTTGTCATTCAACCACTCAATGACCGGATTTAAGGGCCACAGATAGTGAATACGGGGCCATGCCATCTCGTCCTTTCGGCACCTCTTTATTTCCTTTTGGATGGAGTCGGCGTTGGCAGAAAGCTGGAATATGCCGCCATCCGGCCATATTTCCGGTGGGAGGGCTCGAAATCTCTCTCGAAGTTCGTCAGGGGCAGTAAGGGTCATCAACTGCCTGTCCTGATCGAAATCCACCTGTAAGGGCATGGTCTCTCGTAGGAACTTGATGGCTGCCTGTGAGTATGTGAAGTCGTCTCTAAAGAGAGACGGAGAAGATCGAGTCTTCGAAACGGCTTCCTTGCCGATGGGAGCCTCCGCAGAGCCCATAAGTATTTCGAATGGGTCAAACGTTGAATCCAGGGCCTCCTCGAATTCGTCTTCGCTCAGCCCTGCCTCAATAGCCTCAGCCGTCCTCTGTTCCTCTTGGTCAATGTCGTACACGCCCATGAGGGCAGAGGGGTCCCCGATATTCTTCACCGCCTGCTCATCTTTGTTTATCAAAACTTCGAGGATACGAGTATCACCACGGATTTTGGCATTCTCGCTCTGGGTAAGCAGATAGAGGATTTCCGGAGTCCGCTCTTGCCCATAGCGATCTATGCGCCCGTTCCGTTGCTGGAAAACCATCAATGACCACGGGATGTCGAAGTGAATCATGCGATGAGAGAGGTAATGGAGATTGATGCCTTCGGAGGCCACGTCGGAAGCAATCAAGAGGCGGACTGGGGCTTCATCCTTCCCAAAATCCTCAACAATGTCCTGCTGATCCTTGTCCGACAAAGTGCCGTGTAGAATGGCTACCCGCTTCTCATCGAGTCCCAAATCGCGGGTGAGATTCTCCTTGAGGAAGCGGAGAGTCTCGATCCGCTCAGTGAAAATCACGAGCCGATCTTCAGTATTTTTCGCGGCCCAACCGCTGTCTTTGAGAGCTGCAACCAGCCTTTGGTACTTGCTGAATTCCTTGAGGCTTATGCCTTCCACCTTTTGTCCCAGATCTTCCAAGGATGCAATATCGGGATCATAGGAGGCATCTTCACGCTTCCGCAACCGGTTCACCCGGTTACGGATTGTTTCAAGGCAGCCAGCAGGACTTGAGAATAGAGCCTTTTCGATAACCGTTTTCAACAATCTGCCAGTTTTGTCCCTGGCGGTGAGTTTTGTGAAGGAGAGATTTACGAGAGCATCAAAGGCTTGCTCCTCTGAGGGGGACGCCTTTGCAATTGCGACACTGATCTTCCTTTCCTTGAATGCGGATGCCACCTGGTTTTGGATGTCCTTCTTGAACCGTCGTATAAAGAGTCCCTCAATATCTTCGGGGCCGTAGTTGTCCGGGTTCGCTATTGCCGTGCGGTCCAGCATGTTCATGAGACTTGCGAAACTGCGAGCCCGTCCGTCGTGAGGGGTCGCGGAAAGCATGATGAGCGAGTCAGATCTCTTGGACAGCAGTTTCGCCAGCTTGGCACGCAAAGCAGTTCCCGTACCTCGTTCGGCTACGTTCTGGGCTTCATCGATCACGATGATGTCCCAGTAGGCATTTTCAAGATATGTCCGGTACTCAGCGTCCCGTTTGAGCGTGTCGATGGAAATGATGGCTTTGTCGTAATAGTAGAAAGGATTTTGATTCGTCGGGATTCGAGATCTGATTCTTTGAATGCCCACTGAGTCGAGACGGGTCAGTGGAATGCCGAACCGGCTCCACATTTCCTTTTGGAACTGGGTCAGCATGCTCTTCACCGCAAGGACGAGTATTCGTTGTCCTCGACCGCGCCGAATAAGCTCGCTGAGAAGGATTCCAGCCTCAAGCGTTTTGCCCAATCCCACGGCGTCGGCGATCAGGATTCTGTGCCTCGGCTGCTTCAGACTTTGGATTGCCGGGTCCATCTGATACGGCACCACGTCCATCGCAGCCCGATGTCCAATGTAGAGGTTTTCGTCGGTTGGAGGGGTCTGACGGAGAAGGCTTTCAATGTACAGGATCGTGGCCTGATAAGAGCTGGATTCGTCTTGGACGAGCTTTGTGTCAGCCGGGTCCAACACCTCGATGGACTGGTCTATCTCGGACAGGAACATGGCCTCCTTGTTCCTGACCAATTCCGAAATACCTATAACTCTGAGTGCCTGTCCGCCGGTCGAGGTCCTATCAACTCTGCGAACGAGCCACTCGGCATCGCGGATCAAGACCCGCGCTCCGGGCGCGAAGCTGTCGGTGATCATGATCGGCCTTTCGTCTAAACGAGTTCAGAGAATTCGTAACAGTATTGGAAATTTACCACCCCAGAGCCGACTTTTCAAACCATTTCGTGGGAAAACCGCCTTTGAGAAGCAGTATATCCGTTCGGCTGCGGCATCCTGGCTCTCATGGCGGTGGTTCCCGCGAAACGAACTGGCCGTCCATTGGTGTCGCCCCGCTGGTTCAGGAAAACGATCCTTCTTTCTTTCGTTCGGTCATCCTGACCGGTCCACGGGCGACCTGGGGGGGCATTTTATCAATGACGTATGTCAAATAAGGTCAAATGAAGAAAAACCTTGACTGTCCAACGTGCCAGGGCTAACCATAATCTCTCATTGACGATTTTGGCACGCTCGATCCGACGGAGGAGTTCGTCCATGTCCCAGAACAGCGTGTGTTTCATCAACCTCAAGGGGGGTGTAGGTAAATCAACCCTTTCAGTGGCCTTTGCCGAGTACTTGGCATTCGTCAAGTCCCAAAAGGTCTTGCTCATAGACGGCGATCCCCAATGCAATTCCACTGCCATGATGGTGGGGCCTGAAGAGGCACAGAAGCTCGACCGTAGCCACAGGACCCTGTTCGATCTTATTCGGATCATTCTCGACGGAGGACGTTCAATCGACTCCGTGCAATTCGTCAAGAGGGCCGTTTCCAACATTCAGGGGGATGGAGGCGGGTCAGTTTCCCTTGTGCCTTCCACAATCCGGTTTGCTGATTGGGAGAATCTCCTCTTACGGTCGCTTGCCGGAGACGAATTGACACCCGGAGCTTTGCACGAGAGAGTTCGCAAGGCAATTGACAGACTCGAACAGCAGACGACTGACCAATTTGATTGGGTCATTGTGGATTGTCCACCGTCCTTCGGAAATCAGTCTCGACTTGTCATGCGGCTCGCTCGCTATGCAGTCATCCCGACTACCCCTGATCCTCTTGCTTGTCATGGCACCAACTTCGTCATCGAAAGTCTCAGGAGGTATCATCTGAGGACGGTGCCAGCCTGCATAGTCATTTCCAAGTACCGGCAACAAAGCGAGACGGCAAGGAAATTCAAGGATGCCATGTTGAGCAAACAAGATCCACCCGTAGAGGAGAAGTGGCCCCCCGTCTTGCAGACGGTTGTGCCAGAAGCTGCTTCTCTCCAGAGAATCTCAGACTTCGGAGCATTCGACCCCCCTCCGAAGTCCTTCAGGCAGAAGTACGGAGACAAGGCCGGTGCTATAACCGACGTATCTGAAGAAATCCTCAGAATAGTTCAGTCTTACCGGGTCGCATTAGGCTGAATACGGTGGCATGTCATGTAGGTCCAACCGGGGGTTGATGCACCCAGAGTGGTAGGTCTGTCGGAGTGGTTTGTGTCTGGTTATGAGGCCGTGAGCTGAACAACTCCTTATTTAAGTGGTGGTCGCTTCCGATTTTCGGATTCGGGTGAGGCCAAGGGCGACCTGTGGGCATTCTGTGAACAACGCGTTTCAAATAGGGTCAAATGAGGGAAGAAATTCTTGAACAGCCTCCGTCGGTCCTGGCAAGGCGGCGTGTTGCCGGGTCTTTCATGGGTTCCGTGGGCTATTATTCAAAATCTCCTTGGAGATTTATGGCAAAAAGAGAGGTTGAAGATTCTCGATGAGCAGATCCTGAGGCAGCAATAATAACTGGTCCGGATCGTAACTCTTGAAGCGATGATCTTTCATGAAACGGCTTCATGTCACGCGCTCATTGCCTTGTATAGGGTCAACCGACAGGCTCCTAGTGTGGTGTCCCTGAAATAGCTTTCAAAAGGTGATGGCAGCAGGATAGATCCAGTGGTCAACTCCATCACCGCATTCTGAACGGAATTTGCAGGACTCCACACTAGAAGGGGATCTCGTCTTCAGACGGCAGGGGATAATAGGATTGGTCGTCGGACTTCACCGTGGAATCCTGAGGCTTCCCCGCCGGTTCTCTCCCCTCTTGCTGGGGTCCCCTCGGCTCGTCCTGTCGCCTACTTGCTCCCTGCCCGGCTCCCGTACCAAGCATTATCATGTCTGCTGCAATGATCTCTACCGTGGTTCGCTTTTTCCCGTCCTGATCCTCCCACTCCCGGCTTTGGATACGTCCCTCCAGGTAAACCTGCTTACCTTTGCTGAGGTATTCCCCGCATATCTCGCCCAACCGCCCCCAGGCCACTATACGATGCCATTCGGTACTTTCCTGATCGTTCCCATCCTGATTTCGCCAGCGATAGGAGGTAGCAATCGAAAAGGTGGCGACGGCCTTTCCTGAAGCGGTGTACCTGACCTCCGGGTCCCTGCCCAATCGTCCGAGGAGCGTCACTTTGTTCAACGACCTCTCAGCCATAGGTTCCTCCCTCGGATGTTTCTAAGGTGAAAAAATTACTGCCACTCTCCCGGACGGGTTATCCTCTCTGAAAAGGTCACTGGTTGTCAAGGCGAAAGGTCCTTCATACCCGTCCATCCGGTCAGGACCGACAAGAACCGTTCGGGTGTCGTTGCTGAGAGCCGATCGACAAAAGATAGACCACCTTCATACACGAGAAGAGTTTTGGAGAAGTCCCTCGTTTATTCTATTTCCAGCGTCAGTGCCCCCGTGGCTTCGGTTTTCCCGTGGTCGATTATTCAAAATCTCCGGTCGGAGATTTCTGATACGAGAAATAGGGCTCAGGATCAACCACGGGCAAGAAGTTTGAATCGAAACTCCGCGCACTGAAAGGTCTATACGCCAGCTACGTCCCATCTCGTGGCTATTGCCCGTAGTTCTTCCTCAGACTTTCCATTCTCGGTTATGAGAATAGCTTCAAGTAGATTGTTTTCCGAGAAATGCTGTCGCACTTCTTTGACCGTGAGTATGTTCTCGACGAACATCACATCGACTCTCTTTTCCTTCCTTTTCAAAACCTCTTCGACTAAAGTGCTTTGCAGCAAGACCCTTCCCACGGTGATGTCATTAAATTCGACAGCAGATGTTCCGCGGAAAATGCTTTGAGCGAGCCACTGAACAATCCCATTCTCTGTGAGCAATCCCTTGAAATCCCTGCCATCATAAACCGGAAACTGGGAAAAACTCTTTTCGCGTATCCGGTCCAACACGCTTGAACCTGGATTTTGCGAGCCAAGCGAGAAAAGAGGTCTGATTTCGGCAGACTTCGCTGTACATTTCGACCTGATTCTGGTAGGTTAGTGTTGCTTGATGAGGCGCCAACCAGCCGGAAACGGGAGGGACTTGGGAAGTATGA
>JBGSJS010000026.1:0-20812 GCA_041741735.1 Desulfomonilaceae bacterium | reverse complement strand
GGAGGTCATAATCCACCGCGGCTAAATTTCCTATAAAGCTACGCGAGCGCGCAAAAATAATTCTATGGCACCAGACATCTGTTCATAATACGCGAATATCGCGGTCAGTTTTCCGCGAAATATTTTGGCTCTTCAGAGCTGGGGAGCCCCTGATACCATTTCGCAATCAAGAATGTGGCTTTACGGCGCGGACGGATTGTCTCTATAGCGTAATCAGGTCGCGCCGTTGGTAGCGGAAGAGACATGCACTCCGAATTACCTGTTGTGCGGCGAAACGGCATGAGCGGTCCTTTTCACGGCGTCGTGAACCATTCTCATTGGCGGAGTTTGTCCCGCAAGGCGCGGGTCCGCACCGCTCCTCTGAATGTCCCCTTGTTCCCCCTGAAGACTGCCAACCGATAAATCCCTCAGTGAGAGAAAACCTGAACATGACATTTCCGGCCTTCCATGACCCCTTGAGATCTGGCATGATAATGGAAGGCCGAGAGGGCTTCACGTTGAAATGGACAAAGCCGTCGTCAAGCTATGGAAACTGAATTGAGAGGCGAGCTAAGATGGACGATAGAGAGCTGGAAGGTCTGCTCCTAGACATCGAATCCGACCGGGTAGAGCGGAAAGAGAGCATATCAGACAAGGGTCGTATCGGACAGGCCATTTGCGCATTTGCCAATGATTTGCCGAACCACGGCCTTGCTGGCGTAGTATTTGTGGGCGCACGGGATGACGGTTCCTGCGCGAATCTGGACATAACGGATCGTCTTCTCCAGACCTTGGGTGCACTGCGCTCTGATGGAAACATACTGCCTCTGCCCACAATCAGTGTCCAGAAGAGGACGATTGGGGGGTGCGATCTTGCCGTGGTGATCGTTCAACCTTCTTATGCTCCGCCGATTCGGTTTAAGGGTCTGACTTGGATTCGAGTCGGGCCGCGCCGGGCTGTGGCAACCGCTGAAGAAGAACGCCGGCTGATCGAGAAGAGGCGAGCCGGAGATTTACCGTTCGATCTGCGCCCCTTTCCCTCCGCGGATTTGCGGGACCTCGACATGGGCCTTTTCTGCCGTGATTATCTCCCGTCCGAGCAGTCTCATGAAATTTTGGAGCAGAACTCACGGTCTCTCAATCAACAATTGGCGTCGGTGCGCTTTATCACCCCGCCGCCGGAGTCCGTTCCCACGGCCCTCGGTCTACTAGTGGTAGGAAGCCGACCTCGAGATTTCGTTCCCGGCGACTATGTGCAATTTCTCCGTTTCGACGGGACTCAGTTGACCGACCCTGTCATCGATCAGAAGGAGGTTGACGGCCCATTGCCGGAGCTGTTGAGGATGCTGGAAGAGGTTTTCAGGGCACACATCTCCGTAGGGGCAGACATCCAGTCACGCGATGTGGAAACCAGATACTCCGATTACCCACTGGCGGCTCTGCAGCAACTGGCCAGGAACGCGATCATGCACCGCGATTATGAAACCAGCAACGCACCCGTAAGAATCTACTGGTTCAACAATAGAATTGAGATCCATAATCCGGGCGGCCCTTACGGCCAAGTGAACCGGGGGAACTTCGGAGACCCGGGTATCACGGACTACCGGAATCCCAATCTGTCCTCTGCCATGAAGAGCCTTGGATTTGTTCAAAAATTTGGAATCGGAATTGCTTTGGCTCGCAAAGAACTGGAGAATAACGGCAATCCACCCCCGGACTTCCAGATACAGGACGAACATATCTGTGTGATCATAAGGAGAGTCCCATGAGCGTCACCGTCGTAGCGTTCTTCAATAACAAAGGCGGCGTGGGCAAAACTTCCCTGGTCTATCATCTGGCGTGGATGTATGCCAATCTGGGAGTTCGGGTAGTTGCGGTAGACCTGGACCCACAGGCGAATCTTAGTGCTGCTTTTCTTGACGAAGACGCGTTGGAGAGGTTTTGGCCTGACGGAGAACACCCCGACACCGTGTACGGAGTGGTCCGGCCACTAGTAGAACGGACCGGTGACCTTGCCCGTGCTCATGTAGAGGAGATAGAGGGCAATGTGGCTCTAGTGGTGGGCGATATGCTCCTTTCCGGATTTGAGGATCTACTTTCGCAAGAGTGGCCAAAAGCCATGGATAGGGATGTCGGCTCGTTTCGTGTCCTGTCGGCTTTCTGGCGAATGATACAGGGGGCCGCTGCGGACCAAGAGGCCGGACTCGCTCTCATAGACCTTGGCCCAAACCTGGGGGCAATTAACAGAGCTGCTTTGATATCTGCAGATTACGTCGTCATACCCATGGCTCCGGATCTTTTTTCCCTGCAAGGGTTGAGGAATCTCGGGCCCACTCTCAATCGGTGGCGTGAACAATGGAGGGACAGAATCGAAAAAGTTCCGGCAGGACTGCCGGCACTGCCTGCAGGAAGAATGCAGCCGGTCGGCTACGTGGTGCTCCAGCATTCCGAGAGGCTGGATCGTCCGGTGAAAGCCTACAACAAGTGGATGAAACGCATCCCCCAGGTTTACGGCAGCGAGGTCATGGGAAAGCCTCTGAATTTGACAATCGATCTACAAGATGATCCTCATTGCATTGCTCTTCTGAAGCATTACCGGAGTCTCATACCGATGGGGCAAGAGGCGCGCAAGCCCATCTTTGACCTCAAGGCGGCGGATGGCGCGCTCGGCGCACACACGTATGCGGTCAAGGATGCCTACAGTGCTTTTGAGAAACTTGCTTTCAGCGTTGCAGAAAGGATCTCATTGCCCGTCCCGCCGAGCCTATCGCAACCGACCGTCCATGAACCCGACGAGAGACCTTGTTGTACGAAATGAGAGGCCGGCTCACCCGGCATAACCGTTACCGTTTTTGTAAGTATGCTCCACGTCGTCGGAAATACCCGACCGCAACGGATTTCACAACAACCTGCTCCTCAATGCGCACTCGCCTCCAACACCCTCACGAACGGCTGAGATCAATAATCTCCATACGGTTGTTGGTTTTTGGGTGTTGGGCTGACGGTCCCTCGGTGACAAGCACCAGGTTGCCCTCCAAGTCGTGATCTCTTACCCAGTTTTGGGCGAATTCGCGCCAGTCCTCGGGATGATCCGCCTCGCACACCGGGTAGACTCCGTAGGAAAACTGGAGACGTTGGCAGGAGCTCTCGAGTCTGCTCACCGCAGCGATCCACAGCGGCAGCCTGAATCGAGCCACCCGCCGCGCCGAAGCTCCACTGCGCGTCGGTACAATGACCGCGGCCGGGGATACTCGCTCCACGGTAGTGGCCACGCTCAACGCGATGAGGTCTGAAAGGTTCGTCGTTCTTGCCTCCGCACTCGATTTCAGAGCGTCTTGCACCGTGTTTCCCAGGCCCTCCGCTTCGACGCATGCGGCGATTTTCCCCAACATCGCGGTCGATTCCACCGGGTATGCTCCCATGGCGGACTCGCCCGAGAGCATCACGCAGTCGGAGCCGTCGAGAATGGCATTGGCAACGTCCGTGGACTCGGCGCGAGTGGGCCGCCGGTTCACGGTCATGGATTCGAGCATCTGCGTGGCGGTGATCACCGGTTTACCAAGCACGTTGGCCTTGGCGATGAGTCGCTTCTGTTCCACGGCAATCCGCTCGATGGGGATTTCCACCCCGAGGTCCCCTCTCGCGACCATGATGCCGTCCGCGGCCTCGAGAATTTCGTCAACGACGCGCAAAGCCGCAGCTCGCTCGATCTTTGCAATGATGAACGGATCGTATCCCATGGACGCTGCGGCTTCCCGCACGGCCGCAATGTCGTCGGCAGACGCGACGAACGATTGGCTTATTGCGTCCACTCCGTTCTCCAGGGCAAACCCCAGACACCGTCTGTCGTTCTCGGTAAACGCGCTCATTCCCAGGTCTATGCCCGGCACATTAAGGCCTTTTCGAGAGCGAAGCTCTCCTCCGACGACCACGCGGCAGCGCACGTCGGGGGCTGCAGCCGTTACCACTTCCAATTGGATGAGGCCGTCGTTGAGAAACAGTGTGTCCCCGGGTCCCACCACCTTCGGAAGAGGCTCGAAGGTTACCGAGACCCGCGAATCGTCTCCCGTGGTGTCGTCCGTGGTGAGCGTGAACAGTGCTCCCGGGACCAGTTCAATCGGTTCTCGAGCCAACATTCCAATGCGCATTTTGGGCCCGGGCAGGTCTGCCATGATGGCCACCCGTCGGCCTACAGCCCGGGCGGCGGCACGAATGCCCTGAATTACCTTCTCATGGCCCGACAGGTCCCCATGGGAGAAGTTGAGGCGGGCGACGTTCATCCCTGCACCGATCATCTTCTCGAGCATTTCGAGTGACTGGGAGGCGGGCCCTATGGTACACACGATCTTGGTTTTGTGATTCGGCAGTGTCATGGTCCGGCACCTGTTCCGCACGTAGGCATATTGGGTCAAGGCCCCAAGGCCGGTCGTCCCCGGCCGGGACCATAATCCTTTCCATCATGCCACAGTCTCTTTTTCAATCACAAGTTCCGAGTTTCATCATGGCTCCATCGTTTCTCGAAGATCTCGCAGAGCCCCGTCCCGATCCGGGTGGAGGAGCGGCCGCGGCATACGGCGTGTCGCTGGGATTAGCCCTGGCAACCAAAATTGCCCTATTGGAAGCGGGGAGAGAGCGGCGCCGATCATCCGATGACGGCCGGCGGGAGGAGATGGTAGCCGGACTGGCTGCCCTGAAGACCGAGGCTTCGAGGCTGCAGGATGAAGACTGTCGTGCATACCGGAAGCTCGTCGAGGCGAGCGCTCCGGGGCATGACCGCCGGCAGTTTCTCGCAGCCTTTGAAGAGGCAGTTTTGTGTCCCATTCGCATTGCGAGGACCGCCGCGTCAGGCCTGGCCCTGATTGCGGAAATTGGGTCCTACTGCAAACGCCACCTGATTCCTGACCTGCAGGTGGCCGCGGAATTCCTCGGCGCGGCAGTTGAGGGCTCGTACCGCATAGCGGCAGCCAACTTTACACTTGCCGATTCTCCGGAAGGACACGAGTCACTTCGTGCAGAGCTGGAAGCCGTCCTCCTGGAAGGGAGGGAAAGGCTGGCCTCGGTACGAAACGAACTGCAAGGAGTGTGAACAAACCCTGATGTGTACCTGCAGTACTCCTGTTCGGAAATACGGTTCCGGAAGGCAAGCGATTGCAGGATGCCCCCCGTAGTCGTGCCGAATATTGAAATTTGCAGCATCCTTCGAGTTGAAGGGCGATGAGTTTTCGACAACATTGTCGGCACGGTCGGCATAGAAAAAGGCTCAGTGATGTCGGACAACGCCAGAGAGAGCCCTTAGGGGCGCGCCCCCTCTCCATGACTCTCCAGATACCATGGACCGATTCAAGGTGCCGGGGCGGTCGGGATGGATCCTGCGGGACTCCCTTAAACTGGGCCACACGGAGATTTTCACAAGGTAGAATATCGTGACACAGTGATAATGGGTTGATATTACATCATAAATAAAAAAGCTACAAATAATATATGTAATATAAGGATGTTGATGACTTATAATCAAAAAGAACTTGACAACAAATTCCTCCCCGGCTAGTAGTGGCCCACTTGCATCAGTCCTACCATAAACGCCTTCCACATCTCTCGCCTGAGCATCCTTCCCGGTGCCCCGTTGGGGGTCCCGCCTTTTCGAAGACCCGACCGGGGATAGAAACGGAATCTCTTCTGCATGTTCGGTGAGGTGCAAACGGCCGAAAAATAACGCGTCTGATTGTGTTTGACCTTGACAATCTCCCGGCGATGAATATCTCCTTAGTGTAACCGAGCAATATCCGGTTATCACTGGTTTTTTTGTTAAACGCCGTTTTGCGCGGCATGGCGTTACGAACAACCCGAAGGTCATGTAGGTGGCCATACTAATGCTCAAGGAGGAAAGAGAGATGTTCCGTTGGAGACTGGGCAGAGATCCGATTATGGCAGAGTTCGAACGGCTGCAAAAGGGGATGGACGGCCTGTTTGAAGCCATGACAGGTCCTCGATCGCGGTCGATGGGACCGCTCTGGCGACAGGCACGGCTCTTCCCCCTCCTCAATGTCACGCGGGAGAACGATAGTTTCGTCGTCACCGCAGAGATACCCGGAATGAAGACCGATGATCTGGAGCTCAAGGTGGAAGGGGATACGGTCGCTCTCAAGGGAGAGCGCAAACCCTACGAGCCGGTCAGTGATGAGAGCTTCCACAGGCGGGAAAGAGCCTCGGGCACATTTCAAAGAAGTCTCACTTTACCTGCTCGAATAGACGCACAGGGAGTTCAGGCGACATACAAGAATGGCGTGCTGAAGATAACCCTACCGATCGAAAAGGCTGCATTGCCCAAACCGATCCCCATCACTGCCGGTTAGTAATCATGGGAAAGGAGGATCATCAAAATGACCGACGCTGAGCTCCAGGCAACAGAGAAACAAGAGATTAAGCCTGCAGAGGGAGAACTCACCCATGAAGGCGTCTATTTCACCCCGGCAGTGGATATCCTGGAAAACCCCAAGGAATTGGTGGTTATGGTGGATATGCCCGGAGTGGACAAGGACCGTGTCGAGATCGACTTGAAGGACAGCATTCTCGCTATTGTGGGGCGAGTGTTTGAAGACGAACCGGAAGGGGAAGAGCTTCTCTCCGAGTACAGGACCGGAAATTATTTCAGAACTTTCCGCATCACCGACGTGGTGGACCAGAGCAAAATAACCGCCTCCATGGCCGACGGTGTTCTCAAGGTGACCTTGCCCAAGGCCGAGAAGGCCGTACCTCGAAAGATAGCCATCTCGTCGGAGTGAGAGACCGAAAACACGGCCGCCCCGACAAGGGCGGCCGTATCCGCAGTTTCACAGGATCACTACTGGCGCCGATATAGACGACCGAAATTGAGACCCGTTTCTCTTTTACCAAACACCGCCTTTTGTGGCATCCGCAGCGGAGGCCTGTTGAAACCCCGGGGAGAAGGTGATAGGAGACGACCTCGGATTACGGACTGTGAAACGTCGGCAAGCCCTACGCACGCCGCCATTCGTTGACACATCCCCGCCACGTTGGTAGTCTGGATCGAAGACAAATTGAAATAAGGATCGTTTGGGAGGAAATGGTGGGAAAAATTGTCGGAATGGTATTGGTCGGGCTCTTGGTCGCAGGTGTATCCGGCAGCGTCGCGAAAAGTCAGGACACTTCCGAGAAGAGCGGTCCGGTGGTAACGGGAACGTCACCCCGAGCCGGAGACCGGGCAGTGGATCCCTCAGTGAAGGAGATTGCCGTCACGTTTAGCAAAGAGATGCAGACGAACAACATGTGGTCATGGGTAATGGAATCCGCAGACACTTTTCCTACCGTGACGGGAAAGCCTCATTATCTCTCCGATAAGCGGACGTGCGTGCTGCCCGTGAGACTCGCACCCGGAAACACCTATCGCATCTGGATTAACTCAGACAAATTCGACGCCTTCCGCGATCCGGACAACATACCCGCCGTGCCGTACCTCCTGGAATTTCGGACAAGACAATTAGGGACCAACTGACGCAGCAATCAGATGTGATCATTATTCACGGCAGCGTGCAGCAATCGACCAAACGGCCGCTCACGGTCTTGGGAGCATTCGACATTCTTTCCTGATTATACCGGCATCGATTCCATAACTCCACTACGTCGGAACGATGACAGAGCCGTCAACTGACGGCTTCATCTTTCCCCCGGGTTAATCGTCTTCGGGGATGTCACTCTTCTTTTGACGAGGGTGCCTTTTCGTGCTAATGAAACATAGATATTGTAATCTCAGCCGATCTGAAGAATTGGGCGTCACCGTGCCCTGCCACATGGGGGCGTGACGTATGCTCGGCAGCCTGCCTACGAGGGTGATTGGAGGAGGGGGACTTCACGTGGATAGCCTCCAACTTAGGGTAGCCCAGGTGAAGCACCTGCATTCGCAGGCGCGCGTGGGGGCGGTAGGAGCACAAGTGAGTGCTCTTATTCTACCCGTTGCACTCTGGAGCGTCACTCCGGGATGGCTGCTCGTTTCCTGGGCGGCCTGCTATTTCTCCGTTCAACTGATGCGCAACCGTCTTCTGTGGAGCTTTCCGGACGGCCCCGACCGCGACGAAGAGGTAAGCAATTGGGGCAGCCGGTTCTCGGTATTGACGGTTCTTTCCGCGGCGATCTGGGGGGCAAGCGGAATCTTTCTGTTTCCTGCCGATTCGCCAATGCATCAGTTTCTCCTGGCCCTTTTCCTTGCAGGTATTGCCGCAGCCGCTTCGGTGGTTTACTCCCCTCTCAGGGAATGTTACGTCCCCGCCGTACTTGCAGAAGTCATCCCCCTGTCCGGACGATGCTTTTATGAGTACGATTTCCTTCACCTGATCATGGGACTGGTGATGATCGTATTCTGTGTGGTTCTCCTGGAGATCGGCCGACAGGTGCACAACATCACATCCGAGTCCCTCAGGTTACGGTTCGAGAAGAACGATCTCATCGCATCCCTCGTCCGACAGAAGACGGTCGCCGAAGAGCTGAACCAACATCTCAGGACGGAGATCGAGGAGCGGACGCGAGCGGAGGAAGCACATCGCGTCAGTGAAGAACGATTGGCGCTCGCTCTTACGGGTGCGGATCTGGGTCTGTGGGATCACGATCTCAAGACCGATCTGGCTTTTTACGATCATCGGTGGGCCGAGATGCTCGGGTACTCGTGCGAAGAGATAGGCCCGGACATCACTTCGTGGATGACGAAAATACATCCCGACGACCTGGTTGTCGTCCGGCAGGCCCTTGAGTGCCACCTGGAAGGTGCGACGTCCTCCTATGAATCGGAGCACAGGCTGCTCACCGGGACGGGCGATTGGAAATGGGTCCTCAGTCGCGGCAAGGTGGTAGAACGCGGGCCGAACGGAACACCACTGCGAATGACGGGGACTCACCTGGACATTACCGAGGCGAAGCAGGCACAAGAGAAGATGCGGGCTTCTCTTGAGGAGAAGGAAGTCCTTCTTCGTGAGATTCATCACCGGGTGAAGAACAATCTGCAGGTCATGTCCAGCCTTCTGAGCCTGCAACGCCGACACGTGACCGACGGGCCGTCCCGGCTGGGCTTCCTGGATACGGAGAACCGGGTCAGATCTATGGCACTGGTGCACGAGCAGCTCTATCAGGCCGGCAACATGGCAAAGCTTGAAGTGGCGGAGTACATCTCCCGGCTCCTTCGGCACCTCGCTGCCTCGTTTGGAGATGTGTCCGACGGAGTTACCTGGGATACGGAGATAGACGCGGTTTCCTTCGAGGTCGGCACGGCCGTGCCCTTGGGATTCATTATTACGGAACTGGTGTCGAACTGCCTCAAACACGCCTTTCCGGGAAACAGCGGAGGTGTGGTCCGGATTTCGCTCAAGAAGACGGAACCGGATCGCATGGAACTGGTGGTCGCGGACAACGGCGTGGGGGTACCGGCGGGGATTGACTTTACGCAGGGTCAATCGTTGGGCCTCCGCCTGGTAAGGATCTTTGTGGATCAGCTCGGGGGTGCAATTGAGGCCAACGGAGACAACGGAACCTCGATAAAGGTTACCTTCGGGTTGTCTGAAGCGGCCTGAAGCAGATGGGAGGGTCGAGACTGCTCGCCGATTTGGTTGAACGGCAATTCTCCGCAATGGACGCAGACGGCGGAAGGGCTTTTGCCTACAAGGACACCGGAGCGGAGTTCGCGCACGTTTTTGCATGGGGGTGGAAAAGTCCGTTCACGGAGTGCGAATGTTTCTGCTGCGAACCGGACGGAGCCCAGTCTCATCCAGGGCCCGGAGGCTTGACCGCGTAGACCCCTCGGGTTAGTATACCCAGGAGGGATTGTTTGAACCAGGGCACGGCAGTGTCTTGAGCCCCGGCAGGGGCGGTCAGCCTCAGAGCCTGCCGACATCATCCGGGCGGTAACCGGTTACGGGCGACAGGAACCTCTGAAGATTCATCTCCAGCCGCTCAGAAGGGGGATTGCGGATGATTGCCCATGAGCAAGCCAAGGCTCTCATAGCCTCGTTGCTCGATCACGGAGAACGCATCGATCCGGAGGATCTGTCGGTGTTGTACGGGTGGATTCACTCGGCCATGGTGGCTCTGCAGCCTTTCGGCGAGGAACGTAAGCGATTTCACGACAGTTGCTGGGGGTCCCTGGGGCCTCCTGCCGCCATGTTGGAAGCCGGATTGGCCGTGCTCGCATCGGTGATGAAAACCGCGTACGTTCCGTGGGTCATTGACGAGAAAAGTGTCTCCGTCGGCTACCTGAACCTCTACAACCGGGTCTTCCGCCCGGAAAAAGGATTGGAGGACGACGGCGACAAGTCGCTGCCTCCGGTTGCGGGTCCGTCATAAGGGAACGACGTGCAGGCGGCGGGGCATGAATACGGAATTATTGGTTGAAGCGGATGCCTGCCTGTCCGCTGATCACTCCGAGCCCTCCTTGGGAACAAGGTTCGGATTGGCCTGGGGGACGCCGGTCGGCCCACCCGCGGGGCGAGATGTATCCCTTATTGCTCCGAACATGCCTTGAAACGCCTTGTGCGGCTGAATGATCCCCCATCCGGAATGTCTGTCCCATCCGGGTGGGCCTATGTCCTTGGCCGTCCTGACCAGCCACAGCTTGGCATACTCACTGTTGAGGGCGGGATTTACCTGTTTTAGGAGTGCCACCACTCCTGCAGCAACAGGGCATGCAGCAGAAGTGCCGTTGTCGCAGGGAGTGTAACCTTTGAAATGGCTGATGGCACAAACGTCCGGTTTTTCGGGATAGAGGGCTGCCGGGCCCTGGCTGGTGTATCCGATCCACTGGCCTTGCATGTTGGCGGCACCCACCGTTATCACTCGCTCATAGCCGTTGGCTCCCCACATGCTCAAGCCGGGTCCTACGTCCGATCCGCATTTTGGAGAGGGACAGACTTGGCCGCAATTTCCCGCGGAAAAGAGCACTATTATGCCTTCATCGACGGCTTCACGGATCATGCGTATGAACGGGTGCGATTTGTTCGTCGCGTAATCAGGGTCCCATTTTCGCTTGTAGATTCCCCAACTGTTCGTCAGAATATGTGGCGTGCCGTCGCGTTTGTGGTGTTGGATTGCCCATTGATAGCCTTTGATGGCGCATGATATCAAATTCCCGTCGCCAGTCTTGCCGTCCCGGGTGAGTCTTATGTCGTACAAAGCGACATCCGGAGCCATCCCCCGCACGTCCGTGGCACACATGATCCCGTGCCCCTTACCGGCCACGACGCGACCCCAATCCTCAGGATATCCGTCCGCGACGCCCGATACTTCATCTTTGAAACCCGACCGGCGTCCTTTTGCTGCGATTCCCGCATCGACGATCCCTACTACTACTCCTTTCCCGGTGTATCCGGCGTTCCAGATCTTGTCCACCTCCAGGTACCGGACAACGTCCGCAAGGGCACCTCTGGCTTTGGTTGCGTCACAGTCGCACCCTCCAAACGCACCTCTGAAATGCTCGGGACAGTTACCTCTTGCCCCCGCAAACAACTGGATGGGGGTGTCAAGCCACACCTTTACCACATCAGGCTGTGTGCGGAGTTGCTCGATGCCGTTCTTGGGCACGAGTCCTCTGACCAATACTATCTTCTCGTCGCCGGCAGCCAATGATTTGGCTTCCCGTTCCGTGGCGGCCGACAACGGAACAGGCGTGTAGTCCGGGTCCAGTTGAAAATCCTTCACCCTGAACGAAGATGCACTCTTCATGACAAGGTCCGAGGACTTGCTCGCGGGCACGCGCATTTCAACGAGAACCGCCTGTGAGCCGTCCGTGTCGCTCGGCTCTCCACGAGATGCCACCCGGAAGGTGAGCGAAGCCGACCCCCACTCGGCTCTCTCGGGCAAACGCCCGACTCTCCGGCGAAACTCTCGCGACATCCCCACCGCATCCCCTGAATAGACGTAAAGCTTCCCGTCCTCGCCCCGGCGGAAATCGTCACTCCCGAACAGCGGATTCCCTCGATCCGAAGTCGCGTAGGCCAGGATGGTTTCTTGAGGCCGAGTGCCGTCCACGGTAATGCTGAACGGGGCATCGGGTTCGGGAATGCCGATCCGTGTCTTGCCGGAGACTTTGCCGGATGTGGCACCCGCCTGATGGGGCCACAACAGGTAAACCTTTCCCGAATGGGAGGCATACAGGACGGTCAGGAAACAATCCCTGTCCGTTTCGGCCGTCAAAGTGATCCGGTCGCCGGGCGAAACCACGGGCTTGTCCACGGCAAGGCGGATACTGATGGCTGTTGCCGGATCGGCATTGCCGAGGAGAGCGGAGTCGCCTCCGGTGCTTCCCTCATCCAGGGTCAGAGCTCCGAGATCGGTGCCCGGGAGCAACCCGGTTCCGAGACCCAATACGCATAAGAGAGCGAGCAATCGCTTCAATGGTCTTACCTCCCCGTAACGTTCGGGAGTAAGCAAAGGTCCTTCGTGAAGAGAGGCGAAAGGGACAGGTCCGTTGCAGGTACCGTCCCTTTGTGTCTCGTCATCACTGAAAAGGTCGCCGTCGTCTCGGGTAGTCTAGTCTTCTACCTTGAACTCGGTCTTCACCTTGGCGCGGTCGTGTTTGGGCATTTCGTCAAGCTGAACAGCGATGTCCTTGTCTATCTTGTCTTCCTTTTCGTCCCACGGCTGGTACGCATACTTGTCGAAGTCATACCGCCCGCGATAAATTTGAGCTCGATGTTTGGTGACTACAGCCTTGACCCGTTCAGTTCCCGGAGGACCCTGGACCCGGAGCACGAATCGGTCATCCTTGGCTCCGGGAATTTCAACGGTGGTTCCGCCTTTGATAAAGTTGTCCTTCTGGAGCCGGTTGGGAAATATCACCCTGTTTTTCCCACTGGTCCCGTAATTGATGAGGTTCAGGTAGCAGTCTTTGGCCGCGTAGAAGTAGAAGGTGACGGGCTCTCCGATCCGGTAAATCTTTTTGTTCGTCCATAGTTTGGTAACGAACCCAACGCCTTCGTCGTCTCTATCCGATACCTTCCTGTTGCCGTCATCCTCTTCGTCTGAAGCTTCACGGCCGGCCACGATGGTGAATTGAGCTTCGGCCTCCGTCCATCCTGCCTTGTTGCGCTTTTTGAGCTCCACAGCGATGTCTTTGACCGCGGACTCGGGCTCCTTGACTTCGGCAAAGGGACCCTCTCCCTCCTCCAATGCGCTCCTCGGCACGAAATCAAAACGGTCTCTCGTGGCAATGACCTTGATGAAGTTGACCCCTTCGGGACCCTTTACTTTGAATACATAGTCCGAGCTCCCCTGTGGAATGCGGTACCACGTGTCCTTATCCACCCGGTTGTCCTTGCGCCATTTGTTGGGAAAGAGTCTCCTCACCTTGCCGCTGGTACCGATGTCGATGACGGTGACATACGCGTCTTTGTTGGCCTTGAATTTGAGCTCAAGCTCGTCTCCGACGCGATACTTCTTCTTTCCCCCGACCGGTGTGATTTCCACTTTGAATTCTGAATTGTCGTTGCGAATTTTGGAGATCCGGTCAACCACGATGTCTTTGGCCGTCTTCGTTGCCGAAGCCTTTTTGGCCCCATCCGAGGATTCGGCCGCGAAACAGAGCAACGGAACAATCAAAATCAGTCCTAATACAAACCCGTACTTCGTGAGACTTCTCATCACTGGTCACTCCTCTTCTTCCTAGAATTTGACGTCACCTGTCAAACCGTTTTCATCCGTCAGTTGCGGGGTCTGTCTGAGCCCGGCCCCCGAGGTTTCTTTCACCACTTTTTCCCTGGACCCGGCGAAGGCCTCCCGAAGGTTGCCGTCAGCCTGCTCCAGGAACTTGACGAACCAGTAAGTAAACAATCCGCTCTTCTTGGCCCGGTCTTCATAGGAAGATTCCGTCTTGGCACAGGCCGCCACCAGGGTGTCCTTGTTGTCGGTCAGCTCTTTGTAACGGCTCCCTTCAGCGCCTCCTTCAGCGGACGGAGCCCCGGTCTCCACCCGTACCTCCTTCGTATCCTCCTCCGTAAGCAGGGGCATGAATTTGGGAACGAGGTTGGGGGAGAGCGCTTTGTTGATGGTACCGCTGTGGCAGGCGTCAACCACGATCAGCCTTCTTCTGGCCGGCACCTCTCTCATGGTCTTGGCGAAGTCCGCTCCCAGGAGAAGGATCCGATCGAGATCCGGATCGTTTATGCGCAGGGTCTGTTTCTTGTGGTAGCAGACAAATGCCGCACTCTTGCCGTCTGCGTGGTGGATTCCGGGCGGGTCGGGTACGAGTGTCCCGTGCCCGCTGAAATAGATGATCACCAGGTCTTCGGGCTGGGTCTTTTGCGCCAGCCAATGAAGGGCCTCCAGGAATTCTCCCTTGGCGGAGTCGGCGCCCAAGAGCAGACGTATGTTTTCCTGGGGAACCTTGAGTTTGTTGCCGACCAATCCCACGAATTTCCGCGCATCGTCCTCGCAATACTGGAGCGCTCCCGTAGCGGCCCCAACGCCGACCACGTACACATTCCGGCTGGTGATCCGTCCTCCCACAGGGCCGGCACCTATCACCATGCGAACTTCCGCAGTGCCCCATTTCACTCCGTCGCGTAGCTTGTCGGTTCTTCGCGAGGACTCAACCACGAGATCCTTCAAACTCTTCGAGTAAGACTTGAATCCGTCGCGATACTCGCTGAATTCCTCTTCTTTGAGAATCCTGTTCTTCTCCGATGTCGCAAAGGCCACAATCCTTTCCAGTCCTTCCGGACCGGAAACGGTGAACTGAAAACGATCTGTGGCCGACGGAAACGTGTACCGTTTGCCGGCCCGAACAAAATTGTCCGAGCCCGAGAGCTCATTGGGCCACAGTCTTGTGATTTTGCCGGACGTTCCCACGTCCACCAGGGTGAGGTACGCGTCCCGGTCCGTCCGGAAGGAAATCTCCAGAGTATCTCCCGGCTTCAAACGCGTTTTGTTTACCTGGAGATCGACTTTTACCTTGGTCTTGCTGTCGGAATTGATCGGTACCACACCGATGTCTTTTGAGAAACTGATTACCTTTTCCTCCCCGGCGACGGGTAGAATCCACGCCAGGAGCCCCAACCCCACCAAAAAAAGAATGAATCCGCCTCTCCGAATGCGATACATGCCCTACCTCCGGCGTTATGCCTTCCTCCTGCCAAACATGATCTTCTGGTTCGTGTATACGTGGATCTGAACTAACCGGCCGTAGGCGAATCCTCATGGATCGGACACTTACGCAAGGCGCATCCGAACGAGGCCCTCCACTCCCGGTCTCTCGGGAACCCGTATGTCCCGGAGCTCCGGGCCCGGCTTATTGCAAGCGATACGGTAGTGTTCGGGGGACCGTCTCACACCGAGCCATTCCTCGGTGCACCAACATTTTCGATCCGCAAAACTCTTGTGCTTTTCCACTTGCATCTGTTGGCAGCGATTCGGTCGCGAACATGACACGTTGTACCAAGAAAACCTATGACCGTTGAAAAGATTTTCTTACGGGATCCGAAGCGATCTCCGGCTCTGTCGAGATGTCTCCGTGAATCTCGGGGAACCGTTGCCTCGCATTAAAAGCCATTTCCTCCTACGGTCGAGCGACCTGGCCGAGGAGGTCCGCGGCCATCGAACCGATCCGTGAAGGGAGCCTCTCCTTGGCGATCCCCGTTCGGAACGCGCCGAGTTGGGGACTATGAGCACCGTTGGTCACCAGTTTTCCGGTGAGATCGTACCGCCCCTTTGATTCCGTAATCAGGAACAAAAGGAGATAATCGACGGGAACCGCTTCTCTCAACGAACCCGTCAGCTGCTCGATGTTGCCGGGTCCCACCCGCATTGCTGCCGCTGCTTTTACCTGTTCGGGGGCCATGAAGTCGAACAATGCGGTCGGCTTTCCGACTATGGCGACCTTTCGGTAGATTTCCTCCACTTCCGTGCCCGTCGGCCCTCCGGTTCCCGAGACGAGTAGTACAAGAGCGACTCTCTTCTTTGTGGTCGCCGCCTTTTCCGACTCAAAGAGGCTTTTTCCCACAAACTGGGAACGCGGCACGTTCCAAGTCGCGTCGCTGAACACCGGTACAACGCGCTGCTCCTGGGAGCCCCGGGGCAACAGGAGAACGACGAGAAGCGCTGCCGCTACCGCACCCAATGCGAGGGAAGGGACGTGCAGGAGCTCCCTGATCCGGTCAAAGAGGCCGCCCAGGGAGAGGGATGCGGTCGTCTCCTGCGATCCGCATACCCTGGAGACGGCTCTCCGGACGGCAGCTCTTTGCGCGCTGTCGATTGGGGGATCTCCCTCGATCCGGTCGAGTCGGTACAAGTCCCTGACGAGGTCAACCTGCTCCCTGCAGTCCGGACAACATTCGAGGTGAGCGGCTACGGAATCCTCAGGCTGCTCTCCCGCTGCAAACTTCACCAGTCGATCGGGCGCAGGACAATCGGACATAACATCCGACAACTCATCCTTGTGCTCACGCAAGAAGGCGTCCAGGGCCTTCAAGGCATTCAATTCTTCCCTGCAAGGCTCGCAGTTCCCCACGTGATCTTCTATCTCCGCCGCGTCGCGAGGAAATTCATCGGGTGCCAGAGCCACGGCAAGGTTGCGGTTTCTATGGTCTCTCTTACATTCGGTCATCTCAACCTGCCGTCTGGAGGAGATCGAACAGTCGGAGCAAGCACCGCCTCAGATTGACCACCAGGGTGTTTTCCTTGACTCCGGTTTTGTCCGCGATCTCCCGGAAAGACAATTCCTTGAAATAGCGGAAACGAATCAGGTCTCTGCACTTCGCCTCCAAACAAGCGAGGGCCTGTTTCACCTGCGCGAGGCTCTCCCTCTTCAGAAGGAGCTCTTCCGGGTTCCCGAAGGGGTTACCTTGTGTGTGAATCTCCGGATCATCGCCTTCCGCTGTTACGGGATCGATGGAGAGATGACGTGACTTAGCCCCTCTCTTGAGGGCGGTCTTCTTTCTCAGATATGCGATGCAGGTGGTGACGGAGATACGATGAACAAACGTATTGACGCGCGCTCTGAATTCGAAATTCCCCAACGATTTGATCAGCTCTTCCAGCACGTCCTGGGTCACATCCTCTTTTTCGGCGGCATCGAATCCCCATTTTCGCCACGACACAATGGACCATATGGTGCGGTAATTACTATTGAGGAACGACTCCCACGCCGGTGCGTCTCCCGCCAGACAGCGCCCGACCAGAGCCTCTTCTTGTTTCTGATGCACGTGTTGCACAGGCTCACACCCCCGGGACAAGAGATTGAATGCCCTATAGTGGAGCGCTCTGAAAATTGTGGGAAACGCAGAGAGCCTTGGGGTCATCAGGAAGCTTCCGTAGCCCCCCTTGATCGGCTCCTGATCAAAACGGCCCCACGGAGCAGCTCCCCAAGAGCTCCCGGGAACCTGCTCAAGAGACATCAAGGCGTCCGAATCAAACGATGTCGATCCAACCCATTCTCGCGCCATCCGGCGCATTAAGCCACCCAGAAGTGCATCATCGCGCCACAAAATCGTGGGCATCGACATCACGTTTCCCGAACCGGTTGCATGTCCGAGGACCGAGAAGTCCATTGTCACGTCTTTCCTTCACCAGTTTCTTCGATAATCCGGGCCTTTCCGACATTGATCGTTGCCCGTCCGGCCCGCGCATGGATGTTAGTGTGAAAAGGGCGAAGGAGATGACAATCCGAACGGAGTGCGCCGGAAGGAGAGCCGGGAATCACCATCGGCCGGAGAGAAGAAGATTGGAAAGCGAAGGGAAATGGATCGGCCGCCGACACCACTTAATGAGCGGCGAAGAAGAAAGATGCCATTGCCTCTTGCAGAAAGAGCGCGATCACGATTGCAACCGTTCCGTGAATGGCCAATCCCGCTACGGCCATGAGCGGATCATCCCGATTGGCACGCCCCACCCTGTATATGACCGCCAGACTCCATCCCAGTCCCAGCCAGATGAGGACGCTCTGAACGAGTTGCACCAGGTGAGTCGGCACCTGAACCACGAGCTTCTGAAAGATTGCCAAGTCGAAATTGTGTGTTGCCAGAATGGGCAACTGTACTCCCAGGGTGAAGAAATAATAGCAATGAAATGCCATGTAGGAACAGAGGGTCAATGGCAGCAAGGCCTCCCCGTAACGAGCATAGTTCTCAAGGAAGCTGTTTCGGAAGATTCGGCTTGAGGAGAAGGAAGCCAGCATCAGCATGAGGTTCAACCCGAGGAGCAGGGCGATGAACACCACGCTGAAACGGACCATGGGGGGAAAAGGCATGAATGAAGTTAGGGTCTTGTAAACCGGCATCTTACTGACCATCTCGCTCAGCAGTCCGCCGATCATTCCGACCACGAGGAACGACGTTCCCGCCCTGGGCTGACGGATTTCCCAGATCTCACGGCCCGGTATTCGAAAGTTCAAGTGTATGGCGTCGTGGGGGCAATTCTTCACGCAGGTCGCACAGAGCTTGCAGACCCTGTTGCTCTGCAGTCTCGGTCCCGCATGGCCGAAGGGGCAGCCCTCATTGTCGGCAGTGCCGAGATAGCATTCATTGGAGGTACACTGGGATATGCACACGTTGCGGTTTGCCCGGAGCTCCAGCCACGACGTTTTCGCCAAGACCCCAACCATGCCTCCCAATCCACAGAGGTACAAACACCAGGATTGTCGCTCAAAAACAACCGCTGCCACGATTGCGGACACGAGCATGGTCAGGAGCAGCAAACCCAGATTGAAAGGCGAATTCCGTATCCCTGTGGCCGTCTCGAACCAGATGATGAAGAGAACGGCTCCGGCAATGAGAAAATCGCTGTGGTTCTTGAGAAAAGCCGGAAAAGGCCTTTCCAGGGAAACGATTTTCTTGGCGAGATTGCCCAGGGTGCCTATGGGACATACCGAGCACCAGAGACGGGCCGAAAAGAATGCGCCGACAATCATGATCGGCCATCCCAGAGCCCAGCTTACCAGGGCCGCCGGATTCCGCATGGGATCCGATGGGCCGAAGAAGAGAAAGGCCAGGATGATAAAGAAAAAGGGCGTTGCCGCGCTCTGCAGAATGGCCGGGTACAGAGGACTTTTCAGGGTGCCTTTGACCGCGGAGAGTCTGAGCAGGTCGAGCTTTGGGCTCCCTTGAATTCTCTTGAGATCGAAATAGATGTCCTGGGGTCTCAGCACCCCGTCCGGAGACACGAGGATCGCCCGTTTCAGAGTAGTAGCCAATTCCAAGTCGTTGCCGGGCCACGTGTAATTCACGAGAGTCTTCAACGTGTTATTGGGCAGTTTGACCGCCTCGCGACGGAGCTCCTGGCTGTACTTGCCCAAATAGTGTTTGATCAGGCCGGGAATTTCCCGTCGCCGGGTTCTCAGAGGAGGAATGGTCATGGATCGTTGTGCGAGCGCGTAGACCAGGGGATGTCTCTCGGGTGAGATGTGGGCCGGGTCTACCCTTGTGGTCGCAATGACCCGAACCTTGGCCTTCTTCAAATGCGATCCTCCGGTACGGCGGAACGTGTCCGTAAGAATCGCTTCCAACAGTTTGACCTGGGTCACGGGTGTGAGCTGTTCCACTCCTCTCACGAGGAGGGT
Source organism: Desulfomonilaceae bacterium (assembly GCA_041741735.1). Lineage (GTDB taxonomy): Bacteria > Desulfobacterota > Desulfomonilia > Desulfomonilales > Desulfomonilaceae > JBGSJS01. Next base: position 1,290 of record JBGSJS010000026.1, on the reverse strand, counting down.
CCCGTCTTCACTCATTTCAAAATAGCCGGGCGTTTCCTTGACTCCTCCGTCACGCCCGGGCTCTTCGTATCCGAACAGGAGACGAAGCTGCCTTTCGGTCAACTTGGCTTCACTCTCAGGGTTTGTTCCCGCTGAGAGGTCCGGGCCATCCTCGCCATGGGTCGCGAGGAGGTCCAGGAAGAGAAACACCGACTTGCCGTACGTGCTCTTCCGGAAGACGTAGTGGGCTGTCCCTTCCTTCCCGACTCCGCTTTCGCCGCACACGAGAATGGGGCCGTCCGACTGCACCAACTCGTCCGTGCTGTCCGAGATGCGCTTCCGAACGTAATCGCCCATGTGGTAATCCGGGAAAACGTGCTGCTCCTTGCTGATTATGGTCTGGAGAGCGCCTCGCTTCAGCTTGTTTTGGAGAACGTTCCTGTCCAGACGAATAATCTTTCGAACGAGATTCTTGACGAGAGGTAATGTGAAGTCGGTCTCTTTGCGAAGAAGAATCTCGAAGTCTTCTCCCCGGATCTCGACGACGCGGCAGGGTGCTTCCGCTACGAGCTGCGAATCGGAGGGCCAAGGACTCCCGGTGAAGAAGCTTACTTCGCCGAAGATGTCACCTGGTCTCAGGGTGTCCACAGCGACCTTGCGACCCTCGGAGTCCATAAGGAAGACCGTAGCCTTCCCCGCAACTATGTAAAGGATCTTGTCGTCCCATTTGCAGGGACTGACGATGATGTCTCCCGGCTCGTACGAGCGCAGTACATCCTTCTCCCGAGCCCAGCGCTTCAGCGGTTCCGGGACTCCGGTCAACGGATGGGGGATGAATTGATCGGCTTGAGACGTTCGATCCATAGGATTAGACTATGAGGATGCTCCGGAAAACCGTAAGGCTGCACCAAGCCTGAAATGCCGTTTTAACGGAGCCTCTCCTCCGCAGAGCCTCCTCTTGCCTTCATTGTGAGAGCAAAGCCCGGTGGAATTTTCTCTTTGCCGTCGTGTCGCCCCGAAATTCGGTCCGGAGGGTTGGAGCGAATTCCGTCGAGGAGGTATAGAAGACCTTGTTTTTTCAAAGGGACTTTGCGTACTTCCGACGTGCGGGTCCGCAGCACAGGTACTGCTGAGTTCTTTACACCAACAGCGACAAGAGATCAACCGTCCCGACAGCAACGAAGAGTCTGATGATTTGGATTGCGGTGAAGTTGAAGGGTTGAAAAGAGTTGAGGGACTCGGAGGTATAGGGGACAGAGGTGTCCTTATGCGATGGATTGGCCATCGATTGTGCTGCCTTTTAGTGGTGTG
>JBGSJS010000025.1:0-42143 GCA_041741735.1 Desulfomonilaceae bacterium | reverse complement strand
TCGCTCTATCCACTGAGCTACGGGGGCGACCTTGCGAAACGTCAATATTGGCTATCACGGCAGATTAGGTTACCAGAGCAGAAAAAGTCAACCGTTTTCTTTCTCCCCTGCTCCGGTACTGAGGAAGATCCCCATGGTATTGATAGAAGCACTTATCAAGCCCTTCAAGCTCGACGACGTCAAAGAGGCCCTCGAAGAGATCGGAGTCGGGGGCATAACCGTCACCGAGGTCATCCAGGCCGCGGAGTCACGACATCGAGCACGCTCGTTCGGAGGCCGCCCCATCAATTACGACCTCGTCCCTAAGATGAAGGTCGAAGCGGCCGTCCCGCGACACCTCGCCGCGCAGGCAATCGAAGCCATATTACTGCACGGGTCTTCAGGTAAGAATGAAGACGGTAAGATCGTCGCCCGTACGATCGACAACGCCGTCCGGATTCGCACCGGCGAAGAGAATGACGACGCTCTCTCGACATGAACTGAGGCCGACAAGACCTCACGAACAAAGGTTGCCCCACCCTCTCCGCCGAACCGGTCACGCACCCGAGACAATAGCCTCCACGTGACATTGATCCTTGAACCTCTCGGCCAGTTCTTCCTCCAGAGCTTCCAGGTTCTCACGCTCTTCCAGTTCGACCACGAGCTCGCCGTTGTCGAAACACTTGAGGCGGCCGTGCTTCTCGAAGACTCCTATCGCCTCTTTCGGATCCACCGTGATCCAGCCCTTCATCCGCCTGATCAACTCCGAGCCGGAGAAACCTCGCTCAATGACAAGGTCTATCTGCCGATGTTTTCCTTTCCAGCCGATGACCGCCGGCTCGACCAGGATCGGCATCACCGGATCGTGCATCGCGGCACATCGGAACCAAATCTTAGCTCTGACCATAACCTCTCATCCCTTCTCTCTTTTTCGTGCGGGCCGGGTACCCTGCCGGTGCAGGACCGGCACCCGGGTGGCCCACCGGCCGTCGCAGGGACGGATTGTAACACATGGGGCCCCTCCCCGTCTTTGAGAAGGCTACCACGTATCTGAGCTCCTTCGGCCCCCCATTCTCGTCCGAGTCGCTGAGGCGATGCATATGAGGCGGCATTTTGTCCCGCGTCAGGATTGTCCATGCATCCTCCCTAATTATCCTTTGCTTCTTTGTTCCGGAAAATCGGGCCACAAGAAAAATGACTTCCATAATCAAAGGAACTGTGCTATAGACTGTCATATTAACTAATGAATTTAACACGAGAAAACGAAATTGACACTTAAAAGACACAGAAATTCAAGACCTTCGCCGGTATCTCGGGGGACTGTCCTGTCCCACCTGTCCCTCACGCTGGGAATCTTGGCTGCCTGTCTCTTCTTCTGGTCCGCAGCGGACGTTTCTGCCAAGAATAGCGGCCACACCTCCCTTTCGGTAAAGACCAGAGCCCCCAAGGCCTCCCATACAAAAGCGCGGGCACGGAGGAAGGCTCCCCGGGTCGGCAAGGAGGTCCAGGCGAAGGCCGTATATTGCGTGAATGTTGCCAAGAACCAAACCCTGGTTGCAAAAAACTCCAATCAGCGACTCCCTGTTGCCAGTTTGACCAAACTGGTTACCGCACTGGTGGTTCTCGATCGGATGCCGCTCAAGAAGATCGTGACCGTCCCGGACCATATCAAAAAGATTCCCAAATCCGTGGTGGGCCTCAAAGCGGGGGACAAGGTATCGGTCAAGGACTTGCTGCACGGCCTTCTAATCGGGTCGGGGAACGACTGTGCCGAGACCTTGGCATGCGCCTTTCCCAAAGGTAGGGCCGAATTCATCAGGGCCATGAACAGAAAGGTCCGCAAACTGGGCACCAAGCACACGGCCTTCTACACCCCCAGCGGTCTCGACAGGAAGATTTCCAAGACCGCAGACGGCAAGACCACCGTGAATGTGCGCTCCAATTTTTCAACGGCCCGCGAGATGGCGATCATTGCCCGTGCGGCCTTTGCCAACAGAACCATTCGCTCGATCTGCCTGAAAAAACGCTACACCATAGCGAGCAAGGTAAAACGGAACGGGTACCGCGTATCCACCACCAACAAGCTGCTCAGAGACAATCTCCCCTTGGCCGGCGGCAAGACCGGGTACACTGCCCGCGCCGGTCACTGCTTGGCCACCGAGTTCACCCCGGGTCGTGACAATTTTCTCATCGTGGTTCTCGGAAGCCCCAATCATTTTCGGGACACGCGCCTGCTTTACCGCAACGCCCTCAAAAAGACCAAGACAATGAAACAGAACAAGGTCCTTCGGAGGCCCAACAAACGGGTCGCTTCCAACTAGAGGGAATTGCTCGCGAGTGTCTTCAGTCAACCCTTGGGCAGTACGAATCGGAAGTCGATCCATTCACCGGGCTTGGTCTCACACCATATTTTTCCGCCATGGCCTTCAATGATCTTGCGGATGTTGTAGAGCCCAAGTCCCGTGCCTCTCTTGCTTCGGGTCGTCTCGTCCGGAACGCGGTAAAATTTGGCGAAGATCTTCTCCACCTGATCGGGCGCCACACCGGGACCTTCATTCCACACATTGAAGAGATAAAAACCGCTCTGATCGACTACCCCATACGCGATCTTGCCTTCCGGATGACGGTACTTCAAGGCATTCCCGAAAAGGTTGCGATAGACGATTTCCAGGAGTCCCCTGTCCCCCGTCAATTCCACGGCGCCCACTCCCCCCATGCTCGCGTCGTAACTCTGGAACGAATCCGGATACCGCTCTCTGAGACCCATCATGGCAGGCAAAATAACTTCCTCGTAGAAGTCGTGTATCGGTTCCTTGCGAATCTGGAACTCGCCGTGCTCCAATTCGGACATCACGAGAAAATCTCGGCTCATTGCCTCCAGAAACTTGGAATGATGGTAGACGATCTGCAACTGCCGCAACCGCTGAGGATCGGTTTCGGCGTCCAAGAGACGCCGTACGAAGCCGCCTATGACGATGAGAGAGTTCTTGGTCTCGTGGCTGATGAAGTGTATGGTTTCACGATAGTTCTCGTTGAGTCTCTCCAGTTTGCTCCGGACCTTCCGTTCTCGTGCCACGTCTTTGCTGATTCCCACGGTTCCCAAGGTGCGGCCTTCGGCATCCTTCAGGAGTGACAACGTCAGAGATATCTCGACAATCTCCCCCGACTTGGCCAGCAATTTGGTTTCGTAGTTGCGAATGCCCCCGGACAGGGTGACATCTTCCATGATCCGGTCTCGCTCTGCCGCATCCACCCAGAGGTCCGCTATCTTCCTCCCCTGGACTTCTTCGGAGCTGTACCCGAGAATTTTTTCCGCCCCGAGATTGAACTCCACAATACAGGTATTCAGATCGGTGGTTATGATCATGTCCTCGGACGATCGGAGAATTCCCTCCAGATAACCGGTTTCCTTGGCCAGAGCGTCGGTTCGGCTCCACATCTCCTTCTGGAGGTTGGTCGCCAGTTTCCTGTACCGTTCCTCGGACTGCCGGAGCATGGTCTCAAGATCCTGTATCTCCAGTTGTCGCCCGATCAGATCGGCCACTTCCTCGAGAAAGTACTCCCCCTCGTCCGGAAGGGCCGACAACCCGGGTACGCACGCGTACAGGCACCCTCGTACTCGATCCTCCACCCGGATCTCCGTGGTGAGGATGGTCGGGGAAACCTCCGGGAGAGACTCTCCGTAGCGCCTGCCGTCCAGTTCAACCCAGGCCTCGACTCCCATCCCGTTTCCCAGGACCGCAGCCAAATGGGTAAGCAATTTCTCCATCTTCTCATCGAGGGGCTTACCGCCCATGAGATCCCGCCCGATGAGCACCAACCCGGTCAGCATCTTCATGTCCGGGAGTACGATGCGCTCCGATTCATCGAAATTTTGGTACTGCAGTTGATCTTTGGCCAGTTCCCGGACTGTCTCCAAGATGAGACCCGAGCCGTTAATATCAGGGAGAAATCTGACGGTGATCATGCATGTGCGGCCACGGCGGAATTGGGCGCAATCCTCAATGGGACCGGCTCTATCCGCGATCAATTGGTCCAACGGGCAGAAGGGGCAGGTTTCTGTGCGGCCTGCCAACTCTTCGTAGCAGGGTCGCTTTCCGGTGGGCCGGGGCAACGTTGTAAGCCGGGTGTTTGCGTGGATCACCCTTTTCGTGATTGGCGATATGAGGACAGCCCCATCGGGGAAACTCTCCAGGAAGGTTTCAATGGGCAGCTCTATCATGCGGCTCCAGCCTGTGGACGTCGTCAGTATCAATAGTGCCGATCGAGGAAGCTTCGCCACCGCTCATGACCACGGCCGACAAGTCTTCCGCCAGTGAATTGTAAGACGGCATTGTGGAAGCGCGGAATCGCTTCGTCCGGTGCACCGGGTTGCCCTCGATCATGGGATACTTGTGGCCGATGAGGTGGAGTGCTTCGGGATCGTATTCCTGCCCCGTTCAGCCCTACCAGACTTCCAGCCGGCTCCGCAACAAGAGTACGTCATCAGAATGTGCCGGCAGAGGCACCGCCCTCGCAACGACTTGTGCGGGAGCCAAAGGCCACGGCGGTCATCGAGCGTCCCGGCCCGACCGGCCGGAACACGAAGGTGCTCCCCAACCGAGTTCAAAAAGACCGGTTGCGCGGCTCCTGATTATATCAGTTTTGCCGGGAAGTCAATGGCTGCAGGGTTTGATGATTTACCGGGAATCTAAATATACTTTTCATGGTGCTGAATCTGTACGTCCTGAAATGTCTTCCTTTATTATTTTTATCTTGACCGGGTGTTTCTAATTCATCATATTTATTGCCTACTTGGCCGTCACCCTCGGATCACCTTCGCTCTTATCCTTGTTCTCCGTTTTTCGGAATGCCGGCGATCGAGCCCACTGGAGTACTCATGTCTGCGAACGAAGTAATCAGCATGCCGAACGACATACTTTACACTACCGGCATTTTCAATCTCGATTGGAAAATGGTGGTGATGCGGGGCATTGGAGGACTTTTCCTCTATCTCGCAATCGTCAAGAATTTCGAGCCCTTCTGCTCCTGCACAATTGCTTCGGCACATTCATTTTCAACTTTCCTCTGGTCTGCCTCATGGGATTTTCCGGAGGACATCCCGAGCTTCTCCGAGTCTTCTATAAATATGGGCTTCAGTGGGAGGTTATACCGTGAGCGATCTTCCCGGGAGTTTCAGCGGGGGTCACGATACACGCCATGGGCCCCAATCCGGCCGGGGTAATCGGTTCCGCTGCTGTAGCAGGAATGTTCATCGCAATGTTCGATTGAGGCGGCCCGTAGAGGTTCCGGCTCTCCGCTCAGGAATGTCTTGACTTTGAGCGGGGTAATGCACTACGCACGATGAGCATTCTTATCTCTTTCATGCCGAGGCTTGAATGATCAGAAGCGTAGAGTACTTTGAGAAACCCGGGGCGGACAACAGCCGCCGGTGTTTGGAAATCGTGCTGGGCCTCGTAGGCGAAGGGTATTCCCACGTCGTTGCGGCCACCACCCACGGGGATACGGCTCTCCTCTTCGCCAAGGGGTTGCTGGACAAGAAAGGGGTCAACCTCGTTGCCGTGACCCATAACGTCGGCTTCGGGGAGCCGAACAAGGACGACTGCTCTCCCGAGACGCGGAGGGAGCTGGAAGCCCTGGGCGCGCGCGTCTTCACCGGAACCATATTGACCCGGAGCATAGAAGCCGCTTTCATGAAGAAGCACCAGGGGCTTTATCCGACCTACATAGTTGCGGAGACGTTACGGCTCTTCGGCCAGGGCATCAAGGTCGCCGTGGAGATCGTCATGGAGGCCTGTGACGCCGGTCTGGTCCCTGAGGGTGTAGACGTGGTTGCCGTGGCCGGCACCGGTCGGGGCGCCGACACAGTGGCCGTCATCAGGGCCCACCCCTCGAATCGTTTCCTGGATGTGCGGGTGAGGCAGGTGCTTGCGAAGCCGATGTAAGTGGATGATTCGCCCCCCCTCGAGAGGTTCGACGGGGGGGTTTCAACGAAGAGGTTCAGTACGGAGATTTGCGAAGGATGCTCTGGTCCCGTGCCGGACCGACGGAAATCAATTGGACTGAAACGCCCGTAAGATGCTCGATGGTCTCCACATAGTCCCGGGCATTCTTTGGCAGATCGTCGAATGATCTGCACTCGTGCAACGGCTCCTCCCAACCTCTGACCTCTCTGAACTGGGGAATCACTCTCTCGAGGTCTTTGGTGTCCGCCGGCACCCGGTGGATAACCTGACCGTCCAATTCGTATCCCGTGCAGATCTTGAGCGGGGAAATGCCGGTCAGAACGTCCATCTTCGTCAAGGCGATGCCGGTGAGCCCGTTAAGACGGATGCTGTGATTGACCACCACAAGGTCCAGCCAGCCGCATCGTCGGGGCCTGCCGGTGGTGGCTCCGTACTCGCCTCCTCTGGTGCGTATCTCCTCTCCCAGGTCATCGGTGAGCTCAGTGGGGAAGCCTCCGGCGCCCACACGCGTGGTGTAGCCCTTCACGACGCCCCAAATGCGCTCAACCTTATTGGGACTGACCCCGGCGCCGCAGCAGACATTACCGGCGACCACATTCGACGACGTGACGAACGGGTAGGTCCCGTGGTCGATGTCCAGTAAGGTTCCCTGGGCACCTTCGAAGAGAACGCGGCTTCCACCTGCGATCTTGTTCTGAATCACGTGGTTGACGTCGGTTATGTGCGTGGCCAATCTTTTGCCGTAGTCCAGATATTCTTCAACCAATCGGGCCGGGTCCAGCGGGGTTTTCTTGAACCGATGCTCGATAAGAAAGTTCTTTTCGTCGAGGGCGGCGTAAACCCGTTGCTTGAAGGTGTCGGGTCTGAGCAGGTCCCCCATGCGAATACCTACTCGGGAAGCCTTGTCTTCGTACGCGGGACCGATCCCCCTGCCGGTGGTTCCGATCCGCGCATGGCCCAGTAGTTCTTCCCTACCGTGGTCGATTATCTTGTGGTACGGCATGATTACATGGGCCCGTTCCGAAATGAGGAGTTGTTTGTCGTCCTGGAAGTATCCTCTGCTGCGAAGCTGCTCTTTCTCTTCAAGGAGCACCGCAGGATCGACCACCAGACCGTTTGCAATGATATTCAGCGTATCGGGGTAGAGTATTCCCGAAGGAACGAGGTGTACTATTATTTGTTCTCCTCCCACCTTCAGCGTGTGTCCGGCGTTGTTGCCCCCTTGGAACCTGACAACCACGTCAGCACGGCTGGTAAGGAGATCCACAATCTTCCCCTTCCCTTCATCGCCCCATTGTGTTCCCACTACTACAAGAGTGCTCAAACTTTCATGCCTTTCTCGTTCGTGATTGCGCTGCTTCCAATCGAGCAGCACGGTCGGACAGTGTTCTTCGTTGCGCGATCCGATTTCATATAACTATCTATCCACAATCACTTGCTTAACGCTCGTAATTCCCTCAATCCCACGAACCGACTCAAGGGTTGATTCCTCTGCGGGAGAGTCAAGGTTCAATATCGACATCGCCATTCCTCCCACCCGGTCCCGCGAGAGGTTCATCTGGGCGATGTTTATTCCGGCTGCTGCCAGAGCCCCGGACATCCCTGCAATCATTCCGGGGACATCCCTGTTTTGCACGATCAACATGGGGCCGTAGGGCACAGCTTCCGTCACGAATTCGTCTATTCCGGTGATCCGAGGCTCGTACCCCACCCGTCCGATAAGAGCTCCATGCACACTCAAACAGTTTCCATCCACGAAGGTGGCTCGAAGTCTCAATGAGGATCCGGGCTCGGCTCCTTCCCCTACTGTGGTCTCAGAGACGCCTATGCCCCTCTGCTCGGCTATGACGGAGGCGTTCACCTCGTTGACCTCGGCCCCCTCAACCCCGCTGAGCATACCCACCAGCGCGGCATTGGTTATCGGACGGAAGTTCGATTTAGCTATCTCCCCGCGGTATTGAACCTCCATCGCATTGATTCCCGCGGGGGCGATTCGGGCCAGGAATTGAGCCAATCGATGAGCCAGATCGAGGTAAGGGCCGATCACCGCCATTTGAGAAGCGTCGATGGCCGGGACATTCACCGCGTTCCGGATCACGCCTTTCTCAAGGTAATCGATGATCTGCTTGGCAATGGAGACGGCAACATTAACCTGTGCTTCTCCCGTGGAAGCTCCCAGGTGCGGGGTTGCAATCACTCGGGGATGTATCACGAGGGGGTGAACAGCGGGTGGGGTCTGCTTGAATACATCCAAGGCCGCACAGGCGATCCTGCCCGATTCCAGCGCTTCCAGAAGCGCCTGTTCGTCGATGATACCGCCGCGGGCGCAATTGACGATGATGACGCCGTCCTTCATCCGGGCGAAGGCCCTTGCGTCTATCAGTCCTTCCGTCTCCTTGCTGAGCGGCGTATGCACCGTGATCACATCCGACTTCTGGTAGAGCTCCTCCAGCGTGCCGAGTTTCGCGCCCAATCGAGCGGCCGTTTCGGGGGTGGTGACCGGATCGTACCCCAACACTTTCATCTTTAAACCGTGACGGCCTCGCTCCGCGACCATACTCCCAATGCGGCCCAGGCCGATCACTCCCAGGGTCTTCCCAGCCATTTCCCGTCCCTGGAAACGCTTCTTTTCCCATTTCCCCGTCTTCATGGAGGCCACCGCCTGGGGAATGTGCCGGTGCGCCGCCATGATCAAGGCAATGGTTTGCTCGGCCGCGGCCACAGTGTTGCCGCCCGGGGTGTTCATCACCACAATGCCGCGCCGCGTAGCTTCCGGGACGTCGATATTGTCCACGCCGGTACCGGCCCTGCCCACGACCTTAAGATTGTGAGCCGCTTTGAGGAGGTCCTCCGTGACCTTGGCGGCGCTGCGCACCACGAGGGCGTGACATTCGGCGATTTTTGCTTTGAGCGTATCGGGAGAGGGATCGGTGTTCACGTCCACCCGAAAACCCGGTCGTTGAACGAGGAGATTCACCCCTTCTTGATGAACGTTGTCACAAACGAGAATACGATATTCCATTTTCCCGTCTCCCGCATTCAGCCGAGCTCCCCCTCAGGTTTGCCCGAATTGGGCCGGTTTGTCCAAAGCCTCTTTCCCGGCAGACCGATCCAGGTCTGTCATCCGGCATGCTGCCGATGCCCGGAGGCCCTTCACCCCTGAGACGGCCGCACACCGGCCCGCCGGCCCGGCGCCGGACCGTGCATCGGCCTACCGCCTTGACGACCCCGGAATCGGCACCATCGATCGCACTAGCTTTCGGCGGCTCACCCGTTCTTGCGGGCAAATTCTCCCATGAAGTCCACCAACGTGCGGACGGCATCCATATCCAGAGCGTTGTAGATCGATGCCCGACAGCCGCCGACGGAGCGATGTCCTTTCAGACCGCCCATCCCTACGGCAAGGGCTTCGGCTACGAATTTCTTCTCCAGATCTTCACTGGGAAGTCGGAAGGTGACGTTCATTATCGAGCGGCTATCTTCATCCGCGGTCCCTTTGAAGAAATCGTTTCCGTCGATGCAACCGTACAGGAGATCCGCCTTTTCCCTATTGCGCTTCTCCATGGCCGCCAGACCGCCCACGGTTTCCTCTATCCACTTCAGGACGAGCTGTACCAGATAGATGGCAACGCACGGCGGGGTATTGTACAGGGAGTTCTTCTCAGAGTGGGTGGTGTATCGCAGCATAGTCGGTATGTTCTTCGGCACCCTCTCCAGCATGTCGTTGCGTACGATCACCAGGGTTACCCCTGCTGCTCCCAAATTCTTCTGGGCTCCCGCGTAGATGAGACCGAACGGTTTTACGTCGAAGGGTTTGCACAGAATGTCCGAGGACATGTCCGAGACCAGCGGGACATCACCGGCAACAGGGAACGACGACCACTGGGTCCCTTTGATGGTGTTGTTGGAGGTGAAGTGGAGGTATGCGGCCCCCGGAGTGACTGAAAAGTCTTTCGGGATATACCGGAAGTCCCGATCCGCACTGGAAGCTATTACCTTGTGGGGTTTCTTGAGGATCTCCAACTCTTTGATAGCCTTGGTGGACCAGGTTCCCGTGTTGATGTAGTCCGCCGACGCACCGTCAGGAAGCAGATTCATGGGGACCATGAAGAACTGGCTGCTCGCACCGCCCTGGAGAAACAGAACCTTGTAATCCTCGGGCATGCCCAGAAGCCTTTTCAGGCGCTCTATCCCGTCGTTGAGAACCCCCTCGAAGACGGGGGATCTATGACTTACTTCCGCGATGGACATCCCTGAATTTTTGAAATTGAGCAGTTCTTCTCTGGCCTCGTCCAGGACCGATAGCGGCAGAGCTGCCGGGCCCGGGTTGAAATTGATGATTCGCGCCACCATGTTTCGCTACCTCCTGAACCGTCGTCTATGGAAAGAAAAGGATCGATTGAAACGGAAACGCCATAATCTACTCCACCGACCCATAAAATTTCAACACAAATCGCGATAACCCCGACCATTCAAGGCTTTAACGCAGATCGAGATCGGCGCCCGCCGTTCGGAAAGACCGGGTTTTCAGAATGCCGTTGATGACGGAATCGTTTTATGGCACTATCATATTGGAATGAGTTTGCTTCCAACAGCGGAGAAGGAGTCCGGCAATGCCTCAGAAGGACAATTTTCTCTATAGCCTTATTCCCCTTTTGATCATTCTCGCATTTTCCTGGCTTTTCGGTCTTTTCAGCAAGCGCAGGGCCCAGCAGCAGGCCCCCCCGGCCGAAGCATCAAAGGAACGGGCGAATCCTTTGCTGGAGCTCCTCCTGGAAAAGCGGCAACAAGATGAAGACGTTGAATTGATCGACGCTCCGGGTGAGCGCCAACGACAGGACGGCGCCCAAGAAACGGACTGGCGGTCCCGGGTCGGGTACGGCGGCCCGAAAATAGACTCCAAACCGATCACGCCGAAATGGTGGGGGGCGTGATGTTAGTCACAGGGGGCTGCGTGAAGTGTTCTATCGGTTCGCTACTGTGTCGATGCATCGTGATAGGATTGGCTCTCTGGCTGGTGGTAACCGCCCCCGTCCGGGCCGTGGCCGCGGATGAGGGGAAAGGCGCCGCGGGGCAAGGGACCGAGACTCGGGAAACCGATGCGAAAGCGCCGCAAGCCGCCGGATCTCCGGCGGGCGGAGGATTGTCGTGGGAATTGCCGGGAAGAGTTTCGATTTACGACCTCCAATTCGGTGCGGCCATTTTCAAAGACGATAAATGGAAGTTTCTCGGCAACGCCCGTAGATTCAGTTTGGCGCGGTTCGGGAAACGACTGACACTGATGATCCGTTTCTCTTACGCCGGGTCGAGGGCGGACATACCTCTGAAATTTATCATCAAGCTCCCGGATTCGAGGCAATACGAGGAAACGGTGCATCTGTCGAGCCGCCGGGGGAAATACGTCTACCGCTTCACGATTCATCGTCCCTCGGACTTTCTCGGGAGTGGGTCGGTTTATCTCTATTACGGGTTCAGCATTGTTGACGTCCTCGATTTTTCCATCCTCCCGGGCGCCTGATTCTTCGATGCGCATCGTTTCACCGGCCGTTGCGCCGGACCTCGGCACGGAAAGCGTCGAGCTCGGGGCGACATGCGAGCTGGACCCGAGGTACGGGCGATTTGCCGGACATCAGAGGAACGGGCGACCCATCTCCCCGTTGAAAGATTCCATCCGTAATGAATAGTCAATTATGACTCACAGAGAAGGAAAGAGTCGTTTGGATGCGCTTCTGTCGCAGAGGGGTCTTGTCGACTCGCGGCAACGGGCGCGGGCACTCATTATGGCCGGCAAGGTCCTGGTGGACGGCGTCAAGGTGGAAAAGCCGGGACGGGAGGTGGGGACCGAGGCGGACATTCGGCTCAAGGAGGATCAGCCGTACGTCAGCAGAGGAGGGCTCAAACTGGGACCGGCCCTCGTCGCGCTGGAGGTGGACCCCGCAGGTCTTCATATCCTGGACGCGGGTGCCTCCACGGGAGGATTTTCCGATTGCCTGCTCCAGAGGGGCGCAGCCGCCATCATCGCTCTGGACGTGGGATACGGCCAGTTGGCTTGGCGATTGCGGGAAGACCCGCGGGTGACGGTCATGGAGCGGACCAACGTCCGATTCCTCGATCCCGGGTCCCTGCCCTTTCCCATTGACGCCGCAGTCGCTGACCTTTCCTTCATCTCGTTGAAGCTCGTCCTGCCGGCCCTGTACAGGCTCCTGCCCGAACGCGGTTGGCTGGTGGCCCTGGTGAAACCGCAGTTCGAAGTAGGTCGCTCGGATGTGGGAAAAGGCGGAGTGGTCAGGGATTATGAAAAGATGAGAGCCGCGGTTGAGGGGGTCAAGACATTCGCCGAAACCTGTGGGTTCGTCATACGAGGAGAATCGGAAAGCCCCATACGGGGTCCCAAGGGAAATCGTGAGTTCTTTCTTCATTTGGTCAAGGACTCCGCGGGGACGTCCTTGTTTTCAATTGAAAACCCATGACTCATTAGCTACAATTTGGCTTTTCTCGGCTCAGGGCACCACCGGCTGAAAATTATGCATGGAGATGAGGTGAAAGGGATGTCATTTCCCGACGTTGAAACGCAAATGGCCAAGATTATGCGGGGCGTAGAGGAGATTATTCACGAAGAGGAGATGCGCCGTCGTATCGAAGAAAGCCTGAAAACGGGCAGACCCCTTCGGGTGAAGCTGGGAGTCGATCCCACCGCATCCGACATCCATCTCGGGCATATGGTGACCATTCGTAAACTCAAGCATTTTCAAGATCTCGGACACATAGCGATCTTTCTTGTGGGGGACTTCACCGCCCGGATCGGAGATCCCACGGAACGCTCGGAGGCCCGCATCAGACTCACCAAGGAGCAGGTGTGGGACCATGCCAAGACCTTCAAGAGTCAGGTATTCAGGATTCTCAACGAGGAGCGCACCGAGTTGCGGAGCAACGGTGAATGGTTTGATTCCATGTCTTTTGCCGATTGCCTGGACCTTGCGTATCGTTCGACCGTGGCGAGGATGCTCGAGCGTAACGATTTCGAGAAACGTTATCGGGAAGGCAGCCCCATCAGCATCACCGAATTTCTCTATCCGCTCATGCAGGGGTATGACTCCGTAGCGCTCCAGTGCGACGTCGAATTGGGGGGTACCGACCAAATGTTCAATCTCCTCGCGGGGAGAGACCTGCAAATCCAGCACGGGCAGCTTCCTCAGATCGTCATGATGACGCCCCTCATAGAGGGACTGGACGGATCGAAAAAGATGAGCAAGACGGAAGGCAACTACATTGCCGTGGACGATTCCCCGGAAGACATGTTCGGGAAGACCATGTCGATTCAGGATGGCCTGATCGTCAAGTATTTCACCTTGCTCACCGATGTGGATCAAGACCTGGTACGTGGCTACGGAGAGGCCCTCAATGAGGTTGATAAACACCAGGATCTGGGCGATCCGCTGCATCCCATGCAAATCAAGAAGGCCCTGGCTCGGAGCATCGTAACCGAATACAAGGACCGGGAGTCCGCATCACGGGCCGAAGAGCATTTCGAAAAGGTCGTACAACGGAGAGAAACACCGGACGAGGTACCGTTGCGAAGCTTTTCCGGGAGTCGAGTGGCTGCTTACGATCTCGTAGCGGACTGTGCGGGGGTCTCCAAGGCCGAGGCTCGCAGGTTGGTTGCCCAGGGCGGGGTCAAGTTGGATGGCGAAAAGATCTCCGATCCCGGACAGGAGATTGTTCTCGAATCCGGAGAAAAGCATCTTCAGGTGGGGAAACGAAAGTTTTTCCGGGTCAGATGCGAGACCGCCGGCTAGAGTTGGATCGGGTCTGAAGCCGACACTTGGAGCGATCCTAAGTACTCTTTCTCGGAAATACGGTAGCGGATTCCTTTTCGACCGGCGGTAAGAGAGGTCGGCACCTGATGGGCAGCGAGCCGGCCGGTGCGGGGGGACGCCCTCGGGGAGGATCGGAAGCGACGCACATGAAGAGCGCGTCTCCTGCCTGATCAGGCACCGGGATAAGCACACCTTCCGCAAAGCCTCTGACGGGTTGAAAGGGGGTGCCCTCTGTTTTTCTATTACTATTCCTCCGGTATTTTTCTCATCATCGTCGGGGCGTGCGTTACTGCCGTCGTCGTCCTCCTGGTCTCCTTAAGCAGGCTCAAGAGCCGACTGGCCGACGCTGAAGTACGGGGCAAGGCGCTGAGTGCCAAAGTCGCCGAAATGGAGAGGCTCCTTCGAGACTTCCGGAAGGGCTGGGACATATCGCGCGATGGGCTCGACGACCGGCTCGCGAGAATCGAGCACATCTTCGAGAAAGAGGGGATAGCGCTCGAAGAGCCCGAGGAGTTGCAACTCGTGGACCTGC
Organism: Desulfomonilaceae bacterium; assembly: GCA_041741735.1. GTDB lineage: Bacteria > Desulfobacterota > Desulfomonilia > Desulfomonilales > Desulfomonilaceae > JBGSJS01. The sequence goes on along the minus strand of JBGSJS010000025.1, from coordinate 27,849 downwards.
CGGCGCCCGCCGGGGAATCGGCAACCGCTGGGGAGTCCCGGGAACCGCTTGAGACTCGAGAAGGTAGAACGGCCGGAGAGCGGGAACCGGCGGCATCCGTTATAGGGCCTCCCCCACCCCAAAGGCCTCCTTCACGAGCCGCTTCTCCTCGACGCGCACCTCCCGTCGCTGATAAGGAGTGGTGGGCGTGGTTCGAGGAGACCGTGGGAAAGCGTTGGATGACCTGGGCCGGCGCACTGGCACTCTTCCTCAGCGCGGGTTTCTTTCTCAAATATGCGTTCGACAATCAATGGCTGGGACCTACCGGCCGGGTGGTTCTCGGCATCGTTGCAGGACTGGCGCTGGCGGCCGCGGGGGATTACTGCATCAGGAGGGAGATGCGAGCCCTTGGACAGGGCCTCATCGGAGGAGCTCTGGCGATTCTCTACGTGTCCCTCTTCGCTGCATTCACCTTCTACCGGTTGGTGCCCCAGACGGCTGCCTTTGCCGCTATGGCAGCGGTCACGGCTGCGGGCATGACTTTGGCGGTGCTGCACAACGCCTTGGCCCTCGCGTTCCTGGCCGTGTTGGGAGGCTTCCTCACCCCTCTCATGATTTCCACGGGACAAAACCCGAGAGACGCCCTCTTCGCCTATCTCACCGTATTGGACCTCGGAGTGCTCGGTGTGGCGTTTTTCAAGAGGTGGAGGGCCCTGGACACGCTGGCCTTCGCAGGGACCTGGGCGTTGTTCTCCGGATGGTACGTCACCTTCTACCGCAGCTCAGCACTCACGCCCACCTTAGCCTGGGTGGGGGTATTCTTTATCATATTCCTGGTGGTCCCCTTTGCCTACCAGCTCCGCAATTCGTCGTCCTCCCGGCTGGAATCGTTCGTTCTTTCCCTGGCCAATGCGATGCTCACCTTCGGTTATTGTTACGTGACCCTGGAGCACAAGTACCGTTTTGTTTTGGGCTTCGTGGCTTTGGCTATGGCTGCCTCTTACATCCTTTTGGCCGCGGTGCTGAGGCGACGGATACCGGACGATGCTCGTACGCTCTTCGGGTTTGTGGGCCTCGCCGTGGTATTTCTCACTCTGGCCGTCCCCCTGCACCTCAAGCTCCACGGCATCACCATGGCTTGGGCCATCGAGGGCCCGGTGCTCGTCTATCTGGGTTACCTCTACCGGTACCGGCCGGTCAGGATAGCAGGGTTCATCGTGCTGCTCCTTGCAGCGTGCAGACTCTTTTTCGCCCATTGGCCGCTCCACCGGGATATGTACGTACTCTTTTTCAACCGGCAGTTTGCCGCGGCGCTTTTCGTGCCGTTGGCCGCCGGCGGCTATGCGTTGATCCATCACCGATGGTCTTCGGACTCGGATTATTGGGATCGCTTGCTTTCCACGGTTTCCACGGTCATGGCCGGTCTGTTACTGCTCGTCATTCTCGACAGTGAGATAGGAGCCTGGCTCCAATATAAGGCCTTGGAAATAAAGTGGCACCCGGCATACGTTTCCGCTGCGGTCACCGTTGTCATCTGGGCTCTCGGTTCGATCGGTTTTCTGGGCGGTGCGGTTCGGTTGGAATCGAAAGTCTATTTTTACGTGGGCCTCGTTGTGCTTTCCTGGGCTGCAGCAGTCTCTCTTTACTCTTACTCACTGTCGAACCGCACGCCTTATATGCTTTTGCTGAACATTCGCTTCTTCGCCGGACTCACGGTGATCATGGCGGTCGTTGCTTTCTTATGGGCCTCCAAGCGTTACCACGCACTCTTTTTGTCGGACCGATTGCCGATCCAAAGCATACTCCTCGCTGCCACGGGTCTCTTCCCCCTGGCTCTGATCAGCGCAGAAGCCTACAACTACTGCATCGAGAACATCCGCCCCCGACGGAAAGCGCGATGGACCGGCCAAATGGCTCTTTCCATCGTGTGGGGCTTGTATGCGATAATTTCGCTGATAGTCGGCTTCCGTCAGAGGTTGCGACCGTTGAGGATTGCCGCGCTCGGATTGCTCGCCGTGACCGCTGTGAAGGTGCTCTTCATAGATCTGGCCCACGTACAACAAATTTACCGGATCGTTTCATTCGTCGTTCTCGGATTGACGATGTTCGCCGCATCATACCTCTATCACCGCCTCGAAAAGGTGCTGGAAGAATCCCCCGGAGAGGAAGGATGACCGGATTCAGATTGGTCGCGTTGTTTGCGGGAGCCTTTGCGATCGGGCTCGCGGGCGTCTCCTCCGCAGGAGAGCTCAAGATAGCCCGATGGCCTTACATGGCGCCCATCAATATGAAGAACATAGGGGAGAAAAAGGTGGTTGAATGCGCTCTCACCCCCGAAGTTTACGACACCGCTCGTCCCGACCTGGCGGATCTGCGCGTTGGAGGTGAGAACGGAGCGGAAACCGGGTACCTTCTCAGGAGAGCCGAAGGGTCCGTACAAAAAATTCCCATCACCGTCACCCTTTACAACAGATCTTATGTGCCCGGCAAGCAGAGCTCGATCACCGCTGACTTCGGGTCAAAGATCATCAAGAATCGGGTCGGTGTTAAGACTCCGGGGACGAACTTCAGACGCAAAGTGCGTGTGGAGGCGAGCGATGACGGAGAGTCGTGGGTTTCCATAGGCCGCGACTCATACCTTTTTCGGGTCGGCGGGGGCGGCGGGAGTGACGGTGCTTACGACAAACAACTCGTTACAATCCCCGAAAACAACCTGCGGTACCTGAGGATTACCGTTTTCAGGGGAGACGACGACCCGGACGTGGTCGAGATCGAGGACGTGAAGGCGTCCCGACAAGTCAAGACTGCTGCGGAGACTGTACCGGTCCCGATCGTCTCGGCCAAAGCGGAGACAAAGAAGCACACCACGGATATCCTCTTGGACCTGGGCTTCAAGAATCTCCCCTTGTACAACGTTGAGCTCGATTTCTCCGATGGCGACTTCTTCCGCAACGTGACCGTGGAAGGCAGGAACCGGGAGACACGAATCGTCAGGACGCCGGTCGAAGACTCGCCGGCTCTGGAGAAGACGGTAAAGGAGCCATGGAACCGGGTGACCGCCGGGAGAATCTACCGATTCTCAGGTGGAGATTCTGTGGAAGAGTCGCTTCGCGTAAATCTAAAGGGCGCACGGTATCGGTACCTGATGATTCGGGTACGGAATGACGACAATCCTCCCTTGCATTTCACCTCGGCCCGTGTGGAAAGACTGGTGGGGCGCATTGCGTTTCCCTCGAAGACCGGGGCACGGTTCGCCCTCTATCTGGGAAATGCAAAGGCAAGAAAACCCGGGTACGACGTAGGCCACTATCTGGATCGCATGCGTGGGCAAGGGGTTTACGAGGCCGCGTTGGGTGAGGTGGAGCACAACCCTCGGTACACGAAGGTCGAAAAGCCCATCCCCTGGAGCGAGCGACACAAGGGGATCATTTGGGTGGCCCTACTGGCCATGTTGGCGGCTCTGGGCCTCCTGGTGTACCGCATTGCCGCGTCGGCTCGCAAAACGGGCACGTAGTGCACGTTTCGTAGATACGGTACCGTTCCTGAGCTCAAAGCCTTATACCGAATCAGTAGCGACCGGCCTCCGTGCCGTTCGCAGCGGAAGAGATGCCGTCCGTATTATCCGCTCGATCGCCAATTGACGTCAGAACCTCTTTTTGAACGCTTTTCGCTCTTCGAGACTGAGCGCTGCCATGATATTTCTCAGATCCTTGAGGCTCCCCTCCATCAACTTCGTCACCGCAAAGCCCGCGAGGGGTACCTGCGGCAACCCCTTCTTGAAAACCCACCGACACTTGGCCTCGAAGAGGATGGGCTCCACCTGGAACAGCTCGTCGGCCCGGAGGGAAAAGGTGCGGATTTCATCCACCTCGGTCTCGACCCCGCTTATACGTATTCCATCATCCGAAATGTCCTGCACAAGGCCGATGATGTCCGGATTCACAGCGTCGTGAATGAGGAGCGGGAAATCAATCTCTTCCCGTCCCAGCATCCGAAATTCCGCAGTGGTGCATCCGGTGAATTCCTCTTCCTCGTGGGGTCCGGACCTGCAGAGGAGCTCACCCAGGCTGATTGCCCCCGACTCCAGCAATCTATGGAAAAGGCCTGCGAGACCTCTTGCGGTCAGTTTGTACTTGTCCCTGAGCTCCCCATCGGTCATGCCGGCGCGGACGTCGGTCAGGACTTCCTTGGTCTTGACATGCTTCTTGTCTGCCATGATCGTCCTCCCTCATTGCCGGGAGTATTTCAAAGGATGTGGAAACGCTTGCGGCTCTCCACCTCGGGGCGTGAAGAGACCGCGTTCGCCGGGAATGGCGATGGTCATGGGATTGCAGGATCTTACGGAAAGTCTTTCACGGTGGACTGGAAAAAGTCAAGCGAGAAAAGAGCGAAGGATCGATATAGGTGCGAGAAGCATCGGAAAATCCTATACGAGAAGGAGCGCCGCCGGACGGCTGATCATATGAAGCCTGAATCATTGAATGAATTGGTCAGTAGGGCGGATTTTCTTGACACAAGATTGTATACAATATACATAATTACGTGCGCCGCCGGTTCATCACACGACGAACGCGGCCTTCATCCACCGGAGGGTCATACTCCCGCCCATTGCGGCAGGAAGAGAAGAGCGCCGCCGGAGAAGCGCACCGCGGCACCTGTACACGACAACCCTCCTTTTTTCACTGCACACTGGTGTGGCGACGAGACACTCAACGGTCGAACAGGGCCGTCCGTGACGTCGCAATTCATCCGGAAAATCCACGTACCGAGCATATTTCGACGAAACATTTGTCCGGCTTCAAGGCCTCCCGAGGTCAACTCAACGGTTTTCTGTTACATGAGCCCAATCTCCGCCATTCCCGTGAGAACACTCTCCCAGGAAGTCGCCAGACGAATCCGAGCGATGATCCTTCAAGGCTTGATCGCCAAGGGAGAGAAAATAGGTGAGACGCACCTGTGCCAAACCCTGGGGATCAGCCGCACCCCGCTGAGAGAGGCTCTGCGCCTCCTGAGCTCCGAGGGATTGATCGATCTGATTCCCAATAGGGGCGCGTACGTTGCCCAGCCATCGATGCAGGACGTCAAAGAGCTGTTCGAGGTCATGGCCATCCTCGAGGGAGCTTGTGCACGGGTGATCGCGGAAAGGATGACCCGGTCCGACTTTGTAAAAATCGAACGGTTGCACGGCAAATTGGAGAAATACTTCGCCGTCCGGGATCACGAACGATACCTGAAGGTGAACCACCAGTTTCATGCGCTCGTGCAGGAGATGGCGGGAAACAGGATTCTGAACGAAGTCATCAGCGGTTTGAGAGATAAAATCCAGCTCTACAGATATCGCCAGCTCTACCAACCGGATCGCTTTCAAGCCTCCATCAGCGAGCACAGGGATCTCCTCGAGGCGCTTCGACGCCGGGACCCGGCAGCGGCCGAAAGCCTCATGAAGATCCACCTTATGAACCAGTGCGAAGCGTTGAAGGTTTTGTACGAGAAGAGGACCGGAGAGGACGGATCACCGGTCCGAGAAACCATGTCGCGGGACGATCCAGCGACCTAACGGCGCAGAGGAGGGCAGCATGAGATTGGCAAAGGGAACGGCAGGATTCTTGTGGGTTTTTCTCGCAACAGCAGCCCTGGTGGCGGCGTCGAGCACGGTTCTGCATGCAACCGTTCGGCTCAAGTGCTCTCACCAATTCGCCGATGGCGACATCCGAGACAAGATGCTGCGTGTGTTCGCCGAGAAAGTGGGAAAAAAGCTGGGTAAGGAGATGGCTTTTCGGATCTACCCCGCCAGCTCGCTTTACAAGCCGAAGGAACAGTGGGACGCCTTGAGGCAGGGCACGCTGGACCTGTGCGTCTTTCCGCTCGATTACGCGGCGGGAAAGGTGCCGGAAGTATCCATTACCCTCTTGCCCTGCTCGGTATCGAGCCTGAAGCAAGCCATGGGCTGGCGGAACAAACCCATCGGAAAACGGATCGCCAAAATCGTGGAAGCGAACGGGGTGAAGATCCTGGTGTGGGCTTGGCTTGATGGGGGGATAGGAAGCACGGACCGGCAAATAAAGCTCCCCGAGGATGTTAAGGGCATGAAGATGAGAGCTGCCGGCAAGAAGTTCGAGTTCATGCTCAGAGAGGCCGGGGCCTCCATAACCAGCATGCCTTCTTCGGAAATTTACCACGCACTCGCAACGGGAGTTCTTGATGCCTGCCTTACGTCGTGCTCTTCCTTCGTTTCTTACCGCCTCTACGAACAGCTCAAGTTCATGAACGCCCCCAAAGATTACTCCATCTGGTACATGGCGGAGCCCCTGATCATTTCCATGAAGACGTGGAACAAGCTGACCCCTGCACAGAAGAAGGCGTTTGACGAGGTTGCCGAGGAGATGGAGCGCGATTGGGTGGTGCCGAACTTCTCCAAGGACGGTCAGGCCCTTGTTGAGGAATTCACCAAGGCCGGTGTGAAAATGCACTATATGACCGAGGATGAATTCAAGCAGTGGGCGGAATTCGCCCGAAAGACCGCGTGGAAGGAATTTGAAAAGACGGTTCCCAACGGAAAGGAGATCCTGGAGCTCGCCGTTCAGGCCATGAAGCAACCTTAATTCGTGACTGCGCAAATACGGTCGCGGATCCTGCAGGGTATGGGATGCCTGGTTTCGTTGGTGCCGATCCCCCCACAAGCCCCCCCTCTGATCCCCCCGTCAATGGAGGGAAGTTCTCCCTCCCCGTCCACGGGGAGGGTCGGAGTGGGGACTTCCGACTCAAGACCGTATTTGGGAATAGCAGTCTTTAGGATCACTCTTGTCCGACGGGCCGGTCTTCGCCGTGTCCGTCGTTCCTTCACGTGAAGCGGGAGGGACCGATCATGAACGATTCGAGTCAGGGCTTTTGGCCGAAGTTGGAACAGGTCGCCAAGGTGCTGAGCAAACTGACGGGCCTCATCGGGGCGCTGAGCCTTCTGGCCGCTGCCCTCATCACCACGGAGGGGGTAGTGGTCCGCAAGGTGCTTGGCTGGTCCACCATCTGGCAGACTGAGGCTTCGGTCTTTCTTCTCATGTACGCGTGCTTCGTGGGCGCGGCCTTTGCGCAAATGCACGAGCACCACCTCAACATAGACCTTTTCATCATATACCTGCCGCCTCGGGTTCGACAGACGCTGCTGGTTATTGCCGGAATTCTGACCTGCCTGATCTGCCTGGTGATCGTCGTGTATGCCTGGCCCATGTGGATTGAGGCGGTCAGCCGAAACGATCATAGTGAGTCGCTCTGGGGACCGCCCCTGTGGATTCCGTACCTCTTTCTTCCCCTCGGGATTTCTTTGGTGCTGCTGCAGTCGATCGTTCAGGTTCGACGCAAGATCCTGGATCTTGTCCGGGGAACCTATGAGGTCGAGACCGTCAGGACCGAGTTGAAGGACCTGCCGATCCCGGGAACCGAGAGCGAGGATCGGCCGGGAGGTTCCCATGAGTGAAGTCCAGCTCAGCATCGTCGTGTTCACCAGCGCACTGATCCTGCTCTTCTCCGGTATCCCCATCTGGGCGGGACTGGTGGGCATTTCGCTCCTATACATACTCATTTACTCTCCCAACCTTCTGCAAACAATGCCCCACATCCTGTACGGCAGCATGGACAGTTTCGCCATGTTGTCCATTCCGCTCTTCATCCTCATGAGCGCTCCACTTGCCGTTACCCAGGCAAGCAAGGATCTCTATGAGGCTATGCACCGATGGGTTTACAAGCTTCCGGGAGGACTGGGGGTGAGCACCATGCTGGCCGCGGGCCTCTTCGCCGCGCTTTGCGGCTCCAGCCCGGCCACTGCCGCGGCTGTGGGGGGGGTCGGTATCCCGGAGATGCGGCGGCGCGGGTATCACCCGGGCATGGCCTGTGCGCTGGTGGCCCACGCGGGCACGTTCGGCATCCTCATACCGCCCAGCATCACTATGATCCTCTACGGGGTCGCCACGGAGACCTCCATAGGAAAGTGCTTCATCGCAGGGGTGATTCCCGGCCTCCTTCTGGTGGGGCTGAGCTCTTTGTGGGCCGTGGTGCAATTCAAGCTGCTCGCATCCCGCGGAAAGACGACGGGAGAACCTTCGGCCGCCGTTTCCGCCGCTGCCGATGCAGTTCCCGTAGAGGCCGAGCTCTACAGCTTGAAGGACAAAGTGCAGGCCCTGACCAAAGTGGCCCCGCTGATACTGATTATTCTCGGGATCATGGCTTCCTTGTACGGCGGCTGGGCCACCCCCAGCGAAGCTGCGGGCGTTGGGGCGGCAATCTCGCTGCTGGTAGTCGCCATCATCTACCGAGTCTATCAAATCGAACTGCTTGCAAGAATCTTCACCAAAGCACTGAACGAGAGCACGATGATCCTGATGATCATGGCCGGAGCGAGTCTTTTCGGCTTCGTCTGCTCGGATCTGTACGTCACGCAGTCCCTTGCCGAGTTGATGCTTACGCTCCCCGTGGGGAAGTGGGGCATCATGATCCTCATCAACCTCCTGCTGCTCGTACTGGGATTCTTTATTCCACCGGCCGCGGTTATTCTCATGGTTGCCCCCATGTTGCTTCCGGTAATCAAGGGGCTCGGTTTCGATCCCGTCTGGTTCTCGGTGATCATGACGGTCAATCTTGAGGTAGGGCTCGTCACGCCTCCGGTGGGCTTGAATCTCTACGTGATCCAGGGCATTGCACCCGACGTGCCCCTGGCGCAAGTCCTCTGGTACCTCATCCCGTTCCTCATTATTGACGTCCTCTTGATCGTTGCCCTGTGCGCCTTTCCCGAATTGGCGCTCTGGCTTCCGAGTAAGATGATCGGATGACGGTCACGTCGGAGCGGACAGCAAGGAGTTTTTTCGTGCGTTTTGGATACGGTACTGAAGAGGGAGGACCGCGGTGATGAATTTGGCACAGAGTCTGGCCTCGAAGGCGAGAGAGCGGAGCGGCAAACCGGCTGTGATTTTTGAAGGCACAGTCTACACCTATGGGGAAATCGATAGCCTCGTCGAGCGATACTGCGGCGTGCTCGCTCGTTTGGGGGTCGGGATCGGCGACAGGGTGGCCATCCAGATGCCCAAGAGGATGGAATTCATTTTTCTGGAGTTGGCCATCCTCTCCGTGGGAGGAGTGGCCCTTCCCCTCAACTCGGACTATACGGCCAAAGAGGTCGAGTACTTTCTTTCCGATTCCGGGAGCTCCCTGTTCTTCACCGATTCTTCACGGTTCGCCAAGGCGCGGCCGGAGCTCGGCAATCTCCCCGGATTGCGCACCGTAGTCGTGGATTCCATTGGGGGGAGGGACGCCATCTCTCTCCCCGACGAGCTCGAAAGGGTCTCCGCCACGTATGACCGCACGTATCCAACCGGCGACGACGACACGGCGATCGTCTGCTACACCTCCGGGACCACCGGGAGATCCAAGGGTGCGCTCATCACCCACAAGAACCTCGTGACGAACATGATGGCTCTCCACGAAACGTGGCAATGGTCGGACAGCGACAAACTGCTCCACGTGCTCCCGCTGTTCCACGTCCACGGGCTCTTCGTCGCGCTGCACGGAGGGCTCAACGCCGGCGCAACCATCGTCATGCACGAGAAATTCGATCCCGTCAGAACCTGGCGTACCATTGAGGAAGACCGATGCACAATCCTCATGGGCGTACCCACCATGTACCAGCGGCTCATGAACGCCTGGACGGAAAGCGAGCGGCTGCCCGATCTCAGCTCCATGCGTCTCTTCGTATCGGGTTCGGCACCCCTCCTGGAAACGCTCTTCAACCGGTTCGCCGAGCGAACGGGCTTCCGCATACTCGAACGGTACGGCATGACCGAAACCGGCATGATTGCCTCAAACTCGCTGGAGCCTGCGGGTCGGAAGGCAAAGAGCGTGGGATACCCGTTGCCGGGAGTGGAGATCCGGATTGCCGGCGCTTCCGGAGAGGACATGCCCATGGGCGAAGTCGGCGAGGTGCTCATACGCGGGGACAATGTCTTCAAGGGGTATTGGGCGATGCCGGAGAAGACCCGGGAATCGTTTATCAACGGCTGGTTCAGATCAGGGGACCTCGGATATCGGGACCCGGAGGACAGCGGACGGCTTTACCTCGTGGGGCGTCAGAAAGAGCTTATTATCACCGGAGGATACAACGTCTATCCCAAGGAAGTGGAGAACCTCCTGGAGAGCCACGACGCGGTTCGGGAGTCTGCAGTGATAGGCCTGCCCGACGAAGATTTCGGGGAACGGGTCACGGCGGTGGTGGCGTTGGAAAGCGAAGATTCATCCACGACCCCTGAATCCCTGGTAGAGTTTTGCAAGAATCACCTGGCCGGGTACAAGTGCCCCAAGCGGGTGATCGTCGTCCCGTCCTTGCCCCGGAATTCCATGGGTAAACTTCAGAAGGGGAAGCTGGTCGAACAATTCCGGTCGTCGTAACGTCCGGCGGTCCTCAATCTCTCTTTACTCTCCTTACGACCAAGGAAATGGGGCGGGGTGTTTTCTGCGAGTGGCTTGAAATGAGCATTGGGGCCTCCTTATCGGAAGCGCACCGGTTCAGTTAGAGCCATCTTCCGAGGAGGGGGGGGATTGGAAAGATGGCAGAGGCCCCGTTGCTGCACCAAGAGTAAGCATATTTCGTGCCAATTCCCTCATATCACGGGTGGTGTAATATTCCCGTTATTTCATATTGTTATAACCACGCCGCCAATGTGGAACAGAGCCTCCGTGGAGAATTCCAAACCTCACGTTTGGAATACACGCACGGATCTCAGAAGCGTCTTCAACATCAGCCACTTAGACACTGAGCCGGGGTGGGGAATAACCACACGCGTTCCTGTAGGGAATGCCCCATCCGAAGTGGCATTGCAGCATGAAGGGGATGGGTGAGACCGGTCAATTTCGGTGTTGCGGTTCGGCCCCGGGGACATGGAAAAAATACACAGAGCATCCCGAGCAGACACAACTCATTAATACCATTGCGTAAATAAGAATGTGGCTTCACGACACAGACGGCATTCTCCAAGATTTTTGTCTTTCGTTGTGGCTTCTCAGCTATGGGAGCTGGTATCACCTGCGCTCAATAGAAGAACTCGCCTAAAGTCTTCAGAAACGCCAGCCCGAAGAAAACCGTCACCACCGCATGGGGAAGGAATTCCACTAAAGACTCGAAAGCGTCCGAGTGCTTGGCCCGGCTCAGTCTGTAGCTGAGCGCAAGGCTCCCGAACAGGCCCGTCCAAACGAGTAGTTTCTGGAAGAAATATGTCCACGCCGGAGGGACGGTGATGACCAGTTGCCGGAAGATTTCAAAATGGAATGTCTCCCACAGCACGATGGGGAAATAGACGCCGAGATTGATGAGATAGTAGAGGTGGTAGGCCATGTATGCCGACAAGACCAAGGGCAACAGGGCGAGGCCGTAGCGCGCCAGATTCTCCGAAACGGTCTCCCCCGAAGGCCCGCTGGAAACCAAAGAGGCAAGAGCAACGAGGGCGTTTGCCGCCACCACCACGACGGTGAAAAAGATCGTAAAGATAACTATCTGGGGCAAACCGAGGAACCAACCGGACCATGCGTCGTAGATCGACATCTTGTGCAACATCTCGCTCAGGAGACCTCCGAGCATGCTCACGACCAGCAAGGAGGTCACAGCGGCGACCTGCCGCATCTCCCAGATCTCCCGTCCCGGCACTCGCAGATTGAGGTTGATGGCACCGTGGGGACAGTTCTTCACGCAGTTGCCGCAGAGCTTGCAGAATCGGTTGCTGCGCAGTGACGGCGCCATTTGACCGAAGGGACACCCGGGATGGGTCTTGGTCCCAACATAGCACTCGTTGGAGGTGCACTGGGACGCGCAGACATTTCGGTCGGCTCTCAGCTCTATGGGTGCAACTTTGGCAAACACGCCCATCATTCCGCCGAGAGGGCATAAGTACCGGCACCAGGACTGTCTCTCAAAGATTACCGAGACAATGGTTGCAAGTAGAAGAATGCTCAGCAGGAGCAGTCCCGTGTTGAACGGCGAGCTTCTGATGTCGGTGGCGGTTTCCAGCCAGATGATGAACATAGCCGAGGCATATATAATCCAATCGCTGTGCTGCTTGAGAAACGCGGGAAAGGGCACGTCCCAGGAGACGATCTTCTTGGCAAGGACGCTCAGGGTTCCCATGGGGCAGATTGCGCACCAGAAACGAGCCCAGAGAAATGCGCCGAAGACCATGGTGGGCCATCCCACCGCCCAACTGAAGAGGCCGCCCATATTGGCAATGGGATCGGCGTGGCCGAGGAACAACAGCACCAGGAAGATGAAAAAGAACGGCGCTGCCATACTCTGAAAGATTGCCGGAAACAGGGGACTCCTGACTGCATTCCGGAGCGCGGGGAGTCTCAGGAGATCGACTTTCCCTCCCCCTTCAACCCGTCGCAGGTCGAAATAGATGTCCTGGGGTCTGAGAATGCCGTCAGAGGCGAGGAGTACCGCCCTCTTGAGAGTTGTGGCGAGCTCCCTGTCGTTTCCGGGCCAGGAATAGCTCACCAGGGACTTCATCGTCTGATTGGGCAGCTTGTTGATTTCCTTGCGAAGCTCCTGGCAATACTGGCTCACGTAATGTTTCACCAGTGCGGGGATTTCCTTGCGGCGCCTCCGCAGCGGCGGAACGTCGAGCGCGTTTTGCAGCAGCCAATGGAGGAGAGGATGGCGCGCGGGATCGATCTCCGTGCGGTCGAGATTCGTTGTCCCGACGAGTCGAAAGTCGGTCGCCTGATCCGTCTCTGACCCCACTCGACGGTAGGTTCCGGTACGAAAGGTTGCGAGGAGCTTTTCCTGCATTTCCGTGGTCAGTTGCTCTATCCCCCGCACGACGAGGGTTCCCTCTTCGGTCAGCTCCAGATAGCCCGGTGATTCGATACGGGGCCCGCCTATCTGCTCCGTCTCGTAACCGAAAAAAAGCCTCGACTGCTCGTCGGTGGCATCGGTAGACTCCTCGGGGAGGAGACAGTATTCCGCGCCTGTGTCGGTTTGAGGGAAGGGCCTGAGTAGGTCAAGGCAGAGGAAGACCCTTTTGTAGTGGGTGCTCATGCCATAGAGTGCGTGGGCCATGAACTCCTTACCCACTCCCGTCTCCCCGGTAATAATAATGGGCTCGTCCGAGTGGGCCAGTTCTATGAGGCGATCGCTCGTACGCCGACGCACGGTCTCACTGACGAAATAATCGGGAAAAAGGTGCTCCTGGCGACTGATAAGATTCTGAAGAGCGCGCTTCTTCTGCATCATCTTGTACGCGCTCTGGTCCAGGCGGATGACTTTTCGTGCGAGGTTCCTCAAAAGGAGTGTGGCAACCTCGGGGGTTTCGCTCAGTATCTTTTCAAATGTGGAGGCGGGGATCTCCAGAACCCGGCACGGCTCCTGGGCCGCCACTTCCGAATTGTTGGGCGCAGGACGACCGCTCAAATAGCTGACTTCTCCCACCATGTCGCCGCAACAGAGGGTCTCCACGGGAATATCCTGACCGTCGCGCTCCCTGAAGAGGACTCGGGCCCTCCCCGAAACGAGAAAACGAAAGTAGTCTCCCGGGTCACCGGGTGAGACTATGGCGGAGCCCGTGGGATACTCCGTGATTACGCCCCTATCCCAGATCGTTTGACGCAGGTGTTCCGGAAGGTCCTTGAAAGGATCCTCGAGCTGTGTCGAGTCAGTCACATTGGGGGAGGATTTCCGCATTCCCTCTGGATGCTCCGTAACCGTTAGAACGGAAAAAGCGCGGGCATTCCTCGGAACGTTTTCCGCGGCCTCTCAGGGTAGGGTCTTTGTCAACCTCACTACCGTTCAATATTATACTCGCGCAGGTCCCTTGCCAACAGGCGAACCGTACGAGTGACCAAAGAACATGAAGATTTTTTTGCAAACTCTTGGCTGTTCCGGCGATGAAGGCATCAAGAGGGAGATCCCACGCGTCAGCAGACTTCGCAAATAACCCCGCGTTTGATCTGCAGCACTTTGTCAGCGGTCCGTTTGACGAATTCCCGGTCGTGGGAAATGATGAGGTAGGTAAGATCCGAGGTGGTGAGTATCTCGATGAGTCGTTCCGTTGTCTCTTCGTCCAGTCCGGTGGTCGGCTCATCGAGAATGAGTACGTTCGGTTCCATGGCTAGAACCGTAGCGACGGAAACCAGTCTTTTTTCTCCTCCCGAAAGTTTGTAGGTGATTCTTTCAGCGAAGCCGTCGAGTTTGAGAGCTGCCAAAGTGGAGGCAACGATCGCTTTTGCCTCCTCAGGGCTCTTGCCGAGGTTCAGCGGTCCGAATGCCACGTCTTCGAGCACCGTGGGGCAGAAAAGCTGGTCGTCGGCATCTTGGAACAGGAACCCGATCTTCCCCCTGATTTCTCTGAAATCGGATTCTTCGGTCCTCACCTTGCCGAATATTTCCACGTCACCTGATTCGGGCTTGAGCAACCCCATGATGATGTGGCTGAGGGTGGTCTTTCCACATCCGTTGGGCCCGACCAATCCGATGCGATCGCCCGGCCGTACGTGCAAATTCAAACCGTCCAATATGTACCGACTGTTGTACTTGAAGCGAATGTCTCGTAGCCGAATCATCTTGCCGCCAGGAGAAGCCCCGAAACAAGCACGCTTGAGGCTGTGAGCACGTAATCGTAATTCTTCATCTCATAGTGGTGAAGAATGTAAAACTTGTCCCTGAATCCACGGCATTTCATGGCGGCAAGTATCCGGGAGGACCTGTCGAAGCTCCTCACCAGAAGCATCCCCACGAGATACGCGTACGTTCGGTAGGTGTGCATGTTGGTACCGGGCTTGAACCCCCGGATCTTCATGGCATGGATTAGTCGATGATACTCCTCATGGATGACGTGGATGTACCGGAAGCAAAAGAAGAAGAGATGCACGAGCTTGTCCGGCACCCCCAGGTGACTCAACGCGTGGACCAGACTGAAAATAGGTGATGTTCCCAGGAGCACCATGACCGTTAAGAGTACGGCATTGGACTTGAGGGTGATGAGCAAAGCCTGGAGCACCCCTTCACGGTGCACATCGAGCGGACCCCACGAAAAGATGACCGTTCCGGGAACCGTAAACGGGAGAAAGAGCCAAAGGAACAGGATGAACGCATTGACCACGGCAATCCTGAGAGCTACTTTCCGAAGGCTGATCCCCGAGAGAGCGATCAAAACCAGGGGGAAGAGCATTGCCGCCGCCACCCCTTGCAGCGAGTGACTCAACGCTACCACCAGGGAGAAGACTACAGCCGCTACGATCTTTGCCCTCGGGTCCATATTATGGATGAAGGAATCTCCAAGGGCAAACTCTTCTATCTCCACTTTATTCCCGTCCTTTCGGAATTCACCGCTTCTCCGCTCTATTTCTCCCGGCAAAATAGGCGGCGGTGCCGAAGATCCCGAAAATCCATCCTATCCCTCCGAAGATTTCGACCATGGAGGGTCCTCTTTCCTTCTGCTCGATAAGCAGCTTCTGCTGATTGCCCAGCATTTTGACGAGCGGCTGCATCTTTGCGTCCAGCGTCTCGTCCAGGATTTTCTTCAATGCGCCGGCGTCCGTCCCCACAGGCTGTACGGCCGGCGTTTCCGCCGCTCTTGGGGCCTCCACTTTTGCGGATTGGCTCTTTGCAGGCTCGGGCGTGCCCTCCGAAGCACTCGCAGGAGCGCCGGCCTTGGCCGAAGCAGGCAAATCCGCTGCCGGGAGCGTGAAATCGGTCATGTGTCCCTGGCCCGCGTGGAGAACAATTTTGAGGTCACCGGTTATCGAGGGAAGCTCGGCAATCTTGAACGAGTATATTCCCTGAGCGTCGGTCTTGCCCTCGATCAGCTTTTTCCCGGTATTGTCCAGCACGTCGACCACGCAGTTCATGGCCTTGGCGTTTCCGCTGAAATAGCCCTCAACGATTATTCGGTCCCCTTCCACATATGCGAAGAGGTTCACCTTGTGCGCCCTGACCGCTGTTGCGCAGCAGCACACCAAGGCAACTATGAATGCGGCCATGACGGCACGACCCACGTTCATCCGCGACTTTGAAGATTCTCTCACTAGTCCGCCTCCCGAATCGGCGGGGAACCGGTAACGTCCCATCGACACCCCGTGCCGACTCCCGGGGGTGTGCGACGTTGGATGAAACAAGACACGACATATGCCATGTTTCAAAAAAAAATAGCAAGTCTTCCGCGACTTGTCAAATGGACGTCGGTGTTCCCGACATACTATTTTCGCCCGTCCGAAGGTGCGGCCCCGAGGTGGGCCGTCAGCATCTCCGGTTTGATTCTGCGTAAGAATTCGACGATGAAGATCGTGATGATTCCTTCAACCACCATGATCGGCACATGGGCCAAAACTATGACTTTCGCCGCGGAAACGAACGATTCCCCCGTAGCTACCAGGCATGCGCCTACCAGCAGACCGGAAAGGAGCACGGCCCCCGACCCGGCGAGAAACTCCGCTGTTCCTCTGACTGCGGGGTTCGGGCTCGCAAGGAACCTGCCGCACAGGTACCCCACCACAACCGCGGGAAAAGCCATGTTGAACGTGTTGACTCCCAGCGCCGTGAGACCCCCGAACTGAAAGAGGAGCGCTTGAAGCGTCAGCCCCACCAGGATGGCCGGAAATGCCATCCACCCGAGGATGACCCCGCACAACCCGTTCAACACGAGGTGAGCCGCGGACGGCCCGATGGGGACGTGGATGAGTGTCGCCACAAAGAAGGCTGACGCCAACACTGCTACCTGAGGTAATTTTTCATAATCCATTTTCCTCAGGCCTATTCCCACCCCGGCAATGGCAAGAACGGCTCCCGCCGCGAGCACGGGTGCCCCAAGTACTCCTTCGGATATATGCATTTCAGGTCCTACTGCATGGGATGGGCATAGAGCCACAGAACGGCTCCGAGCTCCACCTTCTTGTCCTTGCCCTCGTGCTTGATCTTCTTCGTGTCTTCCATGAGGGCGGCAAATCCCCACCATCCGGGCTTGGGCATGCCGAAAGAGAAGACTCCGTTGGCGTCCGCCTTCACCAACTGGGTGACATGTGCGTCCGTGGGGGCTTTTGTCTTCCCTTTGCCCCACCATTCCACTTCCACTTCGGCGTTGGGCACGGCCTTTCCGTCCTTGAATACCTGGCCGGTGAAGACGTTCCCGGCGTACAAACTGTACGGTCGTGACATGGGCACGATTTCTACGGGAAGTCCCGCTGCTTTGGCGATGGGCTGATCCCAGCCTTCCTCAGCGCCCATTGCATCCACGATGGTCTTTGTCACGTGGACGATAAACTTGTCCTCTGCCGGCTCCCAGTAAGGCTTTGGCACGACAAAGAACACGTAGTCGGCCGGCCTTTTGATCTTGTACGTCGTTTCCCAGGTAGACTTGCCGTCCTTCTTTTTTTCCTGAAGCGTTCCCAACAAATCGACGACCTTGTCACCTACGACCACACCGAATTTTTCCGGCTTGTCCATCTGCATCTGCGGCCCCCCCTCGAAAGGGTGGGTGAATTGGAGCAGAATCGATACATCCTTCTTGTCGTCCTTGCCCACCACGTCTTTGGACGGGATGACCATGGCGAAATGGGCCGATGCAGCGCTCGCGACCAATAGGGTGACCAGAAACACGAGTATGGAGAAAAGAGAAATTCTTCTCAAAGTCAGAACCTCCTTGGTTGACATAGAGGGCCGGCAACCTCTTTTTTATGATACGCTATCCAAATTGGTAACACAAGTCAAACTCTTTTTTCCAGCTTGTGCCACCCCTGGTTTGGAGCTGCCCGCATGCGGATGGGCTCCTTCCTTCTCCATGCAGTCTCTCGTTCCGGGATGGTAACCATAAACCTATTTATCGTGAACAGGATTGAACAACTTGAATTCAAATGAAAAAATGACTATAGTCCCTATCGCTATCGAGCGCTCCTCGGGTCCCGGAGGAGCCGATTGCAGCGGTTTAGAGCCGATACCTTTGAGCCGGCTTCAGGCCTGCGCCCCCTTGTTCCACTTTGTAAAGGGGTGCGAGAGAGCGTCGTCACAGCGAGGATGACGCCGTGCAACAAAGGAGCCGGTGGAGTCGGGAATCCCGGCGGCGAAGACGGGCGAGGCACTGTTTTGACCGGGCCCTTCCATGCGAAGGGTGCTTGATAATGGAAAGAGCTGCCGTTCGGGATAAGCCTCTCACTGGGAGTCGGCAGGCGCACTTTGTGGTGCCGGCGAGTTGAATGAAAGACCGGTGGGCGACTGTGCTTGTTTGACTGCGCATCGGTATTGCAGCAGGCCGAGCCGCTCGTCTCTTCCGGTGACCGCCTAACCCTTCAGGACGGAGGCCTCGATTGCCATGTCCCCCTACCAGTTGATCAACGAATGCGGCGAGGATTCACTTCGTCTCGGACCCGATCCGACGGACGGTCGCAGCCCGGGAGACCGGCACTGCATCGAAAGACTCGTCAAAACGGTCGCGGTGACGACATCCTTGCTTCTCATGGTCTCCTGTTCTACCGTTTCCAAGATTTTGACCGACAGCTTCCCCGACGAAAAGACCGGCTCGGAATCCGTGACGGGCGGCAGTCGGATTCCTCTCCCTCCGAATGTGGAAGATTTCGACCACGAGAACAAAGGCGAATAGCGCGTGCCTCAAGCATTTCAGGACTTGCATCGGTCGGTCACCTCACCGACGCTGGATCTCGATCAAGCCTCGGACCATTTCGACATAGGTTTCCGGCGAAAACCGGAGGAAAGCTTCCGCGTACCCGCTTTCGAGGCAATGAACGTGCCTGAAGTGATTGAGAGCGTTCTTTGACCGACACAGACCGGCAAAGTCACAGAGTGCGGCCTGTGACCGGTAATAGGCCATCATTTCCAGCTTCTTCTCAAAAAAGCCCGTAATTTCGACCACGTGATTGGGGAAAGGGATATCTGTCCAAATCTCGTACCCGAAAACCTCCATGGCAGCGGAGGGCCGTTGACCCAAGGCCCCGACCAGTATCTTGTTGGCAGCGAAATGGTCTCTGTGTGCATCTATGGGCGACGGCACAAAGACCGCTTCCGGACGGATTTCTTCGAGCAGCTCTCCGAGACGCATCACAGCCTCCGGGTCGGCATCCAGGTTCCGGTCTTTCTTTTCCCAGAATACCTGGCGAAGGCCGTACGTAGTCCCCAGGGCTTCCGCCTCTCTTCTCCTGGTCTTGGCCATCTCAACCGAATCGACGTTCGGGTCGGCCAGCGATCCGTCCGTCATGTAAAGCACCGTGACGTCGCTCCCAGCAACCAGATGCATACTGAGCGTCCCTCCCGGTCCCACCGCCTCGTCGTCCGGATGAGGGGCCAGGATCAGGACGGATTGTCTCGCGACCGACCGATAGACCGTGCTCTTCCTGCTAAAGGGAAAACCGGCATCCTTTGAGGACCGAAGGTGCTTGAGATAGAGGAGGAATTCCGGTGATGCACGCTCCAGCAGGAGTCTTCGTATGAAAGACCTGATTCGCCCTTCGGACATGTGACTTACCCGAACCCTTTCCGCAACATCAACCATCGACGAAGCGCTGTTCCTTCTCTATTGCCGACCTTTCGTCTATTCTCTCGTCTGCGTGCAGGGACGTCCACAAGATAATGGCCCCGGTCATGCCGGAACGGCTGCTCGGTGCAGAGCCGGCCGCCCATAACACCGAAGCATTCGATTGCGCAAATTCGGTCGCGCATTTACTCACCCATGGATTGCTACCAAGGGATCAGTTCGCTATCGAACGCTCTCCCCGTCGTTCCTGCGGAGGCAGGAACCCAGGCCCTTCCGAACACTCTAGACCCCGGCTTTCGCTCGGGGTGACGACGTGGGGCCATGTGAGGTGATCCGGAAATCGGTTGTGCTCCGGCACCGTATTTCCCAAAAGGAATTCTAGGTTTTCCGTTTCAGCACGTAGACCAGACAGGAGCCTCCAAGGAGGTAACTCAGGGCATGTCGAGCCGACAGACTCAGAGCGTCCTTCAACAGACCGTGCTGGGTGTAGAATAACCGTATGGGAAAACACCTTTCAACCTGCCGGCCGCTGTTTCTGAAGAGAGGAGTCCAATACCATCTGCTCAGATAGTAGAGCTCGGTGAGAAAGTTTCCTCTCACTCCATGCGGTTTTGGCACCATCATCACGGACGCAGCCTTTCTCACAAAACCCTTTGCTGAATAGTCGGATCGGCGTTCGGCAATACGAGCTGCTGCAACGTCTCTGGACACAGCTTTCGGAAAGAGCAGCGCCAGCAAAGTCTTCACCCAGTACGGATAGTGCGTGGCCAGGGTCCAGAAGCGGCACGATGCACTGGGCAGGATGTGCACCTCTGTACCGGAGGGTTTGAGAACCCTCGCGGTTTCGCCGAGCCATTCTTCAAGGTGCTCCACGTATTCCAGCACATGAGCACTGAAGACCACGTCGAAGGTCCCGTCGGGAAATGGAATGGTGTGCCCGTCATAGTACTGCACGGGGTATATTCGTCGATCGGCATAGGTACTGGTCTCCAGGTCAAGGGCTTCCACGAGGAAACCGCGCGCGGCCAGCTCCTTTGCTTGCCAACCCGCTCCGGCCCCGATCTCCAATACGCGGCTTCCCGGAGTCAACCAGGGAATGACCCGGGTCAGCTCGTAGGCTCTGCAATCCCGCATGTGGTCGCTCATCGCGTCGTGCTCCTTCACAAGCAGCCGCAGAATGAGGGAGGAAGAATTCGGACCCTTCCCCTACCCTGTTGACCGGCTTCTGTTTTCAACGTCGAAACGAACCGTCCGGGGTAAGCGTACGGCATGAGTTTCCTGAAAGCGGTGAAAGGCTGGAACAGTATGGAGTAACTGAGCCCGGTCATCCGTGCGAAGGGAGAATCATGTTCCAGCAATTGAAGGCCTTCTCGACGTGATGAAGGTGCATTTATCCTGTAACTTTTCCACGGAGCGCCGGGGATTTCAGCGTTCTTGAGACAGGCTCTCGCCGTCCATGCCTCTGCATAGGGCTAGGGCGTTCGTGCCGAGGACCTCGGTATTGTATCCTCCCTCGAGGACCGCAAAATATCGCCCTTCGCAGCGAGCCGTAGCGTAATCTCGCACACGGCTGCCGATGGTGAAATAATCTTCCGTTGTGAGAGTGCCGCCCCAGTCCTCCCGGTGTCGGTCAAACCCCGCGCTGATCGCAACAATATCGTACTCATGCGAGCTCAGGGCTCTGTCCACGTTCTTGAGGAAATCCTCCCGGTGGTTGTCTTGAATATTCGCTACCGTCACTCCTCGTCTCATGGAAAAGAAGTTGTCGGTGCCGTCGCCGAAATGAAGATCGATGTCCAGGACAAGGGCGTGGGCGACTTTTCCTTTTTGAAGAAGCCGTTCCAATGCAATGGCCACATTGTTGAAAAAGCAGAATCCCCAATGGCCGGCCGGGCTTGCATGATGTCCCGGAGGACGCACCGCGGCGAAGGTAGGCTCTCCTTTGCAGGCCATGTCTGCGGCGAGGATGGCTCCACCCGCAGCCAAAGATGCCACACGGTAGAGCTCTTCGTCACTGCGCACCGATTTCAGGATCGATTGGGTGTGGACCAGCAAAATGTCGTCCTCTCGCGCGGGCGACGGTTCCAGTACCGGATAGTGCTTTCTCAGGACGTCCATGATGGAGATCACCCGGGAGGGTGTTTCGCATGAGGCGGTAGGGTAATCGGTCAGATATTGGTCGTGGTAGATCACCTGCAACTGCTTGGGCGTCATCCGGTCGACCTCCTCCGGCAGATCAGCCGGTCGGTATGGGGGTCAATCTGCGCAATCCGGAACGGGTTCGGCGCCTGCGGAGAGCCGAACCCGACCGGTAGAGCTCTCCTTCGATTCCGCTATTGGTGTCGCAACGATCTTCCGGTCGGGGACTCTCGTTCTTTGACCGTGCATTGGTAACAACCGCACTTTGAGCCGTCCATGGATCTCCGTTTTTCCGACTTCACGCTCCGTCGAGGCCTATCCAACTCCGGAGATGACCCTCAGGCCATGTGTCGGCCATAATCTGCGCTATCCTCTGAGGATTTCCCGCGTCTTCCGTTCCGAGACGGGGAAGAGCCAAAACGGGAACGTCTCCCACGAGACGTGACAGGTCCCCGGCGGTGAATTCCTCTTCCGGTCCGGGTTTGTCAGCAACCGCAGAGAGCACGATCCCTGCCAATTCGATCTCTCTTCGATTGAGCGCCTCCACGCTCAAGAGAGTATGATTGATGGTGCCGAGGCTGCTGCGAGCCACGAGTACGGTGGGAAAGCCGAGTCTCAGGGCGAGGTCGATTACCATGAGGTTTTCCTCTATGGGGACCATCAACCCTCCTGCGGCCTCCACCACCCTGAGATCCGCTGATTCGACCACCGTTCGCACGTGCTCCTCAAGATCGGAGAGGAACAGCTTCGATCCCTCCATGGCTGCGGCCCGAGCGGGCGAAGCAGGGAGAGAAAACCTGAAGGGCGCACAAGCATCCAGACTCAAGTCGTTCTCCGAGGCTTCCCTGAGAAAAGCCCCGTCCTCGGGGTAGAGCACTCCCTCTCGAGGCTTGCATCCCGTTTCAACCGGTTTTACGGCCACGCAGCGAAGTCCCTGGTTCCGGGCGTACCTGACCAGACCTGCCGTGACAACGGTCTTTCCGACACCGGTGTCGGTTCCTGCAATAAAGAGTCCTCGTTTCTTAGGGGTCAACGTCAAGGTCCTCGTTTTCCGTCTTCGTTCGGCGCACTGCCTCTTTTTGCGGTTACGCCTTCCCGCATACTTCGGTTATTGCGGCCGCCGTTGCGGAGACGAGCAATTCGATCTCCTCCGCACTGACTGCTAGAGGCGGCATGAGCACAACCACATCGCCCAAGGGACGAAGGATGACCCCATGCTTTCTCACCAGCTCGGTCACTCGGGCCCCCATGCGCCGTTCCATGGGGTACGGCCTTCGTTGGGCAGGATCTTCGGCCAGTTCGATTCCCACCATGAATCCGCACTGTCTGATCTCCGCGACGTTGGCCAGAGGTGCCACATGCTTCGCGAGCTGCTCCTTGAGCAGGGCTATCTTCGGTTGGGAGGCTTCCACAACTCCCTCTTCCTTGAAAACATCCAAACATGCGCACGCGGCCGCGCAGGCCAATGCGTTGCCCGTATAGCTGTGACCGTGGAAAAAGGTCTTGTACTCCCGGTACTCGCCGAGAAAAGCGTCGTGGATCTCTTCCGTGACCATGGTCGCGGCCAAGGGGAGGTAACCGCCTGAAAGCCCTTTGGCCAAAGCCATCATGTCCGGCCTGACATCCTCGTGCTCGCAGGCAAACATCTTTCCCGTTCGACCGAAGCCGGTGGCCACTTCATCGCAAACCAACAGGATATCGTGTTCTCGACAGATCTCCTCAAGTCCCTTCAGAAATCCCCGAGGATGCACGATCATTCCTGCGGCACCCTGAACCAGAGGCTCGACGATAAGCGCTGCGATCTCCTTCCCACGATTCGCAGTCATGGCTCGGAATGCCTCCAAAGAAGCCTCGCGGCATTCTTCCGGCGTCTTTTCCGGGTGGAGGTAAGGGAATGGGGTCGGTATTTTGAGCGTCTGAAACAGGAGAGGATGAAAAATAGTGTGGAAGAGATCGATGCCTCCGAGACTTACCGATCCTACCGTATCGCCGTGGTATGCTTCGGAGAGGGTCACAAAGAGCCTCTTTTTCTCAAATCCTCGATTCTTCCAATACTGAAAGGCAATTTTGAGCGCCACTTCCACCGCTGTGGAGCCCGAGTCGGAATAGAAGACCCGGTTCAGTCCCTCGGGAGTGATCGCTGCAAGTTTTTCGGCAAGCTCAATGGACGGCGTTGCCGCAAGCCCAAGGAGCGTGGAGTGGGCTACTTTGCCCAATTGAACCTTGATGGCTTCATCGATCCGGCTCTTGCGATGACCGTGGACATTCACCCACAACGACGAAACGCCGTCGAGGTACCTCCGCCCTTCCGTATCGATGAGGAAGTTCCCCTCCGCACTCTCGATGACGAGAGGCTCCGAGGTCATCCAATCCTGCATCTGGGTGAACGGATGCCAGATATGCTTTTTGTCCAGTTCAGACCAACGTTTCACGAGCCGTCTCCACTGTGGCGTTGCCGGGTTGCTCCTCACCCCGCGAGAATATCTTGTGGTCAAAGGTGAAGCAGCCGGAAGAGTATGAGATCACGCCCAGGAGTATGTTGATCACCAGACAAAACAGATGGTAAACCGTGGCAAAGGAGATGGCCGCAACCGCTTGGATTCCGAACACGGCCAGGGCATAGCGGCCGGCCGCGTGAAAGGTCCCTACGAATCCCGGAGCTGTGGGAAGGGCCACGCCGAGGCAGAGAAAGACCTGGATCGTGACCGCAACCAGGAAAGAAGCTTTTATCGAAAAAGCTATGAGAAACAGATACGTCACACAGGAAAAGAGAATCCACAACAACACGCTGTACGAGAGAATAATCAGAGCCTGCTTGAAACTGGCCATGATGCTGAACCCCTCGATCAGGCTGGTAATAATCCCTCCCAGAAACGACCCGATCCGGGTGGGAAGCAAAGACAGCACCTTGTCGATGACGGCTTGGGCAGCTTCTTTACGGGACAGGATGACCAGCACCACGATGTAGCCGGCAGTGAGAGCTCCCAGCATCACTTTCCCCACAAACGAATACTGGGGGGGAACCTGAGGGGTCTTCCATAGGACCACGGCGAGCAGGAGCAGCAGCCCGGTGAGGTCGAAAAACCGTTCCACCATGACCGCACCGAATGTGCTGGAGAAGGAAGTGCCTCTTCCCTGGAGCAGATACGGCCGTACAAATTCGCCCAGTCGGGCCGGCAGGACCATGCCCGCTGCGGCCCACAAATTGAGAAGGTGCCAAAGCTCCTTGGTGGTCAACGAGCAGATCGGGCGCAGGATCACCCCGAATCGCAAAGCCCTTACGAGCTGAATGAACAGGACGGTGACTGTCGCCGGGATGAGGTAGATCGGCTGCATTTTCGAGACGCCGTCCACGAAATCGTGCCAGGACACCCCGCGGAACGCAAGATAGAGGAAAAAGAGGCCCAGGAGAGTCCCCACCACGATCAAGATAGTCCGCTTGAGGTTTCCACCTTCTTTCCCGTTTTGACTCATGCCCCGCCTCCCAATGCTTCACGAAAATAGGCGACGGTGGCTTCCAACCCTTTTTCCAAGGGGACCACAGGACTCCAATTCAGTTTTTCCCGAGCCAGGGAAATGTCCGGTCGGCGCCGAACCGGGTCGTCCACGGGAAGCGGCTTGAGTGTGATGCCCGAACCGGTCCCGGGTATCATCTGCATCACGCGATCCGCCAATTCCCGAACGGTCACTTCATGGGGATTGCCGAGATTGATCGGACCCGCTTCTCCGCTCTCCATGAGGCGTATCAAGCCGTCCACCAGGTCGGTGACGTAACAAAAGGATCTGGTCTGACTGCCGTCCCCGTACACCGTAAGGTCTTCTCCTCCCAACACCTGGCAAATGAAGTTGCTCACTACCCGGCCGTCGTTGGGGAGCATTCTGGGGCCGTACGTATTGAAAATTCTGGCGATTGCCACGTCCACCCGGTTGTAGTCCCGGTAACCCATCATGAGGGTTTCCGCGGCTCGTTTACCTTCGTCGTAACAGGAGCGAGGCCCCACGGGATTGACGTTGCCGAAATAGGACTCGACCTGGGGGTGTATTTCCGGGTCCCCGTACACTTCGGAAGTAGACGCCAACAGCATTCTTGCGCCGGTCCTCTTGGCCAGCCCAAGCATGTTGAGCGTGCCCACAACCGAGGTCTTGAGTGTCTTGATGGGATTGGCCTGATAGTGAACGGGCGAAGCCGGACAGGCGAGATGGTAGATTTCTTCCGCTTCCAGAAGAATGGGCACGACCACGTCATGTCGGACGGCCTCAAAATTCGGGTTGGTCATAAAGGGGAGGATATTCTTCCTGCTCCCCGTGAAATAATTGTCGAGACATATCACGCTCGCTCCCCGAGCAAGCAGCGCCTCGATCAGGTGGCTGCCGATGAAGCCGGCTCCACCCGTTACGACGACGGTTTTCATCAAATACGCTCCGGAACTTCTTGAAGACGACCCATAGTATCCGACAGACGAGCGGTCATGTCAATGCACCTCTTCACCTATAACAGTGCCTTGCGAAACGAGAAAACGACCGGTCGCAAGTGCGGGGGAAAGCATGCTTCTCCGGTACATGAGACGCTGATAGGGACCGGCGCCCGACTTACGGGAAAACATCCCGCCAAACACCCGGCGGGAGATGTCCCCATCCTGTCAGCCTTTCGAACTCGGCCTCAGCTCGCGCGTGCAGAGAAGATCGATCCGTCAGCGGAAGCAGGGCCTTGAGATCTATGCGTTGGAGTATCCCTTTGGTGATGGGCCGCTTGGCATCCTTAAACAGGAGGGAGTCGACAAAACGCAGACAAAGCGGATCGTTGAGCAGCGAGGAAATGAGGGCGGCTTTCTCGGCAGATTCGCAGGAAAGAAAATAGCAGGTATCATCAAGCATAACAGGCTTTTCGTGAGCAGGGCCGAGCGCACGAAAGCGGGGCGATCGGTACATGCCTGCCACCGCGACTTTGTATGCGGAAAACGAATAGTCTCCCACCCCGAACATGGAGAATTCGGGGGCTTTGGCAAATACCGACGATTTGCGAGCAGCGAATACCCCCTCGTGCTTCTTGAGATAGTGCCAGAGCTTGGGAGCCCGCTCTTGCAGGAGCTCCGTGGGCTCACCGAGGCGTCTTTGGGTTACGATCACGAACAGCCTCGGATTTTCATGACCTTCTCGGGCAAGATCCGAGCCCTTGAGCAAAGGAAACAGGTAATCCTCTTCGATCTCCACCCATTCCTCTGCCTTATTCCTCAATGCGCCGTCCACTTCGCGCAGGACCATTACGGAAGCGGCATCATGCTTGATCCCTTGACGCCACACCAGGGGACTGGTGCCGTCAATCGCCCGCGATTGCCGAAATGCAGCGAGATCGGCCACAACGATTCCCCTGGCAATCCCTACGACGGACTCGGGCTCCGATGCGAAGAGGTCCGGATAAACAGGGGTCTCGGCACGTCCTTGGCCCGATCCCACCTGCAGGCAAAAAAGGCATGCATCCACGGCTGCCCCGAACCACTTTCTCGCGTCTATTTTACGGATGGAGGATTCTTGGACGGGAATAGATTCCTGATGGGAATACCGAAGGATCTTCCGGGCAACCGATGTCTTGCATAGCAGCGCAATCGCAGGACGCTGCTCGACAAGCTCGGTCAATAGCTTGATCCACACGTACTCCGTGAGGTCGAAGTTAGAGCTTCCTGTAATAGCCTCGATCCCCCGGATTCCCCTGACGTTGGATTTCCGAGGAACATTCCCGCTCGAAAGCGATCCGAGCTCCGCCGAGGTTATCCACGGCGGGTTGCCCACGACCAGAAGCGGTCCGGTCTCCTTCCACCGCAAGGTGCCGAGCAGGTTCTCGCTGAAAATGTCGGCCTGCTCTATTGTAACGGTTGTTGACGCGGCTTTACCAGCCGCTTGACGGGCATGGATGAGGTGCTGTTCCTGCACTTCCAGTCCGATTATCTCTTTCGGCGGATTCGGAAGATTCAGAAGGCCGGCGATGAAGTTGCCGCAGCCGCAGGTCGGCTCCAGGACCCGCGGCCATCTCGTTCCAATAGGTTCGAGGGCCTCGAGAACATCGGACACCAGTTCAGGCGGAGTTTGAAAATCGCCGAAGTCTCGGGCCACGTGAACCCCAAGCGGATATTCGTCATTGCTCCCGCGTTGCTATCCAGCGCAGGCGCAGGGAGTTGCTGATTACCGATACGGAGCTCATCGCCATCGCGGCAGCGGCAAACACCGGATTGAG
>JBGSJS010000024.1:0-22558 GCA_041741735.1 Desulfomonilaceae bacterium | reverse complement strand
GTCGGCCCCCGACTTGGGGCGATTATTGATGATTTCTTGGTGCTCGGAGCGAGAGTCGAACTCGCACACCCGTGAGGGCGGTGGATTTTGAGTCCACTGCGTCTACCAATTCCGCCATCCGAGCGAGGCAAACAACATGGGCTATCGCTGCCATGTCGTGGAAGATCACTATACCCTGAAGTCATCGGATAATCAATCATGAAAATCGAGCTTCGGCATCCATCGGATCTCGACGCGGATCTTCCCTGTGAACGGTCTTACGGAGGATAGTGCGTCGCTACGGCAAAAGCAATGCCGTGTCGGCTCATCCGAGGCCCCGGGCCCCGTGCAAAGAGCTCGATACCTCCGGATCGCAAGCCGTGAAACGCTCTTCGGCGAGCCTCCTTTTTCGTTGACATGCAGGGAGCCTCTCCATAGAATTCGTCGAGCTTTAGCCGGGAACAAGGTCCCGGGGTACCGACCCGATGGCCTTGGGAAGCGAGGAATCAGCACCTTGGAACGACAGTACGTCATCGACGATTTCAGCGTTCGGGATAGTTGGCGGATATTCCGTATCATCTCGGAGTTCGTTGACGGTTTCGAGACCATGTCGGGAGTCTATCCGGCAGTCACGGTTTTCGGGTCGGCCTCCATAACGGAAGACGCCCCCGTCTATCAGCTCGGCCGCGATCTTGGACGTCTGCTGGCCGAGGCCGGATTCACCGTGATCACGGGCGGAGGCCCCGGAGCCATGGAAGCAGCCAATCGCGGTGCATTCGAGGCCAAGGGCAAATCCGTCGGGCTCTGCATCCAACTGCCCAAGGAGCAGGCGGCCAATCCCTACACCAACATAAACTTGGACTTCCGTTACTTCTTCATCCGGAAGGTGATGTTCGTCAAGTACGCGGTGGCTTACGTGATCCTTCCCGGGGGCTTTGGCACCATGGACGAAATGTTCGAGGCCCTCACCCTGATCCAGACCCACAGGATCCGACCTTTCCCCGTCATCCTTCTCGACAAGGAGTACTGGAAAGATCTCATCGCCTGGATTAGAAAGACCATGCTGGGCAAACACGGCATGATCGGAGCCAAGGACTTAGCCCTTTTCCAAACATTCGACGACCCCGAAGAAGCTGTGGAGGCGATCAAGAAAATCGTCATCCTGTGACACAGTGCCGCTCATTGGAATTCGCCGCATTCTTCGAGTTGAAAGCCAATGAGCCTTCGACACCATTGTCGCCGGAGATCGTCGCTGTTTTTCCAGGAGTAGCCACGCCTTCACGAGACTTCCGGCAGACCCGATGGCGGAGCGCAGTAGGCCGTCCGTAGGCTTCCTGATGACTCCCCGCGTCTCTTCTCTTCCCACAATTCTCAAAGCACTCCTCGACAACAGCGAACCTGTTTCGTGAAAACGGCAACGGCATATAACAGATCTGCCCGTCCTCCGTCAAATGATCAAGAAGATCAGGAAAGGACGATTCATGTTGCACGGAAGGCAACGAGGTGAGATCACCATGGCAACTCTCCTGATAGTACCGCTCCTTAAAATACGCTGCACTCTTGGAGCTGAAGGCAAGGGAGCTTTGGAACGCCTTGTCGCCGGACGTTGGTGCGATTCCTCGGCTCCGCGGTCGAATAGGAAAAGATGCTGCCCCGGGAGGATCCGGTGTCGTTGACTCCGCGCAGGATTGGACGTATAGCCCACCGGAAGGCACTAGGAGTGCCTCCGGAAAGGAGAGCTCATCATCAAGGCTCCGTCGGCTCCGTCCCGTCCGTGCTGTACGCACTTCTCGGTGATACAGCTCAACCACTGACGTTTCTGAATTCTTTGTCGTTGAAGTCCGGAGCATGACAACCTGCCCGGTCGTTCAGCCCCGTCGGATTTTCAGCAATGAGAAGCAATTGGCCCATCCCTGAGACGACGGCACCGTAGTACTTCGAAACATCCTGAAGGCCGCCCGCGAGGCGATTGATGAATATTGCAGAGTCTTCAGTCCGGTACCCGATAACGGTTATCGTCAGGGTGCTCTTGGTCATCGTGTTCGGATACGTGTGCTCCACGTTCCTGGTGGTGGAGCTGAAACCCGATACGCAGCAGCCAATCCTCGTCATAGCCACCCTGTTTCCGGGAGCCGCTCCCGAAGAAGTGGAAGGAGAGATCACAACCCGCTTTGAAGAGAGCATCAGCGGCGTTTCGAACGTGCAGTGGACTCAGAGCCATTCTTCATACGGTCATTCCATCGTCATCGTATTCTTCAAGCCCGGGACCAATCTCGATCTTGCAGCGGCGGAGCTGCAGAGGAACATCGACCGGGTCACCACGTTGCCGGCCGCCGTTCAACAACCCCAAATTGTGAAAGCCAGCGATCGAGTCAACCTCCCGGTGTACCAATTCGCTCTCACCGGCGACGTGGACCTGGTGACCGCCTCCACGTGGGCAGATCGGGACATAGCTCCGAGAATTCGGAGGCTAACCGGCGTGGGTGATTGCCAATTCGACGGCAGCCGCACCCGGGAGATGCAAATCGTCTACGACGCTGAGCGCCTCAAAGCGAGACAGCTCACCGTCAATGACGTGAAACGGTTTATTGATCGGGTAAATTTTAACCAGAGCGGCGGTTACTTCGTGGAGGGGACCAAGGAATGGACAATTCGCACGGTGGGAGAGCTCCGGGACGCAGACGCGTTCAGCCGTGTGCTCATCTCCAAACCCGCTGACCCTCCGGTATATCTTTCGGACGTGGCAGACGTGGTGGATCTGTACGACCGGCCTGATTCGTATTGCCGCATAAACGGCAAGCCGGGAATCATATTCAACGTCCTCAGTCAGGCGGGGGAGAACGTACTGGAGACCATCAGTCTGATAGATAGGGAAATTGAGTCCCTTCAAAAGGATTACGGTCCTCGGGGTGCACATTTTGAGCGAATCTACGATTCCAGCGGGTACATTCGCGACGCGGTGAGCGTTGTCAAGCAGGCATTGATTGAAGCCATTTTCCTCGTTCTTCTGGTCCTTTTCGTGTTTCTGCGGAACTGGCGCAGCATGTTCATCGTCGCCACCTCCATTCCAGTGTCTATCGTCGGGACGTTTATCGCAATGTACTTGGGCAAGTATTCCATCAACGTCCTCTCCCTTGCCGGTTTGGCCCTCTCCATAGGCATCATCGTCGACGACGCGATCGTAGTGCTGGAAAACATCTACCGGCACCGGTACGAGGAGCACAAGACCATTCTCAGAGCCTGTGTAGACGGGACCAATGAGGTGGGAACCGCGGTGCTCATGAGCACGCTCACTACCGCGGCCGTCTTCATGCCGGTGCTATTGATCAAAGGCGAGATAGGGACGCTGTTCGGCCCCGTGGCATTCATCATATCCGTGGCGATCTTCTTATCTCTGTTCGACGCGTTCACCGTTGTTCCGATGCTCGCGTCCCGTTGGATGAAGAAGGAAAATGAGCCGACCGGGCGATGGAAGAAGTTGATGGCCCCTTTGGATCTCTTATCCACGATCGGCGGGAAAGTGGCCGCCGGCCTGATGTGGTCCTTAGGCTTCTTCCTCGGCAAATGGTGGAGAAAAGTAGCTCTTGTACTGTCGGTACTGGTTTGCTTTGTGTTGTCTTGTAAGGCTTTGCCGGGAATGAGCTACCTTCCGGCCGGGGGCACCACGCTCATCAAGGTGCAGCTTGTCACTGCGGAGGGGACCAGTCTGGATGAGAACAGCAGACTGATGCGCACGCTGGAAGAACGGTGGAGCAAAATCAAGGGAGTACGTCACATTGTTGCAATCCCGAATAGACAGGATTCCAGAAATGTCATTTTCATCGTCTGTGATAGAGAAGAGGACAGCGGAATACCTGTGGAAGAAGTTTCACGGAGAGCCCATGCTCTGTCGCGAGACCTTCCGTTCAAATTCGTTAACCCTATTCAATTTCCTCTCTTCGGCAATATTTTTACGCGATCGAGCATTGTGGACGTGCGCATTAACGGTGAGAGTTATGTCGTGCTTGAACGCCTCATTAACAAAATCATGGACCTGGGTAAGGAGATCAAGGGAGTGGTGTTCCGCTTCGCGGATTTATCCATACACAAGCCTCAAGTGCAAGTCCGTGTAGACCTGGAACGCGCCGCGGTATTGGGCTTTCAGGCGAAGGACATTGCCGATGCCGTTGAGGCTGCGGGAGGAGGTCAACAGGCTGCCACCCGTTACGACGTCAATGGACGATACTTCTACATCAGGGTGACGGGTGAGGAAAGCAAATTGAAGACTGTCTCCGATGTGGAGCGCATCATTGTTACATCCCCCACCGCTCCTCAAACCCACGTCCCGCTGACGAGTGTTGCCTCCGTGGAAACCACGTATGGACCTATGGACATTAGACATTACGAGTCCAAGCGTGCAGCCAGGGTACAGTTCACCATCCGGGGGCGTCCGCTCTCCGAAGTATTCACCGAAGTGCTTTCAAAGATTAAGTCCGAGGTGCCCATGCCGGTGGGATATGCTACCGTCTCGTTCGGGGCTGTCAACAACTTGCGGGCGCTTATCAAGGCCGTCATATTCGCGTTTTCCCTGTCGGTGGTGATAGTGTATCTCCTGCTGGTCATGCAGTTCCAGTCTTTTATACGGCCTCTTTCAATCATCCTGTGCGTGCCCCTGTCCATCATAGGAGCGAACCTTCTCGTGAAATTTCTGAGGATCAATTTCGATTCCTTTACCATGCTCGGGTATATCATGATGGTCGGGCTGGTGGTGAAGAATGCCATCATCCTCATAACGTACGCTGTTCAGCTCATCGACCGGGGTCACGAACGGGACGAGGCCCTGACTCTGGCCGTGCGCAGGAGAATGAGGCCGATATTCATGACCGCGATTGCCATGGTCTTGGGCATGCTCCCTCTGGCGCTCAAGCATGGAGCAGGCGCGGAGATTTACAATGGACTTGCCATGGCGGCCGTGGGCGGCCTTTCCGTTGCGACACTCTTTACATTGATATTCATTCCGGTCGTCTACACGATGCTCGACGACCTGAGGAACTGCTTCTGGAAGGTGAAGCCCGTAATGCTTGATGAAGTTGCAGGAGACGAGCCCAATGGAAAGAGTTGATTGAAGGCTCGCGAGAGAGAGAGGACAAGAGGCGGGAAATGAACATTGCCGATTCATCAGTACGGTTTCCCATCACGGTCATTGTCAGAGTCCTCCTGGTGATCGTTTTCGGATACGTGTCGCTGACGTTTCTGACGGTGGAGCTCAAACCCGATACCGAAGAACCCATATTGCTCATCTCCACGACTTTTCCCGGTGCAGCTCCGGAGGAGGTGGAGGGAGAGATAACGACTCGTTTCGAAGAGGCCATCAGCGGCGTCTCGAACATGGCATACACCCAGAGTGTTTCTTCGTACGGCCTTTCGCGGGTCACGGTCTTCTACAAACCGGGAACCAACCTCGACCTCGCGGCCTCGGAGCTTCAGCGTAACATCAACCGGGTGACCACGTTGCCCAAGACCGTTCAGAAGCCCCAGATCTTCAAGGCCAGCGACCAGGTGAGCCTTCCCGTGTATCAGTTCGCACTGACGGGCAATATCGATCCGGTGACGGCTTCGACCTGGGCCGATAAAGAGATAGCGCCCCGAATACGGCGCATTCCGGGGGTAGGGGATTG
Organism: Desulfomonilaceae bacterium; assembly: GCA_041741735.1. Lineage (GTDB taxonomy): Bacteria > Desulfobacterota > Desulfomonilia > Desulfomonilales > Desulfomonilaceae > JBGSJS01. The sequence goes on along the minus strand of JBGSJS010000024.1, from coordinate 16,922 downwards.
CCAATTCGACGGGAGCCTCACTCGTCAGATGAGAGTGACGTACGATGCGAATCGGCTCAAATCAAGACGCCTCACGGCCAATGACATCAAGGCGTTCATTGACCGCACAAACTTCAACCAGAGCGGCGGATATTTCGTACAGGGAACGAGAGAGTGGACGACGCGTACCGTGGGGGAGCTTCTCAACGCGGACGCATTCGGCAAAGTGATCATTTCCAAGCCCGGCGAGCCGGTGGTCTACCTTACGGATGTGGCGAACGTGGAAGACCTGTACGAACGGCCCGATTCCTATTGCAGGATCAACGGAAAGCGCGGCATCGTGTTCAGCGTGCTCAATCAAGTGGGTGCGAACATTCTCAAGACCATCGCTCTGGTTGACCGAGAGGTGAAGAGTCTTCAGGAAAGCTACGGTCCTCGGGGAGCCAAATTCGAAAAGATCTATGATTCAAGCAGCTATATTCGTGATGCCGTAAAAGTGGTGACCGACTCCCTTATCGAAGCCATCATCCTGGTCCTGTTGGTGTTGTTTGTATTTCTCAAGAACTGGCGAAGCATCTTCATTGTGGCTACCTCCATCCCGGTGTCGATAATAGGGACCTTTATCGGCATGTATCTGGTGGGGTACTCCATCAACGTGCTTTCTCTCGCCGGGCTGGCCCTCTCCATCGGAATCATCGTGGATGACGCCATCGTTGTTTTGGAGAACATCTACAGACATCGGTACGAAGAGAACAAGAGCATCGTGCAGGCCTGTGTCGACGGGACAAAAGAGGTGGGAACGGCCGTGCTGATGAGCACCCTGACGACCGCGGCCGTCTTCATGCCGGTTCTGATGCTTACGGGCGAAATAGGAACCCTTTTCGGCCCGGTGGCGTTCATCATCTCGTTGGCTATTTTCTTATCCCTGTTCGATGCCTTCACCGTTGTGCCCATGCTTGCTTCCCGGTGGATGAAAAAAGAGAAAGAACCTCGGGGAGTCCTGAAGCGAATCCTGGCTCCCCTTGATTTGCTGCAACGGGGCGGTGCGCGGGTGTCCGACGGGCTCATCGGGTCTTTGCGGTTCTTTCTGGCGCGGGGCTCCCGAAAAGCGGCGCTCTTGCTAACGGTTTGCGGGCTCTTCGTCTTGTCCTACCGGGCATTGCCCGGCATGGGGTACCTTCCCACGGGAGGGACGAATCTCATCAAGGTCCAGATTGAGACAGCGGAAGGAACGAGCCTGGATGAGAACAGCAGGTTGATGGGCATTCTCGAAGATCGTTGGAGGACGATCAAAGGCGTCCGGAACATAGTAGCCACGCCGAACAGACAGGTGTCTCGAAACGTCATCTTTCTCGTATGCGAAAGAGAAGAGGACAGCGGCGTTAAGATCCCGGCTATAGCGCGGGAAGCCTTTCGGATGTCACGCGATCTTGCTTTCAAGTCAGTGAACCCCATCCAATTCCCTCTGTTCGGGAATATCGATACCAGGTCCAATATTGTGGACCTGAGGGTCGTAGGCGACAGCTACAAAGTGATCGAACCGATCGTCAAACAAATCATGGACCTCGGCAAGGAGACCAAGGGGATCGTTTTTCGTTATACCGACCTTGCGTTGCGCAAACCTGAGGTGCAGGTTCGCATCGATACGGAGCGGGCTTCAAATTTCGGGTTCCAGGGGAAGGACATTGCCGACGCTGTTGAAGCCGCGGGCGGAGGTCAACAGACCACCACCCAGTACGATGTGTCCGGCCGCTATTTCTACGTGCAGGTCATGGGCCGGGAAGCCGATCTGAAAACCGTTGCGGACGTGGGAAGAATCATTCTCACTTCACCTCAGGACTCCAATATGCAGGTGCCGTTGACGAGTCTGGCATCGGTGGACACCACGTTCGGACCGCTCCAGATTGGTCACCATAACTCCAAGCGTGCTGCAGGGATTCAGTTCACCATTCACGGAAGGGCATTGTCCGATGTGTTTCACGATGTCATGTCCCGCATCCGTGAACGGGTTCCTTTGCCGATCGATTGTGACGTGGTCCCCTTCGGAGCGGTCAACAATTTCGAAATGCTCGTAAAAGCGATAGGTTTCGTATTCCCGCTGTCGGTTGTGGTTGTCTACCTTCTCCTGGTAATGCAATTCCAATCGTTTATTCGGCCGCTGTCAATCATTCTCAGCGTACCGCTTTCCATAATCGGGGCCAACGTGATCGTTCGCCTCACCGGCGTGAGCTTCGATTCCTTCACCATGCTCGGCTACATCATGATGGTGGGCCTCGTAGTCAAGAACGCCATCATACTGATCACGTACGCCGTGCAGCTCCTCGAACGAGGGATCGAACGAGACGAGGCGCTGGTGCTCGCATGCAAACGGAGGATGCGGCCCATATTCATGACCGCCATTGCCATGGTGCTGGGAATGCTTCCCCTGGCTCTCAAGCAGGGTGCCGGCGCGGAGATCTATAATGGTCTGGCCATGGCGGTAGTGGGAGGTCTTTCGGTTGCGACGCTTTTCACGCTGGTTTTCATCCCTGTGGTCTTCACGATTTTTGAAGACCTCAGGGATCGCTTCTGGAGACCCCAATCCATCACGTTTAACGAGGCGGAGGCACAGCGCCCCCCCGAAGGGCACTGAATTTCGCTTGCAGGGAACGGTCTCAAGGCGCTATCGAGATTGGCGGCCGCCCCGCTCGCGGTGTGAAACGGCCCATGGCAGGCAAACCCGGTTGCCGGTCAACCAGGCCCGGGCATCGTCGCCGCCGATCGTTTGAAAAACCGATCTACCGGACCGGAGAAAGGACTCGGCCCACTGGTGCGAGGTCCCCATCAGACGGAAGATCCAATCCAAACATAACGACCGAGATTTTTGTACCGACTTGTTGATAAGAAGGCAACATTGCTCACATATAAGGGAAATGCCATGAACTCACGAATCGTGACAACTTTGCTTCTCGCATCTCTAGTGCTTGCCGGTTGCGGTACCAAGCCGGAGAAGAAGCTTCCGCCGCCGCGTATCAAGGTGGGCGCTGTGCCTGTGGAAAAGGGTGATATCAAGCAGACCCTGGACATGTCGGGCAACCTGCGCTTCATCGCGAACACGACGGTGTCGTCCGAGGTCGCTGCCCAGGTCAAATCTCTTGAGGTGAGGGACGGCCAGCCGGTGAAGAAAGGGCAAGTTCTCCTTCGCTTTGATGATACGACTATCAGGGCCGTTGCCGATCAAGCTCAGGGGAATTTGCAGAAAGACGAGGCCGCACTTGCCTTCAACAAGGCCGAGTGGGAAAAAAATGCTCCTCTTTTTCAGACAGGGGCTATCAGCCAGTCGGTGCTCGATCAGAAATTGTCCGCGTACCGGAGCTCCCAGGGGCAGGCTGAGGCCGACAAAGGGGCTCTGGCAAAGGCGATGGAGGACTTGAAGCACACCGTGGTGAGCTCTCCCATCGACGGGTTGCTCTCCGGTCGCTTCGTCGAAAAAGGGGACTGGGTTGCCACCGGGGGTAAACTGTTTCAGATCAGCGACTACACGACCATTTACGTGGCGACTTATCTCAGTGATAAAGATGTCGCGAAATTGAACGTGGAAAAGGTGATACGGGAAGGGGAGGGTGTCGAGGCCCGGGTGACGGTGGATTCCCTCCCCGGCAAGCCGTTCAGGGGCAAAGTGGGGTACGTGCAGCCGGTAACCAACCAAAACAGGCTGTTTGAGGTGAGGATCTACATCGACAATCGCAAGCTGCAGTTGTTGGAAGGCATGTACGCCCGGGCGCGAGTGCTGGTCCATCGTATTCCCGACGTCGTGAGAGTGCCTATAGATGCCCTGCTGGAACAGGTTCGCACCAATTCGGGAAACACGGTGGTGCAGGTGGACAAGGAAACAAGCGCCCGGTTGACGAGAATAAAGATCGGCGCGCGTGACGATTTGTACGCGGAAGTCCTGGAGGGTTTGCAGCCCGGGGATCGGGTGGTGGTTGAAGGAAAGGAGGTTCTCAGCTCCGGACAACCGCTTGAAGTGGCCACGCGATCTTCACCGGGGGACGATACCGGCATGCACGCCTCAGAGAGCTCCGACACCCGCAAGAGTCCTTGATGAGGGTCTGTTTATGTATTGCAGTCCGTCCCGTGGAGCGTTAAAATCTTATCGAGAGGAATTCGAAAATAACCATGTTTCCCAACGATATCCCATGGTGCCACGAAACCAAGAAAGCTTTTATCGAACCATTGAGACGTTCGGAATGTGAGGCAAACGAAACCGTTTATTGGGGATTGTCCCGGAGGTTGAATCCTATGAGAGAATTAATGATCATGACACTGTTGATAGCCATGGCGCCGCTGGTCTTTGCACAGGAGACCGGCCTGACGGACTCTCCGGACAAAAGGGTCAAGGCATTCCTGGCCGGCCACAGAGGACAATGGGAGGATTGGAACGTGCCGGAAACGGACGCCAAACTGCTCCATGACATCATCATCAAGAATAAGTATACGAGTGCACTTGAGATAGGCACATCGACCGGCCTTTCGGGAATATGGATTGCCTGGGCTCTCAGCAAAACCGGCGGCAAATTGATAACAGTGGAAATTGACGAATCAAGACATAGAACGGCAGTAGAAAACTTCAAGAAAGCCGGAGTTTCCAAATACATCGATGCCCGGCTTGCCGATGCTCACGAGCTTGTGCCGAAATTGAGCGGACCCTTCGATTTTGTCTTTTCCGATGCGGACAAGGGCTGGTACAAGGACTATTTCAACATCGTGGCACCAAAGTTGGTAGTCGGGGGCTGCTTCACGACGCACAACGTTTCCGACCGCAGGCACAACCTTTTCGGGTTGGCCGACTATGTGGACTACATCAAGGGGCTCAAGAATTTTGAGACCACTTTTGACGATAATGGAGCCGGTCTTGCCGTCAGCTATAAGAGATCGGAAGAGTAGGGGGCCTAATGGACCCGATAGTGGAGCGCAGAAGGCTATCCGTGGGCTTCCTGATGACTCTGAGGCACTCTGAGTTTCCCGCAATTTTCAAAGGGCTCCACTATAGTTTAGCGGGAACCCCGGGGATCGTCTCGGAAGGCTTCTCGAGAACCGCCGTGGTCATTACCCCAAATCATCCCCGCGGACTTATGGAGCTCGTGGTCGGATGCCGAGCACGCTTGGCAGAGGCCACGGTTTGAGGTTGCCGTCATTCTCTCGAATCGAGGTTTCGTAGCTCCCCACAAGCTCCAACTGCGTCGATCCCGCGTTGAGGTACAGTTGCGCAGGCGGTCCGCCTTCCAGATGCTGTGCGCAGACCGGACCGATACCGCTATTAAGAAGCTCCTGATTGAGATCATGCATGGAAAACGGTGATCTGCAGAAAATGAAAAGGATTCGTCCGGAAGGGTCTTCACCCAGAGCTGCTTCACTCCAGCGCTTTTCCTGCTGAGGCCACCGATTGCTCTTGGGCCTCTTGATAAGCCTGAGATTCTGAATCGCAGATCTGTAATCCCGCACGATGGATTCTAAGGAGACTCCGGGAGTGTCCAGATCGAATATCCGGAACCGCGGCAATCCGTTCCGCCGGGGATCGAACGCGGCCACGGATTGGTACTTGTTCTTCTTAGCATTGACCACATTGTCTCGGAATCGGACATAGCCGACATGCGTCAGGTAGTCTTTTGCAAACATGCCTGAGTTGATAGCGGCGACGAGCCTATGTTTCGTACTCCACTCCCGAGGCGTCAGGCCCGGCAATTCGTTCTTGCTTTTGACGCTGAGAAATACCAGCTCCCACGATTTCGGATCGATTCTGAGCACCACAATAGGGGATTCCTCCACAGTACTCGATCGGGTTGTGGGGAATGTTCCAAGGTCCAACCCCGGTACGAGCGACCGCCACGAAGCAAGGGTTGTTTCGGAGAGAGAGAAAAACAGACAAATGCTCAGGAGTATGAGTCTCACAGGGGTAGCTCCGAGGGGAAGAGGGCGGCCCGCAGGCCCATTTATTGGTTCGGATCAAGCCGCTGTACGTAATCAAGGAGACTCCTGCCTGCTTCCGACTTGATGCGGAGCTTTCCATAGTCAATCGGGACATTGTTCAAATACTGGAGAATCAGTGCATCACCCTTAGCAGCTCCCGGCAACAGCCCGGAAAAGAAAAAGCCGAGTTCTTCAAATTCGAGGGTGAACAAACAGGTGAACGGATCGCCCAGGTCAAGATAGAGGTAGATTGTCTCGAATTTCTTCATGCAAAGATCCTTGAGCCTCACTTTTACCTCGGCCAACACGTTCTTCCCATACTCCTCAACGTGTATTCTTGCCAATCCGGCGACATTGGCAGCGACCGTCCTCACAACCGCCTCGGTTTCCGGGACGCTCTGCAATGGGCACGCGTGCACGTCAAGCTCCGGGCCGAGGCCAAGGTCCCTGTAGATCTCGATCAGTACATCGCTGTGATGGTCCGGTAAGAACACGGTATTTCGGGAAGGCTTGTTGAGATACAGGTACTGGACGTCCATCGAGTCGCGCTGGCTTAATTGGTCGGAAATCCCTTTGAAAGAGGATGTCTCCGGAACGTATGCCAGGAGTATGGCCGTGTCTTTGAAACCCATTCGCAGGCCTACCTGCTGAGAGAACGTGTGATTCGTAACGGCCTGAGCCCACAGACCCAGCAGGCCGTCAGCTTTCGCTTTGTCGGTGAGAAATTCAGAGATGTGCTTGAGGACGCCCCGGGCTCGATACTCCGGTTTGACTGCACCAATACCCAACTCAGCTATTCTCGCTTTAGGATCGGTCTTCATGAGGGCTCCATGTCCGACGACTTCACCCTCGTCGTTCAATGCCACTGCAGAGAACAGGTGCCCGCTGCTATTGAGCTCTACGATTCTTTCGGGATAGTACATGTGCGGATAGAAGTATGAGTACCCGTATGCTTTGTAGATCGTTTTACACACTTCAACGGCCTGGTCCTGTTTCATGGCCTCGATATGGATGGAGCCCCGTAAAGGTTGCTCCGCTGTGACCGTTATGTGAGGAGAATAGGGCTCCAGTTCGCACGCGTCCAAATAATCTTCTATGGAGCTGTTCCGAGCGTACTTGACAAGAACGATTTCCTGCCCTTGATTCCCAAGATTGTGAAATTCCACTTCGTCCATGTACTCTTTCATGAGACACAGACCTTTGCGATCCGCTGCCTCCTCAGCGGCACACACTTCGTCGGTTACCAGGGGTGCGGGGTCAAAAGGAAGGCCCTGGTCCCGGATGACGATTTTCATCCCCATCGGTACCCGTTCACAGGAAATCTCCAAAGAGCTCCTGCTCCCCGGTTCGAAGGCGCGCTGGATGACGTGAGTTGTCGCCTCTCCAAGAGCCTCGCGTATGAGACCCTTTTCGATATCGGAAAAGCCGAATTTGTCGGCCAGTTGGGCAACGTAGGTGCATACAGGCCCCACATAGGACCGGTCGTTGGGAATGATGATCTTTGAATAATCGCACTTAAATTCATCGGTCATGGGAAAACCCCGGCCATTTGATTCGGGAGGTCGAACAAAATCTATCTGCTCGTGAAACACTGGAACGACATTTTTCTTCACCTCTGTCCGGAGCGAAGCCCTCCGGTAAGTGAGAGATGCCTTGTGTAGGTACTGCGCCGGAGATGACGGAGGAATACGCTGGGGGAACGAGCTCAGGAGCCTTCGATGAGGGTCGCTTCGTCGTCCGGTTCGTCTTCCGCCGGCTCTATGGCGCTGGGATGAACGATCCATTTTCCTTTGAGACCCGGCACTTCCACGAGGAGCATCCCCGATTCCTGCAAATGAGCATAGATCCTTGCCTCCGTCCCGGCAGTGACATAGGCGGCAAACTGACGGTCCATCACTTTGTTGACAACCTCCTCGTTTCCGTCCCGGAGCGCCGCGGCCAGCGCGGACATTATGTGTGTGTTACGGAAGAGCATACAGGGCTTGGGGAAACGATAGAGCTTCTCCACGATACCTCCTTTTCCGGGACAACTTTTCAAAGCCGAGTATCACAAGCCAACCGGGGACCGTCAAGGAGTTCTTCAAAAAGCACGTCCAGGGTTTGGAGACAAAATGTCGAGGAAAGGTAAGGGGGAAAATGATTCCGCGTGGCTGCTGGCTGGGGGACGAGGATTCGAACCTCGGTTAACGGGGCCAGAACCCGTCGTCCTGCCTCTAGACGATCCCCCAGCAGCAGATGGATCATAACTTCTGAGCGCTGTCATGTCAAGACGATTTCCGACGAGCGCATCCGTGAAGAACTTCGAGAATCATCGATTCCGGTATGGCACCTTCCCGAATGACTCGGCAGCCGTCCTCGCTGATCTCTACCAGAGTTGAAGGGGTTCCGCCCGGTGAGGGTCCGGAGTCGATCACGAGGTCCACCGATGTGAGAAGGTCGGGGGAAATCTTTTCGATACGATCCGGATCGAGTCCCCCGGATAGGTTTGCGCTTGTCGCGGTTATCAACCCGCCGGCTCTCTGCGCAAGTTCTCGCGCCGGACACGGAGGCGGTATCCGGATGCCGAGCTTTCTGCTGGGGCCGATGAGAAGAGGGGAGAGCCTCGCTCCGACTTCCAGGGCAATTGTGAGGCTACCCGGCCAGAAGCGGTCCGCAAGGGCATTCAATTCAGGGGTCATCATCGGAGAAAGGCGGGCGAACGCTCTCCTGTCCGATGCAATAAGTGCCAAAGGCTTCGAGGCTATCCTTCCTTTGACGCGATAGATGCGTTCCACTGCTTCAGCGTTAAACGGGTCCGCTGCAATTCCGTAAAAAGTCTCAGTCGCGACGATAACCAGTCCGCCGGCTCGGATGATTCTTTCGCCCGCATCAAATGCTTCAGATCCTGCATTGCCTTGTTCGGCGGTCATGAGCCGACCCTCTGCCTAATGGCCATTGTCTGCCGTAATGCCGGTTCACTTCTATCATGTCCGGATTTGTCGATTGATAGGCATTCTCTTGTATCAGCTCGTTGAGAGGATGTCCATGAATCTGACACTAAGGGATTGTCCGCAAATAAGTGTTGCAATTTAACCAAAACAATGGTAAGCCCCCGGCTTTGCCGGGGCGACTCCCAGAGGTTTGACCGTGTGAGGTAGTAGGGGCAACCTCCCAGAACACACCAACATTCAATTCTGGGAGGTTTCAATGAAAGACTGGCAGAGTCTAAATCACACGAGATGGGACTGCAAGTATCATGTGGTGTTCATTCCGAAGCGCCGCAAGACGGCCATTTACGGGGCAATCCGCAAGCACCTCGGAAGGGTTTTTCACGAGCTGGCCAGGCAGAAGGAGTCCAACATAGTAGAAGGGTGTCTGCGTCCGGACCATATCCATATGTGTGTGAGCATCCCCCCGAAATACGCGGTTTCGAGCGGGATCGGATATATCAAGGGCAAGAGCGCCATCTCGATAGCATGGACCTTCATGGGAAGGAAGAGAAATTTCACCGGGGAAAGCTTTTGGGCCCGGGGGTTTTATGTCTCCACCGTCGGGTTGGATGAGGATGTCGTGAAAAAGTACATCCGTGAGCAGGAGGCCGAGGACGCCCGCCTGGAACAGCTCAACATGCTTGACGATGACAAGCCCCCTTTAGGGGGCTCCTAAATCAGCCCCCTTGGGGGGCTAACAGAAATAAGCCCCCGGCTTTGCCGGGGGTCATTTAACTCGAACCTCATTCCACATGGCCGTCGGCTTATGTAGTCAACGGAAGGCCGTCGCCCGACATGGCCGACGCGTCACGCTTCATGACACTCGTCTTTCACGACGATCCTATAAAGAGCCGGCAGGACGAGTAGGGTCAGGAGGGTACTAGAAACCAGACCTCCGATTACCACAGTGGCAAGAGGTCGCTGCACTTCGGCTCCTGTTCCCGTGGCGATGGCCATAGGCACGAAGCCGAATGAAGCTACAAGCGCTGTCATGAGGACCGGACGCAGACGTGTCATGGCTCCTTCCCGCACCGCTTCATCCACTTGCTTACCTTCAGTCATCAGCTTGTTTATGAAGGTGACCATCACGAGGCCGTTCAGTACTGCAACACCTGAAAGTGCTATAAATCCAATCCCGGCAGATATTGACAACGGAATGTCTCTCAACCACAGGGCGGCTACACCGCCGGTCAGCGCCAGTGGAATGCCGGTGAACACGAGCAATGCCGGCCTTACCGACCCAAATGCAGTGAAAAGCAGGGTGAAGATGAGAAAAAGAGCCGCGGGTACGACAACTTGCAGCCTCTTCGCTGCTGAAATCATCTGCTCGAACAATCCTCCCCAGGCAGTCCAATACCCGGAAGGAATGGAGACATTCTTCCGTATGGCCTCTTCCGCCTCTTCCACAAATGATCCAAGATCGCGATCCCTCACATTGGCAGTCACCACGATGCGACGCTTGCCGTTCTCTCGGGTTACCTGATTGGGATTCGGCTCGACTACGAAGTCGGCTACCGATCCCAATGTCGCGAAGTTTCTCCGTTCGCCGGCTTCACGATCCGGCGATGGTTGGGAAACCAACTGAAAGTCACTGCCGGAGTGTGGTAAGGGAATGGGCAGCCGTTTCAGTGCTTCCAGGTCTTGTCTCAGATCCTCCGGTAATCGGACGACCAGATCAAACCGGCGGTCCCCATCGAAAATGAGGCCGGCGTTCTTGCCGCCAATCGCAATTTCGACTATCTCCTGGACGTCGGACACATTTAGGCCGTACCTATCCATCTTCGTGGAATTCATCTTCCCGATCAGCACGGGTAGACCCGCCACGGGCTCTACCTTGACATGAGTCGCTCCGGGTATCCTCTCCAAAACTCTTGCGATTTCCTCGCTCTTTTTCAGCATTACGTCCATATCATCGCCAAAAACCTTGACGGCAACGTCGCTGCGCACGCCCGCCAACAGATGGTTGAATCGCATACGAATCGGCTGACTAAACTCATAGACCAGTCCGGGTATCTTCGCCGCCTCCTGTTCCATCCGTCGAACCAGCTCGTTCTTCGGAAGATCTGGGTCCGGCCATTGGGATCGCGGCTTCAGAACGAGAACATTCTCCGTCACGCTCGGAGGATGAGGTTCCTGTGATATTTCCGCTGTGCCGATTCGAGTGAAGATCGTTTCCACCTGTGGGAACTTCTGCTTAATGGTCTTCTCCAAAATTGATTGCGTGTGAATGGTAAGCGACAAGCTGGTGCCGGGAACCGACATCGTATGGATTGCGACATCTCCTTCATCAAGGCTCGGAATGAACTCTTTTCCCATTCGGCCGGCGGCCAGCAAGCTCAGGATGACAAGGCAAACCGATGCAGTAATGACGGCAATTCGGTGCTTCAGGGCTAGATCGAGCAGTGGAGCGTATGCCTTTGCGGCCCAGTGGGTGAGTCTATTCTCTTTGTGGGACATCTTACCGGAAAGAAACAGGGCTACAGCGGCAGGAACGAAGGTGAAGGACAGAATCAGCGCTCCGGTTAGGGCCATGAGTACCGTCAAAGCCATGGGGAGGAATGTTTTCCCTTCTACACCCGTCAAGGTCAAGATAGGGAGGTAGACGATCATGATAATGAGCTCTCCGAAAAGCATCGGCTGCCTTACTTCTCGTGAAGCATTTCGGACCACCTCCAGGCGTTCACTTAGAGTCAGCTTCTCGCCTTTGTTACGTTGTTCCAGGGAGATTCGGCGCGCGCAATTCTCAACGATTACCACGGCCCCATCAACAATGATACCGAAGTCGATGGCTCCAAGACTCATCAAATTGGCGCTTATCTTGTTCGTGACCATGCCGCTGACGGCAAAGAGCATGGATAAGGGGATGACAAGCGCCGTGATGACGGCAGCTCGAATATTGCCAAGAAAGAGGAATAAGATCACGATGACGAGCACCGCGCCTTCGAACAGATTCTTCTTGACGGTCTGGATGGTCAAATCTACGAGCTTTGTGCGACTGTAGACCGGTTTTGCTACCACGCCTTCGGGAAGGGACCGATTCACCTGCTCCAGCTTTTTGGCAACTCTTTCCGAAACTACACGGCTGTTCTCTCCCATAAGCATGAAAGCGGTTCCGAGAACCGTCTCCTCACCGTCTTTCGTGGCGGCGCCTGTTCGTAACTCCTTTCCAAGATTCACTTGGGCCACATCTCGCACTCGGATCGGGATACCTTGGACGTTCCCGACAATAATGCGACCGATGTCCTCGAGATTCGAAACTTGGCCGGGCATTCTCACCAGGTACTGTCCCCCTCTCTTCTCAATGTACCCGGCCCCGACATTGGCGTTGTTTTTTGACAGAGACTGGATGACATCCGAAAAGGTGAGTCCGTGAGCAATCAGCTTCTGTGGGTCAGGAGTTACGTGAAACTGCTTCTCGTACCCCCCTATGACGTTTATCTCCGTTACACCCTCCACATTTCTTAACTGAGGACGTATGATCCAATCCTGGATAGTCCGGAGATCCATCAGCGTATACTGCGTTCCATCGGCCTTCTTCGCTCCAGGCAAGGCTTCCACGGTCCACATATAGATCTCCCCAAGACCCGTCGCTATTGGACCCATCATCGGTTTAATCCCGGGAGGCAGTTCGCTCTTGACGTCTTGGACACGCTCGCTCACTTGCTGCCTGGCGAAGTAAATATCTGTACCGTCCTTAAATATGGCGGTGACTTGCGAGACCCCGTAGTGTGAATTGGATCGGGTTGTCTCCAGCCCGGGAATACCCGCCAGAGCGGTTTCTAGGGGGAACGTGACACGTTGCTCGACTTCCAACGGAGAAAAGCCTTTGGCCTCGGCGCTTACCAGGACCTGAACATTTGTTATATCGGGAACCGCATCAATTGTGAGGTTTCCAAAATTGTAGACACCGAGGGCTGCAATAGCCAGTGTGAAAGCGATCATCACCCATCTTTTTCTGATGGAGAATTCGAGAATGCGATTTATCATGATCTCACCTTATTTCGTAACGCTTTGCCGAATCAGACCTCAATACCCTGTTGTTCATCCTCGACGAAAGGACGCCGGCAGGGAACCCGTTGCCGATTAGTGGGTGTGAGAAAGCCCGCTCTTAGCAAGTTCGGCCTTTATGAGGAAACTGTTCGTCGAAGCATACTTTTCGCCCGGCGACAGACCCTTCACGACCTCCACATGTTCCGAGTCGGCTCGTCCCAAAGTCACTGGACGGACTTCAAAGTGGTTTCCGTACCGGAAGAAGATCGCATCGCCAAACCGTTCAAGCGTTTGTACCGCTTCAGGTTTCACCACAACAGGAACTACAGTCTCGTCTTTGACAAGTTGGACGGAAACAAACATGCCGGGACGCCATCTTCCGTGTGGGTTGTCAACCACGATGCGCGCTTTGGCTGTTCTGCTTTTCTCGCCGACGAGAGGACCGATATACGAGACAACTCCATCAGTCGCCAGGTCAGTGGAACCAAACTTAACGGTTGCCTTTTGCCCTACGCGGACGGTATCCAAGTCGTCCGGGTAGACCGTAATGTCAATCCAGACGGTCGATAGATCTGCAATGCGCAGGATGTCTGCCTTTTCCTCCACCCATTGGCCTTGGGACACGTGCTTTGTGATGACGACCCCATCGAAGGGGGCTTTAAGAGAATAGTCGATCATTGATGCCTCCGGGTTGTCGGAGAGTGCCTTCAGGTCCTTGTCGGTAAGGCCCAATGCTCGCAGCTTTTGGCTCGCCGCCAAACGCTCAATCTTGGCCTCCTTGAACGCTTTTTCCGCATCCAGAAACTCCTTCTCAGGGCTGACTTTCTCTTTCCAAAGCCTCTCCGTGCGATCGTAGTTGATCTTGGCCAGCTTTTCGCGATTGAGATGAACGAGATATCTGCTCTGAGCATCCGCCAGCTCTCGACTGTCTATTATCGCTATAGTCTCACCTGCGCCGACTCGATCACCCAAATTCTTCGCGCACGCGGAGACCACGCCTGAAATTCTTGCGATCACTCTGGAGACTCTGTCGGTGTTGAGAGCTACCTCCCCGGGAAGGTGGAGTACTGACCGGACAAGTCCCGGTCCCGCCGTTTCCACTTCTATGCCCATAGTGTCCGTCACTTCCGGAACGAGCTCGGTTCTGGCTTCAATCTGAGAGTATTCCCACGCATGCTTTTTCCCTTCATACTCGGCAAGTACCTTCACGTCAAAAGAATGGGGCTCGTCTACTATCGTGTCGGAGTAAAGGAAGTCGCCTTTTGGCTCAAATTGGTACAAAGTCATTCGGTTTCCCAGTCGTTTCAATTCAAGGGATACGGAAAGCTCTTTCGGATCGATCCGTTTTCCCTTATTGTAGGCATAGACTCTGAATCGAGGAGGGACACCTTCCTCGAAGATGACAATTTCCACCTTGAGAGACTCTTCTGAGAACAATTTTCCCCCATGCGGACCTTTTTCCGCATCGTGATGGTCGCCATGGTCGCCATGGTCGGAATGCGCCTTTTCGCCGTGACCTGCTTCTCCATGGTGACCGTCGCTCCGAGTCGCCTCTCCGTGACCGTGGCCATGCCCTTGGGAGATTGAAGCCGAGGGTCGGGGGGCGGTCCCCAATATGAAAAATCCCACTACAATCGAAACGAGAACAACCGTTCCTATTCCGAGATAGTCTTTCCTGCTCATGTGATACTTTCCCTTTCTGATTTACCAGCCATGACGGAGGCAACGCCATCAGGAAGAGCGTGGAAGCGCCCCCCTGAGATCTCTATTCAAATGACGCCGGCTCCCTCCAAATGTGGCCGAGAGTCTGTAGGAACTCTTGAAGCAGCCGGTAATCGTTATCGGATGTCGCTCACGAAATCTCCCATGAGGATTCTACGTATGGCCGGAAGCGTCCGGTTCTCATCGTGCGAGAGTCGGTACTTGTCCAATATCTCCCAATCATGCATGCCTAACCGGACGTCGCGGACAACAAGTTTCCGGACAACGTGTCCGATTTCTCGGTTTGTCACCGCTGCTTCCTCTTTTTCACCGGACCGTCGGATTCGTTCTCCTTTCCCGCTTCAGCCATCTCGGCATCGAATCTCTTCCAAAAGTCGGCTTCCTGTTTGAGCCATTTCTTATAAGCCGCGTTCCTCCTGGTCTGTGAGTGATGCCATCCAGATCCTCCTGCAAATGCCGGAGGAACGCACCAGGACATAATTGTACAGACCAGCAATAGTGCCGTTATCTTCTTCATAGTAGACTCCCTTTCACCTTGGTGCTTAATTTCCCAAGAGTTTTGACTCGAAAGGTGAGCGTTCAATCACGCACGTCGGCGACTTGTACGGACACGAACAATCGTGCCGAGCATTGCTCGTCGCAAAACTCGCCTTTCGACTCGTGTCGAATTTTGAGGTTCAGGGACTGGAGTCACAGCGCGTCAATACAGGCCTTCACAGCACGAAGACGCTCCTCGAGCGTTCGCCGCAACCCAATGAACAGGGATGACACTTCTAGATCAGGAGAATGACTGTTAGGAGGGATTCCACCGAGGTGAAATTAGGGGGCGGATGGGAATTCCCAAAAGGTTTCCTACTCGAAATGATTCCCAATGACGGGTAGCCCAAGGCCATCACTAACTGATTTTCGCCCGGGCAAACGGAAGTTCGAGCGATCCTGCCGGACCTTGCTGCGATAGATGGGCCCGCCTGTGAGCCTTCCACATGATGGCCCGACCCGCAGCAATGTATAATGGACCCCATAAACTGGACAGGGGGTTAAGGTTGAGAAGCCTACCTTGGAGATGTAGAACACCGGGGGGATAAATCAAGGAGGCTTGGAAGTCGGATATGCGAAAGAGGTATGACGCCCAGTTTAAGGCACGAGTGGCACTGGAGGCTATCAGAGGTGAGCGGACGCTTGCGGAGATGGCGAGTGCTTATGAGGTTCATGCGACCCAGATTACGAAGTGGAGGAAGCAGGCTCTGGAAGAGGTGCCGAAGGCTTTCTCCGGGTCCCGGGAAAGGAGTGATCGACAACAAAGTGAGCTCGTGGCCGAGCTCTATCAGCAGATAGGACGGCTCAAAGTGGAGCTGGATTGGCTCAAAAAAAAAGCTGGACTTGTCGGTTGATCAACGTCGGGATCTGATTGATGTTGACCATGAGATGGTCCCGGTATACAGGCAGTGCGAGCTTCTGGGCCTCTCCCGGTCGAGCCTGTACTACCGGTCCAGAGGTGGGAAGGACAAGGACAATCAGCACCTGATGCGTCTGATAGACAGGCAGTACACCGAGGCGCCTTTCTATGGGACCAGACGCATGACGGCTTGGCTGAGGAGCCAGGGGCATGCGGTCAACCGAAAGAGAGTGTCCAGGCTCATGAATCTCATGGGCATTGAGGCCATTTATCCAAAGAAGCGACTGAGCTTGGCGGATCCTCAGGCGAGGAAGTACCCGTACCTGTTGAAGGGCTTATCCGTCAAAGGGCCGGATCACGTGTGGGCCACGGATATAACGTACATTCGCATGAGGCAGGGGTTCGTCTACCTCGTGGCGATCATGGACTGGTTCAGCCGATACGTGGTGGCTTGGTCCGTTTCGATAACCATGGAGGCAAACTTCTGCATCGAGGCGCTCCAAAGAGCCCTGGAAGGGAGAAAGCCTGAGATATTCAATTCCGACCAAGGCTCTCAATTCACGTGCACGGGTTTCACCGGTGTGCTGAAGGACGCGGGGATCAAGATAAGTATGGATGGTCAGGGCCGTGCCTTCGACAATATCTTTGTCGAGCGTCTATGGCGCTCGGTTAAATACGAGGAGGTCTATCTCAAAGACTATGTGACGGTGAGAGAGGCAATAGGGTCCCTGGGGGCATACTTCAGCTTCTACAATGAGAGGCGCCTTCACCAGGCCCTCGGGTACCAGACCCCGTACCAGCTGTACACGGGTACCGGTACCCAAGAGCCGGAAACCAGGGACATTCACCCAGTACCGAGGTGTACTTTTCAACCTTAAAAAAGTTCAAATTTTGTCTTGACAAAGGGGTCCACCTCA
>JBGSJS010000023.1:0-17117 GCA_041741735.1 Desulfomonilaceae bacterium | reverse complement strand
AGCCGATAAATACAGTTGAAAGCCAATGAGCCTTCGTTCAGGTCCTTCCCAAAGGTCGAACCGGATGCTTTGAGAACAGCGGCGCCTACTTGGGATCTATGGCATACCCGATAGTGGAGCGCGGGCGGCTTTCCGTAGGCTTGTAGAAGACCCGAAGGCCCCCTGCGTTGCCCGCAACCTTCAAGGCGCTCCACTATACCATCCGTGCTTCTGCTCCGAACCGCCTGCAGGTTCATGGCATGCTGTAGAGCCGCCATTTGACTCTCAAATTCTACCGGGACAAAAGGCACATCCGTGATGCCGTTCTTTGAAGCGGCTCGAATTCGCATATGACCGTCGATCAAGACCGGCTCTTCCTGTCCCGGCCACCTGCCCAGGACGATGGGCTCCGATTCGTAGAAGCCATGAGCGCGCATGTCCAGGATCATCTTTTCGAGGAGATCCTCGGCAACCGGAAGCAGATCCACGAACATGGGATGGGTGTGAATGTCCTTAACGACGATCATCCCGGGTTTGCCGTCGCCGCCTTCCCCAGTACCGACCGGCTTGGTATCTTTTCGCTTCATCGCCGACCTTCCCATAAATCCCCGTGTAGCGGGCTTCCACACCTCTCCCTTTCCCTCCGTCCCCCAATCCCCCCCGACCGGTCGGAAGGGAAAGGACTCTGTCCCCTCAGAAGACGGGCTCAGGAGGCCGCCCATACACTTCCCGACCACCGAAAGGCTCCGCCTGGTAGCCGCCAGCTTTGAAGGCGCTCCATTGGATTACGCCCCACCACCCCCACACGCGCTCTTATACGAATGGGATTGAAAATCGATTTGTTAGCAGGTGTGCCGCTCTTTCCAGAAGAGCCGCTTTGTTTAGCGCCGCCGCCCCCACAATCCGGGAGGTTTTGGGAGCCGCGGGCTATACGGACCATAGCCTACCCACCAATCCCGGATTCTGTCAAGTAAGAATTTCAGTCCCGGATCAAAAATTAACGAGTCCCAAACAAATCCTTAATGATCTCCCGTAAGTTAGTGGAAGTAAGCTACCCATTGCTCGGCAATGAACTCGAGAAAATGCTTTGGTATGCGAGAGCTCCCGAGGGAAGGGTCAAATTCACTCTCGACCTGTCGGAGACTTTGCTCGATCGCCTCCGCTCTCGTCCTCAAATGGTTGTCATTCGCTATCCATGGCTACATGCGACAAACTACCTTGCCCACGCCGGGGTAATGTGCATCCCGAACTGTTGTAACATGTAACGACTCTGTCACCATGCCTCGCATGAGCCAAGAGCAGACTTGACCCCCTCTTTTTTTCGGAAGTGCGGACGCTCAGTGCCGTCTCGAAACATCCGTCACGCGTGCTCCGTTGATGGCCTACTGGAGCTATTGCTTCGTGGTGGTCTGGTTCGTCGATCAGTTCCGTATGGGAAAAGATCTCCTCATTCCATCCGCACCATGGTACGTAAAGAGAGTCATCACATTTTCGGACATGCTCGCCGCAGCACGACGCACCCATTATACGACGGGAATTTCGCGCGAGCCCAGGAAGCACCAGTCGGCACCAAAAACCATCCCTACTCGCTTCACGAGCCGACCTCAAGCTTGGCAGAGGGCAAAACTATAGTTTGTCTCAAGCCAACCCAATCGCTGACGCACAGGCTTGTTTTTAGTCCGCCATGGTCGCCCGAACGATTTCCTGGATCGTCGTGATGCCCTGCTTGAGCTTACTGACACCTGCCATGCGCAGGCTGTTCATCCCCAGTCTGATCGCCTCTCGTTTTATCTGCAGCGCTGATGCGCCTACGAGGACAAGTTCTTTGATATTGTCAGTCATCGGCATTACTTCATAGAGCGCAATGCGGCCTTTGTAACCTGTATTATTGCAAGCGGGACACCCCTTAGCCTCGTAGACGGGGAAGCTCCCAATTTCTTCTGTTTTGAGGCCCAGTTCGCGAAGGGCTTCGACCGGTACCTGGATTTCCTTCTTGCAGTCCTCACAAAGCAGCCGTGAAAGGCGCTGAGCAAGTATCAGGTTAACCGAGTTTGCCACCAAGAACGATTCCACACCCATATTCAGAAGCCGGTTAATGGTCTGGGGAGCGTCATTGGTGTGAATAGTCGAGAGAACCAAGTGCCCGGTCAGGGCAGCTTTCACAGCGATCTCAGCCGTTTCGTAGTCTCGAATCTCACCGACCATGATAATGTCGGGGTCCTGGCGGAGAAATGACCTCAGCGCAGCCGCGAAGGTCAATCCAATCTCCTCGTGGACCTGCATTTGGTTGATCCCGTAGATGTTGTACTCGATGGGGTCTTCGACGGTTGAGATGTTGACGTCCGACGCATTGAGCTCAGAAAGCGCACTGTAGAGGGTGGTCGTCTTACCCGAACCGGTGGGGCCGGTGACGAGGACCATTCCGAACGGCCTATGAATGGCGTCTTTGAATTCCTTCAGGGGCTCTTCTTCTAACCCGAGCTTGGTCATGTCCAGTTGCAGGCTGCCCTTGTCCAGCAGTCGCATGACCACTTTTTCGCCATGGAGCATCGGCGTGATCGAAACCCGGAGGTCGATATCCCTGCCCCTGCCGATGTTCAGCTTGATACGGCCGTCCTGTGGCATGCGTCGCTCCGCGATGTCGAGCCGGGACATGATCTTGATGCGGCTGACAATGGCGTTCTTTTGCTTTATTTGGGGCTTCATGAACTCGTACAGGGAGCCGTCTATACGGAGCCGCACCCGCATCACCTTTTCGTACGCCTCGATGTGGATGTCACTGGCTCTCCTCTGGATGGCCTGCCGTAACACGTAATTGACGAGCTTGATTACCGGTGCCTCCTGAGCCATTTTGGACAGGTCCGTGACATCGAAATCGCTCGTCTCCGCGGCAGACGCTTCCATGTCTTCGTCTTCAAATTCGTCCGGTATTTCGTTCGTCTCAATCCCCATGTTGTAGACCTGGTCCAGGACCTTCCGTATCGACGACCCCGTTGCAACGGCAAGCTGAACCTGAAGCCCCGTCCGGAACTCGATGTCGCGGATCGCCTCCAGATCGGTGGGGTTCGCCATGACCACATGAAGGGTCGAACCAACTTTCCTGTACGGCACCAACATGTTCATCTGAGCGGTCTGACCAGATATGATCTTTGCCACTTCGGCGTCCACCTCGATCTCATCGAGAGAAAGGGGCGCGACGCCCACCCTGTGGGCCAGGAACTCCACAAGGTCATCTTCACTAGTGTACCCGAGTTTCACGACCGCCTCGTACGACTTCAGCCCCTGGGTCTTTTGGAGGTCCATTGCCTTGGCAAGTTGCCGGCTGTCAATATTCCCGGCGCTAAGCAACATTTCGCAGATCCTGTCTGACATGGTTCACGCTCCACAATTCGGCTGGGCAATCCCGGCATCTTCTTGTTTGCACAGGATTCGCGTTTGAGTCCTCCTCATCCTGAATTAATTCTCAGGCTCCAAGACTAGTGGCCTTCGGCCGTGGGGTGAGTCTATTAAGAAGAACGATTGCAGCTCGACCGGTCGCCGTAATTCGCAGCTCATCGCACTTCAAGCACCGAGTGTCAAATTCAGAACGAGTTTCTGGAGCTCATGCACGGACTCTTCCGCAATCTCCGTTATTTCGAAGCCTGCAGAGCACGGCTCATTCTCCGTGCCGGGATTTGCCCACACGCACCGAACTTCAATTACAAACGGATTGATGTCCGCAAACTCATCCGATTGTATGATCAAGGTCTTGAAATCGCCTACCGATGCCGGTATTCCTTCTACTTGAAGCCCTTTCTCCGTTATGTCTCGAACGAGCCCTTCCAAGGTCATGTCCTGGTTGTCGTAGACCGGTAGTCTGAAGACAACGAAGTTGCGGGCCAGGATTCTCTTTTGATCGAGATTCACTGTGTCATCTGCAAACGGAACCCTGCCATCAAGCTCACCCTGGCGCAGTGCTTTGGCCTCCATGAGTTTTGCGAAAATGCTTTGTAATCCTTTTGAAGAAAGTCCGTATTTCTCCATAAGCTCCAGGTTTGTCAAACCAGACCGCAAGTCGTTCACTATGTCCTTCGCTTTGATCGTCGGTTTAGCTGCCATGAATGAGGCTCCTCCGAAAGCGCATAAATTGGAAACCATTCACCCTCGCCAAGTCAAGGGACGATTGCTGGGAACAAGACTCATTCCGAGTCGAGGACCTCTCTTACGACCTCCAACACGTGCCGCATGTTATACGGCTTGCTGACAAACCCTTTGGCCCCTGCGGCGATTGCATCCTCGGTCGGGCCATTAGCCGAAAAGCCGCTCGCGATGAGCACCTTGACATCAGGATCGAGGCTCAAGAGGCCTTCAAAGCACTGCTTGCCTCCCATCCGCGGCATTATAAGGTCGAGCACGATCAGGGCAATTTCACGGCCTCGTTGCTTATACACATCGAGAGCCTCTTTGCCATTGGATGCCGTGATCACTTTGTACCCGGCCTTCTTGAGGATTCTTGCGGAAAGGTCGCGGACATGCTCTTCGTCATCCACGACGAGGATGGTTTCAGATCCTCCCCTGGGCATAACTCTTTCGGTTGTTTCTTCTCTTTCCTCGTGCGAAATCACTGCAGGAAAATAGATCTTGAATACGGTTCCTTCACCGGGTTCGCTGTAACACGTGATATGTCCTCCATGGTGTTTCACTATTCCGTGGACCATAGCCAAGCCAAGCCCCGTTCCCTCACCAACGCTTTTGGTGGTGTAGAAGGGCTCGAATATATGCTCCAATGTACCTTTGTCCATACCCGCACCGGTATCCGTCACCGTCAAAAGGACGTGGGGGCCTGGTTCGGCCTCGAGATGGATTCTTGCATATTCCGGGTCGATAAGGATGTCGGCGGTTTCGAAAGTCAGTTTCCCTCCGTCAGGCATCGCGTCGCGTGCATTTACTGCAAGGTTCATGAGGATTTGGTCTATCTGAGTTGGATCGGCATTGATCGTAGCGAGGTCCTCGCCAAGCAGGAGCCGGATATCGACCATCTTGGGGAGAGTTCTCTCCAGCATCTTCCGCAATTCGGTGATGCGACGATTCAGGTTAAGAGGTTGGCGCTTGATCTCCGTCTTCCTGCTGAAGGTGAGCAGCCTTTGAACCAGGTCGGCACCTCGACGCCCGGATTCATATATCTTCTTCAGATCGGTGCGACAGCGTTGCGGCAGCCCCTCATCACCAAGCATCAACTCAGAATATCCGAGCGCCACTTGCAAGATGTTGTTGAAATCATGGGCAACTCCTCCTGCGAGCGTCCCGACCGCCTCCATTTTTTGTGCCTGATACAACTGTCTGGAAAGCTCCAGGTTTTCCGTGATATCGCGCTTTACTGCAACAAAGCTTATGATCTTCCCCTGAGCATCTTTGACCGGGGAGATCGTGGCGTCTTCATGGAATAAACGCCCATCCTTCCTCCGGTTTATGAATCTCCCCGTCCATGTGTTGCCCGCTTTAATGGTATCCCATAGCTGCCGGTAAAACGTTCCGTCATGCTCGCCGCTCTTGAAAATCCGCGGTGTTCGGCCAATGACCTCATGCCGGCTGTACCCGGTCATCCGCTCCATACCAGGGTTGACATATTCTATTGTCCCCTCGGTGTCCGTGACGAGGACTCCCTCCGTGGCCTGACCGATGGCTGCCAGCAGACGCCTTTCGGTCGACTCGGCACGCTTGCGTTCGCTAATGTCGCGGACGACCACCTGTACGGCCGGCTTACCCCCGTACTCAAGAAACGAGGCCATCACTTCGACAAAGAAGGCCGTACCATCGAGTTTCACGTAACAATCTTCGACGGGATACAATCCCTTCTCCCCCTTCAGCATACGCTGAATTCTCTTCTCGGCTTGCTCCCAATAGTCGGGATGGACAATCTCCGCAACCGGTTTCCCAATGAGCTGTTTCGGACTTTCAGCCCCGAGCATCTTTGCTCCGGCGGGGTTGACAAATACGATCCGGCCTTCACGGTGTACCGCAATGCCGTCCGGCGACACTTCCACGAGATGCCGATAGCGCTCTTCGCTATCCTTGAGAGCTTCCTCAGCCCTCTTGCGGTCGGTAATGTTGTCAAACACCGCGACAAAGTGTTCTCTCTCCATGCTGTACACAGAGATGGAAAACCATATTCCCAGAGGATGCACATAGATCTCAAATCTCTCCGATTGTCCGGTTACGGCCACTCTTCCAAGAATCTCAAACAGCTCCGGATTGGACTTTTTTAGTCCGGCAATCACCTCGGTCACTTTCTTTCCGGTAACGTTCTTCAGGCCGGTCAGCGTCTCGAATGCGTTGTTGACACTCAGATAGACAAAGTCCTCAGGTTTGCCGTCTTCATAAAGCACCCTACAGTATGCATATCCCTCTCTCATATTCTCGAACAAGGAACGATAGCGTTCTTCGCTCTCTCGTATCGCGTGCTCCGAACCCTTCTGATCGGTGATGTCCAGGTGGCAGCCCAACATACGGACGGGCTTTCCTTCCTCGTTGCGCAGGAGTGAAGCTTGTGCCCTTATCCACCGGTACGAACCGTCTTTATGACGAAAGCGGAACTCGTTCACATAATCCCGCCGAGGGTTTCCGAGATAATCGTGTACCGTTTTAATCGCCTGATTGAGGTCGTCCGGATGTAGCCGACTCTCCCATTCGTCGAGCTCGTTGGAAATCTCGTGGTCGGCGTAACCGATTTGAGTTTTCCATTCCCGTGAAAAGAAAATCCGGTTCGTCTCCAGATTCCAGTCCCATAATCCTACGTTGGAAGCTCCTACGGCCAACTCCAGACGTCTCGTTGCTTCCGCGAAGGCCTCCTCAGCGCGCTTGCGCTCGGTGACGTCCATGTGCTGAATCACCGCGTTGGTTATTTTCCCTTCCGAATCTTTGACGGGAAAGATGGTGACGTCGAGGATAAGGAAAGCCGACTCTCTCAGTTTGATATCTTTGAGCAGGGAGCTGTCATACTTGAGCTCGAATCGCACTATGTCGCCTTCTTCAAACACGCTTCTTACTAAAGGCTGGAACCCTTGGGCTTCAACAATGTTGTCTTTTAAAACATTGTACTTTCCAACAAGCTCCTCGTCCGAGACGTGCAGTAGGTCTCTCAATGCTTTGTTCATCCTTACGAGGGTACCTTGGTGGTTGGAAATCCACGTTGGATGTGGACTTTGATCGAGTACACTGTTCAGAAAGGACTCCGAAGCCCGCAGCGCCTCCTCGGCACGCCTTCGATCCGTCAAGTCCTGCACGTGGAAAATGGAGTACGAAGGATTTCCTTGTCCATCCCGAACCAGCGAGCCGGAGACCCGTGCCCACACCACATGTCCTTGCTTATGGATACAACGCTTCTCAAATTCGGTTCGATCAACCGCACCCGATCGCTCACGTTCCATGAAACGCGGGCTGACATCGAGGTCATCCGGATGT
Organism: Desulfomonilaceae bacterium; assembly: GCA_041741735.1. Classification (GTDB taxonomy): domain Bacteria; phylum Desulfobacterota; class Desulfomonilia; order Desulfomonilales; family Desulfomonilaceae; genus JBGSJS01. The sequence continues at coordinate 9,698 of JBGSJS010000023.1, read as the reverse complement.
GTGATGTCATTGACGGTCATTGTTTCCAGTTCGAGTCTGCTGTAACCGAATATCTCACACATCTGAGAGTTTACCTTTACCAACCGGCCCTGGGTGTCCACGAGACAAACGCCGATATTGGCATTTTCAAAGGTTTGTCGAAAACGTTCTTCGCTTTCGGCAAGCTCCTGTTCTGCCTGTTTGCGACTTGTGATGTCGGCGATGGCTCCGATGGTCGCGATATGAGCTCCCCCGGGACCACGGACGGCGGACACCGATACGTCCGCCCAAATTACCCCGCAGTCTTTCCTGACATATCGCTTCTCGAACTGATATGAATCCGAGGTTCCTCGAACCATTTCGTCGAAGCTCGTTTTGGAGACCTGGATGTCTTCCGGATGCGTCACATCGAAGATCGTCAGATTCAACAGTTCATCTGCGGAGTAGCCGAGCATGTGAGCAAAAGGCTCGTTCACTTGAACGAACCGCCCATCGGCATCCACCAAATCTATTCCAATGGCGGCGTTTTCGAAAACACTTCGGTAACGCTCCTCGGCATTTTTGAGATTCTCCTCGGCCCGTTTCAGCGACGTGATGTCCGATCCCACCGCAAGTATTTCCGCGGTCCGCCCCTCTTCATCGAGAATCGTCCTGTTGGTCCACGTCATCCAGATCCTGCGACCGTCCCGGCACACGTTCTCGTTGATGTTGTTGACGTACCGCTCGGGATGGGTCGCTATGTCCCGGACCAATGTGCTCAAATCACGGCCGGTGGACTCACTCTCAGGTACCAGGATACCCACGTCCTTTCCGACCGCCTCCTCGGGACTGTAGCCGAAGACCGCCTGGGCGTACTCGTTGAGGAACGTGATGGTGCCGTCGATCTTCCATCTGATCACCGCACTGTTGGCGTTCTGGACCAGTTCTCGATACTTCCTTTCGCTCTCTCTCACCGCCTCCTCGGCCTTCTTGCCCTCGGTTATGTCCCTCAGCAAGATAAACAGTCTCTCTCCCTCACCCGGAAGAAGCTGTGCCGCCACTTCGATTTGCGCTGCATTACCGTCCTTTCTGCGATGTAGCGTCTCAAAACAATCCGACCCTTCGGAAAAAACCTTCCGGATGTGCTCTGTTATCTCTTGTTGCATCTCGACGATGTCCAAATCGGCAACGTTCATCCGGAGGAGCTCTTCGCGACTATAGCCGCTGATCTTACAGTAGGCATCGTTGACTTCGAGAATCCGTCCCGTTGTGTCGACCAACCAGAATCCGTCCATTGCGGTCTCGATAATGGTTCGATACCGTTGCTCGGTCTCCCTCAGTGCGGCTTCAGCTTCCTGACGACTCTTGATTTCTCTCGACAGCTTGCGATTCCAAAGCAAAAGGGCGGCCAGGATCGCTGCAAATATTGCCATAGCCTGCCAAAGCAGCTTATAGTCAAAACCCTGTTCATATCGAATGGGCACCCATTTCTGATAAATCCGGGCACGCTCTGTTTCGGAAATCGAATCCAGCGCCTTCTGAAGTATCCCGGCCAGGATAGCCCAGTCTTTCCGTACCGCCATACATTGTGCATTGATATACGGGGTCGCCCCCGCAATCTTAAAGTTACCTACTTTCATCCGTGCCAGGTAATAGCCTAAGACAAGCATGTTATCGACAAAGGCAAAGACCTGTCCTTTTTGCAGCAGGTCAAGCCCTTCCTTTACGGAGTTGACCTTGACGAGTTTGATATTGGGAAAGTCTCGCTCTATCCATTCGTTGGCTACGTATCCCTCCACTACGCCGACCTTTTTGTCCTCGAGCTCCTGCATGCCGGCAATATAGGTGACATCCATATGGGTGAGGATGACAATGGGAGTCTTCATGTAAGGTTTGGTAAACGCCCAGAACTCGGTACGTTCCTGTGTCTCGGCGACGCAGGTGGTCATGTCTATATCCCATCGCTTCAACCGGGCGTACGACTCTTGCCAGCTCAGGCCTCGCACTCTTTGAAACTTGACTCCTAACCGCTGTTCGATGAGTCTCAAGTAGTCGTTGGAAATACCGGTGGGCTCTCCATGCTCGTCGGCAAATTCGACAGGCGGCCAGGCCGGGTCCTGTGAAACACTAATGACAGGGTGCTCCTGCAACCAGACCCGCTCCTCCTCGGTAAGCGATTCTAGAATGTTGTTAGAAGCAGGTACTTGGCCGGAGGAAATACCCTGTGCTTCGGTTTCTTGGCCCGAAGCTTTTCTGTGGAATAATGTGCCGCCGAGCAGCAGGGCGAGGAGCATCAGCCAAACCAGGTATTTCCTGCAAAGAGGAAACGTATTCTCCTGAGGTATCATGATCACCCACCCCCTCATAGGCTCTAATTCCATACCTCCGACCATTGCCGCAGGGTCCCTCGGTGAAACCGCCGGTCCTTGCCGATCTTAAGGCCGGAATCTCCCCGCGTCGGGCGAGCCGACGGATGGTTTCAACATGAGTTTTAGAAAAGGCTGCGGTCCCTTTGGCGTCCAAGACATCCCTCGTGTCACCCTTTATCGACAATTCGCTCCTGTCCGAAAAGCCTCTGCCGAGGCCTTGTCGCCTATTCGGGCAGTCCCGCCACTCAACGCCGAAAGCCTTGTCTCGTCTTCAACGAACAATGCCTTGAGTTTAGCTGAGCTCGGTTCAGCGTACGCAGCGCTGCCGGATTTGTCAAGCGGATCTCGATTTCTAAAGCGACCGCACTCTCAATCAGGGTGGGTGATGATGGAATGCGTTCTTATATGTCACGGCGGACATACCCATGACGCAATACCATGTAGCCATCGACCCGATGACACTGACGGAATGTCTCTTTCGCTGCCACGGCAAGGCCCGACTTGGCTTCAGAGACATGAAGTCAATGCCGCAAAGTCACATCCTTGATTACGAAATTGAATAAGCTCATCACTACGGTGCTGCCCCAGCGGCATCGGCTTGAGATTGGGGCCGGGTGGTCGATTTCTTTCTTGCAGCCCGGATCGGGGCGTTCACGGCCTTGCCGGATTGCCACACCACGGACAACACGTAGAGTCCGGACAATCCCTCTGACAAAGGAGCCCTCCAATCGGACACGGAGACTTCGGTGGTGCCCACCAAGGCAGGGGGCGATCTCCACGCCCCGGCAGTAGAGATCGCCAAGTACAAAAATCCCGAAATTCCCGCGCTGAGAGTCGCATCGAAAGACGCAAGGGGTTTCACCGGATTCTGGGACGGGCAGAAGAACCTCTTCAAGAGCTCCAAGGGTACACTCCATTGACGAAAAGGGCACCAAGAACAAAGTCGAAAAATTCATCTGCTGCGAGCTGCGCAAAGCCGGTAAACAGGATGCGGCAATCATTTTCCTCTGCGGTCACGGTGCGGTAGCCCTCACGGCTCGGCACACGGCCGACCAACCTCGATCGCGGCAGTTCCCGCCATGAAGATCCAAAGGCTCCTCGCCGCAGCTTCTCTCGCGTCGGGGGTGACGTCCGACAAAGCGGTTTCCGAAACTCGGCGACAAGCCTCTTTGCGAGCCCGGGCTTTGCCCAATTCTCCGGGCACGGACCCGTTTTTCCTCGTGTAGTCTTTCCGGCTCCCTTGATTCCGGTACTATCCCGTACGTCGAATCATCAGTTCATTTGATATAGACCCGCTCTCCGTGTAATATCGTGGGACCGAGTCGCTCGGAAGTTTTCAGAATGGGCATGCTCGCCTCGCGAGCGGCCTATAGCCAGCAGGGAGCCGTCGATGACCGTGCTCGTCACACTTGTTGCCTTCACCGTTTTGGTTTCGGCATATTGCTCGCTTTCGGAGGCCACGCTCTACTCCACGAGGATCGGCACGCTGGAAGCGGCCAAGGCTACGGGGCTTCGGCCTGTCTTGGCCCAAAGGCTGATCGACATGAAGAGGAACATTTCACAGCCCATAGCCTCCATTCTCGTCCTCAACACGGTGGCCAATACTGCCGGGGCCACGTTGGTCGGGGCACTCGCAGCGAAACATCTCGGTGCTTCCATGGTACCGGCCTTCTCGTTGTTTTTTTTGTTGCTGGTACTCTTCGTGGGAGAGATAGCCCCGAAGACGCTTGGAGCCGTTTACTGGCGGAGCACATGGCCGTTCATCGTATGGCCTCTCACGCTGACCAAGTACGCGCTCTATCCTGCCATATGGATCACCAAGGCATTTGCGGACTTTCTCACTCGCGGAAAGAAGGTGCCGCACGTAACCGAAGACGAAATACTGGCCATGGTCCGCATGGGAGCCAGGGAGGGTCAGATAACGGATCGTGAGAGCCTCCTGGTCCACAACATCATCGGATTGGAGAACAAGCCGATAAAGCAGATCATGACCCCGCGCACGGTAATATTTTCTCTGGATGCAAACATGACGGTGCAGGAGGCTTTGAAGGCGGTTGACGGACAGGGGCACTCCCGTATTCCCATCTACGAGAATGACAGGGAGAACATCGTTGGATACATGATGATCCACGACCTCTTCTCCGCCACGACCCTTTCTCAACCGGAACGTACCATCAAATCGATTGCCTTGCCCATCTCGTTTGTTCCTGCTACACGGGATTCCCTGGCCCTCCTGACGAGCTTCCTGAAACGGCGCCGACACATAGCCGTCGTTGTGGACGAATACGGCGGAGTTGCCGGACTGGTGACGCTTGAAGACCTGATCGAGACCCTGCTCGGGGATGAGATCGTCGATGAAACGGATCTCGTGGTAGACTTCCAGGAGAGAGCTCGCCAGTTGAACACTCAACGGCCGACCGATTGACCGCCCCGGGCGATCCGCTTCGTTTACGAGAAGAAACCTCCGGTCGTCACCCCGAGGAAGAGCCTGATTCTCGTTGACTCCGGGAAGCCGTCCGCCCAATACTTCGGTCGGCTCAATGCAGGATGACACCGCGGGGAGGGAAGATGATTCACGTGCTTCGCGACGACGAACGCCTCGCAATCGTCAGGCTTGGACAGTACCAGGGGCTGAGAGGACCGGGGATCGTCACGAGTCTGCCGATTATCGACCGAAGCGTACGCCTCCGGGTGGGGGACGTAGGGAATCTCGTGACGACCGACACGGCGCTCTTCGCCAATATGAACGTTCCGGTGGTGGGAGATGAGCTTTCGGGGTCTCAGGTGCGGATCGTCGGATTTGAGGAATCGATCGAACCGTCTAGACCTATCGTGGTGCCGGTTTGACCGTGTCGTGAAGGACGGATGTATGAGGGGCGGGTTTTAAGCCCGCCCCCACGCGACCATACCATGACCTCACAGAAAACTTACGGATACCGGCAGGTTTCACGCCCGCCACCGTAAGGACACAACTATAAATCAAAAGCCGGAAACAAGACGGCATTGCTCTTCGACTTGCTTACCGAAGCTACTGCCGAGGATTCGACGCCCGTTTGGTCGCCGGCACTTCGTCAAGTATCCGTGCATCGTAATGGGCCTGGATCTTCCGGCACACGTCATCCTTGACGGTCTGCCACGAGCAGAAGGCCGTGGTCCTTATCCGCCCGGTCTCCACATCCTCATAGGCGAATACCGCGGGGCAATCCTTCAGCCGTGCGTCCTCAAGACCCCCCTTGTCCTCGTAGGGGATGGTGATCATAGTGAGGATGTGCTTGAACGATGTCCGTTCACTGAGGATTTTGTCGATCTTCTTTCCCCGAACGAGATCCAGCGCGGCTCTCACGCCGTTGGCAAGCGCGGACGGGCCGAAGATCTTCCGAATCTTGATGCCTTTCTTAAGAATGCGGAGCGTCTTCAGAAGCGTCTTCACGTCAAAGAGCGTCCTGCGGAGCCCTCTCGAAGGGAGCTCGGTCTGCTCGCGGGTCAGGGCCGCGTCGAGCTTTCGCAGGCGACTCAGCAGATCGGACAACTGGATATTGAGGTACGACGAGATCGGCACGTAACCGGTTCCGTCGGACACGAGCAGGGTGGCGCTCTCGCAGTTGGGGTGCGACCCGCCGAGGGTTTGGCGACCGAAGAATCGGGAAAGAACCTCGAAGTTCATCATTCCCGTGGAAACGAACTCGATCTCGGGGATGAGCTTTTCAAAGACGTTCTCCACACATTCCGTGGTGGTGGGCTTCAGATCGGTTCGGCCCGGCTCCCAGCACGGCGTGAGCGGCACAAATCCCCACACGGCCACATGCCGGCGATAATCGTGGATGAAGTCCAGCATCTCGCCCATGTTGTGGTCGTTTACTCCCAGGGCCACCGTCGAGATCACGGCCAGCTTGTTCACTCCGCATTCCACCACGTTGTCGAAGGCTTTGCGCTTCACGGCCAGGGAGTTGTCACCTCGCAGAGTCCTATAGATCTCGGTCGTGGTGCCGTCGAAGCCGAAATTCACCTGGACACCGAGGGCGCAGATCTCACGGCAGTACTCCTTATCGGCAAATCTGAGCCCGTTGGTGAAAAGCTGCACCTGAAAGCCGTACGAACGGGCCAGCTTCACGATCTCGGGGAAATTGTCGTGCACCGTGGGCTCGCCGCCGAAAAAGCAGATGTTGGGCTTGGGATCGTTGTTGACGAAATGCTTGAAAATTTTATCGAAATACTCCATCGGGGGATGGTATGCAAAGCCCATGGCGTCAACGTACGCCAGACAAATCGGGCAGCGTTGGTTGCACAGATTGGTAACGTCGATGGCCACGGTGGAGGGCGTCTTGTGCAGTTGATGGTCACATTCGGAGCAATTCAGCGAACATGCGGGGGTCTGGGGTTCTTGGTACTCGGCAATTTCCCTCTTCCATCGCCACTTGCGGGCATCTTTCGTCACCAGGGACGCGGTTCTTCCGCAATCCCGGCAGAATTTTACAAGATACACACAGTTATCACGAATTTCGTAACAGGCGTCCGTTGGGTTACCGCATTTTTCACAAAGTCCCAGCTTCATTTCATCGACTCCGCGCTTTGAGTGGCTGACGCCGAATAGGGCCTGAAATACCATTAAGAGTGAAGGCCTAGCGGCATCAGGTTGAATTTTCAGATAAAACTAAATGGATTCTGGGTGGGAATGGATATCACACATTTTGAGCTTGTCAAGGGAAAATCCGGTCTGATATATTAAAAAGTTTGGTGCCCGTTCCTCTACGGAGTCGCAAGACCGCAAAGACACGAAGGAACAAAGCTTTGAAACGGGGTGAAGATCGGGTATGCTGATCGCCTTGGATATGACGATTTCTGCCCTGCAGGGCAAGGTTGCTGCGTGAGGTCCGGGAAGTCAACCCTGGGGCAGCCGCGGCACATAACCCGAGAGGTTGCCGCACAATGCGGGACTGTGCTCCCGAAAAAGTCTAATTAACCCAGCCGGGGGTCGTCAGGAGTTTGCTGCCATGTCGGAACCGTCAATACTGCTCCTCGCCGGTGAGGCCTCGGGCGATCACCACGCCGCATCGCTGGTGCGAGACATCAAGCGGCTCGCTCCCCATGTCAGGGTTACGGGCATCGGGGGCGACAAGCTGGCGGAAGCGGGGATGGAGCTCCTCCACCACTACCGGGAGATCAACACCATCGGGCTCAGCGAGGGCTTGGGGAGCCTCCGCAGAATCTTGAACGCGTACAACACCATGAAGCGGGAGCTTCGATCGGGCAGGCACTCGGTCTTCATCCCGGTGGATTACCCGGACGTGAACATTCGGTTGTGTCTCTTTGCCAAGAACGCGGGAGTGAAGGTCTGTTACTACATCAGCCCGCAGATCTGGGCGTGGCGCAAAGGGAGAGTCCGCAAGATAGCGGCCCGGGTGGACCGCATGATGACGATATTCCCCTTTGAGGAGACACTGTACCGGGAGCGGGGGGTCAAGGCGGATTTCGTGGGACATACCATGGTGGGGGAGATCCCCGCAGATCTCGACAAGCAGGCCTTGCGGACAGAGCTGGGAATCGATGCGGACCGGGATGCGGTGGCTCTGCTGCCGGGAAGCCGGCCGGCCGAAATCCATCGCATACTCCCCGTGATGTGCAAGGCTGCCCGGATTTATCTCGACGAGCACCCTGACACGGAATTCCAGCTCCCCCTTGCAGGCCCCCATCTTGCCGGAACGGTCCGGGACATCCTCGCGGGATACGATCTCCCCGTGAAAGTCCACGCAGTGGAAGCGCCCCGCGTCATGGGCGCATGCGACAGCGGGCTCGTCACCTCCGGAACCGCCACGCTCCAGGCCGCACTGGCCCGTATGCCCCATGTGGTGGTCTACATTGTGGACAAATGGACGTGGCATTTGGCCATCAAAGTTCTTAAACCCCTGGTCATGGACAAGGACATCCATGTGGCGATCGCCAACGTGCTCTCCATAGCTGCTGAGAAAGAAACCCACAGCGGTCCCCTCAAAGAGATGCTCGACGCGGGGCACCACATCCCATGCCAGGAGTGCGGCCGACCGCTCTTCGTGCCCGAACGGCTCCAGGACAATGCCACACCGCAGCATCTTGCGGAATGGCTCCTGCGATTCCGGGCTGAGGAATCTCTCAGAAACGCAACCCTTAGAGGCTTCGACCTGCTGCGGGGCATGCTCGCCCCGCCCGGGAGCGATCGGAACGCTGCGAGGATTGTGATGGAGTGTTTGGGGGAGTAGACTGACGAGCGCCGACGAGGAAAGGCATATTGTTTGCTCTGGCAGTGGTTTTTTTATCTTGACGGAAGGAGCTTGGTTGTGGTTCCATAGTCCTGTGTCCACTGCGACATAAGTGAGATCAAGGGGATTACTGAAGCCTGACTTGAAGGATCCTTTCGTGCTGGCACGCCTGGCAAACGCAACTGTATCCAGTAACCGGCGGGACAAGGAGGCACAGATGGAGACTTTCGAAGTAGCGCATATCCTTGAACAGGGCATCGACCTCATAGTTATCCCACTCAAATCGTCGTTCGGCCAGCGGCCTAAGGCTACGCAAGACGAGATAATTGAGTCCCTTCAGCTTTGTGCAAGTGAAGCTGGTTTGAAAGGAACGGTAGTTCCTGTGTGGGATTCAGGTGGTGGCCGGATGGCTTTCATCGCCCCAGCGAATTGGCACCCATACTTCCGAAGTATTAATCTCCAGTTCGTCGCCAACAACATTAACCGCAAACTCAGTTGTGGTTAGGCCCTCTCGGAATCCTTCGTCGGTGGGCCAGACATTTGACGGTTTTCTGACGGCTATTTCGCGGCAATCGTGCCCAATGGAGGGACCATGTCCAATAGGCTGAGGGTTCGTAACGGCCTCAGGCACCGTCGATAGAAGGAAACAGGTGTTCGAAGGGAGGAGGAGAAAACAGTGGCTAACTTGGGCAAGCTGATCGTGCCGGTCTATCTGAATCAGAGGCTTGTTTTTGACCTCTTGGCGATGATGCAAGGTGGAATCAGTACGGTCACCTCCGTTAGCAAGACCGATAGTTCAGGGAGTTCAGACACCGATAAGGTGAAAGCCTCTTTTGGCTTGAGCCAAGTTTTGTCCTCTCTCTTGAAGATCGACCTTTCGGGAGAGAAGGAAAACAAGGAGACCACGAACAAGGTTGACAGTATTTCAGAACAGAGAGTACATACGCCTGCCTCCCTTTTTTATCAGCTCCGCGCGATGCTGCTGGAGAAGAAACTTTTGACCCATCTTCTACAGTTGTTGGCGTTTTTCGGGGTCCGGAAGGAGTTAAGTTGTTGAAATAAGGAAGTGAGGTTTCTTTCAGAGTTCAAAACATGGTGCCACGTATGCAGTAAATAGTGCTTGACATGAGCGCCATCA
>JBGSJS010000022.1:0-6488 GCA_041741735.1 Desulfomonilaceae bacterium | reverse complement strand
GCAAACACCGGATTGAGCAGGATGCCGAAGAACGGATACAACACGCCTGCTGCCACCGGGATGCCGAGGCTATTGTAGAAAAATGCCCAGAAGAGATTCTGCTTGATGACCCGCATGGTGTCGAACGACAGCTTCATTGCCGCTGGAACCAATCGCAGATCGTTCTTCATGAGCGTGATGTCGGCGGCTTCCATGGCAACGTCGGTCCCCGAGCCGATGGCTATGCCGATGTCCGCGGCCGTGAGTGCCGGAGCATCATTGATCCCGTCACCCACCATGGCGACAATACCGCCTTCCTTCTGGATACGGTTGATTTCCGCCGCCTTGTCGCCGGGGAGGACCTCGGCAAGGATTCGATCGATCCCGACCTCGTCGGCTACCGCCCTTGCGGTCTGCTCGTTATCTCCGGTGATCATGGCCACTTTAAGTCCCATACTCTTAAGGATCTGTACAGCCTCTCGGGCCGATTCTTTCGGCACGTCGGAGATTCCCAGCACGCCGATGGCACTCCCCTCCAGGGCGACGAAGACTGCCGTCTTGCCCTGGTCAGCGAGGCTACCCGCCTTTGCTTCCAGTCCGTTCAAGTTGATGCTCTTGCGCTCCATGAGCTTGAGGTTACCAAGGAGAACTTCCTTCTCCCCGACGAGTCCCCGCACCCCAAAACCGGAAAGGGCCTCAAACTGTTCTACCGGCTGGAGTGCTACTCCGTCCCGTTTCCCCCGTGCCACGATGGCCAGAGCCAGGGGATGCTCGGAGACCGCCTCCATGGAAGCGGCGATTTCAAGCACGCGCTCGGGTGAAACGCCGTCCGACGTGACAAGCTCTACGACTTGGGGCTCTCCACGGGTAAGGGTGCCTGTCTTGTCAAAAACCACCGTATTGATCTTGTAGGCCTTTTCCAGGCTCTCACCGCCCTTGATCAAGATCCCCTTCTCAGCACCCACACCGGTGCCCACCATCACTGCGGTGGGTGTGGCCAAACCCATGGCACAAGGGCATGCAATGATCAGCACCGACACGAAGTTCAGGAGGGCACGGCTGAAAACGGGGTCGGGAACCAGAAAGTACCAGACGAGGAACGTGACGATCGCTATGGAGAAGACGACCGGTACGAAAATAGAGGCCACTCTGTCCGCCACCCTCTGTATGGGCGCCTTGGAGCCCTGAGCCTCCTCCACGAGACGGATGATCTGGGCCAAGGCCGTTTCCGCGCCGACCTTCGTTGCCCGAAACGTGAACGTCCCGCTTTTGTTCATCGTCGCGCCGAACACTTCCGCGCCCGTCTCTTTAGTCACCGGGAGGCTTTCTCCCGTGAGCATGGATTCATCCACCGCAGAGACTCCCGACACGACTTCCCCGTCGGTGGGGATTCTCTCGCCCGGTCGGACGACCACCACATCGCCTCTGACAAGCAGCTCCACGGGAATGTCGCGTTCTTCGCCGTCCCTCACCACCCGGGCCGTCTTGGGCTTGAGGCCCATGAGTCGCTTGATGGCCGCGGAGGTCTTCCCTTTTGCCCTGGCCTCAAGGAATCGGCCGAGGAGAATCAGCGTTACGATCATCGCTGCGCCGTCAAAGTAGACGTGCGCCGGAACGCCTGCGGATGTAAAGAATCGCGGGAAAAAGGCCACCACTGTTGAATAGAGGTAAGCCGAAAGTGCCCCCACCGCCACGAGGGTGTTCATGTCCGAGGTTCGCTGCCTGGCGGCTTTGATCGCACCGATGAAGAAACGGCTCCCTACCCAGAAAAGCACCGGCGTGGTCATAAGGAATAGCGCCGGAAGCATGATGCTGTCCGGAATATTCCGAAGTATGGGGAAAAGTCCTTTCATCGACCCGGCGTGCACAAGAATGCTGAGCACAAAGCCTACAACAAGCTTCCGCTTGAAATCCTTGAGCTCCTCGGCACGGAACTTCTCCATGGGATCTTCCTCGGCTTCTGCCACAAAGCCGAGGAACTCATAGCCCGCGTCGCCCAGAGCGGTCTCCAGGTCGGCCCGTCCGGCGGTACCGGGCTTGTGGAGCAAAAGGACCCTCGATGAGGCCAAATTCACGGAAGCGTCTTCGACCCCGGGCAAAGCCTTGAGGATTCTCTCCACGCGGCCCACGCATGCGGCACAGGACATGCCGCCCACCGTCATGGTCGTCTTCTCCAGCTCTCCCTGTTTTGCGGCCGCGGGCTCCACGACCTCGTATCCAAGATCTCCGATCTTTTCCTTGATAGCATCGAGCCCCACCGTTGACGCGTCGTATTCAACGGAAGCCTTTTCGGTCGCGAGATTTACCGAAGCCTCGGTAACTCCGTCGATGGACTTCAACCCCATCTCGACGCGGCGCACGCACGCGGCACAGCTCATGCCGTGAATTCTGATGCTCTCTTTAGCCGATTTCATAGCCGGCCTTCACGATACTCTGTTCGACCAGTTTCCTGTCCACGGATTCTTCCCGATCGAACGTAGCCTCTCCTTTCGCCAGGTCCACGTTGACGTTGGTCACCCCCTGGATCCCGTTGAGAGTCTTGGTAACGGCCATAACACAATGATTGCAGGACATTCCTTTGATTTTAACGGTGTCGCTCATGCTCTTAACACGCTCCTTTCTCAATTTTTACGGTCGGATCAGGCCTGCCTGACAACATTTCAGAAATGATATTCATTCTCGGAGACAAGCTTGCGCTTCCAACATGCCATGATGCCGTCCCTGCCCACCAGGAACTGCACCAGCTCCCAGCCTTCCAGTCCTCTCTCGTTCAACAGGTCCGCAAGGACTTGAGGCTCTTCGGCCGGGACCTCTTCAATGCCGCAGCTTCCTTCCTGGGAGCAGAAATAGACCACTCGCCTGAAAGCATCCGACGAATGCGTGGTGATCTCGTACTCAAATCTTTCCATGTCGGCTCCTTGCTTATACCAGGGCACGGGCTCACCCTTGGGCCTGCCCGCGCCGGTCTGTTGATCGAGTATGCTCTTGGACGGTCTCCACCAGCGCCTTGGTTTGAGAATAATGCACGACCGAACCGATTTCAAGGCGCGTGGCTCCACGCCGGGTCTCAGAAAGGACGGCAATACGCCCCATGGCCTTTCTTTGGCTTTTTCGGCCTTGCTGCATATTTCCGCTTTGAGGCTTCTCCGGCGCTCTTCCATTCTGATTGGAGAGATGGAGCTGATTCCGGCCCAACGGCCTCGTGTTATGCCGCCCATGCGAGGCGAGCCGAGTCTGTTCTCTTCAACGCTGCTCGTCTCTCGCACCGGTTGACGCAGCCCACGGCAAGATGATAGAGGATTTCTGACGGCGGGAGCTGCGATCCTGTGCCATCGGTCTTCCTGGAGATCTTTACGGAAGGCCATCAAACTCATTGAGGCGTCTAACAAAACAGACCTGAACAAGAGGGTTTACACGAATAAGCCGAGCCCTTGAGCGGTTTCCACGCGCATCGTGGGATAGGAGTTTCTCGTGACTATGCTTTCTCGCTTCAACCAGTTCCTCAAACGAAGCGAGGCAGTGGGAACGATTGTTGTACGGCCCTTCCAGGATTTCTCCCGTCTTGAGGCTTCCGGCGGCATTCTCATGATCCTCGCTACCATTGCCGCCCTGCTTTGGATCAATTCACCCTGGGGAGATCTCTATCAACGGCTATGGCATACCCATTCGGCGATCGGGCTAGCCGGGAAAACGTTCGACCGGACCCTCCATTTCTGGATCAACGAAGGACTCATGACGGTCTTCTTCTTCGTGGTGGGTCTTGAGATCAAGCGAGAGGTCCTGGTAGGGGAATTGACCTCATTGCGCCGGGCGGCGTTTCCCGCGTCGGCTGCCGTGGGAGGAGTGATCGTTCCTGCGGTGATTTATTTCCTGTTCAACGCGGGGACGCCTTCCGAGCGAGGTTGGGGCATTCCCATGGCCACGGATATAGCGTTCGTCATGACCGCTCTCACGATTCTCGGTACCAGAATTCCCCCCTCTTTGGGCGTGTTTCTCGTCAGCCTGGCCATTGTGGACGACCTCTGCGCCGTGGTCGTCGTGGCGGCCGCCTACAGCACCAAGATCTATTTCGGTTATCTGGGTATCGCGTTCCTGTTGTTGCTCATACTGATGATACTCAATGTTCTGGGGACAAAAAGCCCTTTGCCGTACGCCCTTGTCGGATGCGTCATCTGGGTTTTCGTGTACCTGTCAGGCATACATGCGACCGTCACCGGTGTGCTGGTGGCATTGACCATCCCCTGCAGGTCCGATTTCGACACACACCGCTTCTCGGAAAGCGTGCGCGAGGCAATAGCGAGATTCAGTCCTCAAAAGGAGCGTGGGTTCGTGTACGAGCTTCACGATGACAATCAGTCTGTGGTCAGGGCACTGGAAACAGCTTGCCATCGTGTGGAACCGCCGCTGCAACGTCTGGAGGACTCACTGCACCCATGGGTTGCCTTTCTCATCGTGCCGCTGTTCGCTCTCGCCAATGCAGGAGTGATGCTTGACCCGGCTTTGCTGAAGCACAGTCTCACAAGCATGCAAGCACTGGGAATAGGGGTCGGTCTTTTCGTGGGGAAGCAGGTGGGCATTGTCTCGGCGTCATGGCTGGCGGTAAGAATCGGATTTGCCGAGATGCCGTCGGGGTTGACGTTCAAACACGTGTACGGCGGGGCTATGCTCTGCGGCATCGGATTCACCATGTCCCTGTTCATTGGAGAGCTTTCATTGCCTGCCCCCGAGTTGCTGAATTCGGCGAAAATCACAATCCTGGCTGCTTCTGCTCTATCGGGCCTTGCGGGTATGAGTGCACTCCATTATCTTACTCGTTCGGCATCTCAACCGCTTGGGGAATGACCTGCGGCATACGTCGAGAGTTTGTTGTCCGGTTGCGACGGCGACTAGCTTCTCACGGGACTCCTGAAAGTGCTTCCGGGCGCCACCCCGATATTCTCATGACGTGAGGTGAGACCGGGGAGATCCATCGACAGGATTCGGGTACGGCATAGCCCGTTGCGAATTGCAGGAGACGGCGGACAAAGGACAATCACGAGAGGAGACGGAAATGTGCGGTAAAGTGCTTGCAATAGGAGCTCTGTGCTTGATGTCCACCCTTGCCCTGGTGCCGTTGCCGGCCACGGCGGCCGATGTACCGGACGCGATACGCATCGGGGCCACTGTATCTCAGACGGGCCACTTCTCTTCCGAAATCGGTCCTTTCAAGAGGCTCATGGAGGCCTGGGCCGGAATGGTCAACGAAAAGGGCGGCATCCCGATGAAAGGGTACGGCAAGAGTCTCCCCGTTAAATTCACCATCTACGACGACGCGAGCAGTGAAGCCACTGCAAAGAAATACTACGAGCGTCTGGCCACGGTAGACCGCGTGGATCTCCTCCTGGGTCCGTACAGCAGCCCGCTGACCTTTGCAGCATCGACTGCCGGGGAGAATCACAAGATCCCGTTTATCGCCATCTGTGCAAATTCTCCGAAAATTTACTCCCGTAAATTCAAGTGGCTGGTCGGGGTTATCGACATCGGTCCGCGTTACACCTACCGTTATTGGGAGATGGTAAAAGCCGAAGGCAAGGCCAAGACCGTCTCGTTCGTGGTGGAAGACACTCTCCATCCACTGGGAGTCTTCCAGGGTTCCCGGAAGCTTGCGGAGGATGCCGGTCTCAAAGTTCTCTCCGGCGACGTCATCCCCGCGGACACCCGCGACTTCACCCCTGTCATAACCAAGCTGAAGAGAGAAAGTCCCGACATCGTGTACGTTTCGTCCAACATCCCCTTCGCGGTCAACTTCATGAAACAAGCGAGGGAGATGAAACTCAACCCCAAAGAGTATCATTGCATCCACCACAGCGGCGTGTTCAGGGAAGCGCTCGGCGAGGGGGCCGACTACGTCGTCGGCCAGTCGTACTGGGTTGAAGGCATGAACCTGGGCGACACGAAGTTGATCAACGATGTTCTGGCCAAAGCCAAAATCCCCGAGCCCATGTACCCTTGGGCTCCCGCGTACGTGGCGGCGTTTCAGATCGTCCGGGCTGCCCTGGAAAAGGCGGGAACACTTGATAAAGCGGCCGTGATGACCTCGCTCAAGGAATTGAAGCTCGACACCGTCCTCGGTCCCGCCCAATTCCATCAGACGGGATACGGCAGCATCAACACATACCCCTCACAGATTCAGGGTAACCGATACGTGGTCATCTGGCCGGCCGACGTGGCCGTCGGCAAGCATGTCTACCCCCGACCGGAGTGGAAGTAGTGTTAGAGTAAGGTGCCGCGACAAACGTTCTGTGGGAAGCGGCACGTGGCGAAAAGTTGAACCGGGAAGATCGCACCACAAAGGCGCCAAGACTCGAAGAAATCCAATGCCGGTTATCTTGACCCATCTTCTACAGTTGTTGGCGTTTTTCGGGGTCCGGAAGGAGTTAAGTTGTTGAAATAAGGAAGTGAGGTTTCTTTCAGAGTTCAAAACATGGTGCCACGTATGCAGTAAATAGTGCTTGACATGAGCGCCATCA
>JBGSJS010000021.1:0-168545 GCA_041741735.1 Desulfomonilaceae bacterium | reverse complement strand
CAGCCCATGCAGCGGCCTGTCAATCCGCTCGGCGGTGACCCACCGACCGGAGAGCCGTGTGCGGGAGATCCGCCTGCACGGTTCGGAGGGGGGAGCGCCGGGTAACCGAGCGTTCCTACCCCTATTTCAGGGTGCGCCCCTTCAGGGCGCGGCCCAGATCGCAGGCACCAGAGAGGTCCGCCTGGAAGCATCCGGCCCGTGCAGCAGCCCCCTCTGCCTGAATAAGAGGCACCGCCGAAATATGCGGCGCGACGACGCTGAGTTGCGGCCATCTCAGCTCTGCACGAACACCCGGGTTACTCTCGGTGAGATCTTGCAGACGATTTCATAGTTGATGGTGTTTCCGTTGGCGGCTATTTCGTCGGCGAGGATTTCTCGATCGCCCTGTCTGCCGATGAGCACGACCTCATCCCCTACTTTGGCTTCGGGAATATCTGTTACGTCAATCATTATCGTATCCATGCAGACGGTTCCCACCACCGGGCACCTCTTCCCTCGGACCAGCACGTGCCCCTTGTTGGACTGAAAACGCGGGTACCCGTCATTGTATCCCACATGCAGAGTTGCGATGCGACACGACCTGCACGTCACAAACCGTCTATTGTACGATATGCAGCGGCCCGGAGGGTGCTCCTTTATCTGGGCGATCTTGGTCGAGAAGGTGATGACCTGTTCCAGGTGAATCATGGATCGCACCGCCTCCGAGGGGTACAGACCGTAGATGCCCAGGCCCGGCCGAACCATGTTGTAGTGGGTCTGGGGAAATCGCACGAGTGCCGCGGTGTTGGCCGCGTGCACGTATCGCATGGGGAGACCTCTCCGCTGCAATTCCCCGAGCAGGCACTCGAAAGACCGTATCTGACTGAGGGTGTAATCATCCGATGCAGGATCGTCCGCGCTGGAGAAATGCGTCATGATTCCTTCGACTTCGAGGTTTCTCATGCAGGCGGCTTCTTCGATGAACGGAACGGCCTCATCCCACCAGACCCCGGAACGGCCCATGCCGGTGTCGATCTTTATGTGAACCGGTATCTTCTTTCGATCGCGTGCCGCTCCGTTTAAGGCTCGGGCCAACTCCAGGGAGGAGACCACCGAACTGAGGCGATACCTCACGATCTTATCCACTTCCTCGGACAGCACGTTAAAGACCAGGATGGGGGCCTCCACGCGATTCTCCCGCAACGTGGTCCCTTCATCGGGAAAAGCCACGGCAAGATAGTTCGCTCCGTTTTCCAGCGCCACCCTGGACGTCCGGATCGAATCGTTGCCGTACCCGAAGCTCTTCACCACGGGCATGATAGCCACATTGTCGCCGACTATCCCTCGTACGGCCTTGATGTTGGCCGCGATAGCATCGAGGTTCACCATGAGCCGGGTCGGCCCCATGGAGCCCACAAGCTCCTTAGCGATCCGCTCCAACCGGAACCAACGCGATCCCTTGAACAAGACCACGTCACCCCGGTTCATAATCTTTTCCAGCTCGGCCGCTGCCTCGTCGTTGCTCCGGGTGTTGACGATGCGCCGGGAGCTCATCCCTTCCAGAGCGGCGGTTTGGCCTATGAGCGCAGCGTTCTCGCCCACGGTGATGAGATGATCCACCTCCGAGCGCACCACGTCCTTGCCCACAGCCAGGTGCTCCTCGCGGCTGTGGAGCCCGAGGTCGAGCATTTCGCTGAGGATGGCTATCTTTCGGCGGCCTTTTCCCACCTTGGCCAGCACGTCCAGAGCCCCCTTCATGGACGCCGGGTCCGAATTATACGTATCGTTGATCAGGGTGACGCCGGTGACGGTGGTATGAATCTCCAACCTCATGGGCGAGGGATGGAACGAGGCGAGCCCCTGCCGGATCGATTCCGGTGAAGCCCCAAGCAACGCGGCTCCGGCCGAAGCTGCCAGGGCATTGAGCACGTTGAACCTGCCGGCAACGGGCAGTGTCACGTCCAGGTCCGCGTCGAAGAGCCTCATGCGAAATCGGTGACCGCGTTCCGGCAAGGAGGAAACCTCTTCCGCACACACATCCGCGTTGGGGGAAAAACCGAAGGTCACCACCCTGGCACCGGATCGACCGAGAAGGCTCAGGCTCAGCTCATCGTCGGCGTTGATGATGAGGAAGGAGTCGCGGTCATTAAGATTCTTGAAGAGTCGGCGCTTTTCTTCCAGGGTCCGTTCGAGGCTCCCCAGCCCGCCGATATGAGCCTTGCTGATCACCGTGAGAATGCCGTGATCCGGTTGGATCATCCGTTCGAGACGGTCCATCTCTCCGGGGAGGCTGATTCCGGCTTCGATCACGGCCACCTGATGCTCGGGTCGTATCCCCAGAAGCCCCAGCGCTGCACCAACCTGGGTATTGTAAGAGAGGGGAGATCGGTAGGTCTTGACCTCTCGGCAGAGGATAGAAGCGAGCATCTCCTTGACCAGGGTCTTGCCGTTGCTCCCTGTGATTCCGATGACGGGGCAGGTGAAGCGAGCTCGATACGCGGCGGCAAGATCCTGGAGGGCTTTCAACGTATCGGGCACCTGAATCAGGGTGGCGCCGGCCGGGAGAGGCCTCTCGAACAGATCGTCACGACTGACCACGGCCGCGGACACTCCCGCGTTCAGTGCCTCCTCGGCAAAGTCATCGGCGTTGAAATGCTCGCCTTTGATGGCCCAGAAGACATAATCCTCCCCCATGGGCTTCCGAGTGTCGATTGCCACACCGGACAGAGAGGCTCGGGCAGGACCTGCAACGCGAATGGGTTTGACGATCCGTATCAGGGTCGGCAGGTCGAGGAATCCGACGTTCTCGATGCCGTGCCGCTCCACCGAATTGGATACGGAGCAGCTCGACATGGAATCCATGACTTCGCTCTCGTCCGGGCAGTTGTAGCCAGGGGTACCGGCGATCATAACGTTGACCGTTCCTTTCGGACTGAGTCGTTCACCACGTGACCCTGCAACTCGGTCACCCGGCAAGATCTACCATGGGACAGAGGAAAACTCAATAGCCGGGCGGAATCTTGACAGATCCCGACACGTGGCGGATAATTCGCTTCCGCATCTCATTTTGGGGTCGAAACGGGGAATTCGTCCATGCAGCACAATGGCGACGACACGACTGAATCTGAGTGGATTGAGCCGGACGGCGACGACGAGCCGTTAGTCGTTCCCATCGACGGTGTGCTGGATCTGCACACGTTTTCGCCCAGGGACGTTCCCTCTCTTCTTGACGACTATTTCGAGGCATGCCTCGAAGCCGGGATCTTGGATGTGAGAATCATCCACGGCAAAGGGAAAGGGATATTGAGGGATCGCGTGCGGGCAATACTGGCAAAACATCCGTCGGTTCAGGAGTTTTCCCAGGCTCCTCCGGAAGCGGGCGGGTGGGGTGCGACGGTGGTGCTGTTGCGGGCGAGTAAGGACTAGGTTCACGATGGCACAAGTTCGCTCACGTATTTGAGTAGGATGAGGTGAGCGAAGTGGATCATGCGGCGGCGAGTTGACGAGAAAAGGCTTGCCTCCAGGATTCGAATCGCTGGGTGGCATACCGGAAAGAAGCCGTGGTATAGGATTTGTAGGGGTGATCCTTGTGATCGCCCTCTTCTCGAGCCAATACATTCGGAAGGGCGAATACAAGATTCGCCCCTACCAAAAGGGTGAACCATACGGACGAATCGAGTCAAAGGCCAACATGCCTCTCCTTGCAGGGCAGGAATTAGTACACGAGGCAGTTACCATGAAATCTTCTCTCCGGATCGTACTCTTGGTCGTCGCATCGATGGCCTCGCTCTTCGTCTTGGATGAATACATCCCTATAGGAGGGGGTCTGTCGTGGAGTTGGCTCTTGTACCTGATCGGAGGGACAACGATCTTCGTGATCTATACAAGAAGGCTAAAGAGCAAAGCGGCTTCGGAAAGCAAGGGCCACGGAACCTCAGAGGAATCGGGTCCGACGGCTCCTCCGGAAAACGACCGCTCCGAAATGGACCGGATCCGCCTGGGAATTCGCCGTCGAAAGGACGAAATCCGGTCGAAGAAGTGAAGCAATCAAGTTATCAATGTACCGTCGCGCGTTTGCCCGGCGCTCGGCCAAGACACAGGAAACGGCTTGGGCCCGCCGTTCCCACAAATGCGAGAATCCAGGAAAGATGGTAGAAGGTAGGTAGGTTTGGGTAACCATCTCGACAAGCCGGGCATGCCCATTGCGGGAGGGCACGGTGTCCGACGAGGCCGGATTCCCGCATTCGTGGGAATGACGAACTTCTTCGGGAGTTGACGGACGAAACTTTATTGAGAAACCCCAATGCATGACGCCGAGGTCTCACCCACTCCACGGGATATCAGCGACTACTCATTCCATTTCTGAAGCATCCTTGCGCGCCTGAGTGTAATCAGGCTTTTCTCCGACAATTCCTGCCGCGTGAGCGATCCGCTTGCATTCAGGACAGAGGCTGCGGTCAAACGCCTCTTCAGGTGCGCCGACACGTTTTGCCACGTGCTCGCGGAGGATCTTTGAAATGTAGTGGGCACCGCAACTTATGCACTTCTCCATCTTGATTCTGTTGATTACCGTGCCGCACATGAGCAAAAGGCGCTCTCCCCCGCTGTCCTCCATCTGAAGGGCGCCCGTAGGACAGATGTTTACGCATGACCCGCAACCTATACAGTCAGGTAGACCGTGAACATAATCCTTGAGAATCAGCGAGCTCTCTCCGGCATGATAGAACCTTATCGCGGAGATACCGAGCTCTTCCGCACATACCCTCACGCATTCTCCGCAGCGCTCGCACACGTCGCAGCGCATGCACCGCTTCGCTTCTTCGCGTGCCGCCGAGGGATCAAGACCGAGCTCCACCTGATCGAAGCTGCACATTCTTCTGTGCAGGCTGATGAGAGGGATTTCCTGCCGTTGAACAAAAGCCTTTTCTTCGTACGTGAGTCGCTGGGGAGCTATCATTGCTCGCGGCCGGACCAGGGGAGGATGTGTCATCGGAAGACCGCGCAGAAAGGAGTGAATTGCCCAAGCAGAGCGTTTGCCGCCGCCTATGGCCTGGACAACCGTGGCTGCACCCGTCACGGCGTCCCCTGCCGCGAAAACGTCGGGAAAGTTGGTGCGGCCGGTCGTCGGATCGGCCTGGATGGTCTCGCGGCGAGATAATTGAATGTTCCGGAAACCCGGCAAGGCCCCTATATGGGGGACTTGCCCGATAGCGGAGACTACGGTGTCCACCGGCATGCAGTATGACGAATCGGGAATGGGGACAGGGCGCCGTCTACCGCTCTCATCGGGTTCGCCGAGAGTTGCCATCATGCACTCCAGCGCCTCAACATCTCCCTGAGAGCCAAGAATTTTCACCGGAATCGTGAGCTGGTGGAAATGAACACCTTCCTCGGCCGCTTGAATGATCTCTTCGAAGTGAGCAGGCATTTCAGACCGTGTACGTCTGTAGACGATGCTCACGGAACTGCATCCCAGTCTTACACAACTTCGCGCGGCATCAATTGCGGCGTTGCCCCCTCCAATAATCGCCACGCGGTCGCCGGGTTTCTCCTTTTTCGCCAGTGCACCGTGGGCGAGCATGCTCAAGGCCCCGAAAACCTGCGGGAAGTCGTCCTCTCCCTCTATCCCCAGCCTGCTGCATGCCCAGGCCCCGATACCGAGGAAGAATGCCTTATACCCTTCGCGGCGAAGATGATCCAGGGTCAGGTGCGTGCCGACAGGGGTGCCGGTTCTGATTTCTACCCCCAGCTCCCGGATAGATGCAATCTCCGAGCGGACCACATCTCGCGGAAGCCGATACTCAGGTATTCCCGTGACCAGCATGCCGCCTGCTTCCGGCAGTGACTCAAATACCGTCACGCGGTAACCCTCGAGGGCAAGGAAGTACGCGCACGTCAATCCGGCAGGCCCGGACCCGATGACAGCGACCTTTTCATCATACCGATTTTTGGGCTCGGGTCTTTTGTACCCCTCGGCATCCATGGCCATTTTGGCGGCGGTTGCCTTGAGATCTTTGATACACAGGGCTTTGTCCAAGTGGCGGCGCTGGCACCACGACTCGCACGGATTGGGACAGATAAGTCCGCACACCCAGGGAAAGGGATTGTCCCGGCGAATTACTTCAACCGCCTCTTCGTATCTCCCGTGCCCAATAAGCGCTATGAAAGACGGGATGTCAATCCCTGCAGGGCAGTTGATCTGGCAAGGGGCCGAGCTCTCGCGCTTTAGGCCGTCTTTGTCGTAGACGACTCGACTCTTGTCGGCGCGGGGTCCCGGAGGGAACATCAGTTCTGACTTCATGACAGTTTCCTCGGGCAAAGTTTGCTGCCCATAATGCATCAGCCTCTCCGGCACTCAGTGTTGCGAGAACCGAGAAGCTCTCTCCATCCTGAGGCAATCCGGACATAGTCGCACCTTGTGGTTGACGCCGGCCTTTCCCAACTCCCTTTCGGTATGCTTGGCCGTAGCCCTCGGAACGAAGTCCTTTCCGCAGCGCTCACACGAGATCATCTTCAATCGGTTGATGACTGTGCCGCACATCAGGATTCGCCTCTCGCCATCGACGTCCTCAATCTGAAGCGCTCCGGTGGGGCAGATATTTACACACGTCCCGCATCCAATACAGAAAGGCAGGCCATGCACATAATCCTTTAGAATCATGGAGCTTTCACCCGCGTGATAGAATTCGATGCCCGATTGGCCAAGTTTTTCCGCGCACACCTCAACGCATCTGCCGCACCTCTCGCACACGTCACATCGCATGCAACGCTTGGCCTCGAACCGACACGCAGTCTCGTCAAGAACGGATTCCACCTGGTCAAAGGTGGTCATTCTTTGGTTCATGTCGGCCATGGAGATTTCTTGCCGTTGAATAAAGGCCTTTTCGTGATAGTCCATGCGAATGGGCTCCACCATGGCCCTTGGTCGGGGCTTGATTTTGCGGGGCATCGGTAGACCGCGAAGGTACGCATGGATTGCTGAGGCAGCCTTTTTGCCGGCCGCAACGGCCTCCACTACCGTCGCCTGTCCGGTCACGGCATCGCCGCCGGCGAATACGTCCGGAACGCTGGTGCGATGCGATTCTCCTTTCACTCGGAGCATCCCTGCCTGTGAGAGCTCGATCTTGACCATTGCGGGATCGGTCTCAAATCTCGGTTTATGGCCGAGGGAGTAGATGACCAAGCCCGCCTTCATCTTGAATTCAGTTCCCGGTATGGGCGATGGACTTCGCCGTCCGCTACGATCCGGCTCTCCCAGTCGAGCTCGCGCACACACTACCTGTTCAATTCTGCCTTGTTTGCTGAGAACCCTAATTACCTCCGTCAGTTGGTGGAACGTGACACCTTCCTCGGCGGCCTGAAGTACCTCCTCGATGTGAGCCGGGATCTCGCTACGGGGACGCCGCGAAACTATGTTCACACATTCGCTCCCGAGACGGATGCAGGATCTTGCTGCGTCGACCGTCGCCCTGTCCCCACCGATGATGACGATCGACTTGGGAGTCTCGGAGACCTGTCCAAAGGAGACTTCCTTGAGAAACGTCAAGACGTCGACGACGTTTTCACAACCCGTTTCACAGATAAAATCCGGCCCCGACGGCATCCATGCTCCGAGTCCGAGAAAAAACGCCTTGTAGCCTTCTTTTCTGAGTTGATCGAAGGTCAGGTCTCTACCGACGGTAGTGTTGACGACCAAATCGATTCCGAGATCCAGTATTGCGGCTATTTCTTTGCGTACGACATCCTTTGGAAGTCTAAATTCCGGAATACCTGCTATCAGCAAACCGCCGGGTTCGGACATCGACTCGAAAACCGTCACCCGATATCCTTCCAGTGCGAGAAAATAAGCGGCCGACATGCCCGCCGGGCCCGAACCGACAACGGCAACTTTTTCCTCGTACCGGCCCTTCGGAGAGAGCTTCGTATATCCCCCCAGTTGCTCCATCGCAGTCTTTGCGACGAAAGCGTCGAGGTGGCGGATTGCGACTGCCTTGTCCAGGTATCTCCTTTGACACCAGCTTTCACAGAAGGCCGGGCAGACGAGCCCGCACGTCCAGGGGAAAGGATTGTCCCGGCGGATAACGTCGATAGCCTCTTGAATACGGCCATGGCCGGCCAGTGTTACAAAAGAAGGTATATCGGTACCCGTGGGGCAATGGAGCTGACACGGCGCCGATGATTCACGTTTCAGGCCGTCTTCGTCGTAAGCGATATGTTCCGAGTCTGCACCCGGTCCAGGTTGAAAACAAGGTTTCGGGTTCATAGTTATCCTCCGTGACTTGGAAATGGAACCCAAGATTGTGGCTCACTCAGAGAGCTCTTTCTCCTTTGAGCGTACCCGGTGGAAATTGGGCTCATTTCCCGTCAGCGCCGCGGCCAGTGCGATGCGTTTGCACACAGGACAGAGGTTCTTGTCGACTACCTCTCTCGGATAGTTCACCAATCTGGCCACTTGTTCCATCAGAACGCTTGCGACGTGGTACTCTCCGCAGCCTTCGCATTTCTCCATGATGACTCTGACTACCACGTTGCCGTTGCGCAAGATCAGGCGTTCATGTCCGCGATCCTGTATCTCTATGCCGGCCTGCGGACACAGTGTCGCACATGCTCCGCAACCGATACAACCGGGTAAGGAGGCAACCAGTGATTCCCGATCGATTTCCCCGGACCGGTGAAGTTGCAGGCACAAGTCGAAAACGCACGGGAGGCCGGACCGTTGGGAACGATCGGGATTTCGGGGTTCTTCCGAGCTCTTCATTTGTACGCTCCATAGCCGTGCAGCTCGAGAGCAGGTCCTGCATAGTGGCAACCGCCATGGGGCCCGGCCTGCCGGACCATGCCCGGCGACAAGAAGTCTCGTAATGACAGGGCCGGGCGTACCCCTACCGACTGACGGCTCCTCCCTGTCTTGCACTCTTCCGATGCCGGCCCTGAAATCGTCTCTACTTTGGACCTCTTCTCATGTTGCCGTAGAAGGGACGGAGAAAGATGCACCACGACCCGAAACGATTTCGATAAATCGTGTCTACAGAGCCGGAACAGTCGAAATTGGTCCGGCATTTTCCTTCCTTGGAACAGGGCACGCAACCGAGGCTAGCGTCGTCACTCTGCCGTCGAGAGCCGGGCGATCGACTTCCGAACGGCGCCCGCATCCCCCAAGTTTAACGCTGCAGGCGAAGACGGACAATAACCTGCCGCCGACAGATCTCCTGAGGGACGCTCGCACCTTAGAAAACATGGAATCGATACTCCTCCGTTAACGAGGAGTCCCTTTTGCGATCTTGCCGGCAAATCTTTCGCGTCTGGAGATCGACGACGCCCCCGGACTCACCCACTTCAGAGCCTTCGTGACGCAGCCCGTCACGCACGCCGGCTCAAGGCCCTGGTCAAGCCTGTCCTTGCAGTAGTCGCACTTGTACGCCTTGCCCCTGTCCGCGTCCCACTGGCACGCGCCCCAGGGACAGGCCGTGATGCACGCTTTGCAGCCTATGCATCGTGACTCCTCTATTGAGACAATACCGTCTTTTTCCCGTTTGGACATGGCGCCGGTGGGACACGCTGCCATGCACCATGCTTCTTCACACTGAAAACAGGGCATGAACACGAATTCGATTCGCGGCACACCCCGAACCTCTTTAGGTCCAACAGGGATGATCTTGCACAGGGAAGCCCCGACCGGGACATCCTTTTCGGTCTTGCAGTGAAGTTCGCAGGCTCTGCACCCTATGCATCGGAAACGATCCTGATATATGTAGTAGTCCGTCATGTTGCACCTCTGCCGGATGAATTACGAAACCGGTTCGATTTTTACGAAGCATTCCGTTATCGGACAGTTGCCTCCCACTGACACCTGAAGCAAACCTTTCATGAGGGTGTTGTCGCGCATGCCCCGATTGAAGGCTCTTGTCTGCTCCGGAACATCACGACCGAACCCATGGAGGGTAAAGACGGCCTCCGGATGAATATAGTCGGTCACCGCCGCTTTCACGGTCTGAGTCACCCCGTTGGCCGAGACCTCCACCATGTCGCCATCTTCAATCCCCAGTTTCCATGCTTCCTTGGAGTTGATCCAAAGCCTATTTTCAGTCTGGATCTCATTGAGATACGGATTGTTCAGCGTGGTTCCCTGGGTATGCACTGCGATTTTTCCCGTGAGCAGACGATAGTGTCCCTTGGGAGGTTTCTTCGGACTCTCATATGGTGGAAAAGAAGGAATGCCCGCGTCGGTGAGCATGCTCGAAACGAACTCTATCTTCTTTGAGGGAGTGTTGAACTTCAGGCCGTCCTCACGATCCCATACGATCTGTTTCTTGGACAAGGGGACATAGCCTTTCGCGTCGAAGTCGGCCAGCGTTAACCCCGTATCCTGGAGTTGCCAGGCTATAAGCTCCTCGATGGTGTTGTAGGGAAAATACTGCCCTACGCCAAGCCGCTCTGCCAACTGCTTGATTATCCACCATTTCGGTTTTGAGTCGTATTTAGGCTCCACTGCCTGTCTTCTTAACCATAGTGCGGGTTTGGGACCCTTCTTGACCAGGATTGGGTCCGTGCGCTCGAGGAACGTTGCCTCAGGCAGTACCACGTCGGCCCACCTGGAGATCAAGCTGTAGTTGACGTCAATGGCCACCAAGAGATCAAGCTTCTTCAAGCCTTCCACGTATGCGACCGGATCCGGGAACGAGGCGAGAGGATCGAATCGGTAGCAGATAAATGCCTTTATGGGATAAGGCTCACCTGACAGTATTGCCCCGGGAAGAGTCTGGGCAAGGCCGTAGTCCGCGGAAAGATGCGGATATTTCCAACCTACTCCGTCGAACCTCTTCTCCTCCACCTTGGGGGGGAGGGACGCCAGCATTTTAACGGGCTTGTACCCGGCCGCGGGCTCGCCTTTATTGAAGAGAAGCCCTCCCTTTGCCTCGTATGCACCCAGCAGGGCGTAGAGAATATAAATGGACCTCCTCAAATAGAAGTCATTTTCCGTCCACGCAGTCATCCACCCTTGGTTGAGGATTACCGATGGTTTGGCCTCAGCCAACTCGTGGGCTATTTCAATGATTTCCTTGGCAGAGATGCCCGTCTCCTTTTCCGCCCATTGAGGCGTGTAGGGTAGTACGAAGTTCTCCAACTCCTTGAATCCGACCACCCACCTGTCCACGAATTCCGCATCATAGAGGTTTTCCCTGATGATCACATTGATCAGTGCGAGATTGAAGGCATAATCCGTACCCGGGGCCAGCATGAGGAATTTGTGAGCCTTGGTGGCGGTATAATTCCACCGAGGATCGAGATGGACGAACTTCATGCCGGACTCAATGGCGTCCATGAAGTCTGCAGCCTCTTTTGTGCCTATAGCCTCGAAAATGTTCCTCCCGTAGAGGATGGCGTACTTGCAATTCTTTAAATCGTAGGACACCGTGTTTCGTCTGTGGCCTGCAATGGAATTATGCGCGTTGTGAACGCTGTTGGAGCAAGAACCGTGATGATTGAAGTAGTTGGGCGAGCCGAGTGCCTTGATGAAAGCTTTTTGAAGGTCGGTGAATCCGCCTCCCCGGTCCCCGAGCACTATGCTGCGTCCTCCGTCTTCGTCCATAATCTTCTTCAGCTTTCCTGCAATGAAATCGAGCGCTTCGTCCCAGGAAACGTTCCGCCATTTGCCGGCGCCTCTTTTGCCGTCCCTAATCATGGGCTGCTGGAGGCGTTCATCGTCGTTTTCGAATACCTTGCCGGCTGCGCCGCGAGGACACAGAAAGCGGCCTCCCAGAATGTGGGGATTCCCCCAGATATGCTTGATACGGTTATTCTCCACCTCGACTTCGATGGGGCACCGTACCGTGCACATCGCGCAAACGCTGTAGACTATCTTCTTACTGTCTTCAGGCATCTGATCACCCTTTCGATCTATTTTTAGGTCGAACCTTGTGTGTCGTTACGAATTCCGGGAGATCTTCTCGAGATCTCCGCATCTGTCTGTATATGTGAAGCTCTGCGTGGAGCAGTCATTTCATGTGTTGGGAGCCTCTTTTCTGACGGGCAGAAGATCGGTAAAGCTCTTCATTTCCGAGGAGTCTTTTTCGTTGGCGTCGAGAAGAGACTTGATCCTCTTGAAATAAGGGATCCTGTACTTGATACGTTTGAAAGCCATGTATGCAGCGGCATAGAGGGGCACGAACACGTACGCATATCCGACCAAGTGATCGGTGAACAAGATCCGGAAGTCCACATCGGCGAACCGATAGTCCATCCAGGCAAGCGCAAACGGTATGGGCCAAAGAAATGCGCTCGACATGGCGATCTGCATAAAGAACGTCTTTCCGAACGCGTCGTTGGCAAGTTTGTTGGAAGCCTTGTACGCGTGCTTGTTCTTCGCCTTCAGAGCGTCAATGGAAAGATTCTGGTACTGAAGAGCCTCACCGGTTTCTTTCTCGATGCGTTTTCTGTTGGCAAGATATGCCAGGGAAATGGTGAATTCACCAAGGATGACGGCTACTAATGCGAGAACAAAGGTGCCGATCAGGAAGTCCGGAAAAGCGTACCCGGTGATCCGGTACCACCATATCACAAAGGGATCAACCGCATCTAATATCATGTTTATCTGCATAATCGCTCACCAAAAGTCCTGAGAAGGGGAGGCCCACACGTCTCTGGGGGCCTCCCCTTCTGCTGTGCGCTCAGGCGCCGGCTTTCACGGACGGTCTAGAAAGGCGGCACGATTGAATACCCGAGGAATCCCTTGGTCACGTAACGAAGTCCTACGTAAAGCGCCAAGACCACGAAGAGCCTCTTGAGCCAGATGTCAGGGATGTACTTCGATGTTCTCGGTCCAATCATGGAGCCGACGAAGATCCCTACCAGCTCGATCCCGATGAGCGGCCAGTACACGGGTATGCCTTTGATGAACATGTACGAGAAGATCGACGTTATCATGCCGATCAAAACGGCCAATGCGGAGGTTCCTGCCACGAGGAACATAGGTAGACCCGCTATGGAAGTGAGGAACGGCACGAAGAGGAATCCTCCGCCGACTCCCAGGAACGATGCGAGAGCGGCAATGAGGAATCCTCCGATTATCGGGGTAATGGGGCTGAAGGAGAACTCGACACCGTAAAACGTGAAGGTTATACGGGTCGCACTCCAGGATTTCGTATGCACGCCCGAGGCCTCCTCATCCACCTGCTCGCCGCTGGCTCGCTTGATATGAGCCTTCTCAAACGCTTCAGCCGCTGCTTTTGCAGCTTTCTTGCCCCTCTGGCCCCGTTCGGTGGTTTCGTAAAAGAGGAAGGCGCCGATGACGAACACGCACAGACCGAAGTATCCCAGATAGGCGCTCAGATTAATCTTACCGGCGGTGAGGACGGGTATCAGAATCGATCCCGCAACACTACCGATGGCCAGACAGATTCCCAGCGGGAGCACCAGGCGGCCCATCCGATAGTAGTTTGTACTTGAAATGAATGCCGAGAGTCCGACCAGGTACTGGTTGCTCACCCGGATGGAGTCGGTGAGCAGTTTGTTGAGGGTCGGGTTGGTTTTCTTAAAGGTCTTTGCGTAATCTGCCAAACCGAATATGGTGATGTGACCGACTCCCGCCATGATACCGCCGAATGCTCCTACCGAGGAGAAGATCCAGCCAACCCATACGGCCCAGAGAAAACCGTAAAGCAGGAACGGATGAGGAGCTCCCGGAATCCCCAGCCACCCCGGAGAGGCTTTGGCATCGATCATTCCCTTGCCGGCGCCCTGGGGAGTCTTTGCAATGGCGTCCTCAAGTTTCCCGGCCATAGCCGGCTCCGTCAGCACGATGGTAGCCACCACCGCAACGGCAGCCAGAATGCCGATGACAATCCACTTCTTTCGATTCATATAAACCTCCTGTTCGCAAATTTCGGTTCGAGCGTAACCGAAAGCGTTAGTTCCGAGTCACCCTTCGCGCGGCAATGCCCAATCCGAGAGGAGACCGATTCCCGATAGTTTGCGGTCAACTTGTCCGGCATTGCCGTTATCCCACCTCTTGTGCAGGAATCGGCCCAACTCAACCGACCCCCGGCGGGGCCGAGTCGAGCAGCTCGCGGACTCTTGCTTCGATGGTGTCCAATTCCACCGGCCTCAACAGGAATTCCTTTTCCGCGACAATCTCCTTGCACTCGTCGTGGAGGAAATCCGTGATGACAAGTATTCTCAGCCTGCTGTTTTCACTTCTGAGCAACTGACCCACCGGCGTGGTATTCCTTTGACCCGCATCCACGTTGACAATGGCCAGGTCCAGATTCCTTGAAGCGACCACCTCAAGGGCATGACGATGATCGTCACAGGCGATCACCTCGTGCCCTTCTCGCTCCAGGAAGCGCTTGAAAAGCATCCGAGTGTCCGCTTCGGCATCGAGAACCAGAATGGTGGCCACAATCGTCTCCCATATCCTTAAGTCTATGCGGCACAACTTTGACTCATGAGCCGACTCGGACGCTGCAGCACGATCATCGGCGATTTTCTTCGTCTCTTACGTCTTGCGGTGCGAGAGCACCGAAAAGCGGTCCGGCTAACCGTTCCGGTGTCCTGTCAACGAGGTATACCGGGACCCGTTCGGATATTTTGACTAGGAAGCAATTACCGTGCCGGAGCTCACATGGCTCCGAGCTGTTCGGTTACATATTGAAATCACGTTTATTTCACGAAGGAATGTCCTGCTGGAGGTGAAGGCAAGCTGCACCGATCAGGGCCTCCGATGCAATTGAATAGTGGCACCAATCGCCGGAATTGATGGTTTGTTAGAATATGATTGGGAACTTACGAAGTTTGGGTGAGAATCGCTGCAGTGCAATATAATTATTGCACCGGGTCGGCCGGCGGAGTGCCCGCTTCACGGGCGCCGGTATCGTCTCGCATCAACACTCCGCCCCGACTTGGATCGACGGAAACAGTGGGATCAGTCCTCGGTCGATTGGAAATGCTTCGGCTTAATCCCGTACCTTCTCATCACCTGCTGGAGGGCCTGCCGTTCCAGACCGCATGCCTTGGCAGCCTTGGTGACGTTGCTGTTGTTCCGGACGAGCACTTCGGAGAGGTATTCGTGGTGGAATCGTTCGAGCACTCTGGCTTTCGCCTCTTTGTAGGGAAGATCCTTCAGCGCTTCGGCAACGAGGCAATCCGCGGCGGTATCTGTTTGCCATTCGATGTCTTCGGCCTGAATCTCGGAGCCTGCCGAAAGGAGGACTGCACGGCTGATTATGTTTTCCAGCTCACGGACGTTTCCCTTCCAGCGGTGAGTCAGAAAGCGATGCATCAGACTTGGAGCCACGGTCTTGGGCTTTCTTCCGTATTCCCGGCAGAATTTGCCCAGAAAGTGATCGACGAGCAAGGGCACGTCTTCCGGTCTCTCCCTCAACGGGGGCATGTGGAGGGAGAGGACATTGAGACGGTAAAAGAGGTCTTCGCGGAAAAGGTTCTCGCGGATCTTTGTCGCCAAATCCTGATTTGTGGAAGCGATGATTCTGACGTCCACCTTGATGCTCTTGGTTTGGCCCAGCGGTCGCATCTCCTTTTCCTGGAGCACCCGGAGGAGCTTTGTCTGAAGGGTGAGGGAGATGTCTCCAATCTCGTCCAGATATATGGTGCCGCGTTGGGCTTCCCAGAAGAGTCCGTTCTTGTCGGACGTCGCGTGGGTAAATGCCCCCTTCCTGTACCCGAAGAGCTCGCTTTCAAGGATATTCTCCGGAAGATTCGGGCAATTCACCGCCACGTAAGGGCCTGAGTTCCTCATGCTGAGACTGTGAATGGCTCTCGCCGCCAGATCCTTACCGGTGCCCGATTCCCCGGTGAGCAGCACGGTAACGTCGGTTTGGCTTATGAGGCGGATGGTTTCGAAGACCTTCTCCATTTTCGGGCTTACACCAACCATCTCCTGGAACTTCTCCTGTTCCCGGACACGACGCTGCAACAGAAGGTTTTCCATCACGAGACGGCTCCGCTCCAGCGCCTTGGCCAATAAATGGGCCAGCTTGTCGTGCTCGAACGGTTTGGTGATGAAGTCGTAGGCGCCTTTCTTGATGGCTTGCACAGCAAGGTCGATGGTGCCGTAGGCGGTCATGAGCACCACGGTCAGACCGGTGTAGGTGCGGTGCACCCGCTCCAGAAACTCCATGCCGTCCATGCCCGGCATACGGATGTCCGCCAAGACTACGTCAAAAGGACCTCCTTCAAGTAGGGCCAGTGCCTGGAACGCATTGGGAGCGGTTTCAATCTCGCAGTCGAGATCCGCTGAGAGGCTCCTTTTTAGCAGCTTGAGCATGTCCTCTTCGTCGTCGACGATCAGCAGTCTTGCCTTGATCGGTTCACTCATTACGGACTCCCGCAGGGCTTCCCTTGAGCTCCGCAGCACCGGCCGAGGTCTCGTCCAAAGGCAAGACGATAGTGAAGATGCTGCCTTTGCCAACCTCGCTGTTCACTTCAATCCGGCCGCTGTGATCCTGGATAATACCATAACTGACCGACAGCCCCAATCCGGTGCCTTCTCCAACCGGTTTCGTGGTGAAGAAGGGATCGAAGATCTTGTCGATCGTCTCGGCGGGTATACCGCATCCGGTGTCGGAAAAGGCTACACTGATCCCCTTGCCGGCAGTGTCTCTCCGCGTTTCTATGGAGATTCGGCCCCCGAGGTCGGTGGCCTGCCGTGCGTTCATGAGCAAATTCATGAACACCTGTTTGAGCTTTTCGCCGTCCGCCACCAGCCGCGGGAGATCCGGATGCAGGCTCGTTTCCAGGAGGATTTTTTCCAACTCGAATTGATGGGCCAGGAGCGAGACCACTTCGCTCACGCATTCATTGACATCGATTGAGGATTTCCTTGTTTTCGTGCCCCGTGCAAATTTGAGGAGATCGTCCACGATTCGCTTGCAATTTCTCGCGTGTTTCTCAATGGTCTTCAAATCGTCATGTGCCTGGGTGCCGGTCGCGGTTTCGCGGAGCAGCAACTGCGTGTACCCCAACACCACGCCTAAGGGATTGTTGATCTCGTGTGCGAGGCCGGTGGAAATCTGACCGAGGGAAGCCAGCTTGTCGGCCTGTTGGAGCTGTCTCTCCATGTGCTTGCGAGAGGTGACGTCCTTGGCCAATCCCTCGTACCTTACCAGTCGTTCCTCTTCGTCCCTGCCTGCCGTCACACTGAGGAGCATGAACAGCTCCGTACCGTTTCTGGTTTTCAACCGGCACTCTCGGTCTTTGACGAACCCGTCTCGTCTGATGTCCTCATCGAATCGGGAGTAATCCTCCGTTGACACGAAGAGGCGTCCCAGATCCATCTTTTCGATGAACTCGTCCCTCCATTCGTACCCCAAGGTGATCAGGCCGGCCCTGTTGATGTCCACGAAGCGTCCTTCGTCGTCCAGAATGAAAATCATGTCCATGGAGCTCTCGAAGACGCGGCGATATTTTCGCTCCGACCGGCTCAACTCATCTGTTCTGTGCCTGACGAGGGATTCCAGGTCCCTGTTCAAGCGCATAACCTCTCGTCCTGCCTGCTCCAGGGCTCGTTTGTCGTCGAGAATTGCAGTGTGGATCTTCTGGACCCGCTGGAAGAACAGAGTGATGGATGCCACCATCACGAACGTCAACGTATTCAAGCCTCCGCTGTATGGCCGAAGTGTCGTCCAGACGTCCCGCATGGAGAAGATGAGGAGAATGCGCTTGGCAATATGTCCCACCGATCGCGATACGGCAAAGATCAACAGCGCAACAGACAGCCATAGCAGATACGTCCAGATGACGTTGGCGGGCTGAGCCTTCACGAGTCTTCGTGCGTAAAAGAGAGTGAGAAATGAAAATACTACCATCGATGCCGAGCCGAAAACGTCGGTGAACCAAATGGGAGCCATGGAGTAGGATTCAGTCATCGCTCTTGGGCTCCTCGTTCAACACTTCCCGATAAAGGGACCTCACCCCAAAGAAGAGACACATGATTGCAGGTACGCAGACGAGATGGTCGAGCTTGAGGAAATAGTACGCCCAATTGAGACGCTCCGTGCCAAGTCCAATCCTCTGAGTCCAATCCGGATCGCCCTGGAGCACCTCACGGGGAATGCGCTCCTCCACCCAGTGCCCGGTCATCGCAACGAGGTTCCAAACGAGGAACAGGATGCAGGAGACCTGGATGAGACGCCAACCTCGGAGGGTAGTAAATCGATTGTACTGGAGCCAGTACGCCAGCATAGCCATGGCAACGATGAAGAACAGGTGGGCCATCTGATGCGCATAGAGGCCTTCCGGGGCAGGATGCGCCTGAAATGACCAGGCACTACCGGGTGAGACCAATTGCCCGACCAGTGCGATGAGTATAATGAACAGCCGGCGCGGGCTTTCCCCGAGGGCTCGTCGAACTGAGAGTCGAGATGCCTCGACGACGCGTCGGACTTTGGAAAGAGCTGTCTGCAGGGATTTAGGTATTTTCAGCGTGGGTTCTCTCGTGGTTTGGTTCTTCAGAATGACCCCTGATCGATCGTTGCCGTTCCGGACTGGATGTTCCGACCTGAGTCCTTCTTCTCTCGTGAAATGGCACATAGCTCGATCAGCTCAGTTGTTTGAGCAATTCGACATACTCTTCTCTGGGGGCGGCTCCGGCTTCCATGAGCAGGTCGAAAACTTCCTTTTGCTTGGTCACCGCAACAGAAAGTACCGCGGGATTACGACCGTCCGGGCGCTCGATGTTGGTGTCGGCGCCGGCGGCCAGGAGGATCCGGACTCCCGGAACCAGACCGCTCTGGACTGCGTAGACGAGCGCGGTTTCGTAATGGTCGTTCATGAGATTGAGGTTTGCTCCCGCGGCGAGGAGCATGGTGACGATTTCGATGATCTTTTCCGAATCGTTGTCCCGATGGAATACCTCCATCAACGCCGACTGGCCGGACTCGTCCTGCGCGTTGACGTCCGCGCCGCGATCCAGGAGAACCCGGACCACCTCGGGATGGGCGTTGGACGAAGCGTAGAGTAGCGCAGTGGCTCCACCGTCCGAACGAGCATTGACTTCGGCTCCACTGCTCAAAAGGAGGTTCGCCACTCCGGCATGCCCCTGACGAGAAGCAAGCATCAGCGCGGTCCGCTCGTCCTCGAACAGACCTTGCTTGTAATGCCTCAATTCAAGTACTCTGTCCCGCCGGATGGAGGCATTGACATCCATCCCCCTTGCCAAAAGGGTCTCCACGAGCTTTGTCCGTCCCTCATAGGCAGCTTCCAGAAAACACAGTGTTACATAGGGGTCGAGGGGATCGGCGGTACCACCGGCGTCAAGAATCTGCTGGGCTTGCCTCAATTGGTGATCCTTTGCGGCTTCGACAAAATCCCTTGCACGTCTCACCAACGATTCGGACCGACCTCCGACCTGTCTCGGTGTTCTCAAGGCCATCAGTTGTCTCCACTCACGGCAGGAAACGTATATACTCTTGATTACACAATAACATTCAGCTCTTCCGCCGGTCAAGGCAAATCCGGCGGCCGCGTTCCGACGTCCTCGTCCCGAACGCCGGCGATCCGTCGTTCCCGCGACCTTCTTTCGGGAGAGGGGATTGGTTCGCGTTGGGAATACCCAAGTGACCTGGGTCAACAGGTTGCCGCGGATCAAGAGCCTCTGAAGTATTTTAAATTCCGATTATTTTTCCGAATGGTAAAATAAAACTTCCCAGGCGAAGAAAATCCTTGACACGGGAGCGGGTTGGATTTACTATTTTCCCAAATGACGAAATAAGGAGAAGCCATGACCCCCAGTGAAAAAGAACGGCTCCGACTGAAAGCCGAGGTCTTTAAGGCCATGGGGCACCCTATACGCCTGGGAGTCATCGAATTCCTACGAGAAGGCGAAAAGTGCGTCTGTGACATCGTAGCCCATACCGGTACCGGCATCTCCAATGTCTCCAAGCATCTCTCCGTCCTGAAGAAGGCGAGCATTGTGGTGGACCGGAGGGAGGGCCTCAAGATCATGTACAGTCTTACCATGCCGTGTGCCCTGGATTTTATGGGATGCGTGGAAGGGGTCGTCATCCGGCGGCTTGAGGAACAACGCTCCGTAATGGTTGCTTAATTCCCGATGTTCACCATGTTCGAGGGGGCGGGGAGTGTGTTACCGCACCGCACTAATTTAGGAATTGGAAAACTAGCAAAATATTTACGGTGAAATGGCTCGGCCATAATCTGCGGAGCTTTATTGACGGAAGATATCGATTACAACAGTGTCGGCCGACTTCGCCGAGCGGTCTTTGCCGGAATTGGTGCACGGGCCGACTGTTCAGCGTGGGGCTGGTCTGTGTTTTGTCTGCCGTGGCCGGCATGCTGTTCGGGGCGGTGATGGGGTGAGGTGACGGGGAAGCGCTCAAGGGAGCCTCAACGGTTCGCCACTTAAATCAGTGATGCAGTAATCACGACTTATACCCCACGGAATTCGTTTGTGCGGATGAAAAAAGGTTGATGCAATCAATGCGGAAACATGGAGGAGAGAGATGAAAGTAGAAATTCTGGGCGTCGGGTGCACCAAATGTCACAAACTGTACGACTTGGTTTCTCAGCTTGTGGACAAGAACGGGATCGATGCGGAAGTCGTCAAGGTTGAGGACCTCAAGGTCTTCTCCCAATACGGTGTCTTTATGACTCCGGCCCTGGTGGTGGACGGCGAGGTAAAGGTTGCGGGAAAGGTGCCTAAGGAAGCCGATATTCTGAAATGGCTCGCGTAAGAGCGGGAAGAAAATGACCGGAGAATTGGATCAAGGAGGATCGTGGACATGAGAAGAGCCCTCTTAAGGGTTGTACTGGGTCTCTGCATCGTGCAATGGGTTGCGGCGCTGCCGGGTTATGCAGCCGAGCCCAAGATCAACCTGCAAGCATTGCTTGCCAAACGTGTACCGATTCTCTTGGAATTCGGAAGGGGGTGGTGCATCCCGTGCAAGTACATGAAGCCCATTCTGAAGGAGATGTCCCGCGCCTATTCGGGCAGGGCTATTGTCATTACCGTGGACATGGATGCGAACAAGGATCTCGTGAGAAGCTTCAGGATCAGAATGATGCCGACCCAGGTTTTTCTTTTGCCGGACGGCAAGGAGTTTTTCCGGAACGAGGGAACGCTTGAAAGAGACCGGATAGCTCAAATCTTTGCCAAAATGGGAGTGCAATCCCCGGGGGCGGGGGCGGCAGGACCGCCGCCTCAAACGCAATCGCCTCATGCCGGATCGGCTCGCTGATTTTGGCCGATTTGAGTGAGCTGAGAGTCACTCCGAGGCTGCAACCGGTGATCGCGAGAGAGCACAGACTTGGCGGCGGTCCGGGGAATGGCGATCCGGTTATCCGAGCAAAGTTCTTGGAATGAATGCTTGAGTCGAGGAGAGGTTGCATGGATTCGGTTTTTCCAGTAGTTCAGCAGTGGGTGGGCTCGGGAAGCATAGGTCTCGCGGCAATCGGGTCGCTTGTGGGGGGCGGACTTACCGCCATGAATCCATGTGTGCTCGTGATGGTTCCGCTCTTGATAGGATTCATCGGCGGCATGGACGAGCGCATGAGCGCAGGGAAGGCTTTTCTCTTCACGTTGGTCTTCATCCTGGGGTTCAGCGTGGAGCTGGCCATACTCTTTACCGTCGGGTTGGCCGCCGCGCCGTTTCTCCAATCGGAATACATGGTCTATGTGGTGGCCGCGATTTGCATTCTCCTCGGGCTCCATTTCATGGACCTGGTTCACATACCTCTCCCCATTTCCCAAGAAAGCCTGCCAAAGTTTACGGGTTTCTTGGGCGCTGCCTTGTTCGGATTCATGTTCGGACTGATCTCGCTCCCCTGTACCGGCCCGGCTTTGCTGCTCATCGTGAGCCTTATTCCCTTGAAAGGGGCATTGTTCGGCGGTGTCATGATGCTCTGTTACGGCATCGGCCATTCGCTGCTGATTCTCGCCGTGGGCACATCCGCGGGAGCGGCGAAACATCTTCTCGGCTCGTCACGAATGCAGTCGGCGAATCTGGTGATCAAGAAGGCGGCGGGAGCGCTCCTTGCCGGGGTAGGGATCTATATAGCAGTGGGAGCCTTCTTGCCCGGTTTGGGCATCGGCATGTGACCGTAAGGAGTATAGCGCCTTAGAAACTGCGGGAAACGAAGAGAGCCATAATATTCGATGTCATAAGTTAGGTCGCGCATTTCACATCTAGCGGCGTTAGCAAGTGGCTATACTATTTCACAATCAGAAAAATGACTTCACGACACGGACGGCATGCCTCAGAAGCGAAGTCAGGATCGGACCCTCTCTCGGTCATTCCTGCAGAGGCAGGAATCCGGGCTTTTCCGAACACCCTGGACCCCGGCTTTCGCTCGGGGTGACGACCTGGGACCATTCGGGGTCATCCTGCAATCGATTGCCTTCCGGCACCGTATTTAGGAAATGAATTGCTTGGGGTTGTCGGGAAGTCTGTAGATAGCATCCTGCCCGCTGGTTGTCGGGTCTGCCGTAAGTCTCAAACAGGCGCTGCTACTTTTGGAAACACCGCACCGATTCCCGGCTACAATGTCGCAGAAGGCTCATCGGCCTTCAACTCGAAGAACGCCGCGAATTTATATGAGCGGAGCCATATCTCGGTATAGAGTCAACGGCGAAACGCAGCCCACCGCTCGAATCTAGCCCAGTTATCGATAGACTTTGATCAGGGGCTTGGGCGGGGGCGCGCATTGAACGGGCGGCATGCAAGGCGGAGGAGGCGGAGCGTATGTGACGAAGTGGGGCGGTATTCTCCATTGGTACACCGGTGCCACGCAGGGGAAATACCAAACGCCCTGTTCCTTCATTCCCATGAGGGTCTGATCGAGCGGAGGGCCCACGGGACGACCACCGCCACCAGCGAAGCAATCAAAAGGAGCCACGGTCAGTACGATCAGAACAGCCAGCGCGAGTATCAGATTTCTTTTCACGTTCAGCCCTCGATGTCTTCCTTCCCACAGGACACACAGTATACCAGATTCCCTTGTAATCTGCAAGATGTGCCTTTTGCCGACGCATCCTCCGTCGCTTTGCCCGGCTGAGCCCTGCCGGGGGTACTGCATGCGCCTTATGCAAAGACCGGGGCCTTAGGTCGATCCGTGGGCAAGCGTGCAGACTGCACGCTCCACGACCTCAGGGACGATGATTCCAAGCCTCAGCTCAAAACCGAAGTTATTCCCCCTGACCCTCATCGGCTTTGACGGAAAGGGATTCCGGGAGGCGAACGGTGAAGGTTGTTCCCTCGCCTCGAACGCTCCGAACCGAGATTTCTCCTCCGTGCCCGGTGATGATTCCGTAACTGCCCGCCAACCCCATACCCGCTCTTTCGCAACCCTTGGTGGTGAAGAAAGGTTGGAAGATCTTGCCGAGATTCTGTTCCGCCACTCCAACACCGTTATCCTCTACGGTCAAGATCGCCCACCCGTCTTCCGCGACGGTACCGACACGTATATCCCCTCCCTGGGGTAGGGCCTCCACCGCATTCCTGATGAGGTTGACGACCACCTCGAAGAGCTCGCCCTGTCTCCCTTGCACCATGCAATGACCGGTGAGAGTCTCGGCCATATTCACGGAAATACCCTCGCGCTCGGGAATGGTCTTCCACCAAATCTTGCTCATTTCAATGGCCTGCCAGACCAGCTCCGAGAGGTCGAAGACCTGCGCTTCAGTCCTGAATCTGTCGGTCTTCGATCGAGCGAACGTCTGAAGTCGTCTTACCGTTTCCGCGCCGGAGCGTGAGCTTTCCAAAATTTGGTTGATGTCGGCCTTGGCGGCAGTCAGGTCCCCCAATTCCAAGTTTGAAGACAGCGAGTTCGCTGACCCCATTACGATCTGCAGGAGGTTATTGAAGTTGTCGGCTACTCCCCGGGCAAGCTCCCCTATTGCCTTAAGCCGCTCCGACTGGATGGGGATTTGCTCCGACTTCTTTCGTTCGGTAATGTCTTCGGCAATTCCCGCTTTGTCAGGAGCTCCGCCCTTTTCCCCCTCCATGGGAAACAATCGGGACCCGATCCAGCGTGTAGTGCCGACAGGCCGGATAATCCTGAATTCTATTTCTGCCCGCTCTCGACTTTCGAACGCGGCGATCACGGTGTCCCGGTCCTCCGGGTGGACGGATTGCAGGAACGAGCCTGAATCCCGGTACAACGATTCACACTAATTTCCCCAGATCTGTTCATAGGCCGGACTGACGTACATGAACTCCCAACCGGAGCTCAACCAGAACACTTCCTGTATGTTCTCGGCCAGTCGCTTGAATCTCGATTCGCTTTCCAACAGAGCTTCATCGGCCCTCCGCTTCTCTTCCAACAGTCTCTGCCCTGTCAGAGCGCGGTCGATTATGCTCGGAATCAACTCCAAGTACCGCCCGTCGGCATCTTTAATCACGTAATCGATGGCTCCAAGCTTTATGGCCTCGACGGCGACCGTCTCGTCACCGGCTCCGGTGATCATGATCGTCGCGGGGAGAGGCCCTGCCTCGGCAAGTCTGCGAATAACCTCCAAACCGCTGCAACCGGGCATCTGGTGATCCACGAACAGCAGATGGTACGCTCCGGTCTCGTACATGCTCAGGCCCTGTTCCCCGTCCCGAGCTATCTCCACCTCGTATCCGAAACGTTTGAGCCGACGCTGAAACAGCCGCGCCGGCCCGACATCGTCATCAATGTAGAGAACACACGTGGTGTCTGGTGACCCCATCTCCTACTCACTCTCACCAAAGGCGATCGGCGGCCGTATATGTCCCCGCACTCCCCGATGGGATCGGGAAGCCCGGACGAATGCACCGCGCGCCGTTCCCTGTTTTTGTATCGGGTCTCGATAAATGGTCGCTATTGCTGAACCGATTTTCCGAAAAGACCACCAAGTCTGGTACTATGCGGGAACATTGAGGGGTTTGACCCTGAAAACCGCATACTCCGGATGACATCTAATTACCGGCTGAAACTCCTTGGCTGCTCCAACACCCGTTCCCAGGGGGGGATTCTCAATTCCCGATCCGACAGCAATGCACACTAATCTAATATTTTATCGTCAACGGGATTCCAAGTCAAAGAGATCGCAGGCCACGAATGGTGCCGCACGGGACATGGCCCTCTCTCCCGACTTCATCATCCTGAGGGGATGTCGGCCGTCATTGGAGAGGTTCATGAGAATGCGGCGCGGACGAAGCGGTATGGTAAACTGGAGGCAATGATTCTTTCCGCCCCTCCGGAGAAGAAGAGGAGCCTTCCGGGCCCCACCCCGAATAGAAGAAAGGAGGCGAGCACCGTGAAGGAGTTTCTGTCCCGTCTCCTCTTTCCGGCACTCGATTGGATACAAGTGGAGGTTACCACTCGTTGCAACGCGTCCTGTCCGTACTGTCCGAGAGAGATCCTAAAGGACTCATGGAGAGACCGACTGATGTTTGCTACAACCTTTGACAGGATCGCTCCAGCGTTTCGGAAGGCAGGCCACATCCATCTGCAGGGATGGGGCGAGCCTCTCCTTCATCCCGATCTCTTCGGTATGGCTCGCACTGCCAAAGAAATGGGATGTTCCGTGGGGACCACGACCAACGGCATGCTGTGGTCGGATCGGACCTCAGAGCTTGCCGTCGAGGGGCAGATCGATGTTGTCGGCTTCTCCCTCGCGGGCACGGAGGACAGCCAGGATGCGGTACGCGTAGGCACCCGGTTGAGTCGTGTTCTCCAGGCCATAGAGTCGGTGAAAAGGACCAAAGACGCACGAGGTTCGTCAAAGCCTCACGTCCACGTGGCCTACATGCTTCTCAGATCCGGACTCGCGGGGGTGCTCGGTCTCCCTCGGTTGCTGGAAGGGCTGGGAGTAGAACAGGTGGTTGTCGGCACCTTGGATTTCGTCCCCGACGTCAGGCTTGCCGGCGAGACCCTTGTCCCCGAGGACGACGCGGAAGAGCATCGCATCCGGACCATCATGGACGACGTGGTGAGCCTCGCTGCCGAGAAGGAAATTTACGTCCATTATCGGCTGCCGTCTCGGAGAAAGACACGACGCACGTGCACCGAGAATGTGCTGCACGCCCTCTGCGTTTCAGTGGACGGCGACGTTTCTCCGTGTGTGTACACCAATCCTGCCGTCCACGTTACGGAATTCGGTGAAGACCCTGGGAAAGCCGTCCGCGGGGGACTCGTTTTCGGAAATGTGAACCGTCAATCAGTGGGGCGAATCTGGAGGGAGAGCTCGTACAAAGCTTTCAGGAGATCCCACGAACGGGGCGATCTCCAACTTCCCTGCTCCGACTGTACCAAAATGCTCCTCGATCCGTGACCTGCCCGTCGTTGGATTCAGAGTCGGACATCGGGCATCGGCCTCGGACGAGAACCGAAATCAGCCTTCGTCTCGTGGGTCGAATCACGATCTCCCCAATGAGAAGAGCATTGTCGAGGTATCGCATTTTATGAGTCAGACGTCTCCGGTACGAGACGTTTGACTTGGATTGCTCAGCCTTACGAGCTCGCTGCGCCTTTGACCTTGTACGTCTTGCCGCACGGCCGACATACGTAGCTTAGTGAGCCGTCTTTGAGGCGCACTCTTTCCAGGTGGGCTCCGCACGTCTTGCACGTCGGCTTCGCTGTACTCGCCTTCTGCTCACGCGGTTTAGAAACCCCCTGTGTGGGCACGGCCACGTCGAACAGAGCGTGCGCTGCTTCAACGAGATCCTTCAGCTCTTCAGCGACATTTTCCACGTCTTCCTGACTAATTTCGCCCGCGGCGCCAAGGCCGGAAACCTTCAATTCCTTGGTAATCTCGATCCACCCGCCGTCGCGGTCGTGAAGCTCAAAGTCTTCCTCTTCCAAAATGGGCAGCATCTTGAGGTCTTCGATAGCCTTCGCGGCTACTCCCACTTCAAGGACCTTGGGGGTGTTGCATTTCAAGGAGATGGCAACCGTGTCCCGGTCCGGGCCTTTGAAGCCGAGCTCGAAAAAGACGTGACCGCGTTCCCAGGCTCGCTTCGCTTCTTGGTCGCCGTACCATAAGGCAAACCAGGGTCTCGCTGAAGGCCAATTGCGCAAATCTCCACTCGAAGCGTCCGGAGCAAGGCCCGGTACGATCCGAGCTAATCGGCTCCTGACTCTCCAGCAGAATTCTCTCATGAAACCCTTTTGGGAGTCCGAATCTCGAACGGTCGCACCGGAAGAGTCGGTGAGGGCTGCAAGTTTTACCCCTTCCTTGATGACACCCTTTTCTTGCGGGCTCAGCTTCTTGCCGCACGATCCGGCGTCAAAACAGTCCAAAAGGAGGTCTACGAACCCGACAAGACGGCTTGCGGCCTCTTCCCGGGGACTGTTTCCGTCCAAAATGGAGTGCGCCAAGTCCAATTTCAACACGTTTCGCTCATTTCGAAGGCCGTCCTCAAGAAGATCGGAAAGCGCTGCTTCGTTCCCGACATTTGCAAGCAGGTGTCTGAAGACTCGGGGAAAGGCTCTCTGCAAACAGAGGATGCCGAAGAAAACGACTTGCCGATGCATCGGTTGCTCGGCTCCATCATCCTCTCCGGAAACCATCGCTTGCCGCATGGTTGCTAAGAAGGCAAGATCGTTCACAAGCCCTTTCATAACCCTCGGATTGAATCCGACGGACGTTTCAAGAAGGCCCGGGAGTCTCCCGAGGGTCCTGTCGTCACCATTCAGGTTGGCCCGATCGAGGAGCTCTCTCAGGTAACCCTTCCGGTTGAACTCCATGGAGCGAACATCCAGAGAGAGTTGAAACACCTTGCGGAAAAGGGAATTTGCCGCGGGGCCGTCCCCAT
Source organism: Desulfomonilaceae bacterium (assembly GCA_041741735.1). GTDB lineage: Bacteria > Desulfobacterota > Desulfomonilia > Desulfomonilales > Desulfomonilaceae > JBGSJS01. Next base: position 140,814 of record JBGSJS010000021.1, on the reverse strand, counting down.
CGACGTCGAGGTTCCCGGCCGGGCAACAGCTCACCGTGTCCAAGGCGCAGGCCGCCACAAATACGAGACCATCCTGTTGCAGGAAGAGGTTCAAGCATTCCAGCAGATCCGTAGCCCGAGCCGGCTCCAACCGTTCCAGGTCGTCGATAAAGACGACGACACGCGACCTGCCCTTTGACTCCAGAGTGCTCGAGACCAGCTCCTGCAATGCCGTTTTCACACGGGGCACCGTTTCACACAAATCGGCGATCGGAGCTGATTCCGGCATTCGATCGGTCTTTGCTCCTTCGCCGCCTTTCCGAGCAAGCCCAAATCTCGTCCCTCCGGCCGTGTTGAGGAGCTTTATCGCTTCAACGATTCTCGGGCTCGATTGGGCTTCGTTGTCGCCGCTCACGGTCTGCAACCGGGAAATGATATGACGGATGAGTACGAAGGGGAGGGTGTCCGCAAACCCGATTTTGCAATAGTCCCAGGCATTGAGCCAGAGAGGGATTACTTCCGAGTCGGCCAAATTGAAGGCCGTCATCTTCATGAAAGTGGTCTTCCCACAACCCGCTTCACCATGAATTGCAACGTTAAAGGGCGTTTGGCATGTCTCGATGAATCGGGCCAGCACCTGTGAGCTCTTCTCCACGCCAAAGGCCTCCGGGGAATCCCCACCGGGGACACGAGCGACATCTTTGATACCCACCGGGACAATGGGCGCTTCCGGCCGATCGACAACTATCTCTTCGTCGATGACCGCGGGCTCGACGTCGGGTTCTTCCGGCGGCGGTTCTTCGACCTTCCGGGCTTCTTTCAGCGCCTCCTCGGCCTCTCGCCGGTCGATACGGACCGTCTCCCTCAGGGCGGCCGGTACCGGGGCCGACTCCTTGATCTCCATAGTGTCGCGTATGACGTATTCGGCCGCATCTTTTGCAGGGGGCAGATCGGCCTTTTCGTCCGTGTACTCGGGGAAACCGTACTGGCGAGCCACTACCTGCGAGCTCACATCAGTCTGCTCATCATCGCCTTGGAGCGATTCCTGAGGTGCGTCTGCAGAGCTTTCCTCCTCCTTGAGATCCGCCTCCAGGACAAGATCGCTTGCCGAGATGGCAACAGTGGCAAAATCCTCCTCCGGGATATCCATCTCCAACTCCACGGCGTCGGAGGTGGCCGCAGGCTTCGCCGGCCGGCGCTGCTCCTTCTTTTCGGCCGCGGCTTCGGGGCGAGCGGGTTTTTCGGCCTTGGGCGACGTGGCCTTTCCGGTCTCAGGCGGCTTAACGGTTTTCGTCTTGCGGGTCTCCGGAGCCTTCACGGCTTCCTGCTTCTCTTCTTCCTTACGACCGAACAGCCTGCCGAAAAATCCTTTTTTCTCAGTGCCCTTCATGAGCCGACCTCCACCATTGACCTCTCGGACTCAGCCGGGAAGGCTGACCAACCGACACCCGTGGTATCTCCGCCGGAGCCGTTCCGGCAGCCGCCGCCATGCCCGAGGCCATGCGATCGAGCAGTCGATACACGGCAAATCGCCCTTCAGCCTCATAACACACATGACCCGGCGTGCTCGCAATCTCACCGCACACCCTGCCCGACCGGACGTTCCAAGGGTAGCGACGAAATAGTGAGGGCACGGGCCAAGCCGAAACAAGCATTTTCAAGGCGACCCTCTCACTCCGGGCGGCGATGGTGCAACGGACAAAAGCTCTCCGCAACTCCGTTATCGCCGTGGGCTGGATTCCTGGAGCGGATGAACGTCTACGTCTCTGGAAATTCTATGAGATTAGCCTAGCATATCAAGGAAAAAATGAAAAGTTGATCCGTCTAGTCTTTTCTTGAGCTTTCTTGCTTGAACGGAGCTTCTGTCTGTGGCATCATAACCCAAAGTTGTTTGTGCCAGTTGCATTGTCTGCAAGTTGAAGAAATAACATTTGTTTTCTGTGTGCTCAGCTTGGTCTTATTTTTTTGTCATTTCTCCGTGGCGAGTGCTCTTCACGGAGGATAATCCGCTGAGCGACTGGGGCAAGGATCACCCCCCAGTGATTCCTATACCCCGGATCTTGAGACCCTGCGCTGAGGTGCAGATCCCAAGGCTCTGCAAGGAACCGTAGTTTCAATTACAACCGTCTCGTGGACGGAACGCGTTCATGCCGTGTGGAGGCCCACCTATCCGGTCCTGACACGGAGATTGCGGAGCGGATGAAGCACCCTATCAACAGGCAGGGAGTATTCACTATATACGGAGGTTTCGATTGATGACCAATCAGGATCTAAAGAAGTTAATCAAAAAAGTCCGAACACTACGAGACCAGGGTCTCTCGTTCGAAAAAATCGCGGCGGCCCTCAACGAAAAGGGCTTTACCAACCTGGAAGGCGAAGCATGGAAGAGGGGTGCTGTTGAGCGCTTCTTCAAACGGCGAGTCCAGGAAACCATTGCAACCGCCCGGAAGCCAGCGGCAGGGGGGACCAAGGCACAGTCACCCCAGCCCTCGCACGAGGCAGCGGTAATCGCCGTGCCGGTACCGACCGCGGACGGACTGAATCAAGTTGTCACGGATATCCAAGATATCCTCGCATGGTGGAGATCCCGCAAGGAGCCCACCCAACCTCAAACAGCAGTGGAACCCGTCAAATTGGCCGGCCCCAAGAAAGGGGCTACGATCTCCATCAATCACCACCTGCTCGGCATGCTCAAAGATCAGTCTTCCACATCGGGAAACAGAAATTCCGGGGCTTTAAGCGGCCTCGTGGAGTATCTCCTCTGGCGTCATCTCGGATCGCCGACTCATGATGAGAGTGGGGCGCCCCTGGTCCTTCAGGCGACCAAGTCCAAGAAGACCGCCAAAGTTTGACAAGAGACACTGTGTGCCGGCGACCGAGTCGTCCGGTACGGCATTGAGTAGGCGGTCGAGCTCAGTACCGTGACATGGAGAGAGTGGGATGCAGTGACCGAAAGGAGCCGCATCCCACTTTCTCCTTTACCTTTCCGTCGGTCGCTCCGGTTTGATTTGGCGGCACCTTTGCCTTGGAGAGGAGGCGATTCCTCGCCGAGCTTGGGGGACGGGAGCGAAGTGACCGTTTCCGGCCGTGAGGCCGACATGGGGTTTCACCGACGTTGGGGCCATGGACGGCCTCCGCATCGGTATTGCCGACGACTCATATAATTTATGGAGATCGAGATGATCGAAGGGTTCAAATTCGCGGCATTGTCCGCAGGCATCAAGAAAGCAGACTCCGACCGGTTGGATTTCGGCCTCGTTGTAGCCGACACGGCTGCGTCCGCAGCGGCCGTCACCACTACAAACATCGTGTGTGCGGCACCGGTGGAGATCACCCGCGAGCGATTGGCAACCGGTCGATGCCGCGCCGTCTTGATCAATTCAGGGAATGCAAATGCTTTCTCCGGCATTCGCGGGCGCTCGGGCGCTCTTGAGCTCACTGCGGCCGTTGCAGAGGCCCTGGGTACCGACCCCGGCCTTGTGGCCCCCATGTCTACAGGGGTCATCGGGACGCCCTTGCCCACGGAGCGGATGCGACCCAAGATCCCCGAATTGGTTGACCGACTTCACCCTGAATCGTTCATGGATGTCGCGCGGGCAATGATGACGACGGACACCAAGCCCAAGACCGCTCGAAAGGAGGGCCTCTTTTCCGGGGGGAAGTTCAACCTCTTGGGTATGGCCAAGGGAGCCGGCATGATAGCGCCGCACATGGCTACCATGCTTTCGGTGATCCTTACCGACGTCAAGGTTGACCCGGTATTCCTGCAGCGGGTACTGGTGGAATGCGCATCGGGAACGTTCAACCGGGTGACCATAGACGGAGATACGAGCACCAACGACACCCTGTTGGTGATGGCGGGAGGGAGTCCGGAAGCACGGGACCTGGGGTCGGACCCTCAGGACCGGGCCGCTTTCAGAGAGGCTCTCGGTGAAGTGTGCATGGACCTGGCACGCCAGATAGTCCTGGATGCGGAAGGGGGGACCAAGGCTGTGGAGGTTCGCGTCTACGGCGCACCGAATGGAGAGGCAGCCGATCGCGTGGCACGGACCATTGCGGATTCTCCCCTCGTGAAGACTGCCTTTCATGGACAAGACCCGAACTGGGGTCGCATCGTTGCCGCCGCGGGGAGGGCGGGCGTCTCGTTCGACCCGAGGCTGATTGACCTCTTCATCGGCGAGGTACCCATCGTCCGGCAAGGGGAGCTCGTCGCCGGCGATTGGGAATCCGCGGCTCACGAGGTTATGAAGAAGCAAGAGTTTTCAATACTGCTCGATATGAAGGCAGGGGAAGCCGAGGCGATGATTCTCACCTCGGATCTCTCCGAGGAGTACGTCGGCATCAACGCGGACTACCGATCCTGAATCCAAGCTCCTGATAGCATGGAGTCGGTCGCAAATTATAATCTACTGAAATTGCATGGTTGTTTGGCGCCGCTCAACGAAAGCCCATCGGTTGTTGCTGCGTGAAAACGAACGGACACCTGACCGGTGACAATTTCATTGACACGAAATCCGTTACGTCTATAGTCTTTCCAGAATTCTTCACGACGACGTCCTCGAACACCTTCAACGGCATTTTGGGCAGCACCGATGAAGAAGCATGTACCCCAGATCTTCGGCCGGTTTCAAACGGGAGACGGCCATGCCTTCGCACGTGGCGACCTCTCGGGCCAAAGCCATCCTTTTCGCTTTCCCATTTTCTGGAATACCTCATATAAGGAACTCTCTCCCTCACTGCAAGACTCTCTCGTGCCCGTGGGCCGGAGGCGCTTGTGCTCACCCCGCGTTGTGGAACGGTGCCGCCGGCACAATCCCTTGACGGGCCGCGTATCCCGTTCAACGTCGGATGTGAGCCGAAACCGGCGACGCCGGCAACGAGCGCTCCGCGGCGGGTGACGATACTCCGTGGCGGCCCGTGCCCATCCGAGGTAATCGGATAGGAGCGGACCCTGATTCCCGAAAGGACCCCAATGCCGGGAAAGGTTACCCTCAGTGTGACGCAAGGTCCTTTCAAAGACAGGGTCTTTACGTTCGAGCAGCCCGATACCTTTATCCTTGGCCGCAGTCCGGATTGCGGTGCAAGCCTCCCCGATGACGACCCGACAGTCTCCCGTCACCATTTTGTGCTCGAAATAAATCCCCCCCAAGCTCGCATTCGGGACTTGGGAAGCCTTAACGGAACGTACGTCAACGATGTGCAATACGGGGGCAGAGATCCTGAGGAGACGCCCGAATCAGTCGCTCACGGAAGATATCCCGACGTGGAAGTAAAGGACGGCGATTGCATTCAGGCGGGTGAGACGGTCATCAATGTCAAAATGGAGCTTCCGAAAGTATGCGAGGAATGCGGAGCCGTGCTTGACCCTCAAGGGGTCACAGGAGACGGACGGGATCTCTGCGGAGCGTGCCTCAAGGGCACGGAGGCCGGAAGCGATCGTCCGGCAGCCTCCGGGTTCATGCTCTGTAAACAGTGCGGAAAAGAAGTCTCCGCGGAGGTGATGGGTCAAGTCGGTGCGGATTACCTCTGCGAATCGTGCCGAAAGAGCCTGGAATCAAACCCCATTCTCGGGCTGGTCCGCGGTCTGGCTGCCAAATTCAAGCGTGATGTCAGGATCGGCAAAGCGGAGATCCCCGGTTACCGGGTGAGGGAGATGCTCGGCCCCGGAGGGATGGGAGCCGTCTACCGTGCCCTCAGAGAGAATGACGGTACCGAGGTTGCCCTCAAGATCATGTTGTCCAAAGTACCTGTGTACGAAGATGCCCGAGGGGTGTTTCTCCGGGAGATAGAAGTTACCAGGAGCCTCAGGCATCCCAACATCGTGGCGTTGTACGAATACGGGGCCGTAGGGAGCGGATTCTATTTCGTCATGGAGTACTGTCCGGGCGGTAACGTCGAAACACTGATGAAAGATCGGGGAGGCGTGCTGACGGTAGACGAAGCCATGCCCATCATGTTGCAGGTCCTGGATGGTCTCGCCTTTGCTCACGAGCGCGGCTTCGTCCACCGGGACCTGAACCCGAAGAACGTCCTCTTGACGGCCAAGGTGGGCGGCTTCGCCAAAATCTCCGACATGGGACTGGCAAAGAATTTCCAGAAGGCAGGTTTTTCAGGATTAACCGTTACGGGAATAACCGTGGGAAGTCCTCCGCTGATACCGAGAGAGCAGCTCCTGAACTTCAAGTACGTCAAACCGGTGAGTGATATATGGAGTATCGGTGCGGTCTTGTATCACATGCTCACCGGAAAAATTCCCTATGAGACAAAGGAGGGACAATCGCCCATCGACGTGGTCTTTGAAGGGCGCATCATTCCGATTCGGGACCGCCGTGTCAAGCTCCCGCGGAAGCTTTCGCGAGTCGTGGACAAAGCCCTGGCCGTTAAGCCCGAAGATCGATTCGAGACGGCCTGGGAGCTCCGGGACGCTTTGCTGGAGTGTGTGTGATCGAGCCGGCGGATTTCGTCCCGAATCCGTAAGGAACGGGAGATGGATCACCGAGGTACGTCCGACTGCCGTGCACTCAAGGTGGCTTCCTTGAGCGACGCAGGCAAGGTCCGCACTCTGAACGAAGACTCCGTGGCCGTGATACCCGAGAAAGGACTGATGATCGTGTCGGACGGCATGGGCGGGCACAACGCAGGGGACGAAGCCTCCCGGATCGCAGTGGTGCAATTGACCAAAGCGATCGACGAGGTTGTGGGGACCATTCCTCCCGATGATTGCAGTGCCTGGACTTCGGCACTCAAAAGGGCCATTAAACAGGTAAACGTCGAAATCTGGAAGCAGGCGGCCGTGGTGCCCGGCTTGCTGGGCATGGGGGCTACCGTGGTCATGGCCCTTGTTTTGGGGGGACGGGTCTTCGTGGGACATGTGGGCGATAGTCGGGCCTATTTGTATCGTGAGGGCAAACTCAAGCGGTTGACCATGGATCATACGGTATTCGGGATTCTGTTCAGGTCCGGCGAGTTGACCCGATACCTGGGGATGCGAATTCCGCCCGACCCGGACATCAACGTCGAAAACGTGCAACCCGGCGACCGTCTGATGCTTTGCACCGACGGCCTTACCGACGAAATCCGTGACAAGGCCATTGCGAAAATTCTTGGAGATAAACTCGACCTTGAAGAGACGTGCAAGGTGCTGGTCAATGCTGCCAAGAACGCCAAGGGTAGGGACAACATCACGGTTGTTCTCGCCGAATTCCACGGCGATGATGCCGGCGTCTCCCCATAGGGTAGGAGTGTCGTTCACCATGGATGCCGGCGTCCGATGGCACCCAGCCTGCGCGTTTGTGAACCCGAAGACGCTGTTCGCGCTCGAGAACGCAGATTACGTGTGAGCTTTGGGGACCTGTTCCCGTGAGGAGACGTGTCCGGATTGACTGGAGGAGCCACCCACAACCAAAGTCCGGTAAAGACGGTGCCCGCGCGGCCGAGAAAGCGAGCTCAGGTACCCGATGGTATCCAAGGGCCAGTGTACGAGGCCGCCGGAGCGGAAGGGAGCACCGTACCGCCCGGTTGCCCCGAGGGTGAGGATTCCCGAAGCCGCGTAGAGGATACTGCAAGCGCCGACTGGAACGTGGGCGACGTCATCCTGGACCTCTACGAGATCACCGGTTTTCTGGGTGAAGGCGGCATGGGTCGGGTGTACAAAGCCCGCCACCGCGAATGGTCCATCGACCTTGCTATCAAGACTCCCCGGCAGAAGATCATAGCCGCAGTGGGCGGAGCGGAAGACTTCGCACGAGAGGCGGACACGTGGGTCAATCTCGGTTTTCATCCGCACGTAGTCTGTTGCTACTACGTCCGGATACTCAGCGGGGTACCGAGACTTTTCGTTGAATACGTTGAGGGCGGGACGCTTTCGGATTGGATCCGCACGGAAAAACTCTATTCCGGTACCCGTTCCGACGTCTTGGCGCGAATCCTCGATGTGGCCATTCAGGCCGCCTGGGGGATTACCCACGCGCACAAGAGAGGTTTGATTCACCAGGACGTGAAACCGGCCAATGTGATGATGGCTCCCCGAGGAAGGGTCAAGGTGACCGACTTCGGTTTGGCCAGGGCCCGCGCCCTCTCGGGGACGGCGACGGTGCCGGCCTTACACGGTCAGACGCTCGTCGTGGATGGGGCCGGAATGTTCACACCCGCGTACGCATCACCGGAACAGATAGCCGGAAAACCCCTCAGCTCCCGAACCGACATCTGGAGCTGGGCCGCTACGGTGGTAGAGATGTTCGCCGGGGGCATGTTCTGGGCTTCGGGTCACCTTTTGGGGGAATTCCTGGAGAGCCTGTTGGAGCACTGGTCGAAGGAGGAGATCGTTCCGCATCCTCCTCCGGGAGTCATCGAGCTTCTCAGGCGATGCTTTGCCAAGAATCCCGAGTCTCGGCCTGAAACAATGGCCGAGGTCGCTGCCGCCATGATCGAGGAATACCGGCCGGCCGTCAGCCAACCGTACCCGAGACAGGAGCCGACGAGAAGCCCCGTCACCGCGGACAATCTCAACAATAGAGCCGTCTCGCTCCTGGATTTGGGTAATCGGGAAAGGGCCGTCGAGCTGTGGGACAGAGCTTTGCGGGTTCAACCGTACCATCCCGAAGTCGCCTACAACCGGGGTCTCGTTTTGTGGCGGTCGGAAACGTTGGAAGAGATCCGTTTGGTCACCGAGATGGAGGAGGTGCTTGAGTCCGCACCCGGTAATTGGAGGATGAGCCACCTCCTGGGCCTGGTCCACATGGAGCGAGGGGATTATGTGGCTGCAGCGAGCCTGTTTGAGGCCGTTCCCGAAGGTGATGAGCCGTATGCGGATATTGCACCTCTCCTGGAGAGGTCCAGGGAATCGATATCCCGGTCGAGACGGCTGCTGACAACCATGCCGGGCCATACCGATTCGGTTCTCTCCGTGTGCGTGAGTCATGACGGGTCTTTCGCCCTCTCGGGGAGTGAGGACTTCACCCTCAGGCTCTGGGAGATCCCATCGGGAAATTGTGTGGGGATTTTTTCAGGGCATACGTGCCCGGTGGTTTTCGTCAGTCTGGTTGCAGATGACGGTCTTGCATTTTCCGCGAGCACGGACGGCACTCTCAAACTCTGGAGCGTACCGTCGGGAGAGTGTCTCCGGAGCTTTCAGCCGGAAGCGGTCCGATCCATCGACTCAGCCTGTGTGACGCGGGACGGTCGTTTGGTCGCCATAGGAAGCGGGACAGGACAGCCCCTCACGTTTTGGAACATGGAGACGGGAGAGTGTCTGAGCTCTCCGGACCCTGAGCCGAGGGAGTTTCTTGAGTCGTCTGCAGTGAACGAGGGAGATGACACGGAGAAGGATCACCCCTGGGAACGCGAGGAGAAAGGCCCGATCCTGGTGAGCATGAGCGGAGACGGCCGTTTCGCTGTGACCACCGCGGGGGACGGAAATGCCGTTCTGTGGGAGACGGCATCGTGGAAGCCGCTGCGCGCTTTTCTCGGTCATACTGCCGCGATCACTTCTCTCCATATGAGCCAAAGGGGGGATTTCGCCCTCTCCGGGAGCGCTGACACGACGTTGAAATTGTGGGAAACAGCAACCGGAAGATGCGTGCACACGCTCAAAGGCCTGGCGGGCACGGTAAGCTCCGTCTGTCTGTGTCCCGACGAGCGCTGGGCGTTATCCGGCAACTTCGAGGGAACGGTAAAACTGTGGGATCTTTCTACCGGCAGGTGCGCCAGAACCTTCATGTCGGCAAGGTCCGTGGTCACCTCGGTTGTCGCGACGCGCGACGGTAGATACGCGGTCACCGGCAGTCGAGACGGCAACGTGAAGGTATGGTTGATCCGGAGTGACCTGGCCGAGTATTCGGCACCGCTGAGAATATCCCGCATACAATCGGTCGAACGGGCCCTCTCTGCACGAACGGCATACGATAATGAGGTCAAGTCGGCTCAGGAAGCCGTTGAGCGTGGCGACCCGGAGGCCTCCGCGCGCCACATCAGAAGGGCGAGATCGTTGACCGGTTATCGGCGGCACCCGGAAGCATTGGAGGTCTGGGAGGGGCTCAATCTTCGACTCCACAAACAGGCTTTTGCAGGAGGTTGGCGCGGTGCCCTCTTCGAAGGCCACGCGGCCACGGTAAACGCCGTCTGCGTCACTCCCGACCATCGTTACGCGCTGTCGGGCAGTAACGACGGCACCCTGATCCTCTGGGACCTCGCGGAGCAGAAACTGGGGAGGGTCTTCAGGATAGGGCATGCTAAACCGATCACGTCGGTTTCCGTGACACGTGAGGGCCGGTACGCTCTTACGGGTAGCGGCGATCACACGCTCAAACTGTGGGACGTTGTCCGGGGGGACTGCGTCAGGACATATGAGGGGCATGGCGGTCCTGTCCTTTCCTCCTGCTTGAGCCATGACGGCCGGTACGCTCTTTCGGGGAGCCTGGACAAGACGATGCGACTGTGGAATGTCGATACGGGCGATTCCATACGGATCTTCTCCGAGGAGCTCCATCTTCCGGTAGCTGTCTGCTTGAGCCATGACGGCCGGTACGCTCTTTCCGGGGGCTGGGACAAGACCATCAAACTCTGGAATATTGCCAACGGCAAGTGCCTCCGCACCCTTACCGATCCCGGCCATCTGCCTGTCTGCGTTTGCTTGAGCCACGACGGAAGAACCGCTCTGTCAGGGGGCACGGGCCGACACCGCGGTCACATCCGGATATGGGACGTCGCTGCCGGGAGGAGCTCCGGAGTTCTCGAAGGGCACATCGACCTGGTTCACTCGGTCTGTCTGAGCACTGATTCCCGCTACGCGCTTTCGGGAAGCTGGGACGGCACCATCAAGCTTTGGGATATCGCAGCAGGGACCTGTCTGCGGACTTTTGTGAGCCATTTCGGGATGGTCTTTTCCGTCGCGCTGAGCCGGGACGGAATGTACGCACTGTCCGGGGGGGACGATAAGGCGGTGAGGCTCTGGATACTCGACTGGGAGCTGTCGGTCAAGAGCTCGGCCGATGCCGACGCGGAAGTGGAGCGGTACCTGCGCGTATTCCTCACCCGTCATGCCCCTTACGCGGAACAGATGCCCTCCTACGGTCTCTTCGAGAGGCTCTTGGCTTTTCTGGCGCGTCAGTGGCGCGGTCCGTCCTGGTCCAAGCAGGACTTTCGAGATCTCATGCACCAGCTCCAATGTGCCGGGTACGGACGGCTTCCGGAAGATGAGGTTAAGCGCAGACTCAAAGACCTGGCATCGGGCTGGGACGGCCCCGCCGATCTTCCACCCCTGGATTAATGCCGAAACGATTCGGGGGAATCGACAGCGCTCAGTGTTGTTCAGATGCTTGAGCGGTCGGGTCCTGTGACCCCCTCTGCAAGCTTATGACGGACTTCTACCCGGTTGCTGAGAGCGAGGAATGGACAATGGCATGTAAAGGATAGGTCTTTGTTGGCATTGTTGTTGCTATGGCGATGGCCGGGTCGCTTGCCTGGGGTGCGGGGGCTCACACTCCGGAGGCTGTCCTGGCCATAACACGGCAAGGTGCCGGACCCGGCGGGAAATCCCCTTGGTGATGCGAATGTCATCCCCTACCTGAACGGCAAGGCCATCATCATGACTCCGCACGGCGCGGAATCGCAAAACCCCCACGCGAGTGGCCGCAATGGCCTGTTTATGTTGGAAATCCCCCTTTCCTCCGACAAAGTCAAAGACGGCAAATGGGCCCTCAAGGTGACGCGACCGAGCTTCAGGCCTTCCCAAATGATCCCCCTTACGGGGATTGCCGAGCAAGGCAAAGACGAGAAAGGCGTCCGGCAGTTCGTAGCCTCAGCTACGGTCAGTCTCAAGCGCATTCAGGGGACAGCCTTTTGGATCGCGTTGACGGTCTTCGTTATGGTGTACGTTCTGATCGCTTTCCTGAAGGACAAATACCGCATCACGGATCCCAGGCTCCTCGCAGTAGGGGGAAGTGTCCTGCTGGGAGTGATTCTCCTGTTTATCCTCCACGGCTTCTTCCACATGGAGGTCAGCGTGGCCGCGCTCTTCGGAGCGGCGCTGATGGTTCTCGTGAACAAAATGGATATTGTGGAGATCCTGGAGCGGGAGATCGAGTGGCCGTCGCTGGTATTCTTCATCATGCTCTTCATCGTGGTTGGTGCGGCCGAGCAGACGGGGATTCTCCAGGTTGTCGCGGACTGGATTTTGCGCGTGTGTCACGGGAACCTGGTCGTGGCCGTGCTGATCATTCTGTGGGTATCGGGAATCACATCGGCGATTGTGGACAATATCCCGTTCACCGCAACAATGCTTCCCATCGTTGCCTTTCTCGGCAAGACCATTCCCGGGGCCGAATCAGGGGTCTTGTGGTGGGCCCTGGCCCTCGGCGCATGTTTCGGAGGGAACGGGACGATCATAGGAGCTTCCGCCAATGTGGTTACCACCGGCATCGCGGAAAGAGCAGGCCACAAAATAACGTTTTTCGAGTTTTTCAAGCAGGGAGCTCCCATAACCATTGTCAGCCTGATCATAGCGTCCATCTTCCTGCTGATTCGCTATTGTCAGAGGTGGTTTCGGGAAGGCTCGATCGCATGGGACACACGGAGGAGATGCAGGGCGCGTGGCGACCGTAGGATTGCCGTCCGAAGTCCTGCTCCTCCGTATTTGATTTCAGGGGTACCGTCACGGATTATCCGACTGCCGATCGGCTTGTAAAGTCAAAGCCCGGCAGTCGGTTGGGACCCGTTGGGCCCAAATTCGCGACGGAGTTTTATTTTGAGGACATCTCCCGTAGGCTTCTCTTTTGAAGGCTTGATGCCAACTCCCATAGCCGAGAAGCTACAACGAAAGATAAAGATCTTGGAGAATGCCGCCCGAAATGTCTGTTGAATAGCGACATGGTATTAACCGGCGTCGCGATCTCCGGGAAGCGCCCCGTATGCCTAAGCCTAAGCCTTGGCCTTGACGACTCTTGAAATGATGGCCCCCGAGATCTCCAAGACAATATACAGAACAATAAGTACTGCAAAGACCCCGAAGAATCGGAGAGTGAGTGTACCGAGAATCCACGTCCAGTTGTCCTTCTTGGTAACTACTTCAGTCTTTCCTTCGCCGACTTTCACAATGGATATGGAGTGCCATGGCCGAGCCCCATGGTCTTCAATATGCATGTCAGTCCCTCTGTCAAGGAACTTGATATCTTTCTCATCCTTCAAGGCCTTCCGATAGTACTCCAGCGCCGCTTCATACGAAACATCATAGGCTTTCTTAAGGCGTTGATCGGTTTGAGTGACTACTTTGCCCTCGGGCATGACCGGCGCGCCGAGAAAATCTTCAGCTGATGAAATGCCGGATGAAATCACCCAGAGCATCATGACAAGAATCCAGAATCGAGTTTTCATATTTGGTACCCCATCTTCGGGTTTAGTACCCCTTGGGAAAGTTTCAGATTATGTTAGCCTGCCTGGTGTTGCTCCTGAACCGGGCTTAGTCCCCGGGACGAGCCAAGCCTTACCTCGCGATCGATGTCCGTCTAGTTGAACATCGCGATAAACATCCCTGCCGCTGCCGCCGCCCCAATAGCGCCGGCAAGGTTCGGTCCCATGGCATGCATCAACAGATAATTGGATTTATCGTATTCCTGCCCTACCTTTTGTGAGACCCGAGCCGACATGGGGACTGCCGAGACCCCTGCGGAACCGATGAGCGGATTAATCTTTTCTTTGAGGAAGAGGTTCATCAACTTCACCGTAAGGATGCCGCCCATGGTACAGACCACGAAATCCGCCAGCCCCAACCCGAAAATGAATAGGGTTTTGGAATGGAAGAACTTTTCAACCGACATGCTCGCGCCGATGGATGTGGCCAAGAATATGATCGTCGCATTCATCAGCGCTCCACCCGCAGTCTCGGCCAATCGGCCCACAACCCCACTTTCTCTTAAGAGGTTGCCCAGCGCGAACATTCCCATAAGCGGGGTCACGGAGGGAACAAGGATTGCCACCACCGCCGCGGTGATGATAGGGAACATGATCTTTTCAAACTGCGAAACCGGTCTGAGCTGCCTCATGCGGATTTTTCGTTCGGAGTTTGAAGTCATCCATCTCATGATGGGAGGCTGAATCAGGGGAACCATGGCCATGTACGAATAAGCGGCCAGAGCGTTGGGTCCCAGCAAGTGGGGTGCCAGGAGCTGCGTAAGATATATGGTCGTCGGCCCTTCCGCTCCTCCGATTATTCCAACCGAAGCGGCTTCCTTCAACGTAAATCCTGCCAATACCGTGCCGGAGAAGGTGACAAAAACCCCCAACTGCGCACCCGCGCCCACCAGGAGCATTTTCGGATTGGCAATCAGAGGGCCGAAATCGGTTAATGCGCCTAATCCGAGGAAGATGACGCAAGGCATAACCGTCCATTCCAGACCGTAATGGTAGAAGATTTCCAGCAGGTTGCGGACTCCGTGCTCGTTTACCCCCATCAGAGGCACGTTGGGGAAATTGGCGATGAAGATTCCGAACCCGATGGGAACGAGCAGCAACGGTTCGTAGTTCTTGGCAATACCAAGGTAAAGAAACGTCAACCCTACACACCACATGAACACCATTCCCCAACTCAGGTCGAAGATGCCTGTGGTTAGAACGAAACCGTAAATCATTTCCAACACTTCGTGTGCGGTCATATCCCGTCTCCTAATGATTGCACAAAACATCCAGTTAAGTTAGAAGAACAAGTCTACCCTCACGAGGACTTCCTTTTGCTGCCACAGCACCGGTGCTGAATCTTACCGGCGCCATTCAAATCCGGTCTATTCGGTACAATGAGGAGACCTCGTCTTGCCGACGGCCAGCGGGCAAAAAGGCCGCAGGCGGGCATCTCTTTTCGAAAAGCCTCGCCCTGTGGTTTCCTGAGAGCCCAGAGGAGGTAAAACTGTTTTTCCCGGATCGAAGAGAAACTATTGTTTCCGATGCTGAACCTACATCACATGAAGTCCCCGGTCAAGAACAATCTTGCCCGCTGCCCCGTGCGCGAACGTCGTGAGGCAAGGCGGCACGACGACTGACGTCGGGAAAACATCTGATTGACGGTAGTTTAACTAAGACAACAGGAGAAGCCACGACCTCTCCGCGACCATGCCCTTACAAATGGCTAACAACGATCCTACGCGCTTTTGTATTCCAAAATTGGTTCAGACATGCGAAAAGTTGTTCCTTATTTGCTCCGAAATCATAAGACTCCGCAGGCATATTGGGCCTTACAATGACCCCGGATGAAAGGGAGGATCCTGCACTCATGCACTATCAGAAGCGAGAGTCAATCTCTTCGCGACAAACGGCCCAACATCCCCCGCTGCCGGGAAAAACGCGGTCAGGACGATCTTGCCGATCGATACCCGGACATCTCCGATGGCTACGTGGCCCCACCGAATGACTTCTGGAGGCCGGCACCGGGTGCTGCCTTTTCAACCGCGGTCGCAACACTTCTCACCACCACCGTTTCAGGTAAAACGGAACCCGCGGTACAGTTGACAAATATGTCAGAAGTAAGGGATACCGATGCTTTTTTTGAAGCGGGAAGCCTTGAGGACTAAAACACCGGGTTTCGGGCAGGTCCTTCCGCGAAGCACGTCCGACCTGACGTAATTTGAGAGACCCGTCCCCGCCTACCCGGATGTATAGCGGCCGGCCGGGTGAGCGTCAAAACACACGATAGGTCCGGTCGTCGTCGTAGTCGTCCGTCAACGGTTTGGCCCCCACGGGTGAACGGGAGGTCTTGTCGAAGACCTTTCTGCCGTTTCGGTAGAGACAGGTCTTGTAGACCTTCTTGTTGCGCTCGAGCCGCATGAGAAGTCGCTGATTGGGGCAGCGACCCTTGTTGTTCACTTCGCACGCTTTGTCGTCTCCCTTATCCGGGCAAGGCTGCGTCACCTTCATGACGGTCCAGAACTCTCCCGGCTCGCAGTAAACCTCGCTGAATTCGTCTCCTTCGTCGAAGAAACGTACCCCCACGAGATTTATCACCAGGGACCCTTCCTGCAACCCTTTGAAAATATTGATGCGCGCTTCGCACTTGGGGCAGACGAAATACGATCTCCCGATGGGCACTTTGTGCTCGGGTACATCCGAAGCGGCCCGGCATTTGGAGCAAACTACTTCCACGTCGTCACTTCTCAAGACCTGTGCCGAAGTTGCCGAAAAGGAAGACCGCCGGCACCGACCCGAATCGAGGGCGTCTCTACCCTCCTTGACCGTGGACGGTCCGGGAGAATTCCATCTATGCGTGCCCCGCAAGCATTCACAGGGTCGGGCTTCGATGAGAAAATCGGCACGTCCCATCAAGCAATATAGCTCACGAGACCGGGTCCGGCAAACCCTTTTCGGCCGTGCTTCCCGAATGGAGGACACACGATACCGGGGATTGGTCCGGGAATGGGTCCCGGAGCTCGGCTGATGGCGACGGACGTGGAAGCGCAGGGTTTAGCCGCGTAACGCCTCGATTTCACCCTGCTTTTGTAGCAGTTCGGGCGCTGAAACGAGCTTCGTCGATCACGAATCGCTCATGGGTGCCCTGGGAGATGTCGTCAACGCCGTCGTGGCACTGAATGGAAAAGGTGAGTTTCTTCCCTTCTACCTTCTCCAGTCGCCCTTGCACGGTAACACGCAGTCCCGGAGGGGTGGCCGCCGAATGAGTGAGGAAGACGCCGATCCCCACGGTCTGTTCTCTCGGCCAGTCAAGGTGGGGGTTTACCGCGCGGATGCAAGCCCACTCCACAAGTCCCACCAAGTAACCTGTTGCCAAGACTTTCGGCATTGCGATGAATTCGGGAGACTCCGGCAAAAGGTGGGGGACCGTCTTGTCTTCCGGCACCGTGTAGTGGAACTCGAAGCAGAGTCCCGCCTGAAGGGAATCTTTCATGGCTTCCTCCACAAGATTGAAATAGTCCTTGCCATTACCGCATAACCCCGGTACAGGTATAAGTAAAATGAATTATATTTACAAAGATCATTACCAGGACTTATGGTATGGAATGGCAACAGATAGTCGGCTTCTATCATGTGGCTAAGCTCGGCAGTTTTACCAAGGCCGCCCGGGCCACTTTCAGGACGCAATCGGCGCTCAGCCAGCAGGTGAAGACGCTGGAGGCGGAACTGGATTGCATCCTGCTGGAGAGGCTTGGAAAACGGAAGATTGTGCTTACGCCTGCGGGGGAGGAATTCCTTGGGTTCGCCGAGACGGTTCTGGAGCGCTATGACCGCCTGATTGACGAGCTCAACGATCTCAAGGAAGTTCAGAAGGGGAATCTGAAGATAGCTGCGCCCTTTACCACTTTTTACCATCTCTTTCCCGAGCTCCTCAAGGATTACGCCCTGCGATTTCCCCTGGTGCGTCCGACGCTCCTGGATGTATCCCAGACTACGGTGGTGGAGCTCGTCAGGTCCGGTGAGGTCGACTTCGGGCTTGTGCTGGAATCCCGCGTACCCGGCGACATGGCGTCTCTGCGGTGGAAGTCGGTGGAGACCGTGCTCCTGGTGCCCCTCGGCCATCCGTTGGCATCATCTTCGCGGGTAACTTTGGAAGAAATAGCCGGCTATCCGCTCATACTCCCGCCCAAAGGCCTCAGGCCGAACAATCGAACCGTCTTGGAGGAGAAGTTCGGCAAGCTCGGCATCCATCATCACGTGATAGTGGAATCGTCCAACGTGGAGTTGAGCTCTCTTTACGTGGAGATAGGGTTGGGGCTCTCTTTTGCCACCGTGGTGCGTGACGTTCCCGTTTCCGGACGGCGGAGAGTAGTCTTCGTCCCCCTGACCGATCATTTCGAGCGGGATCACATTGCGGTGGTTATGAGGAAGAACCAGACGCTTGCACCGTACAAACGCGCCTTTCTCAAATCGTTGATGGGGGAGGGGAGGGAACCGGATGCAGAAACGAAACAGGACGAGGCAGTCTCTTGACCCGATACGGGAAGTCATTCAATGGTTACACGCCGGCAGGTGCCAAGCTCTACCCGAAAGCCGTCGACTGAATAAGCTTCTTCAATTCCTCCAGATCCGGATCGGCAATGGAAACAATCTGATAGCCCGCCACACACTCGCCCTCCGAGCTCTCCGACTGCGCCCAGCGGCACTCGACAACCAACTGAAAGGAGTTGATATTCGCTAATCCTTCGGTGCTGACGATCAGTGTCTTGATCTCTCCGCGGTTCGACCTCATCCCCGCGACCTGCAGGCCGTGCTCGGAAACGTCATTCAATCTGCCCTCCGCCGCCGGGTCGGCCGCGTCGTACACCGGAACCGGAACGAAGAGAAAATTCCTCGGCGTCCGTCGCCGCTCGTCCGTGTCTTCCACTGACGGAGATTTCTTGTCGCTCATTGTTTCATGCTCCGCGGGCGGATGGCCCTCTCCATTACCTACCATGAACGCTCCCCAATGTTCATCACAATCTCGTTGGGGCGCATGGCCGGGCAGAGAGAATGGGCGGGCTAAAGGGCATTTCGCCCCGAGGCGCCGGATTTGCCGTTGGAGTTTCAATCGGATGAGAATCCCGCTACTGCGTTCGGGCTTGTACCCCGGCCTCCGCTTTTCCCGGCGGTGAAGCGATGCGGCTCCAGGGCGTCGGTACCTGGTGGCGGCAAGCTGCTTCATAGTCCGACTCCGGCCATTAAATCCGGGTTTTTGTTGCCTCGGCTCAGGGAAGCCCGCTTTACGAATCTCCGGACTTTATACCTCATCATTGAGAATGTCCCCGCGGTGCATCGCGTAATAAGGTGGTTTCTTTGGTTGAAAAGGAGCTCGAAAGGGGAGTGCGCGGGTATTTTTTTTGAGCCTGAAATCCTGCCTGAAATAATAAACAACATTTAAATTTTAAAATCCAAATAGATATAATAAAAACTTCATGTAAAAGTGATGAGTTTCCTTACTAAGGATCAAGCTTGACACCTCAGACCCCTTATGTTACTATGCTTTCAACCTAGTCATAAAATTTGCTGACACACGTGGCTGTAAAGCTCGGGTGAAGTGGCGAACAAAAAACCGGTTCGCTTTCCATAGTCGTGCCTCGTCCTTTGGTGCTCCGGAGGCACAATGCCGCTTCGTTCGACCACGACGTTCAATGTATTTGTTGCCGATCGTTTCGGCGTTCAATTAGAGGTTTGGGTATGTTCGCTCGTCCCGTATTTGCATCTCTTTGCGTACTCATGGTTCTTTGTTGTGGAGCATCTCCTTCGGCATCGCAAGTCATGATGCCGGTTCCACAGGGCTATGGCCCGCCTCCGAGCTGCTTGCTCGGAGGCGGCACTCCCGGCCATTACTGGTCCGCGGGTGTGCGCAAGTTCATCAACAGTTTCACATCGTATCAGTTTCCCAATCCTTTTTCTCCGGGACAGGATCCGCTCAGCAGGCTCGAATTTCCCATCGATCAATGGTTCGCCGGGGGTGCGGCGAGCTATGTGGCTCCCTCTTGGGCTCTGACCGGCCAGATTTGGGCGAATCTCAACACCGAGTCGAACCAAAATATGCAGGACAGCGATTGGGACGACCCGTCCATGCCTTCCCAAAAAACTATCTTCAGCGAATCGAAATGCCGGCTTAACAGAGGCCTGCTCGCTGAAGTTAGATTGGCTCTTCCCGGCCACAAATCGTGCCGTTCGATCGTCAGACCCGTTATCGGTGCCCGTTACCAGCAATTTCGATTCACTACCCATGATGGAGTGCAGGCGGTTTTGGGCGGTGGGGCGCCGCAGGATCTGCCGGGTGACGGCATTAATTTCAAACAGACATTTTATCACGGCTACCTTGGGGGAATGTTCGGCACCGTGGTGGAAGGCAGCGGATGCTCATCGACAATTCCTCGGCTTATGCTGGATTTCCAGTTTGACTACGCATTGGTCACTGCTTCGAATGAGGATCTCCATTTGCTTCGGGCCGGGGATCGCGTAACCGTGGAGAAGACAAGAGGACACGCATGGCATTGCTCGGCGAGTGCAAGTATGCTCGTGCGAGCCAACCTGACAGCCCGCGTCGAGGCGGATTTCATACGAATCCTGACCGAGGGGTCGCACCGGATGACCAACAGCCTGTTCGCCATAGATTTTTCCTTCGACGGTGCCAAAGTCTGGTCCGATCAGGCATCCATTACGGCTATGGCGGAGTGGCGATTCTGATACCAATGGTTGTCGGTCACCTGAGAGTGACATTGTGTAATGTCGCTGCCATCTCTCGGTGAGCCGGCAACCCTTGTCGTCTTCAATGGAAGAGCCTGCCTGCAATTCACCGCTGTAAATGTTGTATGGCGTCCTCCGCGCGGACGGCCCTCTCCCTTTGATCCGGTTCCTCAACAAAAAAAACTTCAGGCATCACACTATTTCGCGATCGAACCGATCACTTTGACGGCATGTCTCTTCAGCGGCGAGAGGCAAACCGGTAAGAGAAGCTCAGAAAAGCATCCCTGGGGTCTCGGATGACCCCCAGGCTCCCATTGTTTCCCGCGACTTTCAAAGTGCTCGGCTATGCCGGTTGAGAATTCCGTCTTCGGTGGTATGATGCGGAAAAGCCGCTGAAGCATCGCTGTCGATCAATGGAGGAGCCCATGGGGAAACAATCCGCGGACCCGAAAAAGTTGAAAAAGCTCTTGGAGAGATGTCTCAAGAACGGTTGCGGCCTTAATATGTTCTTTCCCTACAGAGAATTCAGGAATCCTACCTGGGATGAGGTGGAGGATTACTCGACCGAAGCCTATGCCATGGCGCTCCGGGACGTGCTGTCCGCCATGAACGGTAATTCGGAGGCATTGCTGGCAGCTCTGGAAGGAGAGAGGCTCTTCATCGTGGAAAAGGACAGAGAGCTCCTCCTGGAAAAGCTGGAAGATATGGTAAAGAATCCCCCTGATGAGCTCGACGACGAAGAAGATGAAAGCGGGGATGAGACCCCGCCTCAGCGAGCCCACTGACATCTTCCCGGCGGCGGGGTCAAGAGGAGCACTACTCCTTACACGGCGCCGCTCTCCACGGCAGCCTTGGCAACGGCCTTCGCCACTGCCGGCGCGACATCCCGGTTAAACACCCCAGGGATGATATTTTGATCGGCGAGCTGTTCGGAGGGGACCAGTTGAGCGATGGCAGAGGCCGCGGCCATTCTCATGGCGGAGGTTATTTTCCGGGCTCTTGCATCGAGAGCTCCTCTGAACATGCCCGGGAACACCAGGGCGTTGTTTATCTGATTCGGAAAATCGCTGCGTCCGGTGGCGACAATGGGTGCGAAGTCCAACGCTTCCCAGGGGTCAACCTCCGGAACGGGATTGGCCAGAGCAAACACGATCGGCTTCTTTGCCATGACCTTGAGATCCGACGGCATCAGAAGATTTCCCGACGACACTCCGATAAAAACGTCCGCATCCACGAGACACTCTTTTAGAGGGGCAGACCCACCCTTCGGGTTGGTCAGGACGGCCAGTTTCTCCTTCACTGGATTCATCCCCTCTTTGCGTCCCGGGAAGATGGCCCCGCTCCGGTCACAGGGGATGACACATTTCGCTCCGGCTTCCAGAAGGATCTTTACGCACGCGACGCCCGCGGCTCCTGTCCCGGAAACAACGATCCTTACATTTCCCAGCTCTTTGTGCGTTTGTACAAGAGCGTTCTGCAATGCTGCCAGAACCGCTATGGCCGTGCCGTGTTGATCGTCGTGAAAGACCGGTATATCCAACTCGTCGCAGAGTCTTTTCTCGATCTCGAAACAGCGCGGGGCTGAAATGTCCTCCAGATTCACTCCGGCAAATGCCGGGCTTACGGCCTTCACCACCGAGATCACCTCGTCCGGGTCCTTGACGTTCAGGCAAAGAGGAAAAGCGTTGATGCCCGCGAATTCCTTGAAGAGCATCGACTTCCCCTCCATGACGGGGAGAGCTCCGAAAGGGCCGATGTCTCCGAGGCCCAATACAGCGGTGCCGTCAGTGACTATGGCAACACTGTTTCCCTTCATGGTGTACTTGTAAGCAGCAAGCATGTCGTGGGCCACCGCGAGGCTGACTCGGCCCACCCCGGGAGTGTAGGCCATGGTGAGGTCCTCCCGCCCCGTGAGCCTCTTAATGGGCTCAATCTGGATCTTTCCTCCCTCATGGTAAGCAAACGTTCTATCCGTAACGGAGAGTACCTCGACTCCCGGCAGATTCCGGAGTGCCCCGACGATGCGGTTCTCGTGCTCTTCGTCCCTCGCGTAAATATCGAAGTCTCGTACTGCGTGATCCTTTTCAACTTTCACTACGGGGGTGGAACCGATGAGTCCTTCCTGCTCGGCTATTGTGGTCGCCACCCGAGCGAGAGCACCGGGTTGTCGCGCGATTCGGACCCTGATGCTCAAGCTGTAGCTCGGACTGGTTTGATAGGTCATGAATTCACCTTTCCAGACAATTGAGGAAATTCGACATCTCCTCACTACCACGGGGCCTCTGTCTTGGCAACAGTCCCATTTCCGGTTAGAACAGAGGCGTTATCACCTGAGAAAATTTCAGATGCAATCTCGTCGGTCGTTTCAGCGTTGAGACAATAATCCTTCAAGCGAAACCCTGAACGTCAAGCCTCGCACACCAATTCCCATAGCTGATACCATTTCGCAATTAAAAATGTGACTTCGCCACACGGACGGCACTGCCCGGTTTCGTCCTGGAGATTTGTACGGACCACGGCTGGGGCCTGTTGTTTCTTTCACAGTGATGGGGGTGAAGACGGTACGGATGCTACATCTGCAGGAGAGGCAACGGTACGAGGGCAAACAGAAATGACCGTTTGGGGGTTAGAAATAGATCGCCAAGTCAAGCCCGAGCATATTCCATTCCATGTCTACTTCCCAGTTCTGGAACGGAGGAGCCGCAATCCCTGGCGAATACTGGGTCTGGGGATCCGTAGAAAACTTGAGATGAGTTTTCTGGACACGAATCTTGGCCGCGAGGTCGAATCGATAGATTTGCGGGCGAAAGACAAACGAGAGCCCGTAAGACGTGTATCGGGCACCTTTGACCGGAAACTTGTAGAAGGCTTCAATATGGAGGGGAAACCCGAGAATTTCCGGAGGAACGTACCGTAGGTACGTACCTAGCGCCCACGGTCGACTGCCCTTCACCTCGAGGGTAACCGTGTTGAACGGCGATGAATCCACTTCCCGCACGACGCCCCTGAATTCCGGATGGAAGAGAAAGCCGTCTAAGGATGCTCCCAGGCTCAACCATTGCAACTGCACGACGTCAAAGTCCCCTCCGACGTTGAGCCCGCTAAAATCTACCTTGCCGAAATTCCTGTGGCGGCTTCGTGTCTCGAAGTTGGAATAACAACCCCGCAACCCTATGCGCCACAAACGTAGGTCCGCCTTCACATCGAACTTGAGGGGGCCGGTATCGAGGGAGGCACTGTTACGCAAGTCGAGCTCTCCAGAAGACGAACCGATGAGTTTGGCCCCTTTCAGGTCCGCGGCAAAAAAGCCGGTGCCGACCTCACTACGAAAGGTGCTGGTCAAACAACCGGTCGGGAAAATCGGCCCTATGTAGGTTTCCAAGGTCCGGATGGGAAAGAGTGATCCCAAAGGCGAGGAATAGGACTGCGCCTCACGGGGGTGGGGCAGGGACAGGAAGAACAGCCCTGTGACGATCAAGAGAATTGTCGTCGCCCTGGGAGTCGCGTGTCGTGCCATGGCAGCCTTCGAACGGATTTCCTTCGTTTAAGCAAGCGTATTTAATCACAACCAACGGTGCTTCGTCAAGCTTTTCCACGTGTGACGACACTCCGGGCCGTGCTCCGGAAGCGTTTCCACGATGGTCTTTGCCCCTTGCATGCGGGAGTGTGAGACTTTGCGGAGAGATGTCGGGGAAAGATTTCCGCGTCCCACAAGCGGACGAGATGCAGCCTCGGTGCCGAGGGCGCGGTGCTTCAGCCCCGCCAAAGGCCTTGACCGCTCGGCTCCGGCCGCAATGGACCGGAGCCGCGATCGTTCAAAGACTACCTGAAGGAGGACTGTTTGAAGACTTCCTTCACATCGCTCAGGTGACTGGACTTGTGGGGCAAGATGTGAATCTTACCTTTGCGGAACATGTTCATGCCCAGTTCCATGTCGGCGAAGTAGGTCTTGGTTTTCAGCTTGTACATACCGATAAGAAAGAGCTCATGGACGCGGCCGAACATGCGAACCGTCTTCATGAAGGTCTCATGAAACAGAGGCACCTGGGATTCCTGGGTCTTAATCTTCTTGTTCAGCACCTGATGCCGTATGGGGTCCAGGAGAGCGGGAACGTCGATGCCGTTGGGGCACCGCGCGCCGCAGGTATGGCAGGTGAGGCAGAGCCAGATGCTCTTGGAGTTGACTATCCGGTCCACATCTCCCAACACCGCAAGACGGACCAGTTGGTGCGGCAAAATGTCCATTTCAGAAGCCACCGGGCATCCTGCCGAGCACTTGCTGCATTGAAAACACTGATGGATCACTGACGCCAATTCGCCGACGGGAGGGGCTACCAAACCTGACGACGAGCTGGAACTGGGTTGCTGCATGATTCGTTCCCCCGTGGAGGATGTATGGCTCGAGCGGCATCCGAATAGATCGGCCCGCCGCCCGGGACGGGGAAGGGGGAATACCCCCTCCCTCGGGTTTTAGCGATTGTCGTTGCCGGGCTTACACCTCGGCAACCGAAACCAACGCCCGCGTCAAGCCTCTCAGGAGGCCTCGGTGAGCAGAGCGTCGATCTCCTGGAAGATCTGATCGTCTCTGAAATGTTGCAGTTCGATGGCCTTTCCCGGACACACCGACGAACAGATCCCGCAGCCCTGACAGAGAGCAGGCACGATTTCCGCAGTGTGCTCTTCGGTGATGCGCGGGGCGCCGTACGGGCAGAGACGCACGCACGTGAGGCAGACTGCGCACTTGGTCGGATCCACCTTGGAAATGACCCCCGGGAAGGTCATCTCCTTCTGAGCAAGCATAATGGAGGCTCTCTGAGCCGCCGCCGTGGCTTGCGCTATGGATTCGTCGATGGGTTTGGGATAGTGGGCCAATCCCGCAAGAAATACGCCTTCAGTGGTGAAATCCACGGGGCGCAATTTCATGTGGGCTTCCACAAAGTATCCATAAGAGTTGACCGTCACCTTGAAGAGCTGACCGACTTCTTTGTTGCTCCGGGCCGGATCGATTGCCGCCGCAAGCGTCAACAGGTCGGCATTGATGGTAATGTCTCGCTCCAGGGCAGGATCGCGAACCACCACTTTTACCTGGTTACCTGCAGCCTCCACCCTCGGTTTGGTCTCGGGATCGAACCTCACGAAGATGACGCCGGATCTGCGCGACGCTGTGTAGAATTTCTCCAGGAGCCCGTAGGTTCTCAGATCTCTGTAGAGGATGTAGACCTTTGCATTGGGGTTGATCTCCAGGAGACGATCGGCCAGGCGTACCGAGCCCGAGCAGCAGATCTTGGAGCAGTACGGTCGTTCGTCGCAGCGAGATCCCACACACTGGATGAAGACTGCGCTCTTCACGTCCTTGAGCTTGGGGTCGCCGGCCATGATGCGCTCTTCCAAGGAGTGCTGGGTCTCCACTGCCGGGTGCTCGCCGTACAGGTACTCGGTAGGTTTGGATTCCACGGCTCCGGTGGCGATTATGGCGGCGCCGAACTCCACATTGGCCGCTGTATCGCCGTTGTAGGTGATCTTGCCCTTGAAATGTCCCACGTGACCGGTGAGGTCGGAGAATTTGGCCTTCTTGTACACCTGAATCCTGGGATGATTCTCCACCTTCGCGACAAGGTCTTCCACGAAGGTCTGGACGGGCTCTCCCTGGATCGTCTTCTCGATGGAGAGAGCGTTGCCGCCCAGTTTTTCGGTATTCTCCGCCAAATAAACCTCGAACCCCTGGTCGCCGAGGTTGAGAGCAGCGGTGAGTCCCGAGACGCCGCCGCCCAACACGAGTGCATTGGGGCAGACTTCCATCTTGGACTTCTGCAACGGGGCGAGGAGACGGGCCCGGGCAACTGCCATTCTGGCGAGGTCCTTGGCCTTCTCCGTTGCCTCCGGTTTGTGGGAGGCGTGGACCCAGGAGCACTGGTCTCTGATGTTGGTCATGGTGAAGAGGTAGGGGTTGAGTCCTGCCTTCTCCATGGTGAGCTGGAACATGGGCTCGTGGGTGCGGGGGCTACAGGCCGAGACCACAACCCTGTTGAGGTTGTGCTCTTTGATGATCTCCAGGAACTGTTCCTGAGTATCCTGGGAACAGGTGAAGAGCTTTTCATCCGCAAAAACTACATTGGGCAGGGTCTTCACGTGCTCCACCACGGCCGGGACGTCCACCACATTTGCGATATTGATGCCGCATCGGCAAATGAACACACCGATGCGAGGCTCCTCGCCCGTAACGTCACGTTGCGGAGGAAACTGCTGTTTGACGGCCAAGGTGTTCCGGGCCGATGAAAGCAGCTTCGAGGAAGCGCCCGCCGCGGCCGAGGCTTCCATGACGGTCTGAGGGATGTCCTTGGGACCCTGGAACATGCCCGCAACGAAGATCCCCGGCTGGTTTGTGTTGACCGGGGCAAACGAGCTCGTCGAGCAGAACTGGGATTCGTTGAGCTCTACGCCGACCTTTGCGGCAAGCTGTCTGGATTCCTCGGAGGTCTTGAGCCCGACGGCCAGAACCGTCATATCGAAGGTTTCCGTGATCAGGTTCTGGTTTTCGTCAAGATAGGTGATATTGAGGTTGTGGGTCTTGGGATCTTCCACCACCCTACTCACCATGGAGCGGATGAACCTGACGCCTCCCTGATTCTTGGCACGCTCGTAGTAAGCGTCAAAGTCCTTGCCGTAGGCTCGGATATCCATGTAGAAGATCGTAGGCTCGATATTGGTATCGTGCTCTTTCGCGATAACCGCTTCCTTAATGGAGGCCATGCAGCAGATCGAGCTGCAATGGGGCATGCCTTTCTGCGGGTCCCGTGAGCCCACGCACTGAATCCATGCTACCTTCTTGGGATGATGGCCGTCCGAGGGACGCTTGACTTCACCGGCATTGGGGCCCGATGCGCTGAGCATCCGCTCGAATTCCATGTTGGTGAGCACATTGGGCGCGGTCCCGTACGAGTACTCCTGGCGGTACTTGTCCGGATCGATCATCTCATACCCGGGGGAGAGGATGACGGTCCCTACTTCCACATCGAGGAACTCGTCTTTCATATCGTGATCGATAGCCTGGGCCGGACACGCCTTTACGCACTCCATACACTCCGAGCAGACGCCGCAATTGAGGCATCTATACGCCTCTCTTTGGGCTTCGTCCTCCGGGAAGGCCAGTTCGACCTCTTTGAAGTTCTTGCGCTCCTTGACGGAAATTTCCGGATTCTTCGCCCGAGCCTCGGCTCTGATGTCGGGAATGGGGGGATATTCGGGATTCTCCTCATATTTGTAAGGACGCCCCGCGGCCATGTCCTCACCCTGGAGATAACGGGTGATGGATTCCGCAACTTCACGCCCTGCGGCCACCGCTTCCACCACCGTTGCAGGACCGGTCGCAGCGTCGCCGCCTGCGAAGACTCCCGGGATGGATGTCGCGTAGGTCACCGGGTCCAACTGAATTGTGTTGCGGCCCGTCCGAGAAAGATCGGTGAGCGAATCCCACAGGAGAGGATCGATGGTCTGGCCGATGGCCGGCACGATAGTGTCCACGTCCACAACAAACTCGGAGCCTGCTTTGGGGACCGGTCGGCGTCTCCCGGACTGATCGGGCGGGCCGAGCTCCATCTGTATGCATTTCAGGCCGGTGACTTTCCCGCCGCTGACCACAACCTCTACCGGTGCCGCCAGAAACTGGATCTTCACGCCCTCGTCAATGGCAGCGTCGACTTCTTCGCCAAACGCCGGCATCTCCTGCCTGGACCGTCGGTAAAGGATCGTCACCTGCGCGTTCATGCGGACAAGGGTCCGGGCCGCGTCGATGGCCACGTTGCCGCCGCCTATAACCACTGCTTTTTTGACATTCTCGAACTTTTTGCCCAATGCGGCGTCTCGGAGGAAATCGACACCCTGGAGAACCCCTTCGCTCTCCTCTCCGGGTATGGCCAGCTTAGCGCCCGCCTGACAACCCACTGCGAGGAAGGTGGCTTTGTAGCCTTGACTCTGGAGATCCTGAAAGGTGACGTCCTTGCCGAAGGTAGTCTCGGTCTTGGCTTCAACCCCGAGGCTCAAGATGTGACCGATCTCTTTTTCCAGGACATCCCGGGGGAGGCGATATTCGGGAATACCTACGCGGAGCCAGCCGCCGAGGACCGGCGCGGACTCGAAGATTGTCACCTTGTATCCGTTCAGTGTGAGATAGTACGCGGCCGACAATCCGCCCGGGCCGGACCCGATGATGGCCACCTTCTCTTCACGGGGGGTTATTTCGGGAATGGTGAGGGTCGAGTAATCGATCTGATCCGCTGCAAACCTTTTCAGCTTGCAAATGGATACAGGCTGGTCAATTTCAGCCCGTCGGCAAACCTTCTCACAGGGATGGGGGCACACCCTGCCCAGAACGCCGGGAAGGGGGAGCTTCTGGTAGATCAGCTCGACCGCTTCTTTGTATTTGCCTTGGCTGATGAGGGCTACGTATCCCTGGACGCTGATATGAGCGGGACAGGTCATAACGCAGGGCGCTCGATCGACCTTGTCAATAACGAAGGTCTGGGGGATGGTCTGAGGAAAAAGGCGGTACGTAGCCGCGCGCTTGCTCAGATCTTCGTCGAACCGGTTCGGCACGTGGACGGGACAGGCCGTGGCGCAATCGCCGCAGGCCTTGCACCTATCCTTGCGAATGAATCGGGATTTCTGCCTTATCCTTACCTTGAAGCGTCCTTCTTGACCCTGAATGTCATCCACTTCGCTGTACGAGAGGAGCTCGATATTCGGATTCTGCCCCACTGTCACGAGCTTTGGGGAGAAGATGCACGTGGAGCAGTCGTTGGTGGGGAAGGTCTTGTCGAGTTGGGCCATGCGCCCGCCAATCCCCGTTTGGTTTTCGACCAGGTAGACCTTGTAACCGGATTCCGCCAGGTCCAATGAGGCCTGAACTCCGGCGATCCCGCCTCCGACGACGAGGGCGGCGCCGACCACGTCCTTCGCTTCGGCCATTGTATTTTCACCTTTCGGGTGTGATTTTTGTGCCTATCGATGGGTTTACGAGTTTACCAACATGAGGGGCGCGTGTCAACATCTGCCTGATTTCCGCGTGGGATTACAGCTATTTTGTACTCAAACGGTCACGTATCAGCCGTCGGGTCTCCTGAAGAAAATCCCAGTCCACGTCGGGCTCCGCTGCCGAGAGGAGCGTGCAATTGTGAAAGAGGGGGTCTTGGGCGATCGGGTGACGGCTCCGTTGGAGGGCCGCAGGCCACATGTCGGTCCCCGGTATGGGGGAGTACTCGGCAAGCTTGGGGTGCGCACCGAGCCGGAGGACACGCTCGACGTCATCCTCGATCCGTCCGCGTGACTGTCCGGGTAATCCCACGAGGAGATAGGCCCCGATCTGATCGGCGGAAAAGCCTGCGTCCTGCAGGTTTCTCACCGCTGTGGTAAAGGAAGCGAAGTCCGTTTTACGGCCCATTCCTTTGTGAAATTCGTCCGAAGAGCTTTCCAGGCCGATACGTATAGTCTCGAACCCCGCCTGCTTCATGGCCCCGGCCACAGGCACGTCTATGGCGGACGCGTGAAGCCCGTTGGGGGTGTGCCATCTCAGGCCCGGGACCTCCGAGGCTGCCGCTTCCAACAGAGGTATGGCATGATCCGCGGGATTGAGGAGGAACGCGTCGTCGTACAAGGCGATGTCCTTAATGCCGTACGAGATGCGGGCCGACCTGATCTCGCTGACCACTTCCTCTACCGGGCGACGGACAAAGGAGGACACAAGCCTTCTCGAAGCACAGTACGCGCACCGGTACGGACACCCGCGTGAGGTCAGGAGCGGAAGAAATCTCACGTGATGCAGAAGATCGAGAGCCGGGGAGAATTCCAGACCGGGACGACGCTCGTTGTCCCGGGGAGCCACACCGGTGGCCCTAAACAAGGAGCGGGCCGCCTGGGCTTCGCCGGGTCCCACGATTATCTCATTCGGTTGACAATGCTCCCGGGCATGATCCGGGAGAAGAGACGCGTAGATCCCTCCCAATAGAAGAGGGACGTGGGGATAAACTTCTCTCAGAAGACGAATGGTCTCCCGCACGCCCGTGTACCAGTAGGTCATGAGGCTCGTGACGAGAATGGCACTGGGAACCGGAACGGAGGCAAGTTCTTTTCGCACTGTTTCCGGGTTGGCTCCGTAACGACTGAACTGCCTGGGGATCGATTCCAGAGCAGCGGGTTTCTGAATCGGGCTCCTCGGAAAGCGGGCCGTGCCGTTCGGCTTCTCTTTAGGGACCTCCATATCGGGGTGGTGGGCATCCAAACAGTCCACAAGGATGGGCTCCCACCCCTGACTTCGGAGTCTGTTCGCAAGAATGAGAAGGCCCATGGGACGAGCCCAGAGGTCGAAGGCTGCAAAATCGTGAATCCACGGATTGACCAGAAGAGCCACCGGTCTTTTCATGGTTTGTTTGCCTCTGTCATGAGGTTTTGGTATCTTGTGACACCGGATGACCGCGAACAAGCTCCCGGAATCACAATGGACCCTCTCGCCGCGGTGCGGCTGGTTTCCCGGAGCGGCAAAGCGGGGAGGCCTGACTTCGTGCGCTGAATCATTTCTTTAGCAGAGAACGAGGTTCAGAGAAAGGCTGCGGAGCAAGGGCACGGCGTTTCGAGGGCGCTCGGCGCGGGCAAGAAGAATATCCGCCGCCGCGTTCCCCGCGGTGAGAGCGGCCGACCTTGGCAAATGAACGGCAGATCATGTCATAAACGACGGAGGTGAGATCGGTGTTTGGTTTCAAGGATTTGATGGAGCAGGCCCAGGGCCTCCAGGCAAGAGTCGCGGCAATGCAGGAGCAGCTTGCGGAACAGACGGTTGTGGGAAGCGCCGGAGGGGACATGGTGAAGGTTGAGGCGAACGGTGCCCAGGAGATCCTCTCCATAAAGATCGAGAAGGAGATCATCTCCGCAGAGGATACCGAGATGATGGAAGATCTCGTGGTGGCCGCGGTGAATGACGCACTGAGGAAATCGAAGGAGCTCATGACTCAGGAGATGTCGAAACTGACCGGCGGCCTGCGCATCCCCGGATTGACCGCGTGATGATCGGCCCGTTGGAAGCCCTTATCAAGGCCCTGAAAAGGCTTCCCGGAGTGGGGGAGAAGACGGCCACCCGTTACGCGTTCTCCATTCTCCACGCTGACAAGGACGAAGTGCGAGAGCTCATCAAGGCCATAAGAAACGTCAAGGAGAAGCTGCGTCTCTGTTCCACGTGCTTCCACCTCACCGACGTGGACCCCTGCACCATCTGCGCCGATCCTCGCCGTGACGCCAAGCGCCTGTGCGTCGTGGAGACGCCCGTCGATCTCATGGCCGTAGAAAAAGCCGGACATTTCCGCGGGCGTTACCACGTGCTCCACGGGGTACTGTCGCCTCTCGACGCAATAGGGCCTGAAGAGATACGGCTCGCGGAATTGATCCAACGCGTCCAAGAAGAAGAGGTTGCCGAAGTGATCCTGGCTTTGAATCCCACCGTGGAAGGTGAAGCCACGGCGTCGTACATCAGGGATCAGCTCAAACCTACCGGCACCACCGTCTCCCGTATCGCCTACGGCATCCCCATCGGCGGCTCTCTCGAATACGCCGATCCCCTCACGTTGACACGTGCCCTGGATAACAGGAAAGAGTTGTAAGTATAGATACGATTCTTAGCAGCGCCGGCTCAGTATCCACGCCTCCACCTCGTGCACGGCAAAGAACATGCGAAACTTGTCGTGGTTGACGTCCTTTTCAATCTTCTTTTTTCCCCAATCGTATTTTTCTTGAGCCGAAGAAAGCTCTTTCGGAAAGAATCCTGCGCCGTACAGATCCAGCAGACCGATAGCACCGACGATTTTGTTTTGGTCCGGTCCCTCAAGATGAAGGCGGGCCTTGCGTGGAATTTCTTTGAAAAAGTTCCCTGACCCCTTGAGATCGATCGGCTTGATTCCGATGCCTGCAGACTGAAGTCGCGAATTGAGCCATTTTCCGATCAAGCGTACCGCCCCCTTCTTCTCCGTGGCTCCCTCAACGAAGAGTATGAACTTCATTCCACGGCCTCCAGCGCGCCCGAGAAGGCAAACTCTCCCAGGGTGTACTCCTTGAGCCAGTACTCCAGGTCTTTTCCGTCGAGGACGCGCAGAACGGTTTCCCCATTCTGCCAGAGGCAGGCCGTCGTGGTAGGGACAGTATCCCGGAAGGCATCCAAGAATTGCGGGGAGTGCGTCGTGAAGATCACCTGCGTCCGCGTCGCCGCATCCGCGGCATAATCCGCTATGATGGGAAGCATTGAGGGATGGAGCCCGATTTCCGGTTCTTCAATGACGATCAACGGAGGAGGCTGGGGATTGGCGAGAGCCGCCACGAGAAATAGGAACCTGAGCGTACCGTCGGACAGATCAGATGCTGTCTGCGGTCGCTCCAAATGCTTCCATCGAATCCCCAACTGAATTCTCTGGTCGGACGCAGGAGGGAAAATCAATTTCTCGAAAGCGTCTCCAAAGGCCGCGTTCATGGCTCTTTGTATCGCTTCTTCGAATCCACGACTTTCATTCCACAACGTGTCGAGGACGGACGGGAGGTTTCGGCCGTCCGGTGCCAGGACTTTCTCATTTCTCGTCACGGCGGCTTGGCGCATTTCGGAATTCTCACCGGTAACGATCGTCCGGTGGATCGACCACGACCTGAGTGAGTCTCTGAAATAGTCCGCTTCAGCCCTGAGGCCCCAGACTTTTGAGAGCAGTGACTCGTCGGGCAAGTTCCTTGGCTCAACCGGTTCCAACTGACTCCTATTATTGTACCAAACCATTCCACCGTTTTGATCTCGCACAAGGATTTTTTCCGACTTGCCTGTCTTGTCTGCATTCTCTCGCCAATACGCCTCAAGCGTCTCGTGAGATATACCGAACCCAGCGGGAGTGAGCCAGGATCCCAGGGCCAGCTCATACTTTGCCGCTACGAACTCCTGGTTTTGAGAATCCGACAAAACGAAAGGAGCTAACTCGGCTTGCGGTCTCTCCAGCGTCACGGACCAAGCTATTCCTCCTAATGGATTCCCGTCCCACGACATTGGAATCATGCCGCCTTCTTTCTTGACTTGCTTCTCGAGCTCCCCTCGTGCAGAGGCGGCAATCAATTCCAGCGCCCGAACAAGGTTTGTTTTTCCGCTGCCGTTGGGTCCGATTACCACATTGAGGTCACCGGGCTTCCAGGAGACGTTCTTCAGGGAACGGTATCTTTCCACATGGAATTCCAGGAGCTTCACGGCGGATCTCCTTTTTCTCGGTGCGAACTACTTTCGGGAAGTGCTCCGCCCCCTCAATTCATTGAACGAAGTAAGACTCCGCGGGACGTTCAGGGGGCCGTCCACCGGCCACCTTTTGAAGAAGCGTACCAGATACCGACACAAGGTTCAAAGAGATTTCCCGGATGTTAAGCTGTCGGCTGAATAGTCACGATCTCAGGAGCTTGTACGTGCTCTGCAGATGCAGGGCATCGGGCATGGCCGCTTTGTAGGCCTTGCCCTATTTGAGGGCTGCCGAGCAGGCCCGGCGTGCTTTTTTGAGCCACTCGGCGCGGGACGGCCCTTCAACCTTTTCCGCGAGGTGGAGAAGAACCTCTGCCTCGGCTCCATGAAACGTTACCCAGATGAATCGCAGGTTCTTGTGCTCTTCGTAGATCCCGCGGCTTTCTCCGATGGCCTCCAGAGCCGCATCCGACTCGTTCCGGCGAACGCGACATCTCGCCAGCTCCGCCAGACTCCAGATCCGCACCACGTGATCGTCAATGGCGTTTGCCGAGGTCAATGCTTCCCGGAGCGAGGGCATCGCCCCATCAACGTGCCCGGCAAGACGCAAGGCAAAGCCCCGGGTGGCGAGTCCCCAGCTCTCAACCTGGCGGTCGGCTCCTTCTTTCCCGAGCCGCACAATCTCATCGCACAATGCGATCGCATCTTGCAGATCTCCCCGATAGGCCCGCGCAACCGCGACCATGTACGATGCATACCCCCACCCGTGGAGATCGCCGGTCCGGTTATGCGCCTCCGCAGCCGAGCGTCCATGGTGGATCGCAGTCTCCCAGGCGGCACGGCAGATCTCGTGGAAGGCCATGCCGGTGAGTGAAAGCCCGAGAGCCGCCGGGTGACCGATCTCTTCCGCAATGGCAACGGATCGTGAGTGATAGAGCTTTGCTAGCTTGAAGACCGGCCCCAGGTCCCCGATCGTCCCCAGCGCGGTGAAGCCCTTGGCAATGCCGTACGCGTACCCGTTCCTTTCCGAAACGTTCAAGGCCCGGAGCGCAACGAGGAAGAGGTGCTCGTAATCGGAGAAAGCATCTATCCAGCCCATCACTTCGTAGATTCTGAGCTCTTCCTCCACCTCAGGGGAAACCGGTCCTTTGGGCTGCTTGAAGAGGAATTTCGGCAGGAGGCGCCTGAGAAGCTGTTTCCCCAACTCCCCGACAATTGCCGATTTCACCCCGCGTCGGGAAACCGGGAGCGGCGAGCTCAGATAGGCAAGACTCCGATGGAGATGCTCCGCGGCCCGCGTGTGCTCGCCCCGCCGAAAGAGCGCCTCACCCATTTTCCTTTCCAGGGACGCACGGTGCAGGGGGTCCCAATCCATTCCCGATCCGCGGGTGTAGGCGTCCATTGCCTGTTCGTAATGGGCCAGGGCTTCGGCATCGGCAGCGATGAGTAAGGATTGATCTCCGGCCTTGAGCAAGTACTCCCGTGCCTTGTCCCATTGCTCGGCTTGGGCGAAGTGTTTGGCAAGGAGGCTGTACATCTCCTCCAATCGATGGGCGAAAAGCCTTTCCAGAGCTTCCCCCACCGCTGCATGGAGCTCCCGGCGCTTTTGCATCAGAATGCTCTCGTACGTAACTTGTTGGGCGAGCGCGTGTTTGAACAGATATTCCATGTCCGCTGACCGCGCGTTGCGTCGGATGAGCTCCACCGTCTCCAAATCGGAAAGGTGACGATCCAGCTCTCTGTCGGCCCTCACTACCGCGGCCAGAACATGATAGAGGAAACTGCGGCCGATAACGGAAGCGGTTTTGAGTATCTCCCTTACTTCCTCGCTCAGCCGGTCCACACGCGCCATGACCACGCCCTGAATGGTGTGAGGTATGACGAAAGTTTCCAGCTCAACGGTGTCCATCGATTGAGCATCGACCCGGTCGGACATGCGTTTCGGAGTCCGGACCAGGACGTTCACGATCTCTTCAAGGAAGAAGGGATTTCCCTCTCCTCGCTGAAGCAGCATCTCTTGTACGGGAGGAGGGATGCGTTTGGCGCCCAGCAAGTGTTCGACCATGTGAGCACTTTGTGTGGGAGGAAGAGGGGCCAATCGAATTTCCGTGAAAGTATCCGAAAAATCAGTAAGGGCTACCTCGCGAAGTCTTGTCGCCGGCGTCCCTCTTTCCGGTCGAGCAGTGCCGACAATCAAGAGTCGCGATGTCTCCGCCAACGGCAAGAGATGCTCCAGCAACAACGCGGAAGATTCATCCACCCAGTGGAGATCCTCGAACAGGAGAATCAGCGGCTGCAATTCGGCCAACTTTGCGAAAAAGCGGCGACATGCGAGGAAGACGCGGTGCTTCATGCCATCGCCGTCCAGGTACCGAACACGCTCCCGATAAGGATCTCTGACTTCCATGCTGAGCAGGCTCGCCAGGTACGGCAATATATCGGCAGTGTCAGCGGGAAAGAGATCCGAGACGGTCCGTTCCAATTTTTCCCATGCTCCTGATTCGTCATCTTCCTCGGCAATCCCCGCATACCGGCGGATCATCTCCCGGAACGGCCGGTACCCGATGGTTCTGACAAAGGAGAGAGTCCGACCCTCCAACCAGAGCAGAACAGGTTTTCGAGTCCCATCGGCGGGATATCCGCGCACCTCTTCCACCAGCCGCGTTTTGCCCAGTCCGGCTTCCCCGACCACGGCAACGATGCCTCCCTTGCCCTCCAACAGGTTGTCAACGCACTTTCGGAGAGATGCCAGCTCGTCATCGCGCCCCACGAGTGGCGCCCACATCGACAAATCTTTTCCGCTTCCGGGGCGATCGTCCCGGCGAGTGCGCAATGCAAGGAGGAGATACGGTCGCACCGGTTCGCTCTTGCCCTTGAGACGGATCGGTTCGAAACTCTCGAAACGAAAGAGGTGTGACGTGAGCCGATGCGTGTCGGGCCCCACGAGAATCTGTCCTCTCTTGGCCGCTTCCTTCAGCCTCGCGGCCAAGTTGACGGCGTCGCCCATAACCGAATACTCCTGCCTTGAGACCGACCCGACCAACCCGGCCACAACTCTTCCCGTGTTGATCCCAAAGTGCATGCCGACGTTAAGGCCCCGTTCGATGTTGAATCGTGCAAGGGCCTCGATCATTTCCAAAGCCGCGAGCAGGGCGCGCTCGGGGTCTTTCTCGTGGGTGACCGGAGCCCCAAAGAGAGCCATGATTTCGTCCCCGATGAATTTGTCCACATTTCCCTGGTACTTGCCAATGATGGGGACCAGGCGCTCGAAACAGTCGTTCATCAGGTTGCGGACCGACTCGGGGTCCAGTTTTTCCGAAAGCGCCGTAAAGCCGGATATGTCGGCGAACATGACCGTCACGACTTTGAGCTCGCCTCCCCTCAAAGATACCGATGAATCTTTGTCCCTTTCCTTTTCCTCGGCCGTCAAAAGCGATAGTTTCCGCCGCAAGCCAAGCAGAGCCGCGTTGACCACAGCGTCGTCCAACCCTTCCCTTTGGGCCTCCAAACTCGCTATGGCCTGTTCGAGTTGTTCGCGTTCGTTCATCGTGTCTCCTCATCGCGCCGCTTTGGTCGCCCCGCTTGAGGTTAGCCCTTGAGACGTCCGAATAACATGCTCATCCGGGCCGACGATGGTTAAATCATTCAAGACTACCTGCCGCGCTCGCACCCGATCGAGAGGAGAATCGACCGGTTGCTTGACGTCCCTCTACGATAATTTAGTTCGCATGTGGTTGAATGAAAATCCTGCTCTCGGACCGCGACCTTATGCTTCCGCCGTTTCCTGCCGGAATATGCTCCTTGAAAGTCATCGCACCTTTCGTGTAGAACGGCAATGCGCCTTTTCGGTAGGAAGTACGGCGATTTCCGATGAACCGCACGCTACGACCGTCGTGTTTGCTCCAGAGTCTCGCGGCGTTATCCGGGAAGAGCATGGGGATGCGAAAATAATTTGTTGCGGGGCATTCGATGTCCCTGACGAGGTACGTACGGTATGACGGATCATGTGGGGAAGACGATATGGTTTACGGGCCTCTCGGGTTCCGGGAAGACCACCCTGTCTTCCATGTTGAAGGCCGTTTTGGAGAGACGGGGCGTTCCTGTAGTCCTTCTCGACGGGGATCTCCTCAGGAGCGGTTTGAACCGCGACCTGGGCTTTTCGGCACTCGACAGGGCCGAAAACATTCGGCGCTCCGGGGAGACCGCAAAAATACTTTCCGAGGCAGGGCACACGGTGATCGCTGCCTTCATCACTCCGCTGGAGACCCTTCGCAGGGCTCTGAGGGGGATTTTCCCGGCGGACCGTTTCGTGGAGATCTATCTCGATTGCCCCCTCAACGTGTGTGAAGATCGAGATCCCAAAGGACTCTACAGAAGGGCCCGTCGAGGCGAAATACCCGAATTCACAGGCGTCTCCTCTCCATTCGAGCCTCCGGTTTCCCCGGACTTCGTTGCGTCCACCGGCCGACTGACGCCCGAGGATTGTGTCAACTCCATCCTGGAATTCCTGGAGGGAAGATTTGGGGACCTGTGCAGGGGAACGCTTGCGGTCAAACCGTCCCCATCAAGGAAGCGAGTCGCGGTCATAGGCCTCGACTGCGTGCCGCCGTCTCTGGTTTTTGGCGATGCGGCAATCGATCTGCCCAATCTCCGTCGTCTTATGCATCACGGCGTGTGGGGACACCTCCGCTCTACCGACCCGCCCATAACCATCCCGGCGTGGACCACCATGACCACCGGAAAAGATCCCGGAGAGCTGGGACTCTACGGATTCCGGAACAGATTGAGCCATTCCTACGATCGGATGATCACCGTGAATTCCGGCCATGTGAACGAGCCCCGGGTCTGGGACTATGTGGAAGCTACCGGCCGGTCTTCGATTCTCGTGGGAATCCCCCAGACGTATCCCCCGGTTCCCCACAATGGGATCACCATCGCAGGGTTTCCCGCTCCTGATGAAAGCTCACCCTTCACCTATCCCGCGTGGCTTTGGGATGAATTGGGAACGGGCAGGGAGCGGTACCTGATCGACGCCAAGGGTTTCAGAACCGACGACAAGGATCGGCTGCTTAAAGATTTGTACAGCATGGTGGAGACGCGCTTCCGAGTGGCTGCGGATCTGATCGTTCGGAACCCTTGGGATTTTTTCATGTTGGTGGAGATTGCGACGGACAGGCTGCATCACGGCTTCTGGCGGTACTTCAGCCCCACTCATAGACTTTATCGCCCGGGAAATCCGTACGAAAAAGTCGCCACGGAATTCTATCAATTTTTGGACAAGTGCATCGGTTCCCTCCTCGCCGTCATGACCGACGACACCACGGTGATGGTGGTCTCGGATCATGGTGCCAGGGACATGGTCGGTGGAGTGGCAATCAATGAGTGGCTCATTCAAAACGGCTTTCTCTTTCTCAAAGAGCAGCCGGCCGAAGAGACCGAGCTGAGGCCGGAGACGATCGACTGGACGAAAACCGTTGCATGGAGCGAGGGCGGGTACTACGCGCGGATCTTTCTCAACGTACAGGGACGGGAGCCCAAGGGTATCATCGACCCAAACGACTACGAATCGGTTCGAGATGAGCTGGCCGACCGTCTCGGGACCATGCCTGACGGCGAAGGGACGATGATGGAGAACCAAGTGCTCAAACCGGACCGAATATACCGCACGTGCCGGAATGCTCCACCTGACCTCATGGTCTACTTCGACGGCCTCAGTCGCCGCTCCGTGGGAACCGTAGGGAAGGGGGAGATCATTCGATCGGGTAACGACACGGGACCGGACGATGCCAATCACGATCCGGAGGGAATCTTCATAGCAGCTTTGCTGTCCGACGTGAGACAGGGGGTACGAAAGGACCGGCGCGTGGAAAACGTATCCTGCATGGACATCACACCGACGGTTTTGCACCGGTTCGGGTTGCCGGTGCCGTCCGGTGTCGGGGGACAAATCGTTCACCTGGACAATCCGGCTTGCGAGATCCCGGAGACCGCCTCGAGACCAGGCGAAGTCGAGCAACGCCGTGAGACGTCCGGCGTTCCCCAGGGGTTCACTGCCGAGGAAGAAGAGATTGTCAAGAAACGGCTCATGGACCTGGGGTACATCTGAGCCCCGCGCAGGCCTACCCGGTCATGACGCCAAATTTGTTTCAAAGAAGCGACCGTGAGCTGACCGCGGACAAGTCACGCCAATGGAGTCCTGGGACAAGTCAACGTCGGGTACTGGCCGGGCAAGGAAAGGCAGTACGACAAGCACCCCCGAGTTTGTGTAATTGGCTCCAGATGGTGAACTTGCTGTGAGGCGTGCAGGCTCACGTGCTAATCCGGCGAGAATACGCGGCCGATTTCAAAGGTGCCCTGCCGGTGGACCGGCAGAGACACCCGGTAATCTCGTGCCCGTGACCTGCACTGTAATGCACCCCACGGGGGCACAGGTACTCAGGAGGCGAGCTCAAGGCGGACTCAAACGTTATCCCGGACTGTCCGCCACTCCGGGAAGCCTCTTCTTGCGCTTACGGTTTCTTCTTCTTCGGGCATTCCTTTTCTTTGGCTTTTTGGGCTTCCGCCTTGGTGGCAAAAGGACCGGCTATGGTCTTGGCGGTCTTGTCTTTTTTCGCCTTGATGACTTTGCAGACGCCCTTCTTGTCCTTGATCACCACGTACTTGTCTGCGGCAAAGGCTAGACCGGAAACCAACGCGAAGACCGCTACCATCAGGAACACAACCAGCTTCTTCATCACACGGCCGTTCATCATTTGTACCTCCCTCGTTGGGTTATCAGAAATGTACCGCGTCTATCACGAAAAAATGTCCGACTCAAGAACCAAATCATCCCTTTGCAGGCAAAAAAAAATCAGTGACATTGGGATGTTGTAGTCTCACCAGATGAGACTTGAGAATCTCCGTGCATGGGGGCGGTACGTCCATTGCCTACGGCCTACTAAAGAAACATTCCGGGGCCGGGCAAAGGTATTGGATGAAGAGTCGGGATCAGTCCGAGTGTGAGAGCCGGACTCCTCCGTGGTCAATCGTCGTGGCGATGACGCTCCCCCCCTCCTCCGTGATGGCTCGTTCCACGTTCGATCGCTGACGGGGCGGGACGAAGGTGATCATGCATCCACCGCCTCCGGCGCCGCATACCTTGCTCGCGGCAGCCCCTGCCTTCCTGGCGGCCGACATCATCGCCTCGATCTTCGGGGTGCTGATCCCCTCTGCCAGAGTCCGACGAACGGCCCATTCACGATCGACGAGGACCGGGACCTCATCCCACAGACCTGAGGCCACGGCTCTACCAAGCTTGCGAGCGATGTCTCGGATTTCGACCAGTTTCTCCCGTAGGCCTGTCTGCCGGTCGATGTACCCTTTGGTGACGTCCCAATTGTTCATGCCCGAGAAACGCCCTTCGCCCGTGTACGAGAGCACGAGCATCTCCTCCAGTTGCTCGCCGCCGCGGGGTCCGGGTCTGCACTCGGTCCGAAGGAAGCCTCGATAGCCGAACTCGATCGCGGATACGCCGCCGTAGAGGGCTGCAATATGATCCTGCATGCCTGCGGGGACTCCGATGGAGGCAGCTTCTATGCTTGCTGCCAGCCCCACCAGCTCCCGCGGAGTCAATTCTTCCCCGTTCAGGCTCAGGAGACCTTTCAGGAGGGCAACCACCAACGCGCTGGACGCACCAAGTCCCGAACCCGCGGGAGCTTCGTTGCGGGTAACTACCTCAAGCCCTGTTCGCGGTCTGACCGCTCGCACGACCCTCCCCGGCAATCCCAGCGGACCGTCCGGAGGTAAGGCCGACGGGTCCGATACTTCGACCGAAGTCCCCAGATCCTCGGAGACGATTCTGATGGTTGAGCCCTCCAGCGGGGTGAGCAGGACTCTACTGTACAGGCCGATTGCCGCATTGACGGTGAACCCGCCGTCCATGAACAGGTAGAGCGGGTAAAGGTCCGTCGTGCCTCCGGCCAGATCGACTCTGTTGGGAGCGGTAACCTGAATTGCCATGCTCAGTACCCGAGATCTTCGTCAAGAATCAGCACGGATATGTCCGTGAACATCGGCTTACGATGAATGATGCTTGTGATTCGGCATATCCTCTCAGGTGAGTCGCAGTCCATACAATACCCGGTTTTCACGCAGGGGGTCTTGCGATTCAGGCTCATCGCGCGTATCGGCGCGGCCGTCTCCTCGATTCGAGCCAGGGCGGAATCGAGATCGGGGGCTATCTTGTTTCTTCCCGCCACCAACACGACTTTCTCGGGTCCGAACGTCATGGCATTGATTCTGTTGCCGCAGCCGTCCCGGTTGACGATCTCACCGGTCATCGTCAACGCGTTGACCGACGAGAGAAACATGTCTGAGCGCATCTGGTTTCTTCTGGACTCCAACTCTTCGGGCGTGCCGATCTTGAGTTTCCAGTGGTCGTACACGGTCTTGCCCGCATTCTCCAGGAGAGGAATCACCCCCAGCATTCGCACCGTGTGTGTGCCTGCGATGCCGATCGATGTGCACGTTTGGGCGGCCTGCACGATGAAATCCACAGCCTCCTGCCGAGATGCGCAGAATAGCGCGTTGAAGCCATGTTTGTCAAGCGATTCCAATGTCTTGTCGATCTTGATTTTCCCGTGGCCGGCTACGAATTCGTCCATTTCCTTCTCCTCCATCCTTATAATAGAAAGTTTCAAATTTGTACGGGGTTCACGTTCGGCCGGCCGAGGAGGTGCATCCCCTCCATCCGGCATTCACTCTCCCGGTCGTCTCAAGGCTCACTTCTTGCCCTCGGATATGACCGGACTCGACTCGTGACGAATGGGGCACCATTCAGTAGGCTGAGTACCTTTGAGAAAGGGCTCCATGATAACGTGAGGGCACATGGAAGTGGCCCGAAGCCCCGACATTACACATATCTTCCGAAGTACCACGCCGTCGGGGATCGCCGGAGGGCCGGCCGGGCCGGGTTCGGCCGGGGGGAGGAGCTCGATCATCAGTTTCCTTATCTTCTCCTCGTTCAAGTGCTCCCCGGGCAGCCGCAGCAATACCAGCGCGTCGCTCCGGTAACAGACGCCCCACAGACCGCCCGTGGACTGAGAAATGAATACGGAAGGCTCCAAACGAATTCTGTCCGGCCTTCCCTCCTGGCTGGATGCATCGTCCAGGCGTTTCAAGAGGTGGTTTACCATAAACAGAAATGCGGGCTTGGTGGGTATGTGCGCCGGCTTTGGTTTCTCTGCTCGGGAAGGGTCGTCGATTACCCTGACGCCGGGACTGAGAGGAACGTCATGTCCAAGATTGGCTAAGATGCAATAACTGCGGGCCATCCTCAGCGGCGTGATCGGCTCCACCTCTATCTCGTTCTCACCACTCTTCCTGGCGTTAATGCCGAACTCCTTGAGCTGAGAGACAATCCTTTCCGGTCCGATCAGCCCCATCAGCTTTTCCATGAGAAGCGGTCGCTCCTTGTTGAAGGCTTCTCTGAAGGTGACGGAGCCTCCGACGAGCCGAGGGCCGAAGACCTGAGAGGTGAGGGTGAATTTCGGGTGTTCCTGCTTCTCCGGGACGAATGACGGAATCACCATGAACGGCAAGAGACTCTCCGCAGTGACGCCTGCACCGCCGCTCCACTTCCTGGGGTTGGGACCGGTCAATGCCCGGATGAGGCCCGTTTGAGGGTCCGCAATGATGAGGCACCCCTGAGCACCCGGTTCACCCATCTGTTTCACGTGAGAGTCGGCCTCGGATTGAAGAATGGGGTCCAGGGACGTCAGTACTGCTGTTCGCCCGTTCCCTGCGCCCTGGAAATCCGTCTGCAGACTCTCTTTGACCATTTCTACGAACGCGGGAGCCTTTACCGGAGGGGCGCCCGGCCTCCGCATCTTGACCGGATAGATCGTGGCC
Organism: Desulfomonilaceae bacterium; assembly: GCA_041741735.1. Taxonomy (GTDB): domain Bacteria; phylum Desulfobacterota; class Desulfomonilia; order Desulfomonilales; family Desulfomonilaceae; genus JBGSJS01. The sequence goes on along the minus strand of JBGSJS010000021.1, from coordinate 97,586 downwards.
TCATCATACGCGTCGCGGGAAATCTTCCCTGCTTTGAACATGAGGCCGAGAATCATGTTTCTTCTACTGCGCGCCCTGTCCGGATGACGGTGAGGGTTGATGATGTTGGGGGCCCTGATGGTTGCGGCCAAAAGGGCACATTCGGCCGGAGAGAGCTCCGCCAGGTCTTTTCCGAAAAGATTCCGTGAAGCCTCTGCCACTCCCTTGATCGGGTACATTCCCCAGTGGCCTAAATAGACCCGATTGAGATATGCCTGCAAGATGGTCCGCTTGCTGTAAAAGGCATCGGCAACCACCGAAAGCATCACCTCGTTTAGCTTACGTGCAAGGGTCTTCTTGGGAGACAGGAGCGTCATCTTCATGAGCTGCTGCGTTATGGTACTGGCTCCCTGAACGTATCTTCCCGCCCTGATGTTGGTCTGCAGCGCCCTGAAAATCGCGCCGAGGTCGATGCCCTGATGCGCGAAAAAACGGGAATCTTCGGTGAGGACGATGGCGTCGATCAATAGAGGAGGTATCTTCTCAAGAGGAACCGGTCGGCACAACTCGGGACCTGAGCCTGCGGTCCGGATGACGTGGAGGAGCTCCGGCTCCAGGGCGAAGTTGTTGACATTCTCATGAGATCGCAGAAGGCGAATGGAACGAATCTTGCTCAGGTCCAGAGAGATTGTGGCCGGACCGCTCACGATACCCCGTCCGGTGACGGGGAAATCATTGAAAAAAATGCTGAGCCCCGACCCGGAAGAATTCCATTGCCCGGGCTCGGGAACGGCATCCTTGCTCTCCTGGTATCCCAACCGTTCGAGTCTCTCCGGAAGGTGCGTCGTCTCGATGTCGTCTCCCACCCGGACAACATAAGGTGCCGAAAAGAGGAAGGTGGGCCAGCGCTGATATTTCACCTCAAAAGCCCACAAGACGACAAACACCAAAACCGCGACATAGCCGACGCCGAGAATCAGCAAAGCCTGAAGCAACTTTTTTATAACGGCGGAAATTCTATGAGCCTTAAAGGCCAACAGTATTCTCCGTACGCCTTCGGACTGCCGCTTCACCGAAGGGATGCGCCCGGTCGCAACGATCTTACAGCCGTCCGCGCCGAAATCGAGCACATGGGCGAGGGTGTCTCAAGTAGCAGTGCGCTTCGCTCTATGGTACCGCTCGGTGAAATTCGCGGAAATTTTCCAGTTGAAGGCCAATGAGCCTTCGACAACATCGTCGCCGCAGATCGGCGGAGTCTTTCCAACATTAGCCGTGCCTGCTTGAGACTTATGGCAGACCGATAGCGGAGCACGGGAGACTATTCTTAGGCTTCCGGATGACCCCAAGGCTCTCCACGTTTCCCGCAATTTTCAAAGCGCTCCACTATAATTCTTGCTCATGAGCCGAGTGACGGCCTTGTCCAAGCCCTCCAGCGTCAGTTCGAACATGGGAAAAATGTTGGCTATCACCCCAATGGTCCTCGTCATGGGCCAAAGGCGAAGGGGCGTCGGGTTAAGCCACACGCAACGGCCAAAAGTTTGAGAAAGGAGATTCAGTCGATCGATGCTGGGGAGGCCGCTTCTTTCATCAATATGAATGGAACCGTCCGTAGCCATGAGCTCGTACGGCGCCATGCTGGCGTCACCGACGATGATGAGCCTGGTCTCTCTGTCCCAAGCAGCAAAGTCGGCCACACGTTGGGGCTTGTACCGTCTCGGCGGGTCCTGCCAGACGAAATCGTACACCGTGTTGTGGAAGAAGAACGTCTTCACATCTTTGAATTGCGCCCGGGCATAGTTGAACAGCGTTTGGACAAGGTCCACGTACGGGTCCATGGACCATCCTCCGTTGTCAATCATAAGGATGATCTTCAGTCTGTCGCGCAGGTCCCTGTCAAATACGATCTCAATTTCGCCGGCGTTCCTGGTGGTCGCCCGAATACTCTCTTCTATGTTGACCCGGTCTTTCGGCCCCACCGGGATCATCCTGCGAAGTCGTTTGAGTGCCTCACCCATTTGGGCCTCGGTGAGCGGACCCTCAAGGGAATAGTCGCGATACCGCCTGTCCATGGCCACTTTGATCGCGGATTTGCTCATGGAGCGTCCGCCGACGCGCATCCCGCCCGGATGATAGCCGGAATGTCCCACCGGCGACCTGCCGCGTGTACCTATCCAACGACTTCCGCCTTGATGGGCCTCGGTCTGTTCTTTGAGCCTGTCGAGAAAGTACTTGAGGAGATCCTCGGGACTCATGGACTCCATTTCTTCCTTACTCATGCCGAGAGCATGGGCAAGAGCCTCGGGATCGTTGAGCCATTCGTTGAGAAGCTCCCTGGCGGCGGCATCCAGATCGACGCCGGTGAAATCGGGCAGCTCCGCGCCGTGAAAGAAATGGGCGAACACCTGGTCGTATATGTCGAAGTACCGCTCGCTCTTGACTAATATGGCCCGCGCCGCAATGTAGAAATCATCCAACCCGTTGACCAGCCCCGACTTCAAAGCCCCTTGAAGTCGGAGGAACGAGGTGGGGGTGACGGGAATTCCGGAATCTCTTAGAATATAGAAGAAATCTATGAACATGAGGGTCCCCGTAGTCGCACTCAGCGTCGAAGCCGGCGACTCTGTTGGACCGCCTGCTGGTAATCGGAGCTTTTCTTGAAGAGGATCCCCAGAAACGGAATCTGACTCTGCACCAGATCCTTCGGTCGGAAGTCCGGGTCCCGCTGTAACGCCCTTACCCAGTTGATGAGCTCCCTCGTCGCCGGTTTCTTCTCGATTCCCTGGAAATCCCGGAGCCGGTAGAACGTCTTGACGCAGGCATCCATCAATTCCGCGTCGAGATCGGGGAAATGGACGCGCACGATCTGTCGCATCATGTCAGGCTCGGGAAATGCGATGTGATGAAAATTGCATCGGCCGAGGAAAGGATCGGATAGATCTTTCTTCGCGTTGGAGGTGATGATGATGACCGGCCTGTGTCTGGCGGACATGGTTTTATCGATTTCCATGATGTCGAACTGCATCTGGTCGAGAACGTCGAGCATGTCATCCTGAAAATCCGTGTCGGCCTTGTCGATTTCATCGATAAGCAGCACCGATCTCACCTCGGCAACGAAGGCCTGGCCGATCTTCCCCATCCTTATGTACTCTTCGATGTTGCTCACATCCCGTTGGGAATCTCCAAAACGACTGTCATTGAGCCTGGTCAAGGTGTCGTACTGATAAAGAGCGTCGACGAGCTTGAGACTCGATTTCACATTGAGCACAATCAGGGGCATCCCCAGACTGCCTGATATGGCATGGGCCAACATGGTCTTGCCTGTGCCGGGCTCACCCTTGAGCAAGAGCGGCATTTCCAGGGATATGGAAATATTGACAATTTTTGCGAGCTCCTCGTCCAGGACGTATTTTGAAGCACCTGAAAACTCGGGACTGGTGGAGTGGTCGGACATGAAGCGTGGCTCCTCCTTTTGTTTGAACCATTTGGAACTGAAGAGTTTTTTGAGCATCCTTGAAAAGAATCCTTAGAAAATCACGGAGGCCTGCCCAAAAGAGGGTAGACCTCTTCACTTTTAGCCCCGGTACCCGGGAGAGTCAATCCCCTTTGGCCCGAACGGTTCCTGTGTTTGCCGAAAAAAGCTCGAAACGGACCGCTCAGCCGCAGCAAGTTCGTCCTCATGAACGAAGCGATTCGCCTGCGCGTCCGGTCTCTTCGCGAGAGCCGGCAGCCGCCACGTTGAACAGGACTGGGAAGGCCCACGTACCATGGGACTCTCGTGTCCAGCTCCAACCGAAAGGACTGAGCCGGAAGGAAGAACGGATATCGATCGGGGCTTCCGGGTAAACTCCCGCCGCTCCCCTTCGTAAGGAACCGGTTCAGGCGAGGGCGCCCCCGGGAGCATGGGGAGGGCCACCGCACCGCACAAAGTTCATGTCGTCTGAGGAAGCCTGTGTTGATGCACCCCCGGGAGGACCCTTCACCGCCGCGTGGCACCGCCAACTTTTCGCTTGACAAGGCGAATCTTTGATGGCTTAGTGGATCATCGAATACGGAGAAGCTTTTCTGACTCTGCCGGGCCGCACCCGGCCGGAAAAAAAGAGTTGACAACCAGGGCCATTTCTGTAATAAACTGATTCACGATTCCAGTTATGCTTCTTAGGAGGCAATCCAAATCTCGTAATGTAAGCTTCCTTGAAAAAGGATTGATGAAAGGAGGATGAGGGTATGGTTAAGAGAACTGTTGTTGTTCTCAGTATCTTGTCGCTGATTGTTATGGCAGCGGGAACCGCCATGGCACAACTGCCGTATTTCGGAAGCGCGTCGGCTCAGTGCTTTGGTGGCGGCATAATGCCCAAACCGCTCTACCTGCCGGTAGACTGCCCGACCACGATTCAGAGGACCATCAAGAAGACATGGGAGTGCAAGATCGTAGGGCCCTGCCCGCCCCCGAGCTTTGGCGGCGGTGTATGTGGTCTCGGCCGCGATGATCGTATGGGCCTTCTCACGTCTCTCGCTCAGGCGCTCGGTACCCCGTTTGACTGGGTCTTCGCAGGATTCGACGGAGTGTACGGCTGTGTCGAAAGCGACGGCGCCCCTTGCGGCACTTGCTTTGGCGGTCCGATCCCCCGCGCGCTTGGTAGCTTGGCCTATATGTGGTACCCCACCGACGGGAGCTTCTTCGGCGGTCTGTGGTAAGAGGATCGATACCTAGTGATTTGAAAGGGACCGGGCAGGCAGTCCCGGTCTCTTTGCCTCTAACCGGCCGAAGTCACTGCAAGGAGTATCTTGGGGACGAAAAGGCTTGACAATCGGCTCTTTTTCAGATAAGAATCAAGCAATACTCCGACAAAAAGAAATCAGTTATTTCCGGTTATTAAGCTGGAAGGTCTTTAATGAAAGGAGGATGAGGGTATGGTTAAGAAAACCGCTGTAATTCTTGGAATCCTTGCCATGCTGGCAGTTGGTGCGGGGATGTCCTGGGGTTACACCGTAAGCAAATGGCCTGTGCCTGGAATTCCCAATACGACGTTCAGCAGCCAAGCTCCCTGTTTGCCCGGACCGGATAGTTACACGCTGAGGGGCCCGGTGGCCCCCGCTTGTGAGCCCCCGCTTATCCCGGGTGTGATTCATGGCGCTCTTAGCGTTCCCTTTAGGGCAGTCGGCATGCTTGCGGCTCCTCTGTTCCTGGGTGGAATGCCCGGACCCGGATGCTGTGATGTGCCTCTTGGCGAGCCGGCTTACGTTGTCGCCGCAGTGCCCTGCACCGCAGTTAACCGCTACGTGCCCCCCTGCGGGTTCTAAGCAATCTGAACATTCAATCATCGTTGAAGAGAGCTGGGACTTTTGTTCCCGGCTCTCTTTGGTTTCACCCGCTTCTTCCTCTCAAACAAAACGCCCGCCTTGGTACATGGTTTCCCCCGACACGGCGACACCGCGCCTGCCCGCTTGCTCGATTCGGCAGGAAACATCGAATCCCAGAGCCGTTTATCCCGGGAATGCCCGAGCTCGAAGGTGATTTGGGCCTTGTTCCGTCCCAGTCGACGCAATGCGTCCTGGAAGGGAGCGTATTGAGTCCTCAGACCCGCACAAATGATTCCTGCGCGCATGCGGCCTGACGTGTTATCGAGGGCAACCCGGCATCGATCGGTAGTAGGCGACCGGTACGCGACCCCACTAAAAGGAAGTATAGCATCGGCCACCATTTCCGGTGGGTCGCCAAAGCGTGCTCCGGTCAGCCGTTCCCCGTCGCGGGAATGAGCGCCGAACAGAGCTCCCGGCCCGTGAGCTACGGCACGCTGGAACGCGTAGCGGCGAGATTCCTTCTCAACGAGCCTTGGCCGAACATAGGAACGTCATACCCTTTTGCAATTCAGAATGTGGCTTCACGACAGGACGGCACGTTTCTCAAGCGAAGTCGGGTCCTGCCGTTCGAGGCGGAAGAGACATGCCGTTCGAGTTACCGGTTGAACCGCGAAATGGTATCAGAGGCTCCCATTGAGTTGTCCGGCCGAAGAGGATTCATCGCCTGGCGTCTTTCTGCCAAGCCTGGATGGCAGGCCGATCAAAAGCGTGGGCGTCCAAGGAAGGAGGTGCGAAGCGGCGACCGTTGCGGCGGTGGGGAACCGACTGCCTCAACGCGCAAAGTGGGAAAGCCGTGGAATCGGTTGGAACAGCCGGAGTGGGCCGGGTCAGTCCGCGTAAGGGAGGAACCGGCCTTATCTCGAAGAAGCCGGCCGAAGGAGCAGCGGTTGAAATTGGACGGCGACCGGGGGCACAGGAGAAAAGGCACTTCGGTGAAAGAAGACGAGCCGACGCCTTACGGGAAAAGTCTCTCGCTCTCAGTGCCGTGAGGCCGCCCTCTGGAGGTCTCTGCGGGGAACGAAGGATCCGAGAAGGAACAGTACGGCTCCAAGCAGCATAACCAGCCCTCCTGCGAGAAACATGAAGGAGAGTCCCTGGAACTTGGCTATGAGTCCCCATAAAGGAACGGAGACATTGATGCCGACTCCGAAGGAGCCGGTAAAAAGGGCCACGACCACGCAGCGATTGGCATCCGTGGACCGGTCAACCATGCAAGCCATCATCGCCGGATAGGACATGCCTTGGGCCAGTCCGAACATGACTCCCAGGAAGGCAGTCTGAGCAATTGAGCTGATCTGGGATGTGGAAACCAGCATGACTCCGAACCCGACGAGACAGGCTAGAATGAGCTTTTCCCGACTCACGTTGTCCGCCACCTGTCCCAGAAGCACGCGAACCAGAATCAGTGAAACGCCGTAGGAAACGAAAAAGACTCCTGCGCGGAGGCCGAGGGTTTGCGCATAGAGTGGGAGAAAGTTGATCATTGCAGAGAAGCCTGCACCGAACATCATCGCTATCAGCATGATCGACAGATGACCGTCTTTCATGGCGGTGGAAAAGAATCCGTCCAAAGTAGACGACGCGATCCTACGTGGAGGTTCCTGCACCAGCAGTGCCGCGAAGAATCCGAGAGAACCGTATCCCACAAGGAGTAAGAAATAAGCACTGAAGCCCCATGTGTGGATGACCGTCTCGGCGACGTAGGGGCCGAAAGCAATGGCAAGGGAGCCTGAAATTCCATACAGCCCTATCCCCTGGGCGCGTCGGTTAACGGGTATCAACTCGATTACGGCCGTGGCACAAGCATTGAAACAGGCGGCAAAGGCCAATCCCTGGATCAAGCGAACCCCGATCATCAGAGGAGAGTAGACCGTGAACAGGAGATAGGCCCCATTGCTGAGGCCGACAAGGAGCATTCCGGCGAGCATGAAGAACCTGCGCCCGTGCCGATCGATCAACGGCGCAAGGAAGGGCAAAGATCCCAGTGAGGTAATACCCAAGGATCCCATCACGAACCCTACGTCCATGCTGTCCCCTCCTCGCTCTACAATGAACAAGGGGAGGAAGCTCCACGCCGCAGTAACGAGAAAAAGGCAAAAATTGGTTGCGGTCACTAAGAGGAACCGCTTGGTCAGCAGTGGTTCAGACATCCTATCAAGTACTCCGCGACGTCCATTCCTGCAACAAGAGGACCCAAATTACGGACGGCACTGGGAAGATCGGTCGTTGCCCGGTTATCGTGCCGCTCGTTGAAATTCGCGGCATTCTTCGAGTTGAAGGCCAACGAGCCTCAGACAGCATTGTCACCGGAGATTATCGCTGTTTTTCCAAGAATAGCGACGGCCTGCTTGCGCCCGATAGCGGAGCGCAGGATGCTATTCGTAGGCTTCCTGACGACTCCAAGGCTTGCTTCGTTTACCGCAATTTTTAAAGCGCTCCACTATTGATCATTCCGTTGTTAGAAAAATATGAAGAGCCTCGTATAAGCCTCCGACTTTTTCGGAGCATATGAAACAGAAATCGCCGGTTATCCGATGGCCTGTGCGGGCGATTCATCAACCCGGGTCACTCCCATCTGCCTCCCCGGTCCCTTTTTATACGTCGCGGAAGTCTTTCTCCGGGATCGACAACCCGCGTCGGCTCTGTAACGGGAGGAGCAGGTGGGTCATTGACCTCCGCTGGGCTCTCCCGCTGTTCGGATACCGGGGCAGGGGAGGACAGCGGCTCCTTGATATCCTCTTCGACGATCTTCTTGGCTTCGGGTGAGGCCTTTGTTTGGTTCCACAATCCCGTGCAGCCGCAAAAGCAAAGCGCCACGACGAGCAAGAATCCTGTGTACACGTGTTTCCAACCCATGGGCATTCACCTGTTTACCACGGATGATTCGACTGCTGAAACCCCGGACAGTCCGGCAGCGTCCACAAGCACATCGGCCTCGACCAATCTCCGGACGACAAAGGAGAACCGATCTTCATCCCTCGACCCCAGGGGCACGCTTCCCTGCTTTGACGAAAAGACCTGACCGGCGTACACGATACGGTTGGTACAGGGAGCCACTCCCACGCCGACGAAACGGTATTGAGGGCCGAGTATGTTTCTCCTGTGCTCGGGACTGTTCATCCAACCCTTTATTATAGCGCGGGCCCACCTGTCCGGTTCACCGGAAAAGGTTCGGTACGCAATGTTCTCTCCGCCAAATCTCAACCGGACGACCCGTAACCTCTCTCCGAATCTTCGCCAGCCTTTCGGAAACGAGTCGGATTCGTGTTGAAAATGCCCGGTCGAGCACATGTTCCGGCTCTGGCTCCTCGCAAGGAGCCGCAGCGCCCGGCTGGAGGTCAACGGCTGCAACCCGTGCTGTTTCCGTTCTTTGTTAGTATATCTCAAGATGAGTTGTTCCATCTCTAATAAGTTGGTTTTCGTCGGAGAGCCGACTCTGGGTTTCCCTCCAGAACCTGCCGGTTCCCGGCGACCCGCCTCTGCACCGGCCGTTCTCTGGCATACCGGAAAAAAAGCCAGGCAGAACAGCAGAAGCCCCATGCCCGGAACGAGGAAGATACGAGCCGTCGGTCCGATCACAGTAGCGCATGCAGCGCCCGTTTGTGCCGATCCCGTGAGTGCGGAGAGGCGGGAATCACCCGACCGCACGTTTCTCAACGGGGAACCGTATTGTGAAGCCATAGCTCTCCTTAGCACGGGCGAGACGGGAACTTTCCGTTTGCCATGCCGACCGCAGGCGTCTATACTCAAAGGCAATTCCGTCGATCCGGTCAACCCTGCCGCACTGCCGGTGAGGGTGATAGTGGTTGCTCGCCGCTCCGACCCGGTCCACGGAAAAAAACCCGGCACTTCCATCGTCCGGACACTCCGGAGGAGATGTCTTCGTGAAGGGAAGTACACGGAGGTTAGACATTCAACGGTCTTAATTCAACTGGAAAATGAATCGCCGGACTGAGCGTCCGGATTTGATCGCCCTGCAACATGCACGGGAAGGGCGGAATATGGATTTCCGCAGCCTCGACGGTGCGTACCGGATTTGCGGAATTGCATGCGGATGCAAGCCGAATGATTAATGGGAGCAGCCGCTTGAACGGCACATCTTCTCTTCGCTGTTCGCTGAATGCAACGATGATATGGGCGATAGTGTCGGTGCTCGTACTGGGATTAACGGTCAACGCGTTCGCCCGGGACAAAGAGCCTGCCAGAATATCCCTACTCATTGCGACCGGGATGCCTGGCGGCACGTACTATCAAATCGGCATGGGGATGGCTTCCCTGTGGACCTCGAAACTCCGTAAGACCGGAATCAGAGTCTCTGCAGCGGATTCCGAAGGGTCGAGGGAGAATATAGAGGCGATTCGTATCTCCGATGCGGATCTGATCCTCGCGGAGAACCTGTTCTGCTCCGGGGCGTACAAGGGGACGGGCCTCTACAGGGGGCGACCCCTCAAAGAGCTTCGTGCCGTTTCGGCGCTTTGGCCGGACACGGTGCATTTTCTCGTCAGGCAGGACAAGATTCGCACGGGGACTCTCAAGGATCTCGAAGGATTGACCCTTGCGACCGGCCTGCCGGACAGCGGAAACCGATTCACCACGGAATTGCTGTTGCGCACGCTCAAGTCCGGACGCCCGAAAGTCAGATTGCGGTCAATGAGCAATATGGCAGCGGCAGAAGCCTTGAGAACCGGGACAATTCAGGCTATTGATTTAACCGGAGGAATTCCGATCCCTCTCGTGCTCACCCTCTTTAGGGAGGGAACGCAGCAGTTGGGATTCCTTGAAATCCCCGAAGAAAACCTGGAGGCTGTTCGACAAGAAGGGTGGCACGACGCGTTTCGGAGTGTGATTCCTGCCGGGACTTACCCGGGCCAGGAAAAGACCGTCAATAGTGTCGGTCAACTCAATGTCCTGGCTACCACGGCCGCTCTCGATCCTCAGGTAGTGTACGCTCTCACGAAGACGCTGTATGAAAACCTTGAGTATCTGGCCAAGGTTCATCCGGCGTGCCGCCAAATAGATTTGCAGAAGGCATTGGAGGGTCTGAACATCCCGCTTCACCGCGGTGCGATCCTCTATTTCACGGAGCGCAATGTCAAGATTCCGGAGCGTCTGTTCCCCTGAGGGGGATCTACTTTCCGGTGAGTGTTCGCCCGAAAGGCCCTGCATGGGGCCAAGGTCGCGGCTCGAAAGCGGACGAAAAACGCAGCTTGAGCTGGTCCGATCTCAATCATGGAAGCAAATGAAACAAGTGGCCTAGGAGGTTCGGTAGATGAAGGAAGTTGTTATCGTAGACGCCGTGCGCACGCCGGTGGGGTCGTTCGGCGGCTCGCTGACGGGAGTGCCCGCGGTGGAGCTTGGCACCATAGCGGTGAAGGAACTGATTAGACGAACGGGAATTGACCCCGCCCAGGTGGAGGAATTGATTTTCGGCTGCGTCCTTCAGGGAGGACAGGGGCAAAACGTGGCACGGCAGGTCCTGATACAGTCCGGAATACCCCAAGAGGTGCCGGCCTTGACCGTCAATAAGGTCTGTGCATCGGGTCTCCGCACGGTCTCCCTCGCCGCCCAGGTCATCAAGGCGGGCGATGCGGACGTTGTGATCGCCGGAGGGACGGAAAACATGTCCGCTGCTCCCTACGCGGTCAGCAAGGCCCGATGGGGAGCCAGAATGAATGATGGCGTACTCCTTGACCTGATGATTCACGACGGGCTCTGGGAAATATTCAATGACTACCACATGGGTATTACCGCGGAAAACGTGGCCGAGCAGTACGGCATATCCAGGGAAGAGCAGGATAACCTCGGCCTGCAGAGCCAGCAGCGAGCCGAAGCCGCGATAAAGGCGGGTAGATTCAAGGACGAGATCGTGCCGGTCGTCATACCGCAGCGCAAAGGTGATCCAAAGGTCTTCGACACGGACGAGCATCCGCGATTGGGAACGACCAAAGAAGCCCTTGCCAAGCTCAGGCCCGCTTTCAAGAAAGACGGCACGGTTACCGCGGGCAACGCGTCCGGTATCAACGACGGAGCCGCGGCCATTCTCGTGATGTCGGCAGATAAGGCCAAAGAGTTGGGATTGAAGCCGCTGGTGAAGATCGTGTCATACGCGTCCGCGGGTGTCGATCCCAAAATCATGGGCGTCGGCCCCATACCGGCCACAAGAAAGGCTTTGGCAAAGGCCGGCCTGACCATCAACGACATCGATCTCATTGAAGCCAATGAAGCATTTGCCGCCCAGACGCTGGCCGTGGCGAAAGACCTGGGCCTAGACCCGGAAAAAGTCAATGTCAACGGCGGAGCCATAGCCCTGGGACATCCCATTGGGGCCTCCGGTGCCAGAATCTTCACCAGCCTTCTCTACGAGATGAAGAAGAGGGACAACGTGAAGAAGGGTTTGGCCACCCTTTGCGTGGGTGGCGGCATGGGAGCCGCTATCATTGTGGAAAAGGTCTAACCCGACGTCTCCGGGTTGAGTTGACACCACCTTCATGATTCGAGGTGCGGCGTCCTCCTGTGCTCTTGAGGATGCCGCACCCGGACAAAGCACTTGCCCCAGCGGCGTCGTTTCCGGTCATACTACCAAGGTAACGACCTGAGTCATGCCTTTGCCTTCAAGACGATTGAGAGACATGCTCCTCCTCGATCTTCCCCGCACCGAGTACCAAGAAGCACTGGACATCCAACACGCAGTGGTTGATCGCAAGATCGCCGTCGGTGGACCTGACGTCTTGATACTCCTCGAGCACCCCCCTACGGTCACTCTCGGGGTGAGGGGACGGGCCGGGGATCTTCTCTTGCCCGAGGAGGAGCTTGCGATTCGAGGAGTGGCCGTGTACCGTACCGATCGCGGCGGACAGGCCACGTACCACGGACCGGGACAGTTGGTGGCCTACCCGGTGATGGACTTGAAATCCCGCAGGCTTTCTGCGAAGGATTACGTCGGGCTGCTGGAAGAGACGATTCTGCGCACCCTGGCCCGGTTTGGCGTTGCAGGATTCCGGATGGCCGGAAAGCCGGGAGTCTGGACCGGGCCAACGCAAAAGATAGCGTCAATCGGGGTCAAGATCCATCGGCGCGTCACATTTCACGGATTCAGCCTCAACGTGAATGTCCCTGTAGATCCCGGAGAGCTGATCGTGTCCTGCGGCGAGTCGGACATCGTCCTGGTAAGCATCGGCGATCTGATCGATCGACCGGTTTCCCTCGAAGAGGCCAAGGCGGCTGTGAAGGAGTCCTTCTCGGAGGTTTTCGATGTACAATTCGAGATAGACCCTCCGGACGGGACAATGAAATCATCGTAACGGCCCGAGAGCCCATTGCCTGACCTCAGAGATCCACGAGAAGGGCTTATTGCAAAATGCTAAGTATTCGATTTCATAGGTTCGGTCGGGCATTTCACCCCTGGCGGCGCTACCAAGGTGTTTGTTCAGGATCGAACCCTCTCTCGGTCATTCCTGCGGAGGCAGGAATCCAGGCTCTTCCGAACACCCTGGACCCCGGTTTTCGCTCGGAGTGACGACTTGGGACCATCCGGGGTCACCCTGAAATCGATTGCCTTCCGGCACCGTATTTAGGAAATGAAGGACTAAGGTTAGCGGCCCATGGCCATACCGTTCAGCTACGGAATGCGCAACCTATTGACCCGGAAAGTCACCACCATTCTCACTGCCGGCGGAATGGCACTCGTGGCGTTCGTGTTTGCCGCGGTGCTCATGCTTGCGGAAGGATTGGAGCAGACCCTCGTGGATACCGGCTCCCCCGACAACGCCATAGTTCTCAGAGGCGCGGCGGAGACCGAGGTTTCAAGCGTCATCGACCGGAATTCGGCATCAATTATTGAGGTGCAGCCGGAAGTTGCCCAGACCGGCGAGGGAAATCCCCTTGCGTCAAAAGAGACCTTGGTCCTGGTCGCGTTGCCGAAGAAGGGCACCGGGCAGCCCACCAACGTAGTGGTGAGGGGGGTAGGACCGTATTCCATGCGCCTGAGACCCCAGGTGAAGCTTATCGCAGGTCGGCACATAAGACCGGGCTCCCGGGAAGTCATTGCCGGACGAAGCATGGCCGAGGCCATTGCCGGAGGATCTTTAGGCGAGGTGCTCCACTTCGCCCTGGCGGACTGGACGGTGGTGGGAGTTTTTGACGCGGGCAAGACCGCCTTTAATTCCGAGATATGGGCCGACGTGGATCAACTCATGTCTTCGTTTCGGCGTGACGGTTATTCGGCCGTTATTTTGAAGGTACCCGGCCGGCCGGCCTTCACGGATCTCCAAAGGCGCCTGGAAGGAGATCCACGCCTCAGCGTGCAGGTGAAACGCGAAATTGCGTTCTATCGCACGCAATCCGAAGTCATGTCTACCTTCATCAGAGTCCTGGGAATGGCCATGACCATGTTTTTCAGCATCGGGGCTATTCTCGGCGCCATGGTGACAATGTACACCGCTGTAGCGAATCGAACCCGGGAAATAGGGACCATGCGCGCACTCGGTTTCGGGAGACGAAGCATCCTGGCGGCGTTCCTGATCGAATCGCTCATCCTGGGACTAATAGGGGGAACGGTGGGTGTTTCCGGGGCATCTCTCCTTCAGTTCCTCACCATTTCCACCATGAATTGGGAGACCTTTTCGGAACTGGCATTCGGGTTCAGTTTAACTCCAAAGATCGCTCTGCTCACCATGGGATTCGCGTTGGCCATGGGTTTCTTCGGTGGACTTTTTCCCGCGTGGAGAGCGTCTCGGCTTGCCATTGTGGACGCACTTCGCTCCGCGTGATGTCAACGCACCGGCGATGGGATATCCATCAGGTCCGTATCGAAGAGTGACGTTGAGATGACCGGGTTTCAGAATTCAGCGGAGAAGATGGAGATGAAGCAGCGGGAGATCTCAAGGCCGATCACGTCGCGAATAAGCCTGAAAGGAATTGGATCGTTCAGTTTCAGTACTGATGGCGTTATGATGGGATGGTCCGTGTCGCCGATCAGCCTAGTCATTTTCCTTGCAGTTGGATTGCGCGTTGCGCTCGCTGTGGCCGCATTCTCAGTGACGCCCGACCTCACGGTTTTCCACCAAATCGACACGCAGCCCTATCTCAATCTGGCAAACAGTCTCCTGGCTACCGGCACCTTCAGCCTCGATGGTTTGCCCGAGACGGTGCGCACGCCGGGTTACCCGGTATTCTTGATGACCGGAATTGCTTTAGGCCACGTCGAGGTGGTCACCATCATACTTCAAGTCCTCATAAGCTGCTTCACCGTCTTCATCGCCTATGAGTCGGCCCTTCTTGTGTTTGAGCGGAAGAGCATTGCTCTATTGGCCGCAACTCTGTGCGCGTTGGATCCCGCATCGGTCAATTCTTCGGTCTATCTCATGTCTGAAACGCTCTTTCAATTCTGCGTGGCGGCGTCCGTCTTTCTTTTTCTCAGGCTCCTGAAAAAGAATAGAGGACTGGACCTCATCCTTACCGCAGTGTTCGTGTCCGCGGCAATCTACGTAAGACCTCAGGCTTACGTTTTGCTCTTCCTTTTCCTTGCCGTGCTTGCTTACCGAAGCCCCAGGACTCGAATTTTCCGCGCGGGCTACGGAACCGTCACATTCTTTCTTTTCTCAGCGGCTCTCCTGGCACCATGGCACCTTCGAAATGGACTCCAAACATGCTTTTGGGGATTCTCCAGTGTGTCTTCGCACCACTATTTTCTGGCACTCCTGTCCGAGAGTCGCCACAAGAAATGGAGTGAAGACATGAGCTATGGAGATCTGTACGACGAGGGGCGACGGATGCTCTTGGGGCATCGCAGACACGATCAGTTAGAGTGGGATAACCGGTTGCACAAGGCCACATGGGAACTTGTCCGCAACAATCCGTGGTCCGTAAGCAAACAACAGGCCAAAGGAACCCTTGTGGCGTTTATGGATTCCGGCATCCTTTCCTGCTATTTGCGGCTTTTCAGAGTTGAACCCCGGAAAGGGGGCTGGCCCCCGGAGTCGCTCAACGATTCCCAACTGCGGCGCCTGCTCTTCCGAATGACGAACTGGAATTTCTTCAAGGCGCCCGGCTACGTTCTCTGGCCCCACCTCATCGCGACAACGGCACTCTTCGTGTTGAATGTGTGCGGTCTTGCCTCAATCCCGCTTGGTGGTCCATATAGACGCGGCGACATCATGTTGCTCTTTCTTGTAATAATGCTCCTTATAGTGCCGACGGGGCTCGCCGGATATGCCCGGTACAGGGTACCCGTGGCTCCTCTTCTCAACATGTGTGCTGCAGCGGGGATGTTTGCAGTGTACGACCGGTTACGAATGCGCTTTGTGACAAGAAGAACCGAAAAGTCTCCGATTCTGCCTGGGGCGTGCTGACTCTTCAGGGAATCAGGCCGAATCGAGGTTCACATGAGTTGTATCGACAGTCGGGGCTGCGTCTCCTGTTGACCTTCAATTTTGCTAGGGTCTCCGGGGCCGTGAAGTTGCACTTTGGTTACGGCAGGAGAACCCCGTAACGCCCCCCGTTAAAGGCCTTCGGTCGTGTTCAGCGGTGGCGGCTATTGGATACTCGGCCCTTAGGGAATCTCCCCGAAGGACGCCGATCGTCTTCCACCCGGTTTTGTTTTATTTTCTTTTCAGCCTGGGATCGCCACCATTGAACCATTGATTTCCATTTGGAATCGGTCACCAGCGGCAGGGCTCTTGAATAGAGGTCTACGGCTTTGCCGTACTGTCCTTTGGCTTCGTAGAGCTTCGCGAGATATTCCATGGCAAGATAATAATCCGGTTTCAACCGGAGCGTCTTTTCATAATCTGCGATAGCGTCGTCTATGCGTTCAACCATCTCGAAAGCCGCGGCTCTCTGGAGGTACGCTTCGGCATTATCGGGGCTCATTTGGATGGACTGGGAGTAAAGTTCAATGGCTTTGTCCCACTCTCTGGACATTGATGCCATATAGCCTTCCCGAAAAAATTCCTGAGCCTCCGACGCGTATGAAGAAGCCGATAAAGCGAAAGAGAGTGTGAAGACGACGGCGAGAAGAGAGAAGCCTTTTCGGAACATGTACCGACAACTCCAGGACTCGGGCATTGTTCTCGGAGCTCACGTCAAGAGTGAATTCCTCATCATACCCGAGATATCGAGATCCGACGGAAACCGGGTTCCGGTCCGGACTCCACATGCACAACAGTATCCAGATTATCACAAACGGGGATGACCGACAAGCTAATCCGGCGCAAACATACAAACTCAAACTCACAGGGAGGTCCCTCCCCGCGAATCGGCGTGGCGGGCAAACACGAGGGTAGTCATCGTGGCCGGACGGCGGCGTGTCAACCCGGGCGAAGCATCGAGCAGGCCGCACCGGAGATTCATTCTCCATTGTTCTTCCCGGTAATACTCATCACCACACGGGCTCCGGTCACCTTCGGACCCAAATCGGTGTTGATTCCCATGCGGCCTCACAGTAGAATCGATGCGAACGCGATGCCGGCACCTCCGATATTCACGCCGCACAGCGGAAACAGAGGACTGCGGTCCCCCTCCGATGCGGAACCACGGGAGAAGAGTGCTCCCCGAAGATCCCATTGAGCGGGGCGCTCCCACATCCGTTTTTTTTCGGCGGGTAACAACCTGCCGCACATCGTCCAAACAAGTACTTCGGGTGGCGGGCAGTGGACATTTACAACGACACCTTGGCAATAGCGGACACCCTCTATTCGGGGGGCATTCTTGACGACAACGGCCTTCTGAAGCTTCAGGAGGCGGAGCTCTACATTCGTGACCGGTTGGCTCAAGAGCATGCCAAGCAGACGCGGCAGGGGATTCCACGCGCGCATCACACCACGGCAGTGGAAATCGTTGTCGAAATGAAGCTTTCCGGACCTCGCGGCCCCGTACACGAAGCCCTCATCGTGGAGGCCCTGGCAAAGCAACTGGGATATGCCTTTACTCGTCTGGATGCCCTTGAACTTGACCCTGAATTTGTGACGAAGACGCTCCCTCAGAAGTTTTCCGATCGATATCTCCTCGTCCCTCTTGGAGAGCAAAACGGCCGATTGCAGGTCGCCATTTTCGACCCTACCCAGCGGGAAGTTCTAGAGGACGTCTCCAGGGTATCCGGTAAAGAGCTTGAAGTAATCGTGGCTCCCAAGTCGGACATTCTGAAGATCATCCTTGAATTCCACGGTTTCAGAGGCTCCATCAAAGCCGCGGCCGCGCAGCATGTGAAGTATTTTGCCGATCTCTCGGACCTCGAACGTCTTGTGGAAGTCAAGAGTCTGGAGGAGATCTCCCACACCGACAAGAATATCCGGACCGCAGTGGATGCAATATTTCGCAGAGCCATTTCTCAGAGGGCCAGCGACATACACATCGAGCCCAAGCGCTCAAAGACGCTCATACGAATGCGTATAGACGGTATTCTTCACGACATAGATTGGCTCCCCGCTGCCCTTCACGGCGCCTTCACTTCGCGGGTCAAGGGTATGGGACAACTGGACATAGCGGAAAAACGGCGTCCCCAGGACGGACGCATCAAGCTCGGCACGGAATCCAGAGAGATTGAAATCCGTGTTTCAACGGTGCTCACCGCGTTCGGGGAAAAAACCGTATGTCGAATCCAGGACCCGGATCTCCTCTTTATGGATCTGGAAGAGCTTGGACTCACTCCGTACGACCTCACCACGTTTCAGGGCTTCATCAATAGGCCGTTCGGCATCATTCTCGTCACCGGTCCCACAGGGTCCGGGAAGACCACGACGCTCTATTCCGGCATGAAGGTGATCGCCACTTCGGACAAGAATATCACCACCATTGAAGACCCCGTGGAAATGGTCTTCGAGAACTTCAACCAGATCCAGGTCAATCCTGCTGTCAGCATGCTTCACGATCCCGACGAGCGCATGACATTCGGCCCCATTTTGAGGCACGTGATGCGCCAAGATCCCGATGTGATCATGATCGGAGAAATCAGGGACGACGAGACGGCCTCTCTCGCCGTTCAGGCCGCTCTGACGGGGCATTTGGTGTTCAGCACGCTCCACACCAACGACGCGCTCACCGCAATCGACCGCATGCTGGATCTGAAAGTACCTCATTTCCTCCTGGCCAACACCCTGGTGGGGCTTATGGCTCAGAGGTTGATTCGCAAGGTGTGCCCCTATTGCACGGTGGAATATGGGATCAGCCTGAAAGAGCTCAACAAGCGGGGATTCAATTTTGAAGGCCCGGAAAAGATCAGGCTGAAACGGGGTGAAGGGTGCCACCAGTGCAGAGATACGGGATACTACAGGAGGGAGAGCGTGTACGAGGTTGTTGCGGTGGATGACGATATCACCAAGCTCATCACCGAAAACCCCGACATACATGCCCTCAAAGAAATGTCGAGAAAGAAGAAATTCAGCACGCTCTGGCAAAACGCCGTCCGCAAAATGCTGAACGGAATAACGACCCCCGAAGAGGTCCTAAGAGTTGCGCAGCCCGATTCTCAACTGAACGAGCCGATCCATTTGCGCAGGTCCATGGGAATGATCACCCAGGACTAGGGGGTTTTGGGGCCTCTCGGGACCGTGGGATCCACTCTGACGGCTACGGCAATGGTCCGGTCTCCCACTTTTACGGAGGAGACCGCCGGATAGCGGGCGAATTCGCCGAGCACCCCTCCCCTCAAGTTCGAGCAGTAGTAAACCGGCACAGTTTGCCCCAGACGAGCCGGGTCGAGATAACGTTTGGAAATAGGAACCAGAGCCACGAATCTGAGGCGTCTCCTCTCTTCGGGCTTGAGAATCCCGATGTTGTTGTAGGTCGGTTCGGTGCCGACGATGGCTATGGGTTCCTCTCCGGCATGATTCTTCAGCAGTTTCTCGAGAAGTTGCCGATGGGCCAATCCGAAATAGTCCCACTCATATCGCCCTTCCGTCCCCGGCAGCCCCCCGACGACGGGGTTAAAGTAGACGTATTGGTTGGGATGGGATCGTACCGTAAACACCAAGACGGAGGCGAGATCGAGGGACACGGTAACAAGGAAAGCCCCCGTTATCACTTTGCGGAGCCAAGGACGGCGGAGGGAGACGATGAGCTCCCAGAGTATTGTGGCCCCTTGCACGGCGATCATGACCATGGCCGGGTATATGAAGTACATGTGTCGCCAGCCGTTGTACACGGATGAGTGCAGCCCGATTACCGTCGCCAAAGGCGCCCAGAACCAGAGGTAGGGCAGCAGAGCCCGAGCGGAGAGATCCTTGGTCCTTCCGAGAAGACCCTTGAGTATCACTACGAGCCCCAGATTTCCTATCAAGAACAAGGCCGGGATTGAAACGGGGGTAGAAATGAGAATCCAGACGGGAAGGTAGTGCCACGGCAACGTCGAGGCGCCAAAGAGCTCTCCCTGATAGAGAACCGACCAAGGGTAGGGAAATGCGGACAACAGTTGGAGGATATTCAGAAACCCTCCCACAGGATCGTTCCACAATTGGGGCCAGAGCAGCACGGTAAACGAGATCACCGACAGCGTGTACGCGCTAAAGCTCGCAATAGCACCGGAAGGAGCTTTTTCGTCGGTGCCGGGTGCGAGGTTCTCCAACAGGACCATGAAGGCCGTGAAAAGAGGAACAAAGACGCCGAGGATGCGGATGTCTATACAGATGGCGCACACAAGGCCGTGCACGATGCCGCGCAAGATCGTCTTCCTCTCCAGGTACCATTGAAGGGTGAAACAGGCGATCAGAAACATCGACATGAAAGGCAGATCCTTTGGATTATAGAAGGACTCTGCCAGAATTCGGGGATGTATTACCAGGAGCACACACGCGATATACGCTGGTATCCACTTCCCGAAATACCCTCTGCACAATTTGAAAAAGAAGAAAAGCGATACCCAAAAATAGAGGAATGTAATCAGATGTTTTCCGAGAAAAATGCTGCGCATATCCTCCACGCGAAACGCTTTCAGCAACATGTGAGCGGACAAGTCAAAAAAAGGACCGTAAAACCACAGTTGCCCGGAGGTGATCCAGGGAGCACCCTTGAACACGTGGTCAAAAACTACTTCACCCAACTCGAGATTGTACCTCTCGTCCCAGGAAACGCCGAAATCGGCGAAAATACATAACCCGATCACCAGCACCGTCGCATAGGAGAGGGCACAGAAAACACGCGGGTTAAATTTCATACCGGAGGCCTTCCTCAAGATGCCGTCATTCTCGGCGAGCTCGTGCCGATGCTCTGATTGAATGGGCCTGACTTTCAAGTGGAGTAGGGGAGTCTTATGCCCAAAAAAGATGACAGCGTCTCGCGTTGCACGACCGTAGACCAAGCCCGGTCGGCAAGTCAACCGGAAACAAAAGTATATGTGCCTCCCGGCATCGAATAAGGGTGTCGCACAGTGAACGGTTACTCCTAGCGATACTGAAGCATTCCGTTAAATCCCAGCGCAAAGCCGTTTACTATCTGCACCGTCATGAGAAGTCCGAGCACGACGATACTGAGACGCTTGATCCGCGGCTGTTCGACAACAACGCTCCAGGCAGTTACCAGCGTGTAATAAACAAGGACGAAGAGCAGTGGGGTGAAATCGTAGAGATAACGGCTTGTTGCATTCAGGTGAAAGAGCAGAAATCCAAAGACCGCAGATGAAACCGCCGCACAACCGGTGATGATCACCCGCAACGGCTGAGCTTGCGGCGCGCGAAATGCGAGCGGGACGGCAGGAATGCTCAACAAGAGCATCGGAATAACAAAGAATACGGAGCCAACCTTCTCCCTCACCTTCAAGACATCGCCAATCTTAAAGCCCACATGTGAAAACTCAAGGTACGGGAAACTCCGAGTCAAATCCGGAACGAGCAAGAACCAGTCATAAAGATTGTACGGCACGTGCGCTACCCTGAGCAGGTTATTCTGTAAGCACACGTAGGCGTAGATGAATGCATGAGGCGAATGGTATTTCCAGCCGAGCTCGAATGGGTCGCCAAACCTGAGATAGTTGTGAAGAAGAAGCGATGCACCAAAGAACCCGACTGGAAAGAGCAGGGCGAGCCCGTTCCTGACAATCGATCCAAGTGGCTCTTTGCTCTTTAGGCCGAACAGCCCAATAACGACAAACCAGATCGTCGGATAGAGGACGAACGTTGGCCGGCACGCCACCGCGGCACCAAAGAGCAGCCCGGCCAAGAACAACCTTCCGAAACCCGGTCCCGGTCTGGTGAGGAGGGTGAATAACACGGCCGTGCCGGAAAGGGCAAAGAGTGCGCCCACCACCACGGCCTCATGATATACGACGGGTCGACTCACCATGTAGAGCTGAGTACCTGAAAACGCAAACGAAAGCCAGGTGATCCGGAGGATCCAGAGCGGTGAATCGGGAAAGAAAGCTTGCCGTACCTCCACGAGAAGCCACCCGAAAACGAGGAGACACCCAAAGGCCGCCAAGACGATCGCAAGCCCGGTAGGAAACTCCCAGCCGGTGACCGCTCTTAGCGGCACCCTCAGAATAGCGGGCAGGGGCGCCTGAATCATGTACGGCTTCCCATGGAAGATGATGAGGTCAATGAGGATCGGGTACGGAAGGAACGGGTCCGCTGGGTTGGTGTGCTTGAGTCGTTCGGGGTGTATGGGAACGTTCAGATCGAGATGCCCGGAAACCAGGGCTTCGGCAAGCATGTTGTAGTTGACGTGCGTCGGAACCTCCCGAAAACGAAAAGACCCAGCGGTGTTGAGCGCGACGTATATCGAGAAAATGGCGCAGCACAGACAGATGAGACCAAGATTCCGTTCGAGACAAAAGGCCTGCCCTCCGACCTCGTTTTGGGTCGGTTCGAATCCCTGTAGCCGTTTGGACTTCATGAAAGAGACCTTCCCGGAGGCGCCTTCAAGCTCGGGGAGCTCCGGCCGGTTCGGTAATCGTAGGATTTTTCCAGCAAACGGAGGGCGGGCATCCATCTCCTCAGTCATGCGAATTTCCGGTTGGTCCGACCATAGACCACGGCCGAACAGCAAGTCAACCGGAAGCTAACGGGCTGCCCTGTCCGCGATTGAAGGTCCGGGCGGGGAGAGCCGTCTGCCTCTCCCTCCTGGCAATCGGAGCCGGAATCGGGTATTCATTAAGACGGCCGGTTGAGGTCCTTTCGTGACTGCCGCGAGTGACAGGAGGCGGATCATCAGGAGAAGAATAGGGACAATCAATGTCGTGCTTTTCGTGGTGACCGCCCTTACCACGACCCTTGCCGGGGCAATGTATGCCGGCGAGCCCTCCGAGTCGTGGCTTTCGTACTTCCTCAGTGGATGGGTGTTCTCCGTGCCGCTCATGTCGATTCTCCTCGTCCATGAAATGGGTCATTACCTTGCGGGGAGGAGACGCTACCTCGACATCACGCCGCCGTACTTTCTGCCTTCGATACCGCCTCTGGGGACTTTTGGAGCCTTTATCAAAATACGATCCCCTATCCAGTCAAAGAAAGTCCTGGTGGAAGTGGGTGCCTCCGGGCCCATTGCCGGGGCTGCACTGGCAATACCGCTCCTGGCCGTGGGACTCTATCTCTCCGAGATCAGACCGGAAGTGGTTAAACCAGACGGCTTGACTCTGACGTTCGGATCGTCGTTGATTCTTGAGCTCATCTGCCTCTTGCGGTTCGGGCAATTCTCTTTCAATTCGACCATCTTGATGCATCCCACAGCCATGGCCGCGTGGTTCGGGCTTTTCGTAACCGCGATGAATCTTCTCCCCATGGGGCAGCTCGACGGAGGCCACGTGATTTATGCCCTCTTCGGCGAGCGTCGTGCCCGCATGATCAGCTTCGCCACGTTTGCCTGCATGATTCCGTTGGGCATCTTCTATTGGCAAGGATGGCTGGTCTTCGGACTCTTGGCCCTCTTTCTCGGTTTGAAGCATCCCCCTCCGTTGGACCCGTACACCCCTCTCGACCGAAACGGCAAGATTCTGGGTTGGGTGGCCGTGGTGCTCTTCTTCCTGACCATTGTTCCCATTCCCATCACCATTGCTGACTGAAGGAGCTCTCCGCAACTTGCACAGGGAAGGGCAAGCCATGGGCTCCTCCCTTTGTCGCGCTTCCGGAGCCTGCGCGTGGGGCCGGGCTGAGGGATTCCTTCGGCCGATGTGTGCCGAGGCCTCATTTACTTTTCCCTACGTTTCCGGTACTCAGTGACAGAGAGGTGCCTGCTGAATGGAAACCCCGGCTCACAAAAACCACCATATGAAATTCCAAGGACTCACCGCGTCCCAGGTTGAGGCGAGCAGAAAAAGCCACGGGTCCAACATGCTCACCCCACCTGTCCGGGAGCCGTTGTGGAAACTCTACCTGGAAAAATTCGACGATCCTGTCATTCGTATCCTCATCATAGCGGCGGCCTTGGCCATTGCGGTCGGCATTGCGGACGGAAAGTACGCTGAAGGAATAGGTATCATCATAGCCGTTATTCTCGCGACCAGCTTGGGCTTCCTCAACGAGTACAAGGCGAGTAAGGAATTCGACATCCTGAATCAGGTCAATGACGAGGCTCCGGTAAAAGCGATTCGGGACGGTGCCTTCGTTACGGTACCCAAGAAAGACGTCGTGGTAGGGGACTTCGTCCTGATCGAATTGGGCGAAGAGGTCCCCGCTGACGGACGGGTTCTGGAGGCGGTCTCTCTACGCGTAGACGAGTCGTGTCTTACGGGAGAATCCGGGACAGTGCGTAAGTCCGCAGCGGAATCGGAGAATGAAATTCGAAACGGGGAAACCGTATATTCTCCCCATGAGGTCTTTCGCGGCACCATTGTGGGCGAAGGTCACGGCGTCATCGAGATTGTTGCCGTGGGCGATTCAACGGAAATCGGAAGCATAGCCAAGCCCGCCGCGGAGGAAAGCGGCAAGGATACTCCGCTGAAGGCTCAATTGGAGCGTTTGAGCAAGCTGATCGGGGTAGTGGGATTTCTCGTGGCCGGTCTCGTATTCGTAGCCCTGACGGGACGGGGGATCTTGACGGGAGAGCTCCACCTGACGGCAAGCCAATGGATCGTGGCAGGGATTATCCTCGGGGGTCTCCTCGTGGTGCTTTCGCGAATCTGGATGCCCGTGGCGTACGACGCGGCGGCTTTGATGGGATTTGACTTCAAGAGGGCAGGGGAGGGCCGGAGTCGGAATTGGACCGGATGGCTCCTGATGCCGCTCCTGGGCATGGCAGCGCTCGTAATCCCCTTGGGTCTGGGCTGGGCATTGGGCCTTCTGCCTGCATCCCCGAGTCATTGGCTGCCGGGGGAAGCGGCCCGGGAATTCGTGCAGTATTTCATGGTATCCGTCACCATTATCGTGGTTGCCGTACCCGAGGGTCTCCCGATGAGCGTGACCTTGAGCCTCGCGTACAGCATGAGAAAAATGACTGCAGCCAACAACCTCGTGCGCAAAATGCACGCGTGCGAGACCATAGGCGCTGCAACGGTTATCTGCTGCGACAAGACGGGAACGTTGACGCTCAACGAGATGCGAGTTCAAGCGAGCGACTTCCCCTGCCTGGAGCAGAATACCGAGCCGCCGAAATCAGATCGCGGCTCCTATGCCGACCTCCTCGTGGTGGAGGCCATTGCGGCAAATTCCACGGCAAATCTTACCAGAATCCCCGGCTCGGAAGTTCAAGGACTCGGAAATCCCACCGAATCCGCTCTCTTGCTCTGGCTGGAAGGGAGCGGCATTGATTACGAGCCCCCCAGGACGGATTTTCTCCTTCAGAGCCGGCTCACATTCTCGACCGAGCACAAGTACATGGGCACATTGGGGATCTCTCCCATCGACGATCGTCGGTTGCTCCATGTCAAAGGGGCGCCGGAGATTGTCCTGGAACGCTGCACCACCCTGCTTTCGGCAGAAGGCAAGCAAAGTCTGGAAGGTCACAAGTCCCGGATTCGCGATGACTTGGAATCGTACCAGAAACGCGGGATGCGCACACTGGCCTTTGCCTTCAAGGAGGCGGGCGGAAAAGGCGACGACATCGGCGAGTCGGCAAGGGAGATGACGTGGCTGGGATTCGTGGCCATCACCGACCCGGTTCGTCCCGAGGTGCCTCCGGCGGTGGAAGCGTGCCGGGATGCAGGGATAGCCATAAAGATAGTCACGGGTGACAATCCCTGGACGACAAAGGAAATAGCAAGGCAAATCGGGTTGTTGCCGAAAGCCGAAGTGGAAGAGGCAAATCATCTGTCGGGTCGTGCTTTCGCCGCCTTGAGCGACGAGGATGCCCTCCGAAGAGTAAAAGACCTGAAGATACTTTCCAGGGCCCGACCTCTGGACAAACTGCGACTCGTGCAGCTCCTTCAGCAACGAGGAGAAGTGGTCGCCGTCACCGGTGACGGAACAAACGATGCTCCGGCTCTGAATTACGCGGATGTGGGATTGGCCATGGGCAGGACGGGAACCTCGGTGGCCAAGGAGGCAAGCGATATCATCCTGCTCGACGATTCTTTCCAGAGTATCGTCAATGCCGTGATGTGGGGTCGATCGCTCTACGAGAACATACAGCGATTCATTCTGTTCCAGCTCACCATCAACCTGGCAGCCCTGGGAGTGGCTTTCCTCGGTCCTTTCATCGGGGTGGAATTTCCTCTGACGGTTACCCAGATGCTCTGGGTAAATCTCATCATGGACACGTTCGCGGCTCTGGCCCTGGCTTCGGAGCCGCCTCACGTGACCGTGATGAAACGCCCGCCGCGAGATCCCGGCGAATTCATCATTACACGGAGCATGGCGAAGAGGATAATCCTGGTAGGCGTTATCTTTCTGGCGTTTCTCGTCCTTTTTCTCGTACACATGCAGCGAAAAGGGGACGTGAGCGAGTACGATCTCTCAATCTTCTTCACCGTCTTCGTGATGCTCCAGTTCTGGAATCTCTTCAACGCGAGATGTCTCGGTCAGAACTATTCGGCCTTTTCCGGAATGTCACAAAATAGAGCCTTTCTGCTCATTGCCGGAGCCATCCTGCTCGGACAGATACTCCTGGTCCAGTTCGGAGGGGCGGTGTTCAGAACGGTGCCCTTGAGCTTCCGGGATTGGCTGCTCATAACCGGGGGAACCTCCATCGTCCTGTGGGTGGGGGAAGTCGGACGGTGGTACGATCGCCGCCGGTCCAACAGCAAAAGCCGGCGGAATCGCGAAGAAGCGCGGCCCTGCGACGGGTGAAATCGTAGCCGCCCCGGTCGGCATGCGAGCACTATTTCATGATTGCTGCGAACCGTCGATATCGGAAATAGGGCAGGATGAGAGGGGCTGACACCCGAGCGGCCGGTCTCGGGATCCGACCTGCAAAACCTTCTTTCCGAGAGGTTTGAGATAACTCCGTTGAAGAACTGCTTGAACGCGGAGAAGGTCTATGTTAAGGAAAGGGCGGTCGAGGAACGTACGGTAGCCGAGAATCCGCCGGCGCACACCTGGAGGACACATGCTCCGATTCAGAAAACCAAAGAACGACGTTGTTACGGGATTTCTGGGATCTCAGACGGAATTCACCGGGAAGTTGTCTTTTTCAGGTGTGGTACACCTTGACGGTAGCTTCCAAGGGGAGATCATAAGCCGAGGCACCCTCGTGGTAGGGGGAGAATCGGTTATACAGGCCCAAATCCATTCCAGCGTCTTGAAGATAGCAGGTGAGGTGCATGGAGATCTGACGGCCACCGAACGCATCGAGCTCTATCCGCCCGCCAAAGTGTACGGAAACATCCGCACTCCCAGCCTGGTGATTGAGGAAGGGGTGATTTTCGAGGGAACATGCTGCATGTCGTCGGTCCAAGCGGAAATACCAACCCTGGAGATGACCGATGCCGAAGCTCCTTCCGCGGTGGAGGAGCCCCTGGAAGCGATCTCCGCAGAAGCTTGGCACGCGGGCTTCGAAGAAGAGAGCGACCGACTCGTTCCGGATGAGGAAGAGGACTCCGGTCTCCCCAAGCACGAACGATAATCCTTCCGCCTGCATTGTCTTGTTCTCGTTGGAAAAATATCTTGACACCTCTGGGTGAGGGTGTTAGCATACCGATTCATTCTTGGTTTGGGTCTCACACCACATCCTTTATAAAAATATCGGTTAGTTGCAAGTCATTACACGGTGCGCTCCACCGTCGGGAGGAATGCCGCACGGTCGAAAAACTTCTCGAATCGGGAGATTACGCCAGTGATTCAACTCAACTTTACGCTGTTCATCCAGTTAATCAATTTCCTGCTTCTCCTGGCCATTCTTAACGCCATCCTCTACAAGCCCATAATCGCAAAGCTTCGTGAGAGGGATGCGGCGATCAAGAAAGACCGAGAGAAGGCGGAGGAGCTGGAACAGGAGGTCATGGACCAGGAGAACCGACATCAGGAAGCGCTCGCTTATGCCCGGCAAACTGCCGCGCAAGAGAAGAACGCCCTCATGGCGGAGGCCAAGCAAAAGGAAGCCGAGATTCTCGACAAAGCCAGATCGGAGGCAGCCACGATCGTCGATCAGATGAAAGCGACCATCCAGGGAGAGTCCGAAGAGGTGCGCAAAACCTTGAGAGAGCAAATGGCCCCGCTCGCAAGATCAATCTCGGAAAAAATCCTCGGGAGGTCCATCTGATGAAATTCCGCAAGACAGCTCTCGTTGTGCTGCTCCTGTCCATCATTCTCTTGTCGGCCGCAACGGTCTATGCGTCCGGCGGAGGCGAGGATTCGCCATGGACCGTGAGCAAGCTCATAGGCAGGGTGATCAATACGATCGTCCTTCTCGGCATTCTCTGGTATGTCCTCAGGAAACCCCTCTCCACATTCTTCTCCGAAAGAAAAGACCAAATCCGAAAAGACCTTGAAGAAGCCAAAGCACAGCGCGAAAAGGCGGAACGCACCATCGAGGAGTACCGGCAGAAGCTGGCGGGCATGGAACAGGAATTGGAGAAGATGCGTGTCGAACTGAAAAAATCCGCCGAAACCGAGGGCCAAAAGGTCGAGGTGAACGCCGAGCGCATGGCCGCCGGCATGGTTGAAGCCGCCAAACTGGCAGCCGAGCAGGAAGTTCGCAAAGCCAAGATCGCTTTGAAGAACGAGTCCGTGGAACTGGCGGTGGAAATGGCCGAATCGCTGATTCGAGAGAAAATAGGTGAGGACGACCGCAAGAGGATTGTTGAAGATTACCTTGTGAAGGTCGGGGGTATGAAGTGATCGATACCACTCTAGCAAAACGGTACGCGAAAGCGTTGGTTGAGATCGGGCTGGAAAAGGACGCCCTTGATACATACGGGCAGAATTTGGCGGCCCTCTCCGAGTTGATGGCCACCTCGCGGGATTTCCGGGAAGTGCTGATCAGTCCGGTCTTCACCAAGGAAGACAAGAAGCGGATTGCCGGTGATATTCTTCAGCGTATGGACGCCGATCCTATCGTGGTCAACTTCGTTAACGTACTCGTCGACCGCAAACGCATCGACCAACTGCCCGGAATAGAGACGGCCTTTCGCCAAAAAGTCGATGATATCCGCGGTATCACCCGGGGCGAGGTGATCAGCGCCCTACCCCTCGAAGACGACGATCTGGCAAGGGTCACGGAAGCCCTCTCCGCCGTGAGCGGCAAACAGGTTTCCGTAACCACCGGCGTGGACCCGCAACTCATAGGCGGCCTCATGGCCCGAGTGGGGGACATGGTTTTTGACGGGACGATTCGCACCCAGCTCAACCAGCTCAAGGAAAGCTTGAAGGGATAGTTACAATGCAGATCAGAGCCGAAGAGATCAGTGAAATCATCAAGCAGCAGATCCAGGACTACGACAAGAAAGTCGAAGTCAGCGAGACGGGAACCGTAATCAGCGTCGGTGACGGAATCGCGCGACTTCACGGCCTGGAAAACGCAATGGCCGGAGAGCTCTTGGAGTTCCCCCACCAGATCATGGGTATGGTGCTCAACCTTGAAGCCGACAACGTCGGAGCCGCCATCCTCGGCGAGGATGTCCACATCAAGGAAGGCGACACGGTCAAGAGAACCAACCGCATCGTCCAGGTTCCGGTCGGCCCGGCCATGCTCGGACGCGTCGTGAGCGCCATCGGCATACCCGTCGACGGCAAAGGCCCCATCGAGACGAGCGAAAACCGCATGATCGAGATCGTGGCACCCGGCATCATCAAGAGGCAGCCGGTGAAAGAGCCCTTGCAGACGGGTCTCAAAGCCATCGATTCCATGATTCCCATCGGTCGCGGGCAGAGGGAATTGATCATCGGCGACCGTCAGACGGGCAAGACGGCTATCGCTGTCGATACGATCATCAACCAGAAAGACAGCGACGTAAAGTGTATCTACGTGGCCGTCGGCCAGAAGAGATCGACCGTTGCCCAGGTCGTGGCGACTCTCGAGCGTTTCGGCGCCATGCAATACACCACCGTCGTGGCGGCTACAGCCTCCGATCCCGCCCCCATGCAGTACATCGCTCCCTACTCGGGCGTTACCATGGGCGAGTACTATCGGGACAATGGAGAGCACGCCCTGATCATTTACGACGATCTGAGCAAACAGGCTACCGCCTACCGCCAGCTCTCGCTGCTCCTTCGCCGACCGCCCGGACGTGAAGCCTTCCCCGGTGACGTTTTCTACCTCCACTCCCGGTTGCTCGAGCGAGCCGCCAAAATGGGCGACACCATGGGCGGAGGCAGCCTGACGGCACTCCCCATCATTGAGACCCAGGCCGGTGACGTTTCTGCGTACATTCCGACCAACGTCATTTCCATTACCGACGGACAGATCTTCCTTTCCACCGACCTCTTTTACTCAGGTATTCGTCCGGCGGTCAACGTCGGCCTGAGCGTGTCCCGAGTCGGCGGCAACGCGCAGATCAAGGCAATGAAGCAGGTTGCCGGTTCGTTGCGTCTCGATCTGGCCCAGTTCCGTGAGCTGGAAGCGTTCGCTCAGTTCGGATCGGACCTGGATAAGGTTACCCAGGCACAGCTTGCCCGTGGAACCCGCCTCGTTGAGGTCCTCAAGCAGGCCCAGTATGAGCCTATGCCGGTGGAAAAGCAGGTTGCCGTCATCTTTGCCGCGACCAACGGGTACGTGGACGGATACGATTTGCGTGCCCTGGGCGAGTACGAAAAGCAGTACGTGAGCTTCCTGGAAAGCAGTCACCCGGATGTTCTCACGGAGGTCAGGGAAAAGAAGGTAATCTCCGCCGATTTGGAAGCAAAGATGAAAAAGATCCTCGACGATTTCAAAGGGATCTTTACACAGCCGGAGCTGTCGATCGTTTGACGTCCTGAACGAAGGGCCCATACGTAGTCAACCAGCAGTCAGCTCGATATATAGAGGTCGATATGGCAAGTCTTCGAGACATCCGTAAACGTATCGCCAGCGTTAAGAATACACAGAAAATCACCAACGCGATGAAAATGGTGGCCGCCGCTAAGCTCAGACGAGCAGAGGAAGCCATCAAGGCCGCACGGCCCTTCGCAGATAAGATGCGTGAAGTTCTTATGTCACTGGCAGCGAGGACCAAGGCGGGCGTCCATCCCATGCTGGAAACAAAGCCCGTAACCAAGGCCCTCCTCATTCTGGTGACAGCGGACAGAGGGCTCTGCGGAGGGTTCAACTCCAGTCTGCAGAGGCGATCCGAGGCGTTCATCAAAGAGATGAAGGCCAAGAACATCCAGGTCGATATGATCACCGTCGGTCGAAAGGGAAACGACTATTTTCGGCGGCGACAGGTTCACATTGTGCAGTCGTTCAGCAACGTCATGAACAAGGTGGACTTCGAGCTCGCAGGAAATATCGTGGACGCCGTCACCGAGAAGTTCGTAGCGGGGGATTATCAGGAAGTATACGTGCTCTTCAACAGCTTCAGGTCGGCCGTGACCCAGATCGGCACCTTGAGGAAGCTGCTTCCGGTTGCTCCCGAAGAAGATAAACGTCGCAGAGAGTATTTGTACGAGCCGTCGGAAGAGGAGCTCCTTCAAGCTCTCCTCCCCCGGTACGTGCAGGTACAGGTGTTCACGGGACTCCTTGACTCCGTGGCGAGCGAGCACGGGGCACGCATGACCGCTATGGAGGCCGCAACCTCCAACGCCGACGAGATGATCCACAAGCTTACTCTCAAGGCCAACCGGATGCGGCAGGAGTCGATCACCACAGAGCTTATGGAGATAGTCAGCGGAGCGGAGGCGCTCAAGGGCTAACCGGACTCTCTCCCGAAAACTGATATGGAAAACATGAAGACGGCTTCAGGAGGAAATCCTAAGATGAGCGAAGGAAGAATAGTTCAGGTCATCGGCCCATGCGTCGACGTCGAATTTCCGGAGCACGAGCTGCCGGAGATTTTCAACGGACTTCTCATAAGCAATCCGACGATCAGCGATGAGCCGGACAATCTCGTTATTGAAGTGGCTCAGCACCTGGGCGACAATATCGTTCGGACCATCGCCATGGACACTACGGACGGTCTGGTCAGGGGCATGCGGGTCAAGGACACCGGCGCAGCCATCCAGGTTCCCGTCGGCAAAGGCGTCCTCGGTCGCATCATCAACGTGGTGGGACGCCCCGTTGATGAGGCCGGCCCTGTCGTCACCGAGCACATGCGCCCGATTCACCGGTCAGCTCCCGCCTTTGAGGATCAGGTCACCCAGATCTCCATCCAGGAAACCGGGATCAAGGTCGTCGACCTTATCGCCCCGTTCATGAGGGGTGGAAAGATCGGCTTCTTCGGCGGCGCCGGAGTCGGCAAGACCGTCTTCATGATGGAGATCATCAATAACATCGCCAAGCAGTTCGGTGGAACCTCAGTGTTCGCCGGCGTGGGCGAGCGTTCCCGTGAGGGCAACGACCTGTACCTGGAAATGGGCGGCGTCCTTCCCGGACAGACGAAAGCCGAGGGTGAGCGAGTCCTCGACCGTGCGGCCCTGATTTACGGCCAGATGAACGAGCCTCCGGGAGCCCGTGCTCGAGTGGCCCTGACCGCTCTCACCGTGGCCGAGTATTTCCGTGACGAGCAGGGCCTCGACGTCATGCTCTTCATCGATAACATCTTCAGATTCACCCAGGCGGGTTCCGAGGTGTCCGCTCTGTTGGGGCGCATGCCTTCCGCCGTCGGTTATCAGCCTACTCTGGGTACTGACATGGGTGAGCTCCAGGAACGAATCTGCTCCACCAAGAACGGATCGATCACCGCCGTGGAGTGCATCTACGTGCCTGCTGACGACCTTACGGACCCGGCACCGGCCACGACCTTCGCCCACTTGGACGGAACGGTGGTTCTCTCCCGGCAGGTTGCGGAGCTCGGGATCTACCCGGCAGTCGACCCGCTGGACTCCACGTCGAGAATTCTCGATCCCCGAGTCCTCGGCGAAGATCACTATCGTGTGGCCAGACAGGTTCAGTTGGTGCTGCAGCGATACAAAGACCTGCAGGACATCATCGCAATTCTCGGTATGGACGAATTGTCGGAAGAAGACAAACTGGTCGTGGGTCGTGCCCGAAGGATTCAGCGCTTCCTCTCCCAGCCCTTCTTCGTGGCACAGGAGTTCACCGGAACGCCCGGCAAGTACGTTAAGATCGAAGACACGGTGTCCGGATTCAAGGAGATCGTTGAAGGCAAGCTGGATGACCTGCCCGAGCAGGCCTTCTACATGGTCGGCGATCTGAGCGAGGTGAGGGCCAAGGCCGAAAGACTGGCAAGCGCCGCCGCTTGATCGGGGGAAGTTCATGTCGGAAAAATTCAGGGTCGAAGTGGTGACCCCGTCCGGGGTAGTCTTCGACAAAGAAGTTGAAGAAGTAGTCGCACCGGGTATCTTGGGCGAGTTCGGAGTGCTCATCGGTCATACGCCGATGCTCACGTTCATCAAGCCCGGAATCCTCTCGTACCTCGAAAACGACCGGTTCACCCGGTTCGCCGTAGGTTCCGGATTTTGCGAGGTCTTGAAGGACTCGGTAAGCGTGCTTGTGGACGAGGCGTATGCGAGGGATCAGATCGAGGCTTCTGCTGCGTCCGCCGAAGTGACTCAGTGGGAGGAGGAGCTGGCGGCTCTTGATGCGGCAGCTTCCGCCGAGGATCGCGAGCGCATAGCCAACAAGCTCAAGCTCGCACGTGCCAAAGTGGCTCTGGTCAGCGGCGGGAGTGGGCCGGCTCACTAACCCGGACGTCGGCGGAAGGTCCACGTTAACCGTTTCAGGCCTTGACCCGGGTGGGAGGAGATCCTACTCGCAGTCAAGGCCTTGTAATTTCAGGTTCATATGGAAGTGTAAGGG
This sequence comes from Desulfomonilaceae bacterium, assembly GCA_041741735.1. Lineage (GTDB taxonomy): Bacteria > Desulfobacterota > Desulfomonilia > Desulfomonilales > Desulfomonilaceae > JBGSJS01. The sequence continues at coordinate 64,064 of JBGSJS010000021.1, read as the reverse complement.
GGTTGCAAAAGAGAAGGGGGTCGGACTGATTCGGGAATGGAGGCTCGGTTCTCGGAATTGCGGATGATTTGCTTTGTCCGTGTCGGGGTGAAGCTTCAGAAGGCGCTTGACTAATTGGTCAAATTGATTTATTAATGAATCCGTAGAGTTGATATTTTACCCAGTGAGGAAACATGAGCCACGCCGAATCCGACGGTAATGCCACGGGACCCCGAACGAGCGAGCCCTCCGAAGCGAATTTCTCCGGCGGTCTTAAGAACGCGGAGACCCTGATCAAACTGAAGAATTACGACGCGGCACTCGATCTGCTCTCCCGTCTGCAGGCGGAATATGTCGATGCGGTGCGGGTCTTCGATCTCATGGGCGACGTGCTCCTCAAACAAGGGAACACCAAAGAGGGCATACGGTTCAAGACGCTCCACGAAGTGGTCAAAGGGACGTTCAGGATTGTTAAGGAAGAAATCTCCCTGGCCGACCTGAGGCTTTCCGCCAAGGCCGTCTCCTGCGCGGAGGAGCCCCGGGAGTCGGCGAAAGACCAAAGCGACGAAGAAGATTCAGAATACTTTCCCCTGACCGAATCGGTGGCCAAGGAATGTGTCCGGCAAGGACATTTCGATCGGGCAGCCGCCGTGTTGACGAAGCTCCTGCGAGACAAGCCCGGAGACGCTGACTTGCTGGCGGCTCTGGAAGAGGCCCGGAAGAAGCAGAAAGGCAAGAAACTTCTGAAAGTATTTCAGCAGTGGCTAGACAATATCGAGCAGATGAAAACCGGCCGGGCCGCTGGAGCATGACGACGCGAATCCTTTCTCTCCAGGATCGATTGGGCACGCTGCACCTTGATGCCCTCCTCTTCAATACCTCCGAAGTGGTACCCTCCATCAATGTCAGGTATCTGACCGGTTTCACGGGGTCGGATGCGGCCGTTCTGATCACCGCGACCGATCGTCGGCTGTTCACGGATGGTCGATATAAGACCCAGGCCCGTGAAGAGGCGGGAGGATTTCGCATTCACGTGGTACGAAGCCGTGTGGATGCCGTAGCACGAGCCCTGAAGACTCAAGGTATCCGGCGGCTGGGGATAGAGGCGGGTCGCGTCAGCTACGAATTCGTGACCGCATTGACTCGCAAGGTACCGGCGCTCGAACCGATCCCTCTGAACAGAAAATTAGTGGCGGGATTAAGGATCAAGAAATCGGCAGAGGAGAAGGAGGCCATAGCGCGGGCGGCGCGGATTGCCTCGGAAGCCTGTGCGGAAGTGCTGAAGACCGGCATCGTCGGTAAGCGGGAGTCTCACGTGGCCGCGGAGCTGGAAACGCTTTTCCGGCACAAGGGAGCGGATGGGATAGCGTTCGAGACGATCGTGGCCTCCGGCCCCAGGTCGGCCCTTCCTCACGGTACCCCGTCTGAGAAGATAATCTCGCCCGGTGAATTGGTCATTGTCGATTTTGGATGCCGAAAAGAGGGTTACCACAGCGATGAGACGGTAACGTGTATCACCGGGAAACCTTCCGCGAATCAGAAAAAGGTCTACCAAACAGTCTACGAGGCCCATATGAGAGCCCTGGACGCGGTCAAGGATGGAATACGGACGCGACAGATCGATGCTGTGGCTCGTCAGACCATCGAAAAGGCCGGATTCGGCAAGTATTTTCTCCACGGTCTCGGCCACGGCGTGGGTCTGGAAATCCATGAGCCTCCTTCGCTGTCGCCCCGCGGACAGGATGTGCTGGAAGAAGGAATGGTCTTTACCATCGAGCCGGGAGTATATCTCGAGGGCATTGGGGGCGTGCGTCTGGAGAGTCTGGTCTACCTCGGCCGCGGCGGTCCGGAAATTCTTTCGGAGATGCCAAAAGATCTGATTCCGGTGGACTGAAAAAAGCTTTTGAAAACAGAATCGGCCACTCGGGAGAAGGAATCCGGAAGGCAAAAAGGCCGAGAGCGGGCATGCCGACCGGAGCTCTCGCCGTGGACCAAGCCGTAGCATTCCTGGTGCCGCCGGTCTCGTGTCGATCCTATTTTTGCGGGCCCTTGGCCCGAACCTAAGGAACTTGGAGGAAAAGGGGAGGTCTCAATGTACTCAACGCCTGACTTCAGGAAGGGGCTCAAAATAGAACTTAACGGAGAGCCCTTTGCCATCGTGGATTTTCTGCATGTCAAGCCCGGCAAGGGTGGGGCATTTGTCAGAACTACCTTGAAGAGCATGATATCCGGGAACGTTATCGACCGAACGTTTCGATCCGGCGAGAAAATCGATAAGCCGAACCTCGAAGAAAAAGAGATGCAATATCTCTATCATAGCGAGGGTCAATTCCACTTTATGGAGAATGAAACGTACGAACAATTATTCCTTACGGAAGACCAATTGGGAGACGCGCGCAATTATCTCCAGGAGAACGTGACGGTTACGGTGGTGCTCCATAACGACAAGCCCATCGGTGTGGATGTGCCCATTTTTGTGGAGCTTGCAGTAACTGCCACAGAACCGGGCGTAAGAGGCGACACCGCTGCAGGAGCCACCAAGCCGGCCACTCTCGAGACGGGGATGACCGTTCAAGTTCCGCTGTTCGTTGAAGAAGGGGACGTCCTGAAAATCGACACCCGCACGGGTAAGTACATGGAGCGCGTGCGATAGCTTTCCGTCCGTGACCGCCCTACTCATCGCAAATTCACGTCATTTCTCGGACCCGCCGGCTCTTTGCTTCGGGCTCGAAGAGTGTATCGCCATCATAAGGAACGTGTAAATGGACGCACTGGGTCTCGTCGTTCATGATGACCAGAGTTATTTTACCAAGGTCATTAACCTGGGAATCGAGCAGGGTATTTTCACGCGGGACCGGGCCGACGAGCTCATCAGGATCTCCATTGCCATGGCCAACAAGTACGTGCTTCACAAGGAGGTCGATTTCCGTTCGCCCGAGGAGTTGGCCAAAGTCCAGGAAACCGTACTGAAGCTGGTCGGAGTCGGCCTGGAGATCAAGAGCCGGGGAAAAGAAGACGAGGGAGTGCGCCTCCTTATGGATCTCTCTCCCGTTGACTTTTTTCGTCTGGCATACACCCGGATCGAGAAGCTTCGACATGATTGGAGACAACTCCTGCTCAATCACCGGATCGAGATCCTCGTAAGCTCCAAGGAATTCGATTGCCTCAGCGACCTCACCTGCCAGCGGCTGTCCGAGATGAGCGTGCTCACGGAAGACGAGCTCTACACGATCACATCTCTCACCCTGGAGGACGAGCTTTTCGCCTCGCTGGCTTTGCTCGAGTATTACGAATCGGAGCTGGAGCGATACCAATTCCTTCTCCGATTGAGAAGTCTCTTGCCGTTTACCCTGCTCAACCGATCGCCGAATGTGCGCGCCGAGAACCTGTCGGAAGTGGATTCCATCAGGGAAGCTCTGATTAACACGCTCGTCATTTCGGCATTCCTGGACTGCCCCGATCCGGTTGCCGTTTCCACCGGGGATGTCCGTGGCTTCCTGGCTGCACTGGAAACGATGGACGTGGGCGATGTGCTTCCGGAAGAATTGGAAGACGTCGTAGTGGAGCTCATCCAGGAGTTGGCAGAAGGGCTTGAGGAGAGTGAGGTGTCGCTGCTCACCGCCGAGATGGTGCGGTCCTGCCGCAAACTCCTCGATACCATCGAGCAGGATTGGAATACCGTGAGCGCGGCGTCGGCCGGCACGTTTTTTAAGCGATGGACCCGGATGGTCATTCTATCGGACCTGCCCGATCCCATAGAGGACATACTCTCTTCCGAGGGATTGTTGGATGAGTACTCTTTTTCGCTCCTCTGCGATCAGATCTTAAACCTCCCCGAAAGCGACGCTCCGAGCTTGATCGAAAAGTTGCCGTGGAACCGGCTGGCTCCCAACCAGATCATTCGACTGTTTCACGAGATCAGGCTCTATCAGGGGGCCTTTGCGGCTCATGCCGCGATCAAAGGGTTTAGCGCCGTGGAATTGGCCGACCTCATCGAGGGACTTGATGCGGACATTGTGAAGAAGTTGAAGCCGGCTCTTCGGGAAGGCGTTTCAGAGGCCCGTTTCGGTCTGGAGGATCTTGAGGTGCTGGCGGGATTGCCCCACGGCGAAGGAGTCGGCCTCCTCCGGGTGGCACAGCCTCCCGTGGATCTGGATCAGCGGCAGATTTTGGCGGAATTTCGTGAGGGATCGATGGTGCAGCGGAAAGCCATCTTCTACTCTTGCTGGGGATCGGAGAGCTTTGCGGATCTGTTCTTGGAAGCATGGTCAACCGACGCGGGCTTGGTGAAGCAGCTCGTAAAGGCGATCCAACCTCCTCACATAGGGTCGTTGCTTCTTTCCGCGGCAGGAGGCCGGCGGCCCCGCGTGGTTCCCGCGGAGAAAGGGGGCGACGATCTCCTCTTTGACGTGAAGGAAGTGAACAGCCTCTTCCGGTCTCTCTCTCAAAGCAAGAAGAAGGCGGCCCTCAATTTTTTCATGGGGCGTTCCGTGGGGTCTGCCTGACAAGACCTTCCGCCTCCCCCGAGGAAAGCGTTCACAGCGAGAGACAGGGATTGAACCACGTGGACACAAAGGCACCAAGTTTCACGAGAGCATAGCGACCGGATCTCCAAGTCAAATTCCACGTTCCCTTGATCAAAAAAGGCGTCAAGAGCATTATATTCTGACTTCTTTGTGTCTTGGAGCCTTTGTGGTTGGATTTTCCTCTTTTTGCAAGCGTTCGCGCTGAACGACTACCCGTCGAGAAAGCCGGAGAGAAGTCGTCAAACGGAGAAGTCGGCCTGCAGACCGGGGTCAGAGCTCCAACTGTTTGACAAAATCAGGATGGGCCGAGTACCCGAGCTTTATTGCCTCACGCAGGTGCCGTCTCGCTCCCTCTGTGTCCCCCTTTTGATACATGACTACCGCAAGGTTGTTGTGAGCCATGCCGAAATCCGGTCTCAACTCGACGGCCTTGTTATTGTGGTCAAAGCTCTTCTCGATGTCTCCCAGGGCAAGATAGGCGTTCCCCAGATTGACGTGGGCCAGCACGGAATCGGGATTGATTGCGAGCGCACGGTGAAAGCTTTGTACGGCTTGGTCCAACATTCCCTTCCGAGAGAATGCAACACCGATATTGATACACCCTTCTACCAGATCCGGGCGAAACTCAAGCGCCTTGAGACTCTCATTGATGCACCCGTCGTAGTCTCCCCGCTGTAGGAGTATGCCGGCAATGTTGATGCGCGCTTCGAGCAGACCGGGTTTCAGCTTGAGCGCTTTGCGAAACTCTTCCAGCCCGCGCTCCCATTCCTCTTCGCGACACAGGGCCAGCGCCAGGTTGTAATGGGAGTTGGCCGCATCGGGATTTTCCTCGACAGCTGCTTCGAGGTTCTTGACGATCTCTTCGTCGGTTTGGCCGAGGCCCGTTTGTTCGGACGACTTTTCGGTCATCTCTCCTCCGTACTACGGAATAAGTAAGCACCACTAGAGATATCGGTTCACGGCCCGCGAGTCAAGGGAGTGGGGGAGATGGAATTTGGTCGTCATTGCCACTTGATTTCTCCTGCGCGGACAAGCACAATGATTCCGTCGGGAAACCGGAAGCCTGTACGCAAACCTTCCGGAACGCCCGGGCGGAACGTACCGACAGAAAAGCCGATGCCCTTGTGCGGGCCCCGGGCCGAGGACCGTTTCGTCCCACCCGGTGACGGGTAGGTGAAACAGGGAAGCGGTGAGAGCAATATGATGCCGGAGTGCAGTTGAATGAGTGGCGTTGCGAACTTTTTTTCATGCAAGACTTTGAAGGGAGGTCCGGCAGTCCTTTCCATTGCGGAAGAATCCCGGCTGAAAAAACAGTCTGTTCGATCCTCAACCACCACCGGCCGGAACGCGCATAGGTCCGACGCCGCACGAGGAATCCGATGACCGACCGGACATATAGAATCATTCTGGAGGGCACCGTAAAGGGAGGGGTCGATCGTTCCAAGGTAGTGGCTCAGCTTGCACAGTTGTTCAAAAAGGACTCTCGAACTGCGGAGAAGCTCCTCGCAGGCATACCAAGGATTATCAGGCGGCACGTCGATCATCCTACTGCCCTGAAATATCAAAATATTTTGGAAAGGGCGGGGGCGGGGGCCCGAGTGGAACCGGAAGTCGAGCCGTTGGTCAAAATCGTCACCGCTCAGCAGCCATCGCCTGAAGATGCAGGCTCACCATCGGAACGGGAAGCCGTCGTATGCCCGCGCTGCGGGTATGAGTCGAAAAGAGAAGACGACGTTCTACGGGTGAGAGGAGATTGCCCCCGCTGCGGGCTACAGGTGATAAAACCGGACGACCTTGCCGATCCCATAGGCACGTCCGCGGACGACGATCTCGATCGGGACGCGAGCCGAGAAAGCCCATATGCCGGGATGGATTCCGCCTCCTGGGAGAGAAGAGCCTGCGCGGCAATGTACACTGTTGCCCTTTTTCTGGCACTCTGCTTCGTCTTCGTAATGATGAGCATCCTTTTTCTCGTGCCGATCGACTCGGTTCCCGAGTATTTGACCAAACGATTTCTCAGAGCCGCTCTTACCTCTTTTCCGACCCTCACGGCCTCGGCCGGCATCTTCATCGTCCTGTTTCTCATGCCGTTGGCTGCAGGCGGTCGCACCAGAGGGCAGAAGGCCTTCGATATACAACTATTCTTCACCGACGAGGGACAAACCGGCGGACTTGCATTGTCTCTCGCATTCCGAACGGTGGCTGCAGGGCTGGTGAGTTTTGTTCCCGGACGTCTCGTGCTTTGGATCTTGTCCTGGTGGGAGATCTATCCGGCATGGAAATGGGGGTGGCTTCTCATGGGAGTCGCCGCGCTCCTCGGGTGGTCGATTGTCTGGGTCTACGGAGTCGGTCGAAAAGATGGTCGGGGTCTCCTCGATCAGGCCGCGGGAACCGTACAACTTGAGGGAGGTGTTCTTCCGGTCGGTGCCCTCACCAGGGCAGGCAAGCCGCTCGCAGGAATGGTTGCCCTGATACTGTTCGTGGGAGTGGCTCTGCCCTATGCGATGCAATGGCTCAATCGATGATTTTGATTGCCCGCGGATGTTCGCGAGAAGAATGGCCTCCATCATAAGCCCGTACGACTCGGTGGGCAGGTACGGGGGGAGAGGAGCTCATCGTCGTTCTTCCGAGCTGCGATCTGAAGAGCGCAAGGAAGATGTCCGATCGCCTGCGGAAATCTTTTCCCAGCAGGCCCCTGGAGACGGCGGAGGGGAATTTCATCGTCACCATGAGTTTCGGGATCTCGGCGTACGAAGGGAAAGGCGCATGCGATGTGGACACGATGATTCGAGAGGCCGACGAAGCCCTGTATCGGGCCAAGAATCTGGGTCGTAACAGGGTGGAGATTTAGACCGCAGCAGTTGCCGTGAGGGGAAGCAATCATTCAGTTACGCGCGTGAAGCAGCCCTCGCCCGCAACATGTCACTACCGTGCCGGCTACTCAGCTGGTGCAATGGCATCCAAGATCTTGAGCTTGAGATCTTCCGAATCCATCTCTTCATTCAGGAAGGCCTCGATGATCTCCCCGAGTAGTGCCTTACCGATTCTTCCCGCGGCCACGTGGTAACTGATGTTTTCCATCCCGCGCAGAAAGTGCCCTGCACAGTATAGATACCCGTTCAAGAGCAACATCTGAGCGCTGAGGGTGATGGCGATGCGCTTATTGCCGTCTTCAAAGCAATGGAACTTGCAGGCGCAAAAGAAGAGGTGCGTCAACTTGTCGGCGAAAGTCGGATAATAATCGTCATTCCGGATATGTGTGAGCACGCTTTCCAGCCGGCCCATGTCCAGATGTCCCGAGGCTCCGCCACCGCTGATCTCCACAGTCTTGCGATGAATTTCAACGGCCTGATCCAGCGTGAGATAGACAATCGGCATGGCTATTCGCGCTCCTTGAGCCGTTTCATCACGTCTTTGGCGTCCTCCAGGCGCTCGGCAAATTCTTTACTCTTTTCTCCGAGGAAGCGCTCGAATTCATCACACTGCAATGGAGTGACGTACTCCGACAACTTTTTGTGCAACGCGTCCCGAAAGGCTAGGTCCCGGCTGGCCATTTTGCTGCGAGCCCGCTCAATAAGGGGCTTCCAGTGAGCTTGCCGCTCAAAATGACCAAAAAGAGTATCCACCTCCCAGGAACTAAGCTTCCTCCCTTTCTTCGCGAAGGCCTCACGCAGTGCATCCGCAAAACCGCATTCATACGAGGCTATTAGATCAAGAATTTCGGCGTAGAAAGTGTCCCGCACTTTGTCTTTTTCATGCAACCGTAGCACCTTACGGTACTCCCGCGCCTTCTCCCGGAAAATGCTCAAGTAGATTCTATCTGTGTAGAGCGGGTATTTGAAGTTGCCCATGTCCACACAATCGCGCAGCGCGTCGGTGAATTGCTTGCGGTAATTCTCCTCTTCAAACAAGGAGTTCAGAAAATCCTCGTCCCGCTGGTTGATGTACTTGGTCCCCCCGCCGGTGCGCTGATTGATGGTGTCGATGACGATGTCCAGAATGGCTTGGCGCAGAAGCCGCGCCCTGTCGCTCTCAACCAGAAGCATCGCAAGGTTCAGGAAAGCCCGGAAGTCAAAAATGGCTAATTGAGGGCTTCTTGCTATGTTCCCGAAATATATTTCGGGGACATCCAGAGTCTTGATGGCCAATTTCAGCAATCTCAGTCTGTTACCCTTGATGACCTCGTAACCGTTGCGAAACAATTCTTCTTCGTGCTGGGACAGGTAATTCTCTACGGTGCGCGGCGTTACCTCGAAGAAAGCTGCCACCTGCTCCTTGAGCACGACAGTCTTCCCTTCGAAGGGGATGCCCGCGATCCGAGTCGCTTTCTCGATCTCCTGTAAGGCGTATGGATTATTGAGTATGTTCTGACGGTGGACGGAGGAGCTGGTCAGGTCTTTGCTCATGTCTCTTCCCCGTGCCGGTTTACGGTGATCGATCCGAAGGCCGCAGGGATTATACAACAGGACAGTGTCAAAGAGGGACAATAAGGATCAGGTTGTTCGCTCACGTCAGTTGGAATTGCACTCTGTCAGGTGTCTAAGCACATCAATCTTGTTTCGACGCGGGGGCCGGCCTCACGACCTTAAATGGTTTGCTGCCCTCCCCCGCCCCAACAAATTTTATTCTCGCGGTCGGGCGCAACAAAAGACCGGCCCGAAAAAGCCCCCTGCCAAGGACGTTTGCGAGGTGGTTCCGATCGGGTGCACTCTACGCTGAGGTCAATTCATAGCTGAGGCGACCCTCGCCGAGATCCACGGTCCTGACCTTCACCTTCATACCGGGCTTCACGTCGTCATCACCCAGCGATTTGTCCAATCGTCCGAAGACCTTGGTCCCGCCTTCGAACTCGGCCACTCCCAACACGTACGGAACGTCCTTCTCGAATCCCGCGGGTGCGAACATCGCCTTGGTGAAGGTCAAGAGGCTTCCCTCTCCATCGATGGAAAACCAGTCCATGTCATCGCTCAGACACTGGTTACAATCGCTGCGCGGCGGGAAGAACTTGGCTCCGCATCCCTTACACACGGTCCCGCGAATATCGTTATTCTTCAGGAACTCGACAAACTGTTCCGCCTTGGTGTTGCCGGTGAAACTAATGATTCCGAACTGCTCGAATCCCATAACTCTCCTCCGTGGGGCATTCCGTTCCAGGCGGAGGCCCTCGGTTATTCTTTCAGAGTGCATGCAAAGCGACCCTTACCGAGTCGCTGCTCCCGGACTCCCCATTGGTCGCCGATTGCCGAGTCCGTCGGCCGCGGATTAGTCGACGCCGAAAATGGAGACGTTGCCGTAGATTCCTACGCCGCCGATATTGTGAACCAATCCGATTTTGGCGTCGGGAATCTGCATCTCACCGGCTTCACCGCGCAGTTGAAGCACGATGGTACGAATCTGAGAACCTCCGGTGGCCCCAATGGGGTGCCCCTTTGAGAGGAGGCCTCCGTCGACGTTCACGGGAATCTTGCCGTCCTTGTAAGTTTCCTTGTTGCGAATGAGCTCCTTGCCTTGGCCCGGTTCCGCAAATCCGAGGTCCTCGTAAGCCATCATCTCAGCGATGGTAAAACAGTCGTGAACCTCGGCCACATCGACGTCCTTCGGTGTGATCCCGGCCATCTCGTAGGCCCGCTTTCCCGCGAGCTGAGCGCATTTCAGGCCGCTGAAGGTGTCCCGGCCCGCCATGTTGATCGGCGCGGTGGCCATGCCCACGCCCTTGATCCATACGGGTTTCTTGCAGAGATCCTTAGCCTTCTCTTCGGAGGCGAGTATCACGCATGAGGAGCCGTCCGCGTTGGCGCAGCAGTCGAACATTTTCAACGGAGTGGCGATGTACTTGGGCTCCATGATCTTTTCCAGGGAGAGAGATTTCCTGAACACGGCTTTTTCGTTGATCAGGCCGTAGGTCGACGATTTGACCCTGATGCGGGCCAGATCTTCTTCCGTAGTCCCGAACTTCTCCATGTGACCGCGGGCGTACATCGCGTAGTAGGCGGGCATCATCGTGCCGAAAGGTGCCTCCCATTGGATGTCCGCGCCCCGCCCCATTCTCTCCTGGGACTCCGCGGATGTGATCTCGGACATTTTCTGGAATCCGAGAACCAGGACCACGTCGTGAAGCCCTGACGCGATGAGGGCATAGGCCGTTCTAAGGCCGCTGGAGCTCGACGAGCATACGCTCTCCACGTAGAACGTGGGTTGGGGGTTGAGTCCCAGGTATTCGGCCATAAGTCCGGCCGGAGTTCTCTGTTTGTCATATTCGGGCGCGGAGCAGATCACCGAGGCGTCTACTTGATCCGCTTTGAGGCCGGCGTCCTTCATGGCGTCTCTATAGGCTTCGAAAGCCAGCTCCCGAATGGAGCCTGGGTACGCTCGGACGAATGTGCTCTGCCCAACACCGATGACCGCAACCTTTGCCATCTCCTCCTCCTTGTGGTGGGACGGGTGTCTTTCATTAATGACGATCACTATACTATAACAGGATGAATATGCAAGTTCAACGATGTGAGCCCGCATATGGCTTAATAAGTGGAGAATCCGAAAGAGACAGGAACGACGGTCAATTCATCATAATGAATTGACGATGTCACCCACTGTGGTCCCCGGTACGCGCGTGCGGCGGCATCTTTTCTTCACCCACCGGCTGGAATGAGAAGTCTCCTACGTGTTTTGAATCGGTCCCGGCCCCCCTGGAGGGTGGTTTTCAGGACCTCAGTGCTTTGCTGCCGGCTCTTAACGTCCGGCTAATCGGGCATTCCCGCGTCGATCCACTCGATGATCTCATTAATTTTCTCATGCGGGATGTACGGACCGCGGGAAGGCATCCTTCTATAACCGCCCACGTTTCGCGTGAGAATCTTGACCAGGTTGGTTTCCGTCGCCCGTCCGTTGCCCACCTTGCCCGGCTCGATGAGGCGAAGCTCATACGCTACGCTGTTCAAAAGATCCTTTTTGGTCGTCCACCCGACGTGCCCTTCATGCACTGCTTTCATCTTCGCGTCCCGGCCGTTTTCCTCCTTCCACCGTTCCAGTGATTCATCGAGTATTTCCTTGATTCGTGGCCAGTGTATGTCCGACATTGGTATCATCACCTACCGATCTGCATGCCGTTTGAGAGGCCCCACGTTGCCCGGAACGGCCTTTCGGCGCCCCCGTGCCCGGATACTCCGTAACGCCCCCCTTTTTATGAATAAGCTCACTGACCGGTCCGGGGTCAACGACACTTTTGAGGTAAGTGCTTGATCAACGTCTTCGTCTCTGCTAATCATTCCACATTCAGTTTGATAGAATAGGCTTCCCGATTCCCGGAAATCGGAGCGGAACCAAGAGATCGCAATCGCAACCCCGACGTGACGGGATTCGGCGGCGCTTTGCTCGTGATGCGGCCCGGAGTCGTAACCGGACAACTCGTGTGCCGAGTAAGCCCATGCACGTTCGGTTGGGCAATGAAGGGAGAACACGGAATGGAAATTAAGAAGATAGGGGTTATCGGAGCCGGCTTGATGGGCGCAGGAATCGCCCAGGTGTCGGCACAGGCCGGTTTTCAGGTAAGTCTCATGGACGTGGAGCAGAGATTCGTGGACAAGGGGATCGCTACTATCGACAAGAATCTCTCCCGCATGACGGAAAAGGGGAAAATGGAACCTTCCGTAGCCGACGCCATAAGAGGGCGCATCAAAGGGACTCTGTCCCCGCAGGAAACGGCCTCGGACGCGGATGTGATCATCGAAGCCGTCATCGAACGGATGGACCTGAAAAAGGTATTGTACAAGGACCTCGACAGCATAGCACCCGCGGGAACCATCTTTGCGACCAACACCTCCGGACTCAGCATCACCGAGTTGGGCTCCATCACCTCACGGCCCGACAAGTTCATCGGTATGCACTTTTTCAATCCGGTTCCCGTGATGCAGCTCGTGGAAGTGATCCGCGGCTACGCGACCTCCGACGAGACCGTTGCCGTTATCAAGGAACTCAGTGCCAAAATGGGCAAGACCTCGATCGAAGTCCTGGAAGCCCCCGGTTTCGTCGTAAACCGTATCCTGGTGCCCATGATCAACGAAGCGATCTTCGTGCTGCAGGAAGGCCTGGCCACCGCGGCGGAGATCGACGAGGGGATGAAGCTCGGCGCCAATCATCCCATGGGCCCCCTCGCCCTGGCGGACCTCGTCGGCTTGGACACCATGCTCCACGTGCAACTGAATCTTTACGAGGAATTCGGGGATCCCAAGTATCGCCCCGCTCCGTTGCTGAGAAAGCTCGTCCGCGCGGGATATCTCGGGAGGAAGTCCGGCAAGGGATTCTTCGATTACGGGAAATAGTATCGAACTACCGTTTATGACCTCATGGTGGTGTGCATTGACAAGAGCGCAGGTCGGCCTCCGGAGCCGTTTGTATTCTGCGGAGGCCTCCACCATGGGATGAGGTAAAAGCCGCCGGGAGAAACGAAGGAATCCGCTCAGGAATCCTGGAGGACCAGTATGGATGCCGTCGTATACACACCGATCGGAGTGATTCGCTCTCCTTTCACGGAGGTGGAGGGAATGCCCATTCAGCCGTCCGGTGCGACAGGAGTGCGTGGTAAGGTAGAGCTGGCGCCGGAATATGCGCCGGGCCTCAAAGATTTGGAAGGGTTCTCGTACGCGATGCTGCTCTACCATTTTCACCGTTCCACCGGATACGCTCTGGAGACCAAGCCGTTCCTGGACGACACCCCCCGCGGCGTTTTTTCCACGAGAGCACCCAAGAGACCGAACCCCATCGGAGTTTCCGTGGTGAGAATAGTGGGGATTGAGGGAGGCACGATCGAAATCGAGGATGTGGACATACTCGACGGCACGCCGGTGCTCGATATAAAGCCCTTTGTTCCTGAGATCGACAACCGTGAGCCCGGAAAGATCGGATGGTTTTCACGGCGGGCACTTGAAGTGCGTACGATAAAGGCGGACGATAGGTTCAAATAATCACCGACCCGGACCGGTCGGAGCCCGGTACCGGCAACTTTGCGGCTGAAGGGAAGGAGGGAGAACCCCGCCTTTGACTTCGTCGGGGTCAACTCACGTGCCCCCACATTGAGTGCAGCCGACCCGGAGCAACGGTTGGGGAACCATACCTTCCACGAGTCTTACAACCCTTCCAGCGACCGGTACCGGCCAATCACGGAGGATTCTCACCATGAATCGGAGAGTTATGAAATGGAGCCTCGCCGCGTTGGCCGGCATGTCACTGCTCGTCGCCGCAACCGTGGTTTTGGCCGCGACTAAGGCAAAGTACCAGAGGGTCCCTGAAAAAGAGGTGAACGTTCAGCAGAGGGATCGCGGCCGAACGATTGCCGCGGAGATCCTGACCGGATGGCGTGAAGGAAGGAACGTTCCGTTTCCCGATGACTTTGACGAGGAAGTGAAGAAAATATCCACACCCGAAGCCCAGAAGAAAGCTGCCGATGAGATCAAGAAATTGTTCGGCGACTATCAGGGACTTGAATACGCGGAGACTGCGACCTCCAAACTCTTGCCCGGAATGGTCTTCTACCGCTTCAAGGGCACCTTCTCCGGGGCCAAGGAGAGCCCGGAGGTTCTCGTGGTTTTCGACGGAAAAGGCAAGATCACTGGATTCTGGGTGAAGCCCTGGGACAAGGACGCTTACTGAGTACTGGGCGGCATGAATTAGGTGACCATGTGGGCCTTTGGGATCGCTTCGTCGCTCCGCTCTTCGCAATGGCACCGGAAATCTGTCATTGCGAGCGAAGCGAAGCAATCTCAACGGCCGAGAATACGCAACCATATTCTTGCCATAGAGCACTCAGGGATCAGCTCAAGCAAGTGAGGACCTATTTCGTGCCCATCTCCCGGGATCAGGCCCTTGAAGAGATTGCCGGCAGGCTTCGGAGCGTTTTGGATCGGCAAGGCCCCCGTCCCGTTACATATATGGGGGGTGGTGGTCAGGGATCGCAACCCCGTATCACCGCGTTGTCCCGCGCCGAGTGGAGTCCCTCGGTTAATCGGTGGAATGAGAAGGGCGAAGCAGGGACTCGTCACCACCGCATGAACGATGACGGAGAAGGCCGCAAGGGTCTGCAAAAAAGATACATGAATACCTGTTGCCGAGAGCCTTTTTTCTTTGACTGAAGGTCGAGAACGGGGCAACAATAGGGTACCGGTCCTGACGACTACCGGGGGGTTATTCGTGCCCGAAAGAGAAGTGAGTGCCAAAGAGATTCTGGCGGACCTCAGGTCCGGACTGGACAGTGCTGCTCTCATGGAGAAATACCGGCTCTCGGAGCGGGGGCTTGAGAATCTTTTCCGTGAGCTGGAAGCAGCGGGTCTGCTCAATCAGTTCTGGAATCAGGCTTCGGATCCGCGGTGCATAAGGATACGAACGGCAGAGATCGTGGCCGACATACGCTCGGGCATGGGAAGCGCCGAGCTGCGTAAGAAGTACGGATTGACCCCCTGGGGAGTCCAGAAGGCTCTCAGGAAGCTGGTTGAGGCACGCGCTATCAGACCCGAGGGCTTCTGCCACGAGCTGCGATTGCGGTACGAAGCGGTCTGTCCGGATAACGTGCGGGAAACCAAGCGCTACTATCTGGACTTTGAGGTGAACGTGTGCGAGGAAGAATGCCCGGACATCGTGGGCAACGTGAGAGACATGTCCCGCAGAGGACTCGGCTTGACCGGAATTGAGGCTCAAGTGGACGAGATCAAGGCCTTTGTCCTGTCCCCCGACGGACTTAACTCCGGTGCGGAAGTACGGTTGCAGGCCAAATGCCTGTGGGTGAGAAGGGACGAAACCACGGGAGAGTGTCTGACGGGATTTGAGATTGCTCCTCTGTCGAGAAAAGATCAGCAGGCTCTCACCAGACTCTTGCGTGCGGTAACCTTTGGGGATTGAACGTGGAGCGTTGTTCTTCCGGCTTACCTATTCGATAAACCACCGCCTTTTCCAAAGAAATCTTTCAGAAATTCCGATGGGACCTCGATAGGGCCGTTGAAGGCTCCGGCGCGGTTAGCGAAGAGCTCAGCGCTTTGCCCTCACCGTGTGCGGGCCGATGGGGCGGTCTCTACTCATTTCCCACAAGAGACTTGAACTAAAGAGCGGAACACGATACACATTCCCAACTCAGAGGGGTCCTCTCGGTACGGTCTACCAACCGAGCGCCGCGGGCCGATTAAGCACTCTCATGAAATGTTCGGGGATATTCATGAAAACGGCGAGATCATCCACGAGGTACCAGTGCTTCTGTTTCGTACTGGTAGGATTAATGGGAATCACGTCCTTCATCTGGCCTGCGGAAGAGCCGGAAAAGGCCGTTAACGGATTTGCCGAGCTGTTCATCAGCCGGAACGCTGCGGGTATCCTACAGATCATGAATCCCGAGATGGTCAGCGGTAAAGAGCTCCGTGAGGCCGACATCGAGAACTTCCTCAAAAGGATTCGCAGCAAATCCATGCGCTTGAAGCGTGCCACCGTGGATAAGCGTCTCAAGGCGGAGGACGGTTCCGCGGAGCGATTTCAATCGACGCTGGTCTTCGAGGGGCCGCCGTTGGGGTCCCATTATGTCGGCCCTTCAACACTGAAAATCCGGCTTCTGTGGGTGCTGTCCAAGCGACGATGGCTCTTGGAGCGCCCCCTCTCCATTGACTGCTTCGTCACCTCGAACCAGGTATATCCCACCGGCGGTCAGGAAGACGTGGCTCTGCGTTTTGAGGCGACCGTGGGTGTTCTGGAAAGGCTGGGTTTGGTAGGTAATGAGGATCTCCCCTTCATCGGTCCGAAATCTCCCGGGAGCCTGATGGAGGACTTCAAAGAGCTTGAGAGGATTCACCCCAAGGAAAAGGGCGCTTCGGGCATGCACCGTACCGCATCGGGGGTCGAAGTACTCATCAAAGCCGCAAATCGTAGCCAAGGCGGCATACTCCGCATTTATCACGGAGACTTCAAGAGAGGTCCCAAGGACAAGAGGCGCCCGGTACCCTGGGAGGTTTTCCGGGATTATACCGACGCGGCAATGGATCAGGCCAAGTCGTTGGAAAAAGCGGGCAACGTACGGGGAGCCGAGAGAATATATAAGAGTATCATAGCCCTTGGCAGGGAATTCCTCAACGAGCCCGGCGGACTCCAGTTCCTCACGTGGGGAATAACGTTTCAGAAACGGGGAGCCGAGGGCCTGTTCAAACTGCTTCCAGCGAACGCTCAAGAGGAGAGGAAACGGATCGCCGAGCTCGTCAGTCTCTGCTCCCGCAAACTCGACCTGCTCCAGACGGCCCTGGGATGTCTCGACGACCTGGCCGATTACAAAGCTCTCAAGGCTGCCATTCTAGCGGCAAACAAACCCAAGGATGTCGTTTTCAGGCCTTGGGGAATCAACACCCTTTCGATACTTGCGGCAAAGGGCGCACCGGCGGATCGTGAAGTCATCAAGATTGCGGGCGGTATGGTCTACGTACTTGACCCGAACATGCAAAAGGTCGCCGGCCAGGCTTTGGACGAGCTGGCATCCAAAGGGTCCGAGGCCGTCAAGGCCTTCATTGCTCAGCAAAAGCAGTGGGTGAGCACCCATCGGGTGTACGGGGCGGCAGCGCAGTTCAAGTAAGAGCCTGCACCTGCACCTGTTGCCGACAGGCATTCAGGAGTGCTCCGCCTCACCATATGCGGGATCCCCTTTTTGACGATGATTTCATGGAGAGCGTTTCGAATACCGTGAGGTAGCCCGGCCCCATGCGTATGCACATGTGACGGCGAGGTCCCGGTGCTCAGCTCGATAATCCTCAAGAAACAGGATCGCGGAGAAGCAGACGAGATCGTCAAATTTCTTAGTCGCGATCTCGGATGGCTCACAGGCGTTGCCAAGAACGCCAAGAAGAGCCGTGTCCGCTTCGGAGGGCATCTGGAGGAGCTGTCCCTCGTGGATTTGACGCTCAGGTCTCGAAAACGAGACGATTTGGTCTGGATCGATGAAGCTCAAGTCGTGTCCGGCTTCCTCGCTATCAGATCCGACATAGCAAAAGTCGCGAGGGCATCGTATTTCCTGGAGCTCGCATCGATTTTCCTTCCCGAAGGGCACCCGGACCCGGTTCTTTTCGATTTTCTCATCGAATATCTGGAGGCCTTGGAAACATCCGATCCGCCGCAGATCCATCTCCTGCTCGATGAGATCCGCTTGCTGGGGCTTCTCGGGTACGCTCCCCGTTTTGACATATGCCCCGCGTGCGGCAAAGCCCTCGCGGCTGGAGAGGACGCAATTTTTGCGGCAGCGAGAGGCGGGGCCTGCCATCCCGTCTGTCTGGACGCAAGTGAGGAGAGAAGCCTTCAGCTTTCCCCCGACACCCTTGCCGTGCTTCGTCGCGCGACCCAGGTGGAGAGGGAAGCGGCGCGAAGGTTGAGGATAAACAAGAAGGGAGTCGATGAGCTTCACCGGGCGCTCTCCGCGTTCGTGCGGTACACGCGGGGTGAGGAGGTAAAGACCCTCCTGTTCCTTGAGAAGCTGCATCTTTGATAAGACTCCCACAACGACGAAAGCATTGAGTGGGCGTGGTGAAAGCGGGCACTTTCCGGAACGGCCGTTCCGAGGAATAGACTCAAGAATTGATCGGCCGCGCTCGCCATGGATGGAAGGCCGGCATTGCCGCCGAGGGAGAGTCTCGGCAGGACCGGTAAAAAAGAAAACGCCACCGACCTTATGAAAATCAACCACCGAATACGACGCTGCACATGACTGCCCGGAAAAAACCGAGCGGAACGGTCCAAATAGCTGAGCTCAGGAAGACCGTCCGAGAATATTACGAACAAAACGGCCGAGTACTCCCCTGGCGTGAGACCGACGATCCGTACCGGATACTCGTCTCGGAAATTATGCTCCAGCAGACACAGGTTGAGCGGGTAGCCCTGAAATACGGCCGTTTTCTCGACAGATTCCCTGATTTCGCAGTGCTTGCCGGAGCCGATCTGAGAGATCTTCTCGCCGTCTGGCAAGGACTGGGATACAACCGCCGGGCCCTGGCATTACAGCGGACTGCGCAACTGATCCTGGAAAAGTTCCAGGGGACTCTTCCCGATTCCGCAGAGACCCTGGTGACTCTCCCCGGCATCGGACCGGCGACTGCAGGTGCACTCCTCGCCTTCGTATTCGAGCAACCGGCGGTCTTTATCGAGACCAACATCCGACGGGTCTTCATCCATTGGTTCTTTCCCGACCGGGACGAAGTGAAAGACAGTGAGATTCTCCCGCTCGTGGAAGAGACGCTCGATAGGGATCGCGTGCGGACATGGTACTACGCGCTTATGGACTATGGAGCGATGCTCAAAGGCAAAGAGCCGAACCCAAACCGCCGAAGCGCTCACTACCAGAGACAGAGCACCTTCGAGGGTTCGAACCGACAGATCAGGGGACTGATTCTCAGAGCACTGATCGATAGACCTCACATGACTCCGGTCGAGCTCGTCGTATCCGTAGACAAGAGCCCGGAACGCGTCGGAAAGGTCGTGCGGGATCTTGTCCGGGAGGGATTTCTCGTGCGGATCGGGCGCAGGTTGAGCATTGCTTCCGGCATCGGGTAACGACCGGTATCGCAGCCATATTCTCACGCTCGGCAAGCCGGCATTGCGACGAGCCAAGCGACGAAGCAATCTCCCCTTTTGCCCGCTCAAATCAACGAGATTGCTTCGCTCGCAATGACAAACTGGTAGCTCAGTTCATCCCCCGCAAGAGCGAACGGTTACGGCCACCGCTACATTTTTCTTGACTGACAAATCAACCACCTTTAGAATCAAACGTTATTCTGGGGTTTGTTTGTCAGGTTTTCTCCGTCGTTTCGGCATCGTAGCGGCTCACATCCGGGAGAATGGGCCACCCTTCAGGATCATGAAGGGGCTGCCGGATCCATCAAGTTGGCCTGTTCGACCGCGGACGGGGCAGGGCCGCCCGGAATTGGCATAATCAGGACTTTGTCAAAAGGAGGATCATCCGTGAAATCATTGGTATGTCTCAAGCAGGTCCCCGACACAGAGACGCAGATAAAGGTGAATCCAGAGGGAACTGGAATCGTAACCGAAGGCATAAAATACGTCATTAACCCGTACGACGAATTCAGCGTGGAAGAAGGTCTCCGGCTGAAGGAAAAATTCAAAGCGGGCGAAGTCGTCATTCTCAGCATAGGGCCGGACCGGGGCACGGAAGCCATTCGGACCGCGCTGGCAATGGGTGCGGACAAGGGCATTCATATCAACGACGATTCCCTCAATCAGGCCGACCCCTTTGTTATAGCCCAAGCTTTGGCAGCGGCAGCGGGGCAGGTCGAGTACGATGTAATCTTCTGCGGCCACAGGGCCATTGACGACGACTTCGGTGAGGCCGGCGCCATGCTCGCCGAACTGCTGAAACTTCCGCAGGTCACTCTGGTCACCAAAGTGGAGGTGGCCGAGGACAAGAAGAGTGCTACCGTGGAGCGCGACGTGGAGGGTGGAAAAGAGACGGTGGAAGTCCCGCTCCCGTGCGTCCTCACTTCTCAGAAGGGGCTCAATGAGCCGCGATACGCCTCTCTCCCGGGAATCATGAAGGCCAAGAAGAAACCGATAGATAAGAAGACCGCAGCGGATCTGGGAATCACCCCGGACCCCAAGCTCCTGAGCGTTGGTTACTCCATGCCGCCGGAAAGGCAGGCCGGAACGAAATATGAGGGCATGGAGCCCGCGGACGTCGCCAAGGTCGTGGTTCAGGCGCTTCGATCGGAGGCCAAAGTCATCTGAGCGATTCCGACGCGATTGGGCCGGACCATTAGAGACCCTCATCATCCATCGGATTCTAGGTACAGGCTTTCGTGCCGCTCTCATGAGAAGCACTCATCTTACGGAGGGAATTACGAGATGTCAAAAGTCATAATATACGCAGAAATCAAGGGTGGAAAGATCAAAAAGACCGCCTTTGAGCTTGCAAGCGAAGGACGGAAACTGGCCGACGCATTGGGCGGAGACCTGGGAGCGGTCCTCATGGGACCCCAAGCCGAGCAGTTCGCTCCGGATGTGGCCCGTTTCGGAGTCGACACGGTGTACGTGGTCGAAGCACCCGAACTGGAGTCCTACAACTCGGAATACTATGCCCAGGCTCTGGCCCAGGTTGTTCAGGAAAAGAATCCGGAGATAGTCCTCCTGGGCCATTCCATGCAGGGCAAGGACCTTGCGCCCCGCGCAGCGGCAAAGCTTGGCGTTGCCATGATCGCCGATTGTATCTCCTTCGAGCTCGACGGCGGCAAACTCATCGGCAAACGCCCCATGTTCGCGGGGAAATGCTTCTCCCGGTGGACCGCGACGGGGAGCCCTCAGATAGCCTCTGCACGTCCCAACGTTCTCGAGACTGCCGAGAATCCCAAGGCCGGTGCTGTTGAGAAGATCTCCTTCAGTGTGGACACCTCCCGTTCGACTTATGCGACCAAGGATCTGAACCTTGACACCAGCGGCAAGGTAGACCTCACCGAGGCCGAAATCATAGTGTCCGGCGGCCGCGGCATGGGCGGAAACGATTATTCGCTCATCGAGGAAATGGCTTCCATTTTTGGCCCCACCGCGACGGTCGGGGCCTCCAGAGCGGCTGTTGATGCAGGATGGCGACCCCACTCGGATCAGGTCGGACAGACCGGAAAGACCGTTACGCCCAATCTCTACGTTGCCTGCGGCATCTCGGGCTCTATTCAGCACTTGGCGGGAATGGGCTCGTCCAAAGTCATCGTGGCTATCAACAAGGATACGGAGGCGCCGATTTTCACGAAAGCCGATTACGGGATCGTGGGGGACCTCTTCAAGGTAGTGCCGGAGTTCAACAAGGAGCTCAAGGCCCTTCTGGCAGAATAACCCTTAGAATATTTATGTCGAAATCGCGGCCGACAAGAACTGTCGGCCGCGTCTATCTTCTGGACAGCTACTTTCATCACGAAACAGATAGGTTACGCCGATGGTGGGGATGTGGTGACAATTTGTGTCCGTACCTCGGGAGTCCGACGGCGGGAACCGAACAGTAAAGTCCGGTAATGCGGACGATTAAGGAATTGACCTTTATGGCATGAATTTTGCTATTATCGTACACAAGGTAATCTGTTCACCTCAAAGAGCTGAGAACGGGCTGCCCGAAGAATCTTGTCGGTTGTCGGGGAGATCTCCCCGTAATCCACAACAATCCGAATCGAAGGAGGACTCAATGCTTAGCAGGATCAAGAACGCGAAGGGATTCACCCTGATCGAGCTGATGGTCGTCGTTGCCATCATCGGAATCATTCTTGCCATCGCCATTCCGTATTACGTCGCGTACAAGAGGACCGCATGCGACCGTTCCGCCAGTGCCGACATCGGAAAGCTCGGTGCAGCCTTTGAGCGTCTGGGCAACGAACTGGTCGACCTCAACAGACGTTTCGACCAGGACAACCTTGTTAACCTGATCGGAACCGACGGCCTGCAGTACATGGTCGGCCCGTATTATGGCTGGCGTGGCGGCACGGTCAAGTGTAACGTCTTGGTGAGACTCAACCAGACCGGTACCCGTATGGTGGCTCAGGCTTGCGCCATCAAGGGAAGCCATCCGGGTGGCACCACCTCACGGTATATCTATCAGGGAGCCATCGTCGGTGGTGGAGACCTTCCCGCCGTTACGGGCACCTGTGGTCCTGACACCACCGGCGCTTTCACTAACTGGCAGGCATACCCCGTGGGCGGTCTCTGCTACACAGAGTCGATTCTGGATACGTCGGCCACCGGTGGGAGCAGAACCCCGGCGTCCGTGGACTGCAACCTGATAACATCTGATATGTAATTGGTCCTCGAACACCCCCTCTCAAGATATTGCAGGGGGCTGATTGTCCTGTAAAGCCGGCGTGTGGGGTCACTTGCGGGAAATTCCCCACGCCGGCTTGTCTCGTTTGAACCGGCCGGGGGCCGGACAAATGAGGCGCCGTTCAGTTACCGGCGCGGCACTTTCGGCGGTAATGCAAAGACACATTGAATAGCTTCATGACCCCATGCAGGCTCGTCGATGTATCTCCGAAGCCACCTCCGACGGTATCGGTATCCTATCTCGTGGATCGTCAGTTTGCGTCACCCTTCGCGCACAACCATCCTAGCTATTCTTCTTCTGCTCCTGGTTTGCGCAGTTTATTCCCCGGTCGTAAAACAGCAATTCGTGGAGTGGGATGACACCAGGGATGTCCGGACTGTTTGGAAGCCCGGGCTGCAACGTGCATGGGACATCGTCACTGACTTCAAGCTGAAAACTACAGGCACATCGTATTACAGTCCGCTCTTTTTCCTCAGTCTTATGTCCGATCAGGTAGCCGTGCTGGGGGGGAACCATCCCGAAGCGTGGCCGGCCAAGCTGATGAATGTGGTATACCACCTCATCAACGTGCTGCTGGTTCTCAAGCTTCTCTTGATGACCGGGGTCGACCGGCGGGCCGCGTTCGTGGGAGCTGCCCTGTTTGCCATACATCCGATGCAAGTCAGTACGGTGGCCTGGATCTCCGAACGGAAAAATCTGCTTTCCACGCTGTTTTATCTGGCCGGCCTTATGGTCTTTTTCGATTGCTGCCGAACCGGCAAGACACGCCTCCTGATTCTTCTGCCGGTCTTGTTTATCGCAGGCCTCCTCTCCAAGCCGTCCGTCGTGACCCTACCGGTGGCCTTGGTCGCCTGGATGGTCCTTGTTCCCCATGACAAACGCTGCGATAGGATTGCGTACCGCTACATCGGGCTCTTGCTGATCCTGGCAACGGCTTGGGGAGCGTTTGTCGTCTTCACCGAAATCTCGTACCCCGGCATTCTTCCGCCATGGTACTATAGGCCGTTCCTTGCGACGGGAAGTATCTGGTTTTACCTGTGGAAACTTGTGTGTCCGTTGGACCTCTCGCCGATCTATCCCAGGTGGGAGGTTCAGGAGCACGTTACCGTTTTCCTGGGGCTCTTCGCGGGATTGATCGTGCTCGGCCTGCTCTTTGTCCGCTATCGGGATCGCTTCCGGCCCGCTTCCCTCTGGGGCTGTCTCTTCTTCCTGCTCAATGTGCTGCCCGTTGCGGGACTGGTCCCCTTCGGATACATGGGCCATTCGTTCGTGTCCGATCACTTTGTTTATCTTCCGATGGTAGGAGCGGCCTTTTTCGTCTCCCATGAAGCCCACGCGCTCTTCTCGAGGATTCAGACCCGTACCGTGCTCTCCAATATCGTCTTGGGCTTGCTGGCGGCCTGCATTGCCTTTTGGGCCGTGGCGGCTTACCGCCAAACGGGATTCTGGCAGGATGGAAACTCTCTCTGGTCGTACACGCTCAAGGTGAATGACCGAGCGGTGGCGGCATATAACAATTACGGTCGGTACCAATTGATGAAAGGGAAGCTGGACGAGGCGATGGAGCTATTGCGGAAAGCCTCGCAGCTCGCGCCGAATTCTGAAGCGCCGTACAACAACATGGGCCACGTGTACCGTGCCAAGGGCGATGACGAGAAAGCCCTGGAAATGTATGACAAAGCGATCAGCCTCAACGAGAAAGCGGTCCATCCTCGTCTGATCAAGGCCGCAATCATGAAGCAACGGGGCAAGCTGGACGAAGCAATCGCCTATTTGGAAAGGTGTGTTGAAAAGTTCCCCCAAATAGCTGAGTTTCGAAATGATTTGGGTGCAGATTATCATGAAGCAGGTCGGGACGATGATGCTCTCAAGGAGTTCGCGGAGGCAGTAAAGCTTTCTCCTGCTTTCACGCCCCCTTACGTCAGCAGGGCGACAATACTGTTGTCCCGAGGGGAGACGTATGAGGCCGCCGAATTGCTGGAACGGGCTATACGGCTCGGCAACGTGAGACCTGAAGCCTACAACGTATTGGGTGCCGCATACGCTGCCCAGGGGAAGCACGCCCCAGCCCTGAACGCCTTTCTGAGGGCCTACAGGATCAACCCCGATATCCCGGCGGTCTGTGACAATGTGGCCAATGCCTATATGGATCTCGGGGACTACCGAGCCGCCGACGACTTCTGCGTGCAGGCGGCCCGGTCAGGAACCCCGTGTGGGAAAGAGACATGGACAAGACTGGAAGCCGGAGCTGACAACCCGTGATTGCGGGCGGGTGTGGTCACAATCCGAAAAAGCCCTGACGGCTGCTCACTTGGGGGCCTTGTCACCTTCTTTGGGCTGAGGGGATGGGGGTGACGCCTTTTGTGCAGGTGCGGTTGAAGGAATCGCATTAGCGTCTTTCTTACCTTCGGGCCCCTTGTCGTCCTGGGGCTCCTTCGCCCCCGGCAAAGGGGATTCTTTTGGCGGCTGCACACTCTTGCCGCTTGAAGCGGTCCCTGCGCCGCCCGATTTTCCCGGAGATACCTCAGCACCGGGCTTTGGTGCTCCCGCTGGACTCGGTTGACCTGCGGAAGGCTTCTCGCCTTCTTTCTGCGGCGGGGCTACCGGTCTGTCCTCCCCACTCACTACTCGGTTGAATACTTCGTACCATTTCTTTCCGGTCTTGGTGTTGGTGAACTCCAGGAAGAACAAGGTAGCGCCGCTGTTGGGGCCGTAGAGGAGTATGTCATCGTCCTGTCGTCTCAGGTGGAAGGGTTTTTCCGGGCTGAAATCATATTTTCCGAAGAAATCCTCCTTGAGGGCTGCGAACTGCTCTCGGGCCGAAGACTTCAGCGCAAATCGGATGAGGAACAGGCGGTCCTTTTCGGTAAAGCGAAAACTTACTTTTTCATAATAGGGACTGTTTGCCAATTTCCAAGTCACCACGGGGCCTCTCTTCTCCTTACTCGGTTCGGTGGTGATGTCGTCTTCGCCGCTGAGTCTCTTCATGAGCTCTGCCTGCGAAACACCCGTCTTCAAGTCCGCGATCTTTGACGGTACGGACTGAGGCAGCCCGAGGCATGGAGTAGCGAACATCGCCGAAGCCGCCACTGTGACTGCCAGACACATCATGGCGACAACGCCGCCACTTCTCACAATTGTCGTTCGTGATTCATCCTTCATCTCATGTCTCCCTGGACGACTATTTCTTTCCAAGACCGGTACATTTCGAGCAATGTTCGTGCCAATTACCTGCGGAGTGAAGGCTCCCGGCGGAGTGTTGCCTGATTCCGCCCGAGCGAACGGTTATCTCCATTTCAGGGCCACGTCAGCCAGTTCCGGGTGGTCGTTTCTTATCAATCCTTCCATGGTGTCAACCAGGAACTTGCCTTTGAGATTTTCGGGAATCTTCTTGCCCTGGAACACGATTGCCGGGGTACCGTTCAATGAGAGTTTGGTTCCCCATTTGACATCTTCGGCAATCTTTTTGTCCACTGGAGAATCCGGACCGATCAGCGCGACAAACTTCTTTTCGTCCAGTTTAAGACGTTGCGCAAAGGCTGTCAAGTCACTGGGTTTCAGGCTCTTTTGATGTTTGAACAGGAGATCGCCGTAGGACCAGAATGCCTTGTTCCCTCCGATCAGAAAGGCCGCGTAGGCTGCACGTGCCATCGAACAGGCTGCCGGATGGAGGTTTGCCAGAATGGTGGGATTGCACCTTGTGCAGAGCGGGTAATTTTTGTACACCATCTTCAGCTCGCCGGGGTTTAGATCGACCAGCCTTCTCAGATACGCCTTGGTTTCGCGACAAACAGGGCACTGAAAGTCGCTGAATACAATGATGGGGAAGCGGGCGTCGGTGCGGCCGTAGACGGGATCCTCCGAACCGATGGGAATTTCGTACCGCTCCGATCCGCGAAGGATAGCCAGGATCACCAGAGGATCGTTGGCCAGCGACTCATACTTCAACTTGACGCTGTGAAAGCTCAGGCTCTTTTCCCAGGCCGCGGCGCCAATAAAGACTACCGCACAAAGTAACAATCCCGCTGCAAGCCAATAGAACCGTTCGAAAACGGTGGAGATCTCCCTCAACAGAAACTTCTTCCTGTTCCTGATAGAGACGGTCAGCACAATGATAAGGGACATCAAGTTGACTGCGTGAACCACGAGACACCATGTACAGATGTAATCCACCTTGTAGATCATCACGTACATATAATACGAGCTGAAAACCATGGCAGCGCAGAAATACATCAACAGCACCGACACCGCCATCTTCCTCATCCGTTCGTTGATTATGCCGTTGCAGACGCACCACAGTACCAACACGAATCCTATCAGCCCGAGGAACGCGGACGGGAAATAACCGAACAAAACGGAGTAATCGGTCAACAGAATGGCATCGCAGTTGATGTTCCCATGGGCCTTACAGAGAATGGATTCACCGACTCCACCGCTTTGGCTCTCCAGCAGAATGTGTCTGTACGAGAGAAAAGCAGCGGCGAAGGTACCGATGCACGCGAGTATCAACAGCAGGACGAAAGGCAGCTTTCCCGTGAAAAAAGGACCGTCATCCGGAGGAAGCGCTTCAGCGAGGGCCGCAATTCTTGCCTGTCTCTTGAGCCACCACACTTTCAGGAAATTTTTGGATTGGAAATCGGTCTTCTCACCCATGCCAACACCTCGACTCAATGAACGGATCGCACAATAGTGCGGGATGCCCGTCGACGGGCTTCCCTTTCATCCCGGCGCGCCGGGGGGTGCAGCAGAATCTCATCGGTGTGCGCCCGACGTTCTGCAATTTACCAAACGCTCCCTCCGCCCTCGGGTGAAATCCGAGGGAAAGCATAGGGCACAGCGCATTCTGTCGGCATACCGGCCGCATGGACGGAATGAAGATCATTCTTCGTCATTTGCCGTCCCGACACCGGCACCCGTATCCGAGAAGCTCGAATTTCCCGGTGGCCTTATCTTTCGAGAGCTGCAAAGTCCGAAGGACGTTGCCCTTGTCCAGACACTGAAAACACGTGATCTGTCCTTTGGGTCCGTCACAGGTATCGAGGACATCAATTCCCAACGATTGCTTGACTTGCTGCACGTCATTGAAATCAGGTCTTTTCACCAGCTCACTCAATGTCTTATAAACCGCATCGCATTTGGCCGCCATTTCAACAGTCTGGCCGTTCGCCAAGCCGACGGTTCCGAAAATCAGGGCGGCGACGATCGTTAAGGAAATTCTCTCCATGTCTCCTCCTTCAACTCTTCCCTTGGTAGGGGTTTGACGGATTACGAGCTCGTACCGTGAACCTCGTAAGAACGAGGCCATCGCACGACGCCCCATTGTAGTGTTTTTGACGCGGCATTCCAATAGCCGAGCAGGCTGACGGGGCTGAATGACAGGCCGGCTGTCGGTCCTCTTTTCTCTGTGCCTTTGTTTGCTTCCGACGATCGCCGCATCCCCGGCGACCGTCGGTACCTATCTCGTCGCTTAATCACTACCTCTTCGTCTTCTCGTCGGGCAACGTTGCCGGCTTGGGAACGTGCTTCTGTTGAGGCACCGCGTGCGGTTGCGACGTCTCCTGTTTTATGTGAGGTCGAACGTCCTGTCGAGTTTTGCCCGTTTTGTGCTCCGGATCCGCATGACGTTGGATTCGCTCATGCTTGGGCTTGGTCTGTTTATCCTTGTCGATGACTTCCTGTTTGACGTCCGTGCCGACACCGCGGTGGGGCCGTTCGGGTTTTTTCTCCGGTAGGACAATCGGCTTCTTCGGTTCGGTTGTCTTGCCGGGCATCACTGCCGGCCTTGGATGAACGGGTCTCGGGTGCTCCGGCTTGGACGGAACGACCCCCGGCAATGGCACGGGATGGATAGGCACTTTGGGATGAATTACCCCTCCCGGTCCTTTGGGAGGCTCTTCCGGCTTGGGTTTAGGCTTGAGTGGCTGCTTTCCGACGCACCTTCCACCGTGACACTCCATCCCGACCTCGCTGCATGAGACGCAATGGTCGCCCTTCCGCACCCGGCATCCTTTACAGGGCCGTGTGACGCACTTGCCCCCCACGCACACTCGCCCGAGCTCGGCGCAGGAGACGCACCGTTGACCGTTCCAGACTTTGCACTGCGGACAATGCTTGATCACACATCTGCCTCCTACGCAGACGCGGCCCGACTCCTTGCAGGAGACACAGCGTCGGCCGTTCCAAACCGTGCAATTTCCGCAATGCTTCCGTACGCATCTACCGCCTTCGCACGCGAGGCCGAGCTCCCGACACGGCACACATCGATGCCCTCTCAAGATCCGACACTCCGCGCAAGGTTTCTTGACACACTTGCCGTTGACGCACTGCATACCGAGCTCTCTGCAGGGCACGCATCGACGGCCGTTCCAGGTAGTGCATTGCTTGCAGGGCTTCGGGACACATCTCCCGTTCTTGCAGGAGAGGCCCGCCGCATTGCACGGCAGGCATTTCTTGCCGTTCCAGAAGGTGCACCGCGGGCAATCTTTCCTCACACACCGGCCGTGGTAGCATTCCATGCCCACCCACTTGCAGGGCACGCAGCTCTTTCCGTTCCACACCGTGCATTCCCGACAACGCCCTGGAGGAACCCAGGGAATGTCGGGAGGACAGTACACGTCAACCCCGATGTCAGGTGGCTCTCCTTCGTAGTAGGATACCTCCCGGTCACAGTCCGGCACATCCTCGGGCAGTGTTCGGGGAATGGTAGTCAGCTCGATGAGATCCTTGAGAGTCCTGGATGAAACCGACACCACCGGAGACGGGTTCTTATCCGCGTCCACGTCAACTTGTTGGCATGACTCGACTATCCGTTCTTCGGTCAGCTCCTCTCTGATATTCTTTACAATTACCCGTCCCCAAATCACCGTGACCGTGGTCTGCTTCTCGTTGAACACCTGAACAACGAAATCTGCTGCACGCTCCGTGGGCTCCACCTCGATTGATGCTGTGGATGTCGTCACGGTGTACGAAGAAGGAGGATCGGTCTGAGGCAGTTTCTTGATGAATCTGGCGATGCCCGCGCTGAGGTCGCCTCCATAGAATTCTGCAGGACCTTCCTTGGCGAAATCGTAGAGATAAATCTCGGACTGCTCACCAAGGGAATTGAAGCTCCCGTCATTGAGCTTCAAGAGGATTTTGCTCGCTTCATCAGATTGTACGGTGTCTCCCAGTGCTACGGGATCACCCTTCTTAATGTCTGCGAGCTCCGGTTGATCTCCTTTTCGGATTTTGGCCGACCCGGACATGGCGGCAGCCGTGCCGATGTCGTCGGCGAACGAGGCTCCGGGTAGGCAAACCAAAAGGGAAACTACCAGCACGGCTCCCATCATGCATCCACGTCTTCTTTTCATCGCGGTCTCTCCTCCCGGATGCTCCGGGCGTTGGGAGGGGGCAGCCCTATAATCTTCCGAGGAGCTACGGTGAATTTTCTTACTGCGTATATCAGCCTCTCGAGGCTGCAAGTGGTGGAGAGAATCGGTGCCGGACGCGGTTGTTGAAGTGCCTCTCCTCGACTCCTCATTCCGTTCCGTGGTGATAAATTACGAGATCCGGTTCTACTTGCCCTGCAATTTCCGGTGCGCTCCACACAACCTTGACATAAGGTTGCACCACTTTCGGCGAGAGTCAACAGACGCGGATTTCTCTCCCTCCGCGAAGGCTTTCCACCATCGACAACCACCAATAGATTGACCCTCTTTGAGATACGTGCTACTCCTGTAAGATAGGTGGCATGTTACCTATATGAATACCAGAGTCGTGACGCAAAGTGCGAGATAACGTCCGGAATTCTAACCGATGACACCTTCACAATCGTACGCTGAGCTCGTCTCCCGAAGCAAGGAACGGGCCTATCTGGAATCGGTTGAGGACTTGCTGGCGTGGGACCAGCGTACTCACATACCCCGGAACGGCCACCACCATCGAGCAGGCCAAATGACCGTTTTGGCCGAAACCATCCACAAGCTGAAGACCGACCCGAGGCTGGAGGAATTGCTCTCTAGCGCCGAACCCTTTGCCGCCGGAGCGGACCCGAGCGGTCCTGAAACGGTGAATTTGAGGGAATGGCGCCGGGAGCTGGACAGATGGAGCAGAGTACCACAATGCCTGGTTTCCGCTTCAGCCCGCACGGAGGCCGAAGCCTTGGCGGCCTGGGAGGAAGCAAGACCCCTCAATGATTGGCAATCGTTTCGTCCGCATCTGGAAAAGGTGGTGGCCTTGAAGCGCGAGCTGGCGCATGCCCTCGGGTACGCCCGCGAGCCGTACGACGCACTGGTGCAGGAATATGAGAGAGCAATCGACACTGCCGCTCTCCAATCCATTTTCGAGAATCTGCGGGAAGGTCTCGTTTCTCTCTTGGATCGCATCAGGGGGAGTAGACGGCGTCCGGATCTTTCGGTGAGACGCGGCGGTTTCCCGCGAGAGGAACAGGAAGTATTCGGCAAATCAGTGGTCAGGAGGATCGGGTACGACTTTCGGGCAGGTCGGCTGGATTCCAGTGCTCATCCCTTCACCGTGGGAATCGGGCCGGGGGACGTGCGGATAGCGGCCCGGTACAACGGCGACTTCAACGAGGGATTCTTCGGGATACTCCATGAGGCGGGACACGCCCTGTACGACCAGGGACTCCCGGCCGAACACTGGGGTACTCCCATGGGCAAGGCGCTTTCCTTGGGGCTTCACGAATCTCAGTCACGGCTGTGGGAGAATTTTGTGGGGCGGTGCGAGCCTTTCTGGAACTATTTCTATCCCCAAGCACAAAATCGCTTCGGTCATCTTGCCGCCGTTCCTCGGGAGGCGTTCCATTTCGCGATCAACGATGTGTCGCCGGGGGCTATTAGAGCCGACGCGGATGAGGTGACGTACGACCTGCACGTGCTCATCCGATTCGAGCTTGAACGCGATCTGCTGCGGAGCGACCTGGAGGTTGCGGACCTTCCGACCGCGTGGGACGATAAGATGGAGCGCTACCTTGGGATAAGGCCGCGAAATTATGCTGAAGGCCTCATGCAGGACGTACATTGGTCCAGGGGTGTGTTCGGCTATTTCCCCACCTACACCCTGGGCAACCTCTGTGCTGCCCAACTCCTCGCCGCTGCCCGCACGGCGCTGGGAGATCTGGACACGGCATTCCTCTCCGGTGATTTCTCGCCGTTATTGAACTGGCTGAGAGAAAAGGTGCACACTCAGGGCGGGCGATACCACAGTCGAGAATTGCTGAAGGCAGTGACCGGTGAGGATCTCAACCCTTACCATTTCATGACCTACCTGGAAGAGAAATACTGTCCGCTCTACGACGTGTGACGGAATTGGAGGGGGGGGGCTGAAAAGACGGCAGCCCCATCGTGAGGCGATCGATCAGCCGCTAAGCGAAAGCAGAGCACGAACCGTCAGGAGAGACACGAAGAGGGGTGTAAGGAGCGCCATGAGTGCCGCTCGGATGACGTCCCGTGACGTATCGCCCGAACAATTCGGCCTGTCGGCCGCACCTTCCAAGAATCGTATGTGAGGAATGATGCTCGCAGCGCAGTGCAGCACGGTCGCCAGGGCGAGCGTCCCCAAGAGAATCAAACCCTGTATGTCGGGACCGGCAATCGAGGACGCCACGGAGAAGAAGCCGACAGCCAGTGAAGCGGTCATAATGAGGATTTCCGTGAGGGTGATCTTCACGAATGTCTTGAGGCTAATTCCCTGATTCTTTTGGTAAATCGCCTTCAGGATAAGCATTTTGCACAAGTTTGACGTCACCGTCCCCACAACAACGATTCCCAATGCCCCTACGGCCATGACCGCGGCCATAAGGTCAAAGACGTCCATACCGGCGACCCAGGGAATGGACACAAAGAGAAGGCCACATTGCTTCGTCTTCCTCGACAGGCAAGGATCTGTGTAGCGTAATCGCATTGGAAGACCGGACCGGATGAGGGGAGGAGGCCTGATCGGTCGAGACCTGACCGCTGGATCGGCCTCCTTCGATAAGGTTGGTCAAACTCGCCGCTTCCAGAGTGAGGGTTGCCCATGTCTCCTCACCATAGGATACTTCCCGTCCTCTAGCGCCCCGTTCGCAATCCTTCCGCCCGGGCACGCATGGCCTGAGCTTCCTCGGCTCTCCCCACTCCCTCGTAAAACTCGGCGAGGTTCTCAAGACCCACAGCGGTGACGGGATGATTTACTCCGTAGTTGTTTTCCATTATCTTCTGGGCTCTCAGGAGTATCTCTTCCGCTTCGGTGTAATTCCCCAGGCCGGTGAGCACGGCGGCCAAATTATTCAGAGACGAGGCAACGTGAGGGTGAAAGGGCCCGAAGTTCTTCTCCGCTATTTCCAGCGCCCGGCGATAGAGCGGCTCCGCGTCTTTGAACCTCAGCTGGGATTCGTACATTCCGGCCAGATCGTTCAGGGTCATGCCCACTTCAAGGTGATCGGCCCCCAGCAATTTCTCCTGAATGGCCAATGCTTTTTCGTACAAAGGTTTGGCTGCGGGAAACCGTCCCATGGCCCGGTTGACCACGGCCAGGTTGTTGAGGCTTGAAGCTACGGACAGGTGCTCGAGGCCGTGCACTTTCTCGAACACAAGGAGGGCCCTTCGGAACAGCGGTTCCGCCTTTCGGTAGCTCTGCTGCTCGAAATAAACCCCCGCGAGGTTGTTCATCGACATGGCTACATCGGGATGGTCCTTCCCCAGAACCCTTTCTCTTATTTCAAGGGCTCGCAGGAGAAGGGGCTCCGCCTCGGCCTGTCTCGAGCCGCTGCGGTACATCTCCGCCAGGTTGTTCAACGATCTGGCTACACGCGGATCGTCGGGACCGAAGGAGCTCTCAGCCTCTTTCAGTGAGCTCCTGGCCTCTTCCACGGCTTCTTCATATTTTCCTTCCCTGAACAAGTCCAGGGCCTTGGTATTCATTTCTTCCCACATGTTCTTCTCCTTGGCTCCCGGGAGGTGAGACCCGCTCCGTCCAGCGCGCTCATCCCGTCCGCTGGACTATAGGTACGCGTTGGTGAATTGTCTGTCAACACGATAGTCTTTCACACGGCGCGGAGGAGGCATTCGGGTTGGCGGTCAGCAATTTCTTCTATCGTTTCGGAGACTTTTCGGGCTCAGCATCGGGAAGATTAAAATACTTAATATTAGTCGTGTTTAATTTTCGGCATTGTTCTTATTGATTACTGTGTCAATATTTCTAAATACTACTGATTCAATAAGGAAAGTTTTTTCTTGAGATATTACTCCTCAAGGTGTTAACCTGGGGGCCATTGAGCAACAACGGTAGACGTAAAAACAGGAACCCCACTTAGGGTCAGCCCATGATCCCGCGGGGAGATCCGAGTTCGCAATCAAATTCCAGAAATCAAGCCGCTATTGTTGCAACAGCCAAGGAGGGGTAAACTGATGGCCAATCTTCTCGTTGACGAGCGCGATCTCAAATTCGTGCTTTACGAACAGCTCAACGTTGAGGAGCTCTGCGAATCCGAGCGGTACAGCGAGTTCTCAAGAGAGATGTTCGACATGGTCCTGGAAGCCGCTACCAAGCTGGCTGAAAAGGAGCTCGCCCCAACCAATGCAGACGGAGATGCAAAAGGGGTGGTCCTCGAAGCAGGTCAGGTCCGTGTTCCCGAGTCATTCCATGCAGCGTACGGGCATTACTGCGAGGGTGGCTGGGAGTCCTTGCCCATAGATCCCGATCACGGCGGACAGGGTTTTCCCAGTGTTATTTACTGCAGCACTATGGAGCTCTTCGTCGCAGCCAATCAGGCGCTGATGATGTATCCCGGTCTCACCATCGGTTCGGCCCGCCTTATTGAAAAGTACGGGACCGAGGAGCAGCAGCGCACGTACATGGACAAGATGTACACCGGCGAATGGTGCGGAACCATGTGTCTCACCGAGCCCCAAGCCGGAAGCGACGTCGGTGCTTTGAGGACCAAAGCGGTCAAGAGGCCGGACGGAAGCTACTCCATTTCGGGGAACAAGATCTTCATCTCCGCCGGCGATCACGATCTCACCGAGAACATCATACACATGGTGCTTGCCAGGGTTGAGGGAGCTCCCGCCGGAACCAAAGGGATCAGCATCTTCATCGTCCCCAAGCTGAGAATCGAAGGCGACGGCTTCGTGGACAACGACGTCATCACCGCGGCGGCAGAAAAGAAGATGGGGATTCACGGCTCGTCCACCTGCGCCCTCAACTTCGGGGAAAAGGACAACTGCATCGGGTTCCTGCTGGGCGAGGAAAACCAGGGCATGAAGATCATGTTCAACATGATGAACGAAGCCCGTCTCGCCGTGGGATTTCAGGGCCTGGCCCAGGCCAGTGCGGATTACATGCACGCCCTGCGCTACGCAAAAGAGCGGTACCAGGGTCCGGAAATCAGCACCATGAAAGACCCCACCGCCCCCAAGGTGCCTATTATCGACCATCCCGACGTCCGCCGCATGCTGATGTGGATGAAGTCGGTCACCGAAGGCATCCGGGCGCTCCTTTACTACGCCGGCTATTGCGAGGACAGAATCCATACCGCAAAGAACGAGGAGGAGCTGGCAAAATACCAGGGCTTTCTCGACATCCTCATACCCATCTGCAAGTCATGGAGCACCGACATGGGCTTCCGCGTGACCGAGCTGGCCGTTCAGACCTTCGGCGGCTACGGGTATTGCCGGGAGTACCCCGTCGAGCAGTGCATGCGTGACTGCAAGATTACCTCCATATACGAAGGAACCAACGGCATCCAGGCTCTCGATCTGGTCGGCCGCAAGCTGGGATTCCACCAGGGTGCACTGTTCAAGAGCATCGTTTCGGAGACGGGGAACCTGTTGAAGACCGCCGAGAAGAACTTCCGCCTCAAGGACATCGTGGAGCCCTTCGATACCGCCCGGCGTCACCTCATCGAAGTGACCCGCTACTTCGGCCTTAAGAGCATCACCGAAGACTTCATGACACCGATTCTCTATGCGACCCCATATCAGGAGCTCTTCGGCGATGTGGCGGTGGGATTCATGCTCTTGTGGCAGGCGGTCATTGCGGACCGACGTCTGGAAGAGTTGTACAGCGACGCCAAGGCCGACACCGCCGAGAAGAAGGCAGAGCTTCTCAAGACCAATAGAAGCGCCGCATTCTATAGAGGAAAGCTCGCCTCGGCTCAGTTCTTCGCCAACACCATACTCAATCTGGCGCCGGGGAAGGCCAGGGCAATCATGAGCGGTGAGCGCTCGGCAATTGATCTGCCGGAAGAATCGTTCGCATTATTCTAAAATCCCGATCGGAGTTTCAGAAATGAAAGCAAGAAAAGTCGTTTTAGTTGACGCGGTAAGAACCGCTTTCGGCAGGGCCGGTGAGAAAGGCGTTTTCTGGAATACTCGGGCCGACGATATGGTGGTCAAGGTCATTCGGGAGCTCCTGAGGCGCAATCCCAAGGTCAAGCCCGAAATGATCGGAGAGAACGCCTGGGGAGTCTTCTGTCAGGAAAAGGATCAGGGGCTCACCCTCGGCCGTACGTCCGTCATCCTGGCAGGTCTGCCCGAATCGGTGGCGGGCTACTCAATCGACCGCATGTGTGCAGGGGGCATGAGCGCCCTGACCTCCGCAGCAGCCGAAGTGGCTCTCGGGGCATGCGACGTCGCCATTGCCGGTGGAGTGGAGCACATGGGGCATCATCCCATGGGAGCGACCGCGGACCCCAACCCTCGCTTCCTCACGGACAGGCTCGTCGATTCCAGTGCCATGTCCATGGGCGAGACGGCTGAAAACCTCCACGACATGTTCCCCCACATTACCAAGGAGATGACGGACGAGTACTCCCTTCTTTGCCAAAAGAAGGCCGACGACGCCATCAAGAGTGGGAAGATCGGGGAGATGATCGTTCCCATGACCGTGTATACCAAGGACGGCTGGGTGGTGGCGGACACGGACGAGCAGCCCAGGCCCGAAACCACCATGGAAGGTCTTGGGAAGCTTCGCACTCCTTTCCGGGTGATGGGAAAAGTTACCGCAGGCAACTCTTCGGGCCTGAATGACGGTGCCGCCGGAGCGATCGTCATGGCAAAGGACCTGGCCGAAGAGCTCGGCATAGAGGCCAAGATGGAGCTCAAGGCCTTCGCCTACGCAGGGGTGAAACCCGAGATCATGGGCATCGGCCCGATCCCGGCCACTCACAAGGCTCTCAAGGTCGCGGGACTCACCATGGACGACATCGGCCTGGTGGAGCTCAACGAGGCCTTCGCGGTCCAGGCCGTGGCATTCATGGAGGAGTTCGGCCTGACCTATCCCGACGATCCTCGTTTGAACATATATGGCGGGGCCATCGCTTTCGGTCATCCTCTTGCCTCCTCCGGGATCAGACTTGCCTGCCACCTCATGCACGCATTTGCCGCGCACCCCGAAGTGAAATACGGGCTTACCACCATGTGTGTGGGACTCGGCCAGGGCGGCACCGTGGTCTGGAAGAATCTCCAGAGAAACGGCAAGAAAGAGGAAGATAAGAAGGACAAAGAAAAGAAAGACAAGAAGAAAGATAAAGACTAGTCCCGTGCCGTAGCCCGGTCGGCGAGGAGTTTGAGGTCGGCACCACTGGTGGGCCTCGATCCGACGACAAGAATGAGCCGGCAGGGCGACTCCAAAGGAAGATCGAACGGAAAGGAATCGTCATGGCTGAAGCACCCACGTTATTCCATGTAAAGTACTATAATTCTCGTGTGGGCAAGATCGCGATCGTCACCATGGACAACGGCGCGGATTACAAAACGCCCAACACATTCGGCGAAAAGGCGCTGGCATCTCTCCACGGGGCCATGAACACGGTCCAGGCGGATAAGGACGTGAAGGGGATGATGCTCTGCGGCAAACACTATATTTTCGCGGCCGGAGCGGACCTCATGCAGGTCCCCTTCATCAACACCTTCGAGCAGGGTCGTCAGATCGGCGCGGCAGGTCACGCCGCAATGAAACGAATCATGGATCTCAAGATCCCCACTCTCGCGGCCATCAACGGGGCGGCCCTGGGCGGCGGTCTGGAAATCGGCCTCTATTGCGATTACCGAACAGTTTCCAAAGCGGTTCCCGCTATTGCGTTTCCCGAGTGCTTCCTGGGCTTGGTACCGGGGTGGGGCGGTTCAACGCTTACCCCCAGGCTCATCGGTCCGGAAAAGGCCCTGGAGCTCATCGTGTACAACGCTATGAACCAGAACCGCATGCTCAAGGGCCCGGAAGCATACGCCATGGGTCTGGCGGATCGACTCTTCGATTCGGTTGAGTTTTTCGACGAGTCACTTGCCCTTTTGGTGGACATCATCGACGGTAAAGAGAAGATCGAGCGTAAAGCCCCCGATTTCTCCAAAGTGAAGAGCCTGGCCGATGCAGCCCGCAGTTTCCTTGACATGAGAGTTCACGGTGCCGCACCCGCACCCTATCGTGCCGTCGAGTTGATCGAGAATTCCTGCGACACGAGCAAGAGCGTTGACGAGTGCTTTGCTCAGGAAGACAAGGCTCTCGGGGATCTTATCAAAACCCGTCAGTGCAAGGCGGGAGTGTACAGCTTCGACCTCGTTCAGCGCAGGGCGAAGAAACCGGTGGGACGGCCCAAGGACGTGAAGCCCCGCCCCATCAAGAAGATCGGTATCATCGGTGCCGGCCTCATGGCATCACAGTTGGCCCTTCTGTTCCTCCGGCGCTACGGCGTGCCGGTGGTGATGAAGGACATCAAGCAGGAGTTCCTCGACAAGGGTCTCGGCTACGTCAAGGGCGAGCTGGCCGCGCAGGTGAGCAAGGGGAGAATGACCCAGCCCAAAGCCGACCATCTCTTCCATATCCTTATCGGGACTCTTGACTGGAAAGATTTCGCGGACTGCGATTTCGTCATTGAAGCGGTCTTCGAAGAGATGCACATCAAGCAGGAGGTTTTCGCACAGGCTGAGGCCGTGATTTCACCGACCTGCGTTCTTGCCACCAACACCTCGAGCCTCTCCATCACTGAAATCGCCGAGAAGTTGGAGCATCCCGAGCGGGTGGTGGGATTCCACTTCTTCAACCCCGTGGCGATTCTGCCTCTCCTGGAGATCATCAAGGGCGAAAAGACCGACGACGTGACATTGGCCACAGCCTTCGAATGCGCCAAGAAGATCAAAAAGAACGCGATTCTGGTCAAGGACTCGCCGGCATTTCTCGTCAACAGGCTCCTTACCAGGCTCCTGAGCGATTGCTTCGAGATCGTTGAGGAAGGGGCGGACTTCCAGCAGGTTGACGATGCAGCCTTGATGCTCGGCCTGCCCATGGCCCCGTTCGACCTTCTCAGTCTCGTGGGACCGGCGGTGGCCTTCCACGTCCTGGAGACATGCCACAAGGCATGGCCCGATCGATTCGTTGTCAACGAGCACCTGAGAAAGATGGTTGAAGCCAAAATGCCCGCGGTCTTTCAGGGTATGGGGCCCGGAAAAAGGCTTGAGCCCAAGGTTGCCGAGATCTGGAAAGACAAGGGAGCCAAGGAGTTCGTCAATGAGGAGATTCTCGACCGTCTCCTCAGGAGCCTTACCATGGAGATCGATCTGATCCTCAAAGAGAGGGTCGTGCCCGATCCCAAGGACATCGATACCGCTATGATTCTCGGTGCGGGGTGGCCGTTCTTCAACGGCGGCATTACGCTCTACCTCGACATGGTGGGCTACACCCCGAAAGTCCTCCAGAAGGTGTTCTTCAGCATCTAGGTGCCGAGTTCTTCAAATTCCGTCCCGGGTCAGATCACACGACCCCCTCCAACCCTCCCCGTTCGCGGGGAGGGAGAACCTCCGTTTGAAATCGGGAGACCGGGCAGGTTTGAAACCTGCCCCTATCCAGTTAAATGATCCCCGGTTCTGCCGAGGGTCATTTAACTCGCAATCTGCCGGCGGTGACACGACAGACCGTGAATCGGCTCGACGATTCATGATTCATTGGCTCCTCCTCTCCAATGGGAACCTGATTCAAGCTTATGACCGCTGCTGCTTCTACAACGGTTAAGTCGGCAGAGCGAGCGGTGAAGATTCTTCAGTGAATCCGTTACACGCAGGCAGCGCTGACATGGAATGCAATCCGGGCTTGGGAGTCCGCAGAGCAAACTTCTGCTCCAGCCTTCCTCAACTTAAGGAAGGCACCGGTAAGGCCCCTGAAACAAGGATAACGTAGATCGCGTCCGAACGCCAAGGGGGACGATTCCGTCCCCCTCGTGTGAGCGCTACTTTGCCGGGTGAGGCTTAAATGGGGGATACGAACGGCATCGAAAGCGTGGCTCCGATAGCGTACACGCTCCGATTATAATAGAATCCTGAAGTCGGGAACTGGGCTCCGGGATCGGGTCCCGACGGGGTAATCCTCGCAGTGTTGAAATCAATGCCGCCATCGAATTCCGCGTGCATGTAGGTCGCTGTCACGAACAGGCCGAATGTTCCCAAGCCGAAGGCGTTCGTATCGTATGCGACCTTGGCCTCGTAAAAGTATCCCTTCCGAGCGGC
This sequence comes from Desulfomonilaceae bacterium, assembly GCA_041741735.1. Taxonomy (GTDB): domain Bacteria; phylum Desulfobacterota; class Desulfomonilia; order Desulfomonilales; family Desulfomonilaceae; genus JBGSJS01. The sequence goes on along the minus strand of JBGSJS010000021.1, from coordinate 24,276 downwards.
CATGGTCATCTCGTACCGATCGGACACACTCCCCCCCATGTGACGGAAAGGGCACCGTTCCCCATGAGTAGCCCCTTGGGTTGTAAATCTTTTTTTGAACAACTAGACTGGAGTCGTCCTAACGCTGGTGTATCGTTTCCCCATTCCACGTATAGCCTATACCAGGAGCGTGGTCCGAGGCTGCCAGGATGAGAGCCCAACCCACAGACCACGAGCAGAGATCCCCGCTTTCCGGCGCAGGAGGGATGCCTTTCCGCTCTCTGAACCTCCGCACCAAGATGGCTCTCTATTTCGGCGCGCTCTTTGCCGTCGTCCTGCTGGTTGTCAGTCTGGTGAGGACATTCGGTTTGCCGTGGACGTCCGATAGCGGATCGTACGGGCTCCAGCAGGCTCTCGTAATGAAACAACTGGCCTTTTTGGCCGACGTGGAAAAAGAGCGTCTGCGCCTCTGGGTTGAAGAGCGCAAGCATGATGCAAAAGAGTTTGCCGAGAGACGGGCTGTTGTTTCATCGATAAGCAAGATTCTTGGGTTGATTCGGAAAGATGTCGACCGGCAGGGGTCGAGGGACAAGCTGAAGGCCGAATTGCTCAATGACAAAAACGGTAAGGCACTTATGGCCGCTGTGAAGGGGCTGAAGGCCTCCCACGCGAGCTACGGGAAGATACGGATTATCGATGCCGAAAACGGACTTATCATAGCCTCAACCGACGAGAAAGACGTCGGCCTCCGCATCTCGGATGCTAAGCTCGGCTCGGTTGTCATGAAACCCGGAGAAGGCGCGTCGGTCATCGTCACCAAGTCCCCAGAAAACGGAAGGACGGAAGTGGTGATCTCACGGGAGATTCGTGACGGATCGTCAGATGGCGCGGGAGCAAATTCTACGGCTTTTGGAGCTGTTATTCTGTATGTCGATGGAGAGGGTTTTCTCAAGTCGTTCTTGTACGGCGGCAGCAAGATCGCTGAATCCGAAGACATCATCCTGGTGGACCAGGATCTGAGAATACTCGTGTCCCCCAAATTTCCCCCACGAGAGGGAGGGCCGGCCCGACCGCTGGAATACGTGGTCAAGACGGAGCCGACCTCCCTCGCAGTGCAAGGAAAGGAAGGGGTCCTTATCAGCCGGGATTATCGCCATGTCCCCATCCTGGCTGCTTACCGTCATATCAAGGTTACTCCCGACAACATCTGGGGGCTGGTGGTCAAGGTCGATCGGGACGAAATACTCGGACCTACCAGGCAGAGACTGTTTTACGCTTCCGTGGTGAGCCTGCTCGGGGTGCTGGCTGCCGCGATCATGGCCGCACTCCTTGCCGGGAGGATAGCTCGTCCTATACAAGACCTCCGTCTCGTCGCACGGGAAGTTGAGGCGGGAAACCTCGAGGCCAGGGTAACGGTGACCGGCTCGGATGAAGTGGGCGAATTGGCGGCAACGTTCAACTCCATGATCGACCGGATTCGGCATTGGCAGAGAGATCTCGAAGAACAAGTGACGATCCGCACGAGCCGACTGACAGAGATGAACGAGGAGCTGACGGCGGAGATCGTGGAGCGCAGGCGGGCCGAGCGTGAACGGGAGCTCCTGATAGGAGAACTGGAAAGCAAGAACGCGGAATTGGAGCGGTTCACCTACACGGTCTCCCATGATCTCAGCAGCCCTCTCATCACCATCAAGACGTTTTCCGGTTTTGTGGAGGAGGCATTCAAAGAGGGGAATACCGATGACGTGGTGTCCGATCTTGGTCGAATCACGAGAGCTGCAGAAAAAATGGGACAACTGTTGGAGGAGCTCCTGGAGTTGTCGCGTATCGGGAGATTGGTGAATCCCCCCAGTCGACTTTCGATGACGCAGGTTGCGGAAGAAGCCCTGGAGCTTCTCGCCGGGGCGATCGCGCAGCGGGTGGCCGATGTGAGAATAGCTCCGGACATGCCCGTGGTGCACGGCGATCGTGCCAGGTTGCTTGAGGTTTTTCAGAATCTGACGGAGAATGCCCTCAAATTCACGAAGAATCAGCCGCACCCCAAGATCGAAATAGGGGTGGCGGAAGTGGACGGAGGCACCGCTTTCTACGTCCGTGACAACGGTCAGGGTATCGATCCGGCGTACCAGGAGAGGATATTCCGGCTCTTCGACAAACTGGACCAAACCTCGGAAGGCACGGGTATTGGACTGGCCATTGTCAAACGGATCATAGAAGTGCATGGCGGAAGGATTTGGGTGGAATCACAAGGGAGTGGGTATGGATCGACCTTTTGGTTTACCCTGCCCGACAGTCATCCGACCGAGACAGGAGAATGACGTGAATATGAAAGGTGAGCCGCTGACAATTTTGCTGGTGGAGGACAACGAAGATCATGCCGTGGCGGTCAAGAGGAGCTTGAGGAACCATCAGGTGGCCAACGAGATTCATCATGTCATCGACGGGGAAGCCGCTCTCGACTACCTTTTCCGGAGGGGAATTTATGCAAACCCTGCCGATAGCCCGCGACCCCATTTGGTCATTCTGGATTTACGCCTGCCCAAGGTAGACGGCCTGGAGATCCTGAAGAAGATCAAGGAGACCCACGAGCTGAAACGTCTGCCGGTGGTAATCCTCACAAGCTCACAAGCCGAAAAGGACATCGCCATGGCGTACGACTACCACGCCAACAGCTACGTAACCAAACCCCTTGATTTTGACAAATTCGTGGGGTTAATGAAAGATGTAGGATTCTATTGGCTTGCCTGGAACGTCAATCCCCACCATCCGGAAGCTCCGGATGTATGACCGCCGGGAATGATAGCCATGATCGAAGAACAGCACGACCTGTTGTTGGTGGAAGATGAAGAGAGCCACGTGGAGGCGGTTCGCCGCGCCTTCCTATCGCTGGGCGACTCCTTTCGACTCAGGATCGCCTCCGATCTGCAGGGAGCGGCTTCGCTTCTGGCCGAGCACACCCCCGATCTGGTCATTGCCGACTGGCTCTTGCCCGACGGAAAGGGGACGGATCTTATTTCGTCTGCTGAGCAACCGGCAGCCTTTCCCGTCATCGTCATGACCAGCCGTGGAAACGAACAGGCAGCCGTAGAAGCCATGAAGGCCGGTGCCTTGGACTATGTGGTGAAGTCCCCCCAAGTGTTTGCCGAGATGCCGCGGACCGCGGAAAGGGCCTTGCGTGAGTGGGGACACATATGGCAGCGGAAGAGGGCCGAGGAGGAACTGAGAAGCCACCAGGCGGAACTGGAAATGCAGAACGAAGAGCTTCGTTCCGCTCAGATCGAGTTGGAGCGCTCCAGAGATAATTATTCGGAACTGTACGACTTCGCCCCCGTTGGGTATTTCACGGTCAATGAACGTGGGGTCATTCTCGAAGCCAACCTCACCACAACGCGACTTTTGGGAGCCGATAAAGGCAATATCATCAAAAGGCCGTTTGCCGGCTTTCTGGGACAGGAAGACGCGAACGCGTACTATCTGCATCTTCGGCAAGTCCTTGAGAACGGGTCAAGAGATTCCTGCGAGCTCCGGGTCGCGAAACGAGACGGCACCCGGTTTCATGGCCAACTGGAGTCTCTCCCGGTCAAGGATTCCGGCGGTGTCTTCAGCCGATGCCGAACCGTGCTTGTGGACATCACGGAGCGCAAGAAGGTTGAGGCGGCGCTGCGAGAGAGTGAGGAACGGTTTCGGGCGGTATTCGAGAGTGCCGGGGAATACATTTGCATCAAGGATCGATCCCTCCGATACACCCATGTCAACCCAGCCATGCGGAGACTGCTCGGATTTCCAGCGTCGAAAATTGTGGGGAAGCGTGTTGAGGAGCTGCTCGGCAAAGAGGCTGCGGAAAAGATCACGCAAAGAGATAATAGAGTGCTTGCAGGGGAATCGCTGGAAATAGAAGAAGCCAGAACGGTGAACGGCGTGCAGCTCATTTTCCACGACACCGTTGTCCCTCTCAGGAGCCCGCAAGGCCAAATCATAGGCATCTGCTGCATTTCCCGAAACGTGACGGAAAGACGGAAGATCTCTTCCGGGGCTCGTGGGGGATGGAGAAATTTCCCGTCCCAGGCAATGCGCAGTGCTTTGAAAAAAGCCGAAATCGCCGCCCGCACGGACAGCATCATCCTGCTCCAGGGGGAGAGCGGCAGCGGCAAGGACTATCTTGCACGGTGGATGCACGAGCACTCCAAGCGAGCGACCGGGTCTTTCTTCTCGATCAATTGCTCCGCCCTGCCCAGGGAACTGGCCGAGTCCGAGCTCTTCGGGCACGAGCGGGGGGCCTTCACCGGTGCAACAGGCCTCAAGAGGGGTCTTTTGGAACTGGCGGAAGGGGGCACCATCCTCCTGAATGAAATCGGAGACCTGGACCTGTCGCTGCAGGCCAAGCTCCTGACATTTCTTGACACTCAGTCATTCATGAGAGTGGGCGGCCAGAAACAACTGCAGGTTAATGCACGACTTATGGCGGCCACCCACCGGGATTTGCCCACCGAAGTAGCTGAGGGAAGGTTTCTCGAGCCGCTGTTTTATAGGCTCAGCGTATTCCCTCTCCGTGTCCCGGCACTTCGGGAAAGACCGGAGGATATACCGATACTGGCACAAGAGATCATGTCCGCGTTGGCAGCGGAATTGCAGCTCACCGAGGTGCCCCTGCTCGAACCGGGGCATATCAAGGTTCTTTCCGAGTACCACTGGCCGGGGAATGTCAGGGAGCTTCGCAACGTCCTCGAACGGTCGCTCATTCTCTGGGAGGGTGGCGGCTTCAGTCTGGCCATGCCCACAGCGGACGGCGTCTGCGAGCAGTGGTCCTACACGGTGCGCTATGTGCACGGGACAACACTTCGGTCTGTCACCGATGAAGTGAAGACCTTCCTGTGTGACGCGGCTCTTCAGGTGTGCGGGGGGAACAAGCGAGACGCCGCGAAGTCCCTGGATGTTTCAAGAGACTCTTTTTATCGGTTTATTAAGAAGTTAAGAAAAGAGCCTGAAAATAGGACAGAGAATTAGATAGCAGTCCGATTTTTGGACACAGTAACCTGTCTTAACGGGTTAATATTACTTCTTTCGTAAAAGGTGAGTGATGGTCGGTCAGACTGGATCCTCCTCCCACGATATCTCGCCCACCCCACGCCGGATTTCCGCCCAAACCCTAACTATTTATAAATACATGATAAATATGGTGCGTGACCAGGGCTGAGGCCTTTGGTACGAAATGTGCTCTCTACTCGCTGCGAAGGGCCGGTAAGACCGGTTTGCGTCGATTCTTGGAGGCGCCCACGATACGTCCGGGTTCAGAGAATTGCTCCCTCCCGGGCTCACAGGGCTCATATCCCCCTCAGCCCCTGCCGTCGAAAAGGGGCGGGGGGATCTGCCCCTGAAACCGTTCCGGCTTGGAGGGCGCTGATTTCGTCAACAGTCTCGCCAGAGCGCACCTGGGGCGCCCTCGTGCAAAAGAGAATTCAATGTTGCTGCAACAGGGATTCCAGAGGGGTGCGGGATGTCGGAAGAAGACCTCATACGACACGCGATCCATGGAAATCTGGAGCTGGTCCGAGAGCTTATTGACGGGGGAACGTGAGTGAACCTGGAAAACCCGTCGGGTGTGACGGCTCTCATGGCGGCCTGTCAATGGAATCGTGTGGACGTCGCCATATTCCTTTTAGAAAGGGGAGCGGACGTGGATTCACGGGAAAGAAGAGCGGGACTCAACCCTTTGATGTACTCGTGTTTGTCGGGAAATTCCGAGATGGTGAAGCTTCTACTGGGAAAAGGACCCAGGGTGAATGCAACGGATGCCATGGGAAGAAACGCCTTGATGCTTGCGGCCACCTTGGGGAGCTCCGAGGCGGTGGAATTACTCCTGAAGGCCGGGGCTCAAATCGACCTGCGGGACGATGCGGGCACGACCGCGCTTGATTGGGCCCGGGAAAACGGACACCGTCATATCGTTGAACTGCTGATGGGAGAAGGGCAATCCGCAAACGCTGAAAAACCGAGGCTGGAGCATGAAACTGCGCCGGACCTGCCGAACAAGGAGGGACGAAATGGTGCCTGAAAGGCAAATCGACGCTTTGATCGAGGCCGGCTGGCACGTATTGGAGAGCAATTTCGACGAAACGGCATTTTTGCATTGGCGAGCCACGGCCTATGAATGTCTTGAGAGCCTCTTGGGGCCTCATCACGCATATACGGAGCATTTCAGGTACAACATGGGGCAACCGGAGCCAACGATTCTTCTCAGCGGAGTGGGGGTGCTTGCTGCAGTGAGTCTGGGGGGAGTCCATCGCAACTGAATTGATGACTTGGTTGACCATGTTGGTGCGGTACCGACGAAACCAGGCATTCAGTACCTTAATAGGAATATTCGACCGTATTTCCTCATTGGTGAACTGAGATCCCGAGCGAAGGCCGCGTGGGGTCTATCCGGTGAGCGGTTCGACAAGGGATTCATCTCCGTCTTTCAGAATCTCGGGCAACGGTACCGAAACCGGGAGAGGCCGGCGACTCTCCTGCGTGAAACAGATCGGAGAAATTCATCGCGAGAGAGTGCGGATTGACTCCGAGCCGGGAAAGGGGGCGACATTCAGCTTGACTCCGCGGAAACTCGTTTCAGAAGACTTGTCTCCATGACGGCGAAACATGGGACGAAAGGAGGACCGAGTCATGTTTCTACCCAAGAGCGACATCTTCAAAGATCTCAGACAGGAAGCCGTAAGCGACATCTCGGACGTGGCTGTGGAAGAAAGCCATAATAAGGGTGAAACGCTGTTTTCGGCAGGAGACCCGGCCACCTGTTTCTACATCCTCGTTGAGGGGAAAGTAGGTTTAAGTATCGGAGAGGCGGCGTCCTCCCATTACACGGTAAACAGAATCGGAGAGTCCTTCGGTTGGTCAAGTGTGGTCGGAAGGGATTGTTTTTCCGCCACCGCCGAATGCCTCGCACCGACCAAGGTCATGAGAATCCAAAGAACCGAGCTCGAAAAGGTATTCGACGCCCACACTCGGAGCGGCCGGGTGTTCTACCGGAGTCTGGCAAAGGCCATGGGAGAAAGATGGCTCGACGTACACGGTTCGCTCATGTCCGAGCTGACTCGGAATCAAGCCGTTTCATACGGCACGGGCCAAGTGTCGGACACCAAGGAAGACTAGAGTAGCTTGCTGAGAAGCATCAACCAAAGGGATAAGAAAGAGATCCGTCTCCAGGGGGCATAGCTCGACGCCAGGCCGCGACCGATCTGTGGGTTGCCTCAACAGGGGGGCTCCCCGCTACACTTGCGTGGTCTTCGATACTGCGCCTGCTGTGGCGGGGGAAAAACCGATCGTAAAGCGGCATGCGGCGAGCCGGTCGGCGGCACCGGCCGGGGAGGCATCGATGAGGATAGCCATAACAGCTTCGGGAGACACTCTGGATGCGCAGATGGATCGTCGCTTCGACGGCGCGCGGTACATTCTCATCCTCAAATCTGACGGCACCTTCATAGAAGCCTGCACCAGCCCCGACTCACCGTCGGCGCACGATCCGCGGCGCTCCCGATTGTGTGCCCTCCTCGCTGCAAAGAACGTGAATTGCGTCATCACAGGGCTTTGTATGAGCGGTGCCCGCGAGATTCTCGAACGTGCCGGAATCAAAGTGGTGGAAGCGCCTTCGAAAACCGTTCGGGAGGCCTTCGAGCATTTCGCCTACACGGAAAGACTCCTGACATAGACACCGGCCACGGCGATCGCCGGTACTCGACCCGGGATCGCCCTCTCCTTGTCCGTGAAATATTGGAGTGCCGGAGCGGAGAAGGCCGGCCGGGAGAGGACCTGAAAATGACCGAGAAACCCTTTCAGATAAACCCCTTTCAGGTTTTCAGCCCTCAGGTTGACAGAGAGGTCCGGAGGCTTGAGGAGTTGCGCGAGGCCCGAGTATCCGAGTCCTCGACCCTGCAAGAGGGCCTCATCAGCCTATTGGATAAGGTCATTGAGATGACCGAGATCCTTTCGGCCTGCACGGCACTGGGTGACGGATCGGGTATGGATCGGTGCGAATACCTGTATGGCGAGATTAATAGGGAAGAGAAGATATTGACCGGGTATCTGGTTTCTTCCGGAATGGGCCTTCACGCGATGAAGGGAGTGATTCGGTTTCCGTACCGTCTCAAAAGGGTAGGCGACCTGCTCGAAATCATTTTGCGCTGTTTTCGGTATCGAGCCGGAGGAGGGATCCCTTTGAGCGATAAAGCCAAACTGGAGCTGGATCAAGTCTTCACCATTCTCCTTGGAATGATGGGTCACCTTCGCGACGGATTCGTCTCTCCGAGTCAAGATCTGCTGACAGATCTTTCCAGGCGAAGCAAAACGCTCTCCGAGATACTGGACTACTTCCGGTCCGAGCACTGGGAACGTGTCGAGGCAGGTCTGTGCGCGCCGGAGGCGTCCTCGATGTATCGCGAGATATTGGATTCGGTCAAATGGACTAACCAATATCTTGAAAAAATGAGCTTAGACCTTTTGACCTTGTGGGAGAGCGCTTCCAAAGATTCCGTCGGCGGGGCTCCCAAGGCATTGAAAGGAGAAGACACACGCGGTGAAGCCGGGGCGACGGGTGCTGCAGCCCGCGGTCTCCGTGAAGAATAGACCTCGCACCACAGGAAAGGAGGGGCCGTCATGAAAGCAGGAATCTACTTTACAGGCTCCGGACCGGTCCTTATTTTGACCTCATACGATTCCCTTACGGATCCCAAGTTGGTTGCGAAAGCCGGCGGCAAAGGGAATTAAGAAATTCATTGCCTACGAAGTTCCCGTCGACGCGCTGCCGAAGAAATACGGCCAACACTACAACGTGGTTCTGGGGGATCTCCATCAGGAGGACGACTTGCGGGTCCTCGACTACGACGGGCATCACGTATTCCTCAGCTTCTCGTTCAAGGACCTCGGCCCGGCTATGCATTACGAGAAATGAGCGTGCCCTGAGGATGATGGGACTTCTTTCATTCCAAACCGTGAAGAGCCCCCTTTCTGTCGGCAGACAGAGGGGGCTCAATCGCAACCAAATCCCGGGGCGCACAAACTCTGCTCCATTCGCTCACCTTTCCGCAGCGTTCGCGTCCTATCTCCGTCCTCTCGCCGAGGCTTGCCGTTCTTCATGTTCTTTGATGAGTCTGACGATTTCCCTGCACGCCCGCACCGGCACGAAGAAGGCGGGACCTGAGGCGTAGACCCTTCCGAGAGCTGTTTGGCCTTCCTCGTTGATCTCCCGCGGATCGGCTCCGCCTTTGAGAAGCGCCTTCACCACAGCCACACGCCCTTTTTCCGCAGCGAGCATCAGGGCGGTATCCCCATTGCGATCTTTCGCGTTGGGATTCGCCCCGCGCTTCAGCAGAAGCTCCACCAACAACTCATTGCCTTGCTCCGCGGCCGGTATGAGAGGGGTGGCACCGCGAGCGTCTCTTCCGTTGACGTCGGACCCGCGATCGAGAAGTTGAGCCACTCTCTCCGCATTGTTACTCTTGACCGCTTCTGCCAGATCCGCGGCCGGAGCCACCGGCGGGACGGCTCCGGGGGCCCGCTTCTTGCCCGGCATCGATCTTGTCTGCGGTGCCTTGCCGCTCCGAGGCCTGAGCCCGACAGATTCCCCGCCGGGGCCCTTCGGGGGAAGGGCCGCCATCTTGTCGCCACTCCCCGGCGCTACTTTGGCTGTGGGCTGTTGAACGGTCTCTCTCGGCCCCCGCGCCGGTTGGGGAGGCTTCGGCTTGCCCGTAGGCATGCGTTTTTCCACTCCCGCCTGCTGTGCGTCCTTATTTAAAGAGGGCTTTGCCTTCTCATTCGTGCCCGTCATGGGGAGATCGGACGGCAGCCCGTCCGGAATGGTCAAGTATCCCGAGTAAAATCCGATGCCTCCCAACCCGACGAGGGCGAACAGAACCGAAGCTGCGGCAATGAGCCGCAACCTCCCGCTCCGTTCACGGGGTCTAGGGGGCGGGAGGGTGTCAACGGGGGAGGAGAGTTGCTCTGCAAACACGGAGAGAGCCTGAGTCTCCAGGAGTTGGGTGTCGCGAACGTTTGGGAGTACCGGCGCTGGAGGAACGACCGCCTCCTTCGGCAGAGAGGCTTGCTCGGCTTCCGGTCCGTCGAGGTTCCAAGCCAGGTTTACTTCAGGTTCCTGAGGCTGTTCATCGTCGAGATCGTCGAGGTTGAAGGTGAATTCGGCTTCTGCCGGGGCAGGGGGCTCGACATGCTGCGCGTGCTTTTCGACGGAGACGGCGTCGGTTCGGGCCGATGTTGCTACCGTGATGTCCGATACCAGGGTAAAATCGAGATCCACATCGTCTTCCGGTAACGATACCCCGGCCGAAACCCCATCATCATACGTACCAAGACTGAAATCACTCGATCTGTCCAAACGGATAGTGGGCTCGAAGAATGTTGCCTTTTCTTCCGTCGAGTCTTCTGGTGAGCCAGTCACGAAGTCGTCGCTCCGACCCGACATTTCGAGGAAATCGAGGCCGTCGTCCTCGAGAGACTCCTCCGGTTTGACGTTGCCGGCGCCGGTCCATTCCGGAAACTCATTCTCCGGCTGCTGCTGTGCAACGTCGCTCGATTCGAAACCGAGGGGGATCTCTCCGGAAGGAGCGGACGCTGTCGGTTTCTCGCTTTCGGGGATTTCGATTTCTGAGGAGAGCGTAACAAGACCGTCAACGGTAACTTCCGTCTCTTCGGATTCCCCCGCCTCGTTGTTCGGAGATGTCTTCTTCTTGCGGAACAAGTTCTCGCGGTGAACCAATGCTATGGTGCGATCCAGGTCCAGATCGAGCTGCTGGGGCTCTCCTGTCGGCTCGGGAGCTTCCTCATCCCAATCGCCGGTCTTGTCGAGCTCGGATGCGAGATCCAGGAGCTCATCGAGGCTAAGCTCCGTCTGCACGGTGGCCGAGCCGGTCAGTTCGTCACCATGAACCGGTTTCCGGGGCTCATTCACGTTGGAGCCGACGGGAATTGATTCAATTATGTCAAGTATGTCGTGGGCGGAGGTCACCACTGCCCAGGAGCCATCCTCGCCGCCTTCCGGATCTGATTTGCCGGCGGAGCCGATACCGGCGAAGTCATCCAGGACCGTATCGAGATCCACCGTGGCGTCCTCGTCAAAGAGAGGAGCTTCTTCTTCCTGGAGCACGTCGGCATCCCTATTGGATGCAGTGACCCCATCCATGGGTGAATCTTCCGGAAGGTCCAAGCCCGTCTTCGCAGGATCGGGTTTGGTTGTGGAAGGCTCTTCGTCCGAGGGGGGCTGCTCGTGCTTGGGCAGCGTCGATCCGCAGCTTGAGCAGCGCTCCGCGTCCACCAGATTGTGGGTCCCGCACACCGGGCACTCTTCCACCAGCATCAATCCCTGCTCGGGAGCGGGGGGAAGATCCCCCAGCAGGTCGGACATGGCCAGCCGACCCTCCTTGACCATGTCGTCGTAAAAAGAATAGAGCTCTTCCCTGGAAAGCTCGTATTTGTCCATTATGAACGTGTCTGTGGCGCCTGCCCGAACATCGTGGGCCATCTTGGCGCGATCTCGATCCTGTTGCCTCCCCATGACCGACTCCCTCATAACGTCCGTACTCGAGCACATTATAGTTGTTTCCGATCGTGCGGGGTGAAAAAAGAGCGTTTCCGGAGAAAGTGAAGCGGCACGAGCACTAGCGTGAGGGCTACTATTCAATCAGATGTGGCAGTCCGGGAATTTTCAGAGCCCACGAGGGGTCACGGATCTCGGGATCGGGAGACCCGCCTGACAAACAATTCCGGAGCGCCAATGAGGTTGACATGCGTTCGGTGGCGTGATACCTTTCGATCCATTGAATAGACACCTTATCCGGATTTGACTCCGCCATGAAGCTCCGAAGCACCACGACATTGATTCTGACCGCTGCCCGCAACGTACTCCTCAGCCTCGTTGTCGTTGTCGTCGTTATCGTCGTCGGTGCGCCGTAGCGGGGCTTTCCGGTCTTACCAAACCAAAACAACCCCCGCCGGCGCACGAGACCGGCGGGGGTTGTTTTTTTTGAAACGACCCACCTCACGCCGGAACATAGCTGGAAGGGGCATCACCGAAAGGAGAGAGGCCCACCATGAAGATGACCGGTGCTGAGATCACCATCCGCTTACTGGAACGCCAGGGCGTTCCCATCATCGCCGGAATTCCCGGCGGTGCGAATCTGCCTCTGTACGACGCTCTTTCCCACAGCACGCAGATCGGACATGTTCTTGCCCGCCACGAACAGGGCGCGGGGTTTATTGCCCAGGGCATGGCCCGGGTGACCGGTGAGCCTCAGGTCTGTTTTGCGACATCAGGGCCGGGCGCGACCAATATCCTGACGGCCATCGCCGACGCGAAGCTTGATTCGATTCCCGTCATCTGCATTACCGGACAAGTGCCGCGACCGATCATCGGTACCGACGCGTTTCAGGAAGTCGACACGTACGGCCTGAGCATTCCCATTACGAAACACAACTTCCTCGTGCGATCGGCCCGGGATCTGATTGAAGTTGTCCCCCAGGCGTTTCGCATTGCATCTTCGGGCCGTCGGGGACCCGTGTTGATCGATCTTCCCAAGGATGTTCAGACCGAGCTTGTGGAATTCGACGCATGGCCGGAGCCGGGCCGACCCGAGCTCCCTCCGGTATTCGATCCCGCCGAGGTGAGCCGTGCCGCAGGGCTTATGAACCGGGCGCGAAGACCGGTTCTCTATGTCGGGGGAGGCGTGATCCACTCGGGAGCCGGGGCGTCGGCCGCTCGGCTGGCCGAGAAAGCATCCATTCCCGTTGCCGCGAGTTTGATGGGCCTGGGGGCTGTGCCTTCGCATCATCCCCTTTTCATGGGCATGCTGGGAATGCACGCGGCTCGGTACACCAACATGGCCTTGCACGAGTGCGATCTGCTCATCGCTGCCGGCGCGCGTTTTGACGACCGGGCAACGGGCCTGGCATCCCGGTTCTGCCCCGAAGCGGACATCATCCATATCGACATCGATTACGGAGAGCTGGACAAAATCAAAAGGGCTCATGTGGGGATCATGGGCGACGTGGGGGAGGTTCTCGAAGCCCTTTTGCCCAACGTGGAAGAGAACCGAAGAAAGACCTGGATCGAGCGAGTCTCGGTGCTCAGGGCAACCCATTCTCCTCTTCAGAAGATCTCAGAGGATCTCCGCGATCCGTGTGCCCTCATCAACAGAGTCGGGAGCATGCTCGACGATTCCGCAATCATCGTAACCGACGTGGGCCAACATCAAATGTGGACGGCGCAGACGTACCCCTTCCGGCGTCCCCGACAGTGGCTCACTTCAGGCGGGTTGGGAACCATGGGCTTCGGGTTGCCTGCGGCAATAGGTGCCGCTCTGGCCCGTCCCGATCGAAAAGTGGTCTGTTTCAGCGGCGACGGCAGCCTGATGATGAACATTCAGGAACTGGCCACGGCAGTGGAGCAGAATGTGAACATCACGGTCATTCTCATGGACAACAACTGTCTCGGGTTGGTCTGTCAGCAGCAGGATTTGTTCTACGAAGGCCGGATATTCGCGTCCAGGTTCCCTCTACAAGTCGATTTCACGCGGATTGCCGAGGGGTTCGGCATGAAAGCATTCGACCTGGCCGGTGACGGCGATCCCCTGCCGGCGCTCGCCGCCGGGTTGGACACGAAAGGTCCCTGTCTCATCCACGCGCCGATCCATCCGTCCGCAAGGGTCTATCCCATGGTGCCTCCCGGTGCGGGCAACGAGACTATGATAGGAGAAGAAACCCATGTCCGTGCAGCCTTTTGAAACTCGGAGCCCCTCAACCATGGCGAACGAGCAAACCGTGATCGAGCTGACCGTTACGAATCATCCCGGGATCATGTCGCATATCTGCAATCTCTTCTTCCGACGTGCCTACCACGTGGAAGGGATACTCTGTCTTCCCATCGGCTGCGGCGATCAGAGCCGGATCTGGCTGCTGGTGGATGAAACGCCGCGCCTGGAGCAGATGATCAAGCAGGTGGCGAAGCTTGAGGATGTCCGTGAGGTCCGGTGTCGAAGGGACGAGGGGGAGGTCTTCGCACGGCTGGCCGGGCTTGTTGGGGAACCTTCGATTCTAATGGAAACCCATGTGGCTTGAGTGAGACCGGGGCCGTTGACTTGCCGGGACGATCTTTCAGTGGGACCCGGCCCTCACAGCCCCAGGATCTCCGCCACCCAAATCTCATATGAATTGGGCTCGGGCCACCGGAGGCCGCCGGGAAGCGTTGAGGCGGGCGGGAAGGGTGAAATCGCCATGGCTGAGCCGAAGACCGCGGGCTCCCGGGTGAGTCGATCGGCCAATACTCGTTGATCCCGATCGAAGACCAGCGTGGCATAGCGCCGCAAGTCCTCGGACCATCCATGGAGGCCTATTTCCTGCGCGGCTCGCTCCTCCGCGGAACGGCCCGCCTCTTCCCGGTCAGAGCCAATTCTCGGAAACATGTCTCCGGAGACCGCCCCCTCGGGAGTGGACCACGCCTTCTCCGGCTTCCGAATATCCGGGTCCCGCCTCCGCTTGAACCGCGGCGAGACACCCCGTCGTGCACCGGACAAGGCAGGGGGCTCATCGCGTCCGATCGACTGAACGTTTTCTTTTCCTTCCCTGAGTAAGACTCCCTGCAGGGCAAGGGAAAGGGGATTAGAGCGGTCTTCATCCGACGGCGTGTACGCCGCACAATCCGTCCACGAGAAGCAGGCGAGCAGACACATCGCGACACCTGCCGCGATGCCGATCCACCGGGAGGGCAGGAATGGACTCAGCGCGGCTATCAATGATCTGCTGCGCTCCTCCTCGGACCTCCTGTCCTTACGGCCTTTCATGCTTTGTTGTGCCTTTCGGGGACCGCGGTTTAGTTGCAGGCGAGCGGTTCGTTGTAGTTGACGCCCAACACCGACCGCAACTGCGCCAACCTCTCATTGGCCCTGGCAAGAGCCATGATCTGGGAAATGCGTTCGTGAAGAATGTCACCTTCGGCCTCATCGACGCTGATGCGGTCGGCTTCGTTCTTGGAGGCCCTCCCACGAATCACTTTGAGCATCTCTTTGGAATCCTTCAGGGATTTGCTCCCGTTGCGCATGTCGTCGAGGGCATCGATGTATTCGAGAGCGGCCACCCTGACCTCGGAGGCAATCCCCACGGCAACGGCTCCCACCTGACTGAGACTTCGCGCCGCGTCGGACTTGGCCGAACGGGCTCTCTTCATGTTGGCCAGCCATTCCGTGGCGTCGAAAGTGGCCAGAAGGGAGATCTCATTCCAATCCTTGTTGAGCAGGTACGTGTTGTCGTCCCGGGTATATTTCCACGAGCCCACTACGCGGGGCAGGTAATTGATCACCGCCTTTTTCATCTCGTTGACTGAAGTGAAGTGATTCAAACCCGCGATGTAGGCCTCCGGTCGATTCTTCATAGCAAGCAGTTCCAGATCGCATATTTCGCCCCGAAACGCGGGCTCTTCAAGCTTGTCCGTGGCAAAGAAGCCTCCATCGCAATGATCGGGGGATATACCCATAGCGCCGGCCATGATGTTGCGCTGCTTTTCCATGTCATTGCGGAGCTTGGAGAGCAATCTTCTTGCCTTATCCTCGTTGAGTTTGGCTCTGTAACATTCCTCTTGGCTGATCAGTCCTTTCCGGAGGAGACCGACGGCCTTCTTTGCCGTATTGGACCGAATGGAGACCAGCTTGTCGGCTAATTGCAGTCCGTCCTGAAGGCCCACGAGACGATAATAAGCCCCTTCGACCGATGCCACGAGCTTCTGTGCGCTCCGCACTCGCTGGAAATGGGAGTTCCACTGCTTGTTGCAGGTGTTGTTATAGAGGATGTAATTGAGAGCCGCGTCAGTGGGGCTCCACCACGCCTCAAGGGTCTGACGCCACGTGCTCCTCTGATCGTAGGTGTGGTAATTGGTCACCCCGGTGCTCGTGGAGCCGGGTGCCGGCTTCAGCCCTTCCTCTCCTATGACGTCCGCGTACTGATACGGGAGATTGTTGCGTCGCCCCACCTCACCCGAAACCACCAGATGCGGCAACATTCCCGCTCCGGCACTCTCCTTGAGATCCTGGTTGGCCAGTTCTTCCCAGCGTTTCACCTGGAGTTCGAGGTTCCTTGCCAGGGCAATGTCACGGCAATCTTGAACGGTGAAGCTGCGCTTGCCGGTCACGTCGGTCGCGGATTTGGATCGATACTGTTGAGCGTAACAAGCACTCGATGCCATGGTCAACCGGAGGGGATCGACCGGAACCGCTGCACCGAAAAAGGCCGACTTGCAACCGCCCAGGAACACGAGGAAGAGAACCGTCAACGACGCATGAAATAACGAGACGAGTCCCGGCCGCCGCAACTCCATGGCACACCCGCCTAATGGAAACCCAGGGTGCCGGTCATGCCGACCTGGAGCACACCCTGGGAATTGTCTATGAGCACCCATACCCGTCCTGTCCGCGATTCGGGGTTGATCAGCTTGCCGACCCGATCGACGGCTCCCTCAAATTTCCGACCGGAACCGGCCGTGAACACTGCCCGGGATTTCTTCCCGAGCTCCGGCAGAAGGTTTTCGGGCACGTTCGCCACTGCGTACGCCTTGCCCGCGTCAATGAGCAGAAATAGTTTCTCCAGCTTCTCGGTCGCCTCAAAGGGCTCTTTGTACCGGACTGCCAGGTATCCGTCAAAAGGGGCCTTGACATTACAGGCTTCAACGTCCAGTTGCGCAGCCTCCACGAATCGCCGGGAAGCGTCCAGCCGCGCTCGACATATGGCCGCCTGCTCTTTGGCCTCGATGAGCTTCTGGGTGGTCGTCCAATCAAGTGAGAGCAGAGCCTCCGTGGCTTTCACCCTCTCATCGGCATATTTCAGTGAAAGCTCGTCCGCTTTGAGCCGCTGCTCGGCGCCCTTGACGGCCAGAACGTATCTCTTGGGGGATATGACGGCGACGATGTCCCCCTTCTTGACCCTATCTCCCGCCCGGTATCGAAATTCGGCTACCACACCGCTCACCTCGGACGGAACGTTGCTCGACTGAAAGGGATGCACTACGGCCGACTTGATCTCCCGCCCGGATACGGTACCCTGAGCTTTCGACAACTCCACTCGGTCCCGATCCTCTGCGGCGGCTACGCGGAGCGTTTCTGCAGGCGCTATTCCGGGGTAGTGGGCCAGGAGGAGTCCGACGACTGTCATGTGGATGGCTGCGTGTAATCTCATTATTTCAACCAAGTGAACATATTTACTCGAAATTACTTTACCAACGGCGTTGACACATATCGTTTTTCAGGTGTTTTGTCAAGATCATTCTCGCCAGGAACGGAGCATGCCGGGGGAAACGCGGACAGCCGCTTCACGCGGCCCGGTGAGATCGTGGCGAGCCTAGTGTCCCTTAGCAGAAGAGATCTGGATAACTATCAATATTTACAGTTATTTTTTGCTAAACATCAATTATGGCTGAACTCTATAAACGACTTGATCAATATTGTCTAACCTGCTATAATAAACTATCGTAATGGAGGTACAGCATGCAGAAGAAATTGCCTGCCATCTTTTCCACGATGCTCTTGTCGGTTGTCCTCTCCTCAGGAGCATTTGCAGGGGGAGAGGGGTTGCTGGCTCTCAAGGGCGAATACTCGTTCTTCATCAACCCTGAGCCCGGCTCGTGTGTCACCTATTACCAGAAGATGGTGCCGTGTATTGCCAAGGAGACCATTTTTGTGCCCAAGAAGGTGGTCCGGACGTTGCCGCTGCCCGTGCCCACGTTTCAGAGGCAACCGATTCTCAGATCCGAGATCCCCGTGGGCTGTGCGGAAGGTGCGGGACCCTGCGTAGAGTGTGCCCCCAAACCGGTCTGCGGCCCAGGGTACAAGAACGTGCTGGTTCCGAAGATGATCCCGGTCAGGGTTCCAACCGTGGAGTGGGTACCCAAATGTGTCACCCGCAAAGTGTGGCGTCCGCAGTGGTTTGCCGTGAACGAAGTGCCCCGTCCGCCCAAGAAGATACGTAAGGTGGGAGCAGGGGGATAAGCTTCTTCGTCTCCTGCGCGGGGTTCGGCACTCGATTGCCACGGGGTATGTGTTACCGTAGCTTTGGCTTCGGTACTTGATGTGAGATAGGTTTGACAAGATCTTTCCGGTGGTGAAGGGGGGCTGCGAGCGAGCAGCTCGGATCGATCCGGGCATCTCGATCGCTCAACAGCTCCATTGGCAACCAACGTTGCGCGGCACCTGAGTCTCGCAACCAAACGTTAGCGATATTGAAGAAATCGGCGAGGATCGTCTCGATGGAACAAGAGATTTCCTCGCCATTTTTTTCCGTTCATGAGCCGGCCGAAGAGATCGGTTCACGGGCCGACCGCCTCGCCACATTCCGCCTGCGCTCCTTCCCCTGATCAATGGCAATCTCGATCCGGGCACGAGACAATTCTTTTCCCATTCGGTTAAGAAATTTCAGGCTTGTTTTCACGGAAAACTAATACAGCGATGGTACATCTTATCTTTCTCCGCGCTGGGAAAAGTCCTATAAATGAAGGAAAGCGGGATTTTTCAGGTGAGAAAGACTCACACCTTTTCGCTATGAAGAATGTGAATTCACGTCACGGACGTCATCTCTCTGAAGCTAAGTCAGGCTTGCCGTTCGCAGCGGAAGAGGCATGACGTCCGGATTACCAGTTGAACCGCGAAATTGTGCCAGGGAGGACAGGAATGAAACATCTCGTCATCATCGGTGGAAGCGATGCAGGAATTAGCGCCGCCCTCAGGGCCCGTGAGATCGATCCCTCCGTTGAGCCCACCATGGTGCTTGCCGATAATTACCCGAATTTCAGCATTTGCGGCCTGCCGTTCTATTTGAGCGGAGAAGTGGCAGATTGGAAAAACCTAGCTCACCGAACCCGTGACGAAATCGAGCAGGCGGGAATTCGACTACTCCCGGGACATCGCGCCGAGGCGATCGATTCGCCGGCCAAGATCGTGAGGCTCGTTGACGGGGAAGGTCGGGTGAAAGAACTGCCCTACGATCGACTGGTCATCGGTACCGGCGCGGAATCAATCAAACCCGACGTCGAGGGGATAGACCTGCCGGGAGTCTTTCTCCTAAGATGGATGGAAGACAGTTTCGCAGTGCACAAGCGGTTCACCGAGAACAACCCGCGATCGGCTCTTATCGTGGGCGGCGGCTATATCGGCATGGAGATGGTCGATGCCCTTTCCCTTCGGGGGCTCTCGGTCACGGTTGTGGAGTTTGCAGAAACGGTCCTCACCACCGTAGACTCGTCCCTGGGGCTTAGAGTGGGCGCGGAACTGGAGCGGCACGACGTGCGGGTGGCAACCGGCATCGGTATCCAATCCATTGAAGCCGAAGGGGAAAACCTTGTCGTAAAGGGAACGAATGGATTCAAGTCCGACGCGGACCTGGTGATTGTGGCGGTGGGGTGTCGGCCGTCCGCATCCTTGGCCGGCAAGGCCGGAATCCAAACCGGGCTCAAGGGTGCCGTCAAGGTCGATCGGCGCATGCAAACCAACGTGCCGGACATCTACGCGGCAGGCGATTGTGCGGAGACGTGGCACCGCCTGCTCAACGATTATACCTATCTTCCCCTGGGCACCACCGCCCACAAACAGGGCCGTATAGCGGGAGAAAATGCCGCAGGCGGCAACCGTGAGTTCGCCGGCTCCCTCGGCACACAGGCTGTCAAGATCTTCGATCTGGTTGCCGCCCGCACCGGCTTCCGCGACATGGAGGCCCGACAGGCCGGCTTCGATCCTTTCACCGATGAATTTGAATCCTGGGATCACAAGGTTTACTACCCGGGAGCCGAGAAGATGATCGTCCGTATTACCGGCGACAGATCGACCGGGCGTCTCCTCGGGGCCCAGATCCTCGGCCACCGTAGCTCCGAGGTGTCCAAGCGGATCGACATCTGTGCCGCTGCGCTCTTCAACAATATGACGGTGGAGGAGTTGAGCGATCTGGATTTGAGTTATACTCCCCCTCTGAGCAGTCCCTGGGACCCGGTTCAGATGGCGGCCCAAGCCTGGCTCAAGAATCTCCCCTGACCCGTGGTACCATTTCACAGTTAACAATGTGACTTCACGACACGGACGGCATGTCTCTGAATCGAAGTCAGGTCGTGCCGTTCGCAGCGGAAGAGACATGCCGTCCGAATTACCTGTTGAACCGCGAAATGGTATGAATCCGGTACCCGATCGGGCAATTGCCATTCCATCGGGAGCCCTGAATTGCCCCATGCTCAGTGATCAAGAGCACATGGTGCCACTGTCAGTATTTTTTACAGCATGGAGGAAGGTTTGACGCCGGCAGACCCTCCCCCAAGGTCACCACGCCGGCACTTCAGTCAAACCGCTTAACTTATCAACAGTTTAGACAATCAGCCCGTGTCGCCCTTTGATATGGCACTTATGTTGCTATGACCAAGTGTGACGAGCCGAGCTCCATCTTTTGCCGGAGAAGGCATCACAGCGAGTTGGAGGTTGACGGTCATGGAAACGAAATTGTTGGAGGCGGCCAGAGAAGGCAACCTCTCCGAACTTCGAGGGTTGTTGACCGCAGGGGCGGAGCTGGAAGGCCAGGACGAAATCGGATGGACTCCGCTCATGTGGGCATCGGCAATGGGATTCGCCGACATAGTGAGAATGCTTCTCGACAGCGGGGCAGACCCCAACGTGAGGGATCAGAACGGCGCCACAGCGATTATGAAAGCAAGTCGCCGAGGGTTCGGGGACGTGGTGGAGGAGTTAATCGAGCATGGCGCGGATCTCAACTGCGAAGATTACCACGGCGTCACAAGCCTCATGCGAGCCGCGCGGGCGGGCCACACGGAAATCGTGAAAGAGCTCCTCTCCAATGCCGTTGACCTCGAAAACCAGGACGAATACGGCGCAACGGCCTTGATCATGGCAGCCAACCGCGGCCACACGGGAATCGTGAAAGAGCTGTTGGATGCAGGCGCGGACCCCCGCGCTCAGGACAAGAACGGCTGGACGGCCATGGTATGGGCTGTTTCCCGTCGCCACGACGAGGTAATAAACGCGTTGAAGGCATTCGACAAGCGTTAGGCTTCGCGTGATCGGGCTCCATGACCGCGGCTGCGCCGCACCGAGCCGCGGCTCGTCTCATCTCGTTTCCTGCGTGCTCCGGCCGGGATCATCCGCGCTCGTTCACGGAACGATGAGCCGTCTTGAGCGTGCGGCATCAGGGCGCTTCGTCGTCACCGTCGCATGTGCAGTGGCCGCCCATCCACGAGTACACCCGGCTGACACTGGGAAAATAGTACACGTCTTCGTAACCCGCTTTGGTGCATTTGGCCTGGGCTTCGTCCTCAGACCTTACGGTAAAGTAATCCGAGCACCTGTCGCAGTTCCTTTCCGCGTCAAAGATTTTGCACACGGTGTACACGACGTTACTCGTTTCAGTCCCGGGTAGCAGTGTTCGGGGAGGTCCCCAGCCCCCGCCGCCTCGCCCGCCGCCGTGCCATGACCCTCTTGCGAACAGGGGCCCGGAGACCCCCGCAGTTATCATCACCAGGGCCAGGCCCGCTATTATCAATGCTCCGAAGAGTTTTGTCCTATTCATGGCCCACCTCCACATCAATTGTACTTAATTATAGATGCCGAAAAAGAACGAATGGATTCACAACGCCTGGCTTTTGTCTGCCCGCCGCGGGAAGAAGCCGCCGTACCACCGGACTCCGGACTGCTACCGGCTCGGGAAACTTACTAAATCTCCTCGGTATTGATCTCCAGCATTTTCACGGACGCGAGGATGCGCTTGAGATTGCGGTTCAGTGCGGGAAAGTCCTCTGAGCTGGCGCAGAGATCGTCGGCCAGAGTGCGGAGGTCCCTTATCTTGATACGAATATCGTCGAGTTGCGCTACCTGGGTCATGCTCACGAGCCTCCGTGCTTTCTCAGATCCTTGAATCTCTTTGCCTTCACTTCGTATCGGGGCAGCGTTCCCAGATCGTAGAATTCGATCCGGTAGCCGAGATTGGTCTTCAAACGAAGCTCGGTTTTCAGCTTGCCTTCCACTGCCTTGCGATCGTCCGCGGAAAACTCCCGGGCAAACTCCACTTTGAGCTGTATCCGGTCGGTGTCGCCTTTCTTGTCAACGACCACTTCATACTCGTCGGAAAGCTCCGCAATGGACCGAACCACGTCTTCTATGGCCGAGGGAGCCAGCAGCACCCCTTTGACCTTGGTGATGTCGTCCGCCCGTCCGATGACGCCCCCTTCGAAGAGCCTGTACGTGCGGCCGCAGCGGCACTGTTCGGTCCCGATCACCACGATGTCCTTGGAATCGAACCGGACGCACGGCTGACCGATCCTGTCCAGCGCGGTGATGACCAGCTTACCGGGCACACCCGGCTCGGTGATGGGCATCCCTGTATCCGGGTCTTCCAGTTCGGTCAGGAACATCGCCTCGTTCACATGAAGCCCGCCGGGTTGGCACTCGCACTCGAATCCCCAGGCGCCGATCTCCGTGGCCCCTGCATGATCGAACACTTTGGCTCCCCAGGCTTCTTCAATCCGCTTCTTCGTGGCGGGAATCAGAGCACCGGGCTCGCCCGCGCAGGTGATCCTCCTGATGGTGAGATCCTTTGCAGGGTCCAATCCGAGCTTGCTTCTCGCCGCGTCCGCCATTCCCAGGACGTACGTGGGCGTGGCCATCATGGCCGTGGCCTGCAATTCCTGTATCTTGAGGATTCTGGCCTGGGTATCGAGGACCCCTCCGGGAACGACCTCGCAGCCGATCTTCTCGGACGCATAATGACCCGCCCAGAAAGCGACGAAGATATTATATCCGAAAGGAAGAAAGACCCGATCGTGGGGTCGGTATCCCTGGGACCAGAGAAGGGTTGCCCAGCACTCGGCCCACCATTCCCAGTCCTGCCACGTGTCGGCCTGGTACACGGGCTGGCCTGAGGTGCCGCTGGTCTGCCTGAATTCGGTAACTTCGTCGAGGGGCACGCAGAGGGCATCGCCGTACGGGAAGGGGTCTTTCCGCTGCACGGCCCGCATCATGGACTTTTCCACTTTGGGGACGAGTCGGACGTCCTCCAGGGAGCGGATGTCCTCCGGTTTTACGCCTGCTTCCTCATACAGGGCTCGGTGAAATCGTGAATGCTCGTAAGCCCATTGGACGATGCGCCTGAACTTCTTGAGCTGGAGCTTCGCGATGCTCTCACGGGGCAGCGTCTCCAGATAGGGATTCCAGTAAGGTACGTCTTTGTTCATGAGGCCTCGATCACGTGGAATTTTGCCTGGGATCGGGGAATCCGGGGATCAAGCCCCGGGCTCCGGCTCCGTTCCCGGAAGGGTTGACGATGGGAAGCGGTCAGAGTGCCGAATGATACCCACTATTCATAGACCGGGACGGACGGAGAACACAAGTCCAAAGATAATGGGAGATGAGAAAAGAGGAAGTTCAGAGTCATGAACAAGTGGAAGTGGCGTTTTCACGCGGTCGCCGACGGACGCGTCCGATGAGCCCAACAAGGAGGCTGATTCCCAAGTATTCTATTTCATAAGTTCGGCTGCGCATTTCGTCCCTGGCTGTCCTGCCAAGGCTTCTGTTCGTCAGCGAAAGCTCTCTCCGTCATTCCTGCGGAGGCAGGAATCCAGGCTCTTCTGAACACTCTGGACCCCGGCTTTCGCTCGGGGTGACGACTTGGTACCCTTCGAGGGCATGCTGAAATCGATTGCCTGCGATCATGAATAACCTTTTCACTGAATTTCCTGTCTACTCGGATCCTTCACGACCGCATATTACGGCTGCTGACCGGCATTGACCAAACCCGACCGCGATGGTGACGTACAACATTGGCGTCAGGCCGAAAATAAGTCTCGTACAACGTGACGCCGACCGATCCAAGAAGCGTGAGAGTGCACCCATGGAGAAGAAGCTGACCATGAACTACTGGAAGGGAGAATGCTTCTGGCTGGGCAAGCTTCTGGAGCATCCGGAGATCATGACGCAGGGAGAGACGCTCGAGGAGCTGGAAGAGAATCTTAGAGACGCGTACCGGCTCATGGAAGACGTTCCGGATTCCTATGAAATCAAGGAAATCGCTCTGTGAAGCGAAGCGAGCTGATTCAGGAATTGGCCTGCTGCCCGCCTGTCCATGGGTTGAAACCCATGGCTAGTGCGCCTGCGAGCGTACTGAATCAGAGAGGTGAAAGTCCTCTCCAGGTCTACGCTACAACCTGTAACCGACTGTAACTGCGTCGCCGTGAGGCGGGGTGGAGAGCAACAGGAGGTGAACGACCAGTCCGTAGGA
>JBGSJS010000020.1:0-31597 GCA_041741735.1 Desulfomonilaceae bacterium | reverse complement strand
CGGTCTCCAGGCCACAGGGCGTAATCGAGCTGGAAGCGTTCGGGCTCGAAGACAGCTGTGTGGGTCGCCCTTCCCAGGAGCATGGCCGGGGTTTCAGCCGGGGGGTTCTGGACGGCGTACCGGTAGTGAAGCGGGCTCTTCGCCATGTGCTTCAGCGTGGAGAAGTTGATCCCCACGGCAGCGGCGTAGTCGGCGAACCGCATCTGATGCCCGGGCCGCTTCGTCTTGGGAACGAGAGTTCTGGTTGCCACGGCAACCTCCGTTCTATTCTGTGTCTGCGCCCAGCTCTTCCGCTGTGAAGGCTCCGACCTCGGGCCTCATGTCATTCTGAATCAGCAGCCAGAACACACCGTCAGCCCTATGGATGGCCCCTTCTGCGGTGAGTCTGATCGCCTTGATCTGAACGGCCTCCCAGGAATCCAGGGGACCGCCGATGATCTCGGGGTCCACCCCTCCCCTGGCCAGAAGCAGGTAGTAGCTCACGAACCCCCCTCCCCCCACGGGGAATCGTCGGCATCATCCCGCCGGCGGAACCTTTCACGACCTGTGATGAATGAGTAGGCTGCTGTTGATATCACAGCGATGTCATCGAGATACCCTGCGACTGGAATGAAGTCCGGGATCAGGTCCATGATCCAGAGCAGGTAGAGAATAGCGGCAGCCAGGGTCAGTATCGCCTTCGCCTTAGTTCTTCCATTCATATGTCCTCCCGGGTTGATGCTGTGAGAACACTGCCCGCCCCTTACGGCCCCTTCAGGGAATGGAGGGCATGGATAGCCCTTCTTCCTCTGCTGAGGGTTCTCTTGGGCGTTACTACGGAGTGATCGCTTCTGAGAAGCGGGCAGTGGTCAGGGATGGTGATGAAGGAAGGCTCAGGCAGCGAATTTGTCAGCCAGGTTGCCGAGGAAGTAGTCACCGACCTGTTCGGAGGTGGTTATGAGGGCCCGGCCCCTTCCGTTGTAGGTGAGGCGGTGGGTCATCTCTTGCATGAGGTCCCAGAGCGAGTGAGCGTTCCCGAGGTTCTGGACGATGGGACCCCAGTCACGGTTCGGCAGGGAAACGTTCTTCGCCACGGCGGCAAGGGTCTTGAGGTTAAGGCGGGTTTTGGAGAGGGTGGCGATCCGGGGGGCGATCTCCTCAAGGATGCTCACACCGCCCTGAATGACGGAGACGGCTTCCTTCAAATCGAAGCCTTGGGCAGCGGTATGCTTCAGGGCATAGGTCGAGAAGTAGCGGGGGCTCATCAGGCCATTGGTGCAGCTCAAAACAAATGCCATCAACACGATACGAAACTTTGCCGAACCGTCGTAGCTGTTCTCTACTCGCAAACCGAGAGAGACGGCATCCCCGACATCCGGGAGCTCTACAATCTGGTCGGAGCGGTAGAGTGTCGACAGAAACCGTCCCGTCCATATCGTTTGCTCCTCTACCCATCTCCAGCGGGAGAGCGACGTTATTTCCCGGGCTGTCTGCTGGGCCAGGCTGTTGGAAATGAGCTGATATCCCTGGCTGTGGATGTTGAGGCACTGCCATGTGCCGTCATCGGTGAGGATCTCGACACCCACCTGGGGAACAGCTTCCCCGTTCACGGAGACGGGAGCAAGCCTCACGGGGGCGAAGGGATCCGCCACGCTAACGGTGTTCCGAAGGGGGGCTAGCTGGGTAGTGGTCACGATAACCTCCTCTCTCTGCGCCTGCGGCGTCGGTCAGGGACTTCGCGGCCTGGAATACATCGACCACGGTCTCGACTACCTTCAGTATCCTCTTCATGGATGACATCGGGCACTCCTTTCTGTAAGTTGTTGGGGTACATTATTTTTATAACGCATATAGAAGGGTTTTCGCCACGAAAGCGCTTCTTCGTCAGGGATATGGGCATGAGTCCCTTAACCAATGGCTGTGGCCGCGTAATGGTTATAGATAGGTTGTACGGACAGGGGGCTTGTCAGGAATTCTGTGTATGAGGCATGAAGAGTCACCGGGGGCTCCCACCCCCGGACCCCCAAGTATCAAAGGATCAAATCACCGAAGAATCAAGCGATCATCCTACAGGGAACGCACTGCAAAGGCCCGGCCGCCGTTGTAGGAGATGCTGCGGTACATCCAGTGCTCGTGGCCGCGGCCGTCCCAGTACTCGGTGCCGCTGCCGAAGACGAAGTCCCAGGCCGACGAAGAATCTCGGACCTCCCCGGACCAGACCCACCAACCGCTGTTCTCGAAGGGACCCCAGTTGTCACTGGAAATCCCGGCATCCCACAAACCCCGCAACTCAGCCCGAGTGGGCATCCGCCAGTTACCTCCGAGACCGTTCACCCAGTTATTGGCTGCATTCCAGATTGTATTCTCATCCGGCCCTACTCGCCACTGGAGACCTGTACTGTTGTCAGTGATGACCTCGCCTTCCTTGGTGAACCCAAGAAGATTCCAGCCAATCACACGAACCCGATCCCGAGAATCGCGGTAATCTCCAAGCGCACTGAACGCCGATGCCGCCCCTGACATGTCCCCCGATGCGTACAACCCCTCTGCTATGTCATAGCGGAGCGCATTTGATCGCTCATGGGAATCCCGATAACCTGCTATCCCTTCAAAAGCCGATGCAGCTGCAGATAGGTCGCCCGATTCGTACAACCCCTCCGCTATCTCATAACGAATCGCATCCGAACGATCCTGCGAATCCCGGTAATCTCCAAGCGCACTGAACGCTGATGCCGCTCTCGAAAGGTCGCCCGATTCATACAACTTCTCAGCCTGCTTGTAAGCGTACAAATCACTGCTTCGATACAAGAGATATCCGGTTACCGCTCCGGCGAGAACCACTCCAACCGCCACCTTCCAGCCGTTCCGCTTCCACCATAGCTTTCGCCGCTGGCGACGCGCTTCCGCCTCCTCTGCCCGTCGCTTCCTCTCGGCCTCCCTCTCCGCCGCCTGACGAGCCTCCTCCGCCTTCCGCTTCTCCTCCGCAATGCGTGCCTCTTCGCGAAGACGAGCTTCCTCCTGCCTTTCCCGCTCAGCCTCTGCAGCTAGCTCAGCTTCCTTCTTCTTGATGCTAATCCCGCATTTTGGGCAATGCTCGTGATGCCACCGTATCTTGTCAAAGCAACCCGGACAAGTTTTCTGAAGATCAGCCCCGCACTTTCCGCAGAACTCCATCTCCTTTTCGACGATAACACGGCACTTGGGACACACATCGGGGCTGTTAGTGGAAGCATCATACTGTGACCCGCAGTATTTACAGAAAAGGCTTCCATCAAGGCTCGAGGCACCACAACTACTACACTTCATCTTCACTTCCCTTTGGACAATCAAAGCATCTGCCGAAAACGGTGAAAATGCAATTTGCAGCTGTCACTGCTTGTCTCAATTCAATCTCTTTCTCAGCGCAGCAATGGCCTACTGCTGGATTCCTCATGCCCTAACAACGCGAATATCGCTCTGGACCTCCAAAGTCACCAGAGGTGACGCTTCTCCGTCTTTTAAACCGAGGCATGCCGACAGTGGAGGGGCAGGGAGCCGAGACGTTCACGGTGCTTGGGAGAGTGGCTGGCTTGAGATTGGTCATGGAAACTCCTTTCATAGTCAAAAGCGCTGGTTAAGAGTTTTGCGGTATCGGCAACCGTGGCCATGATCTGGCAGGAGGGTTGACGAGGGGTGAAGACGTCTGCATATATTGCGACAGTTGCAAATCGACTTTTCTAAAGGAGGTAAGAAATGTCTGATGAAACAAAAGAGAAGAGTTGGAACTCACTTTCCGAGTTGCTCCGGGATAGGCGCTGCTCCCTCGGACTTACGCATAGGCAAATTGAGTCCAGAACTGCAGGGTCTGGTCCCGTGGTGGTAAACCGTGGAGCGTATGGTCGGATCGAGGGCAACTTTTGGAATCCCAAAAACCCCAACGTTCTCATTGCGATAGCCAGAGCCTTGCAGCTTGACGAGAAACTTGTTCTCGAGCTCTCTGAACGAACTCGCAATGCTCCAATGGTGCTGAACAAGGAATACGGCCGCGTATTGCAATTGATGCAGGCTATGGTTTCAGTTATGGACAAAGCTGAACAAGCCCTTACAATTCGTACGCTTGACCAGAAGATCGGGCTTTTCCAAGAACCCATCCACCAGCTGGCGAGGAACTTCGTCGACCTCTGGAAAGGAGATCTCAGAGTTGACGAAGTGCCCAGGAACGGTCTCAGACCGCTGATTCACTACCTTCGCCCCTTCTGCGACGAGGATATGAAGCCGTGAAAATAACAGAATAAATGAGAACCTGTCGGGTGGGGGCCCGACAGGCTCATAACTCGTACACACCCACCTGATAGAGAGGATGTACTAATTGAAATCTACTGAAAACCTGTCCCCGTGTAAAGGCCAGAAGGAGTTTGTCTCGCAAACGCTTGCCTTCTGGCAATCCCGAACTCTGCTGGTACTAACCGACGAAGATGCTTCGGAGATTATGGAGACGCTGTATGCGCTCTATCTAATTCTGTATCAGTGGCATATAGAGGACTATGCTGTTCTGCTGCAGGCATCTTCTGATGGGGGGAATGCCGATGAAAATGTCTGAGCGCAACACAGCTTGTGATCGCTCAAACGATAGATCACAACATGAGTCAATCAGAAGCCTTCTCCATGAGCTTGATACAGAGGTTCTTTTTCTAATCTCCCTCAGCAGCACGATATACTTCCGCGTGCTTCTGGCCGTGATCGCTGCTAACTTGTTTGTTGGTATTCCTTTGTGGCTTTTGCTCGTTGGCCCCCCGTCGAGTGGAAAGTCAGAGCTCATTGGTCTCTTCCGCCTGTTGGTGTTTTGCTTTGAGCAGAGCACGCTCACCGAGGCGTCTCTTCTTTCAGGAACTCCAAGGAAAGAAGTTGCCGAGGATGCCACGGGGGGGGTACTCCGCCAAATAGGAGACTTCGGCGTTATTCTCTGTAGTGACTTCACCAGCGTGATATCGATGCCCATGGAAGCACTTAGAAGGCTTCTAGCGATCCTTAGGGAAGCGTACGATGGAAAGGTCTCGAGGGCTCTCGGCGTGGATGGTGGGAAGACGCTTCGTTGGAGAGGACGTCTTGGCTTCGTAGGTGGCGTAACTGAAGTCATCTACAAGCACAGGAAGACGATTGAGCCAATGGGCGAGCGCTTCCTTACCCTTCAAATGAATACTAGTCAGGAACTTAGTAAGAAGCAGGCAAGAAAAGCTCTTCGTCGGGACAGCATAAACACGGACCAACAGCGAGAACGGATTATGGGCAAGATTGCACAGTTGTTTGTTCTCTTGCAGGAGCAAGACCGGATAGACCCTGAGCTTGACGAGGATACCATGGAAAGGCTTGTCGCCCTTTCTCTCTTCGTCGCTGCATCGAGATCGCACGTCGAAAGAGATGGGAAGACCCGAGAAATAGTTAAGACCACTGCTCCTGAAGGTCCAGCCAGATTGGCACAGCAGTTCAAGTCACTCTTTTGGGGGCTTGTTCTGACCGGAAACACCATGAAGGAGGCTTGGGAGATCGTGATTGAGGTGGCCTTCTGCTCGATACCAGAGGTGCGCCGGAATGCTCTCCTTAAACTCCACAGGAACCCAGATGGAGTTTCTTCGACAGAAATGAAAAATGCCTCCGCTTTGGGGTGGGGGACAGTACACAGGACCTTGGAAGACCTTGAGCTTCTGGGACAGGTCCAGAAGATCGGCAAGGACAATCAGAAACTGTGGTCCCTAAGCGACTCCTGCAGATGCGATCTTGATCTGATCACGGCACCTTACCAGGAAGACGTCTTCACGGATGACAGTGAAAGGATACCCATGACAAAAATCAGCATGGAAAGCATTGACCCACATGTGATCCCAGAGCAAACTCGTTCGCCTGGGGAAGACGATGGAGCTTATCCCGATTTCTCACCCCCTGATGTACTCCAGTCCAAGCAAGAGGATCTATTCGATTGCATAGCTGATGAAGCAAACGATCGAATCAACTACAGAAAGGAAGTATAGACATGAAAACATCATCACCATCTATTGAATGTGAAATGAAGGAAACCATCGAGTTCAGATCGATAATGC
Organism: Desulfomonilaceae bacterium; assembly: GCA_041741735.1. GTDB lineage: Bacteria > Desulfobacterota > Desulfomonilia > Desulfomonilales > Desulfomonilaceae > JBGSJS01. The sequence continues at coordinate 25,544 of JBGSJS010000020.1, read as the reverse complement.
CAAGGGTCGATGCAGGAGAGAAGGTGGTCCTTTTTTCCAAATGCATTCACCGGCGAGACAATCGACGTGGCAGACAATCAGGGCAGGAACTGGCTTTCCTAAGGGATTTTGCCAAACGCCTTGGGCTAGAGATTGTCGGGGAGTTCAAAAGGGGCAACGAATCGCGGAAAGACTTTAGACGCTTGATGCAATATATGGATCTGAATCCCGACTGCAGAACCATCGTTGTGATGAGCATGGATACCTTTTCGGAGAATCCAGTGGACTTGATTTCCGTGTACGACAGAGGCATCGGAATGCTGGTTGTCGAAGAGTATGTATCTGAAGTATCTATTCCCCCAGGCTCGCAGCCCGCTAAACGGCAGGGGAGGGCATCATGACAGCAAGCAGAACTTCGATACCAATGAAGAGTAAAAGCAAGTTACAGAACGCTGTTGTTTACCTTCGTGTTTCCTCGAAAGACCAAGAGCGAGAGGGCTATTCAATTCCTGCCCAACGGAAGCTTTTGAATGACTATGCCTTGTTGAATGGCTTTCATGTTCTTCAAGAGTTCGAGGATGTCGAAACTGCCAAAGATACGGGCCGCACACACTTCGGAGAAATGATTGATTTCATGAAGACTCAAACGGCTCCGTGCAGAGTCATACTGGCAGAGAAGACAGACCGCCTTTACCGTAATCTTCGAGACTGGGTCACGATTGATGATCTTAAGCTTGATGTTCACCTGGTAAAGGAGAATGAGATCATCTCCCCCGATTCCAGGTCTTCAGCGAAGTTCATGCACGGGATCAGGGTTCTAATGGCCAAGAACTTCATAGACAATCTCTCAGAAGAAGTAAAGAAAGGCATGTTACAGAAGGCTCGCGAAGGCTATTGGCCATCCTATGCTCCGGTGGGCTACATGAATGGCAAATCAGAATCCGGGAAGAAGGTTATTGTCCCGGACCCCGAAAGAGCGCCCATCATTACGATGCTTTTTGAAGCATACTCCCGAGGAGACCTATCTCTGACCGCTCTGACTAAGTTGGCCAGGAAGCTGGGGTTGACCCATAAGAATAGTGGGAATCCACTGGCTCGTTCAGCCATTCACAGCATGCTCCAGAACCGTATCTACTATGGAGACTTCGAATGGGATGGAGTTGTTTACACTGGAAAACACGAACCCTTGATCAGCAGGTTACTATGGCAGAAGGTGCAGGACGCTCTTGGAACAAGGCTGGGGAAGAACACGAAGCTTGTAAAGCATGAGTTCGCTTTTTCCGGGCTTCTCTCCTGTGGACATTGCGGATGCTCAATGGTGGGGGAGATCAAAAAGGGCAAGTACATCTACTACCATTGCACCGGTTTCAGGGGAAAATGCGGGGAGCCATATACTCATGAATCGACTCTTGATGAGCAGTTTGGGAAGCTCCTTCAATGCCTCGAGTTTGACGCCGAGGTCCTGGAACACATGAGGGAGAACATCAGAGAACTGGGTAAGGATAAGAACGAGCAACAGAAGAGGGTTCTGGACAGACTCAGAGACGAGTCCGATAGCATCATGAAAAAGCTCGATTCAATGTACGATGACAAGCTCGGAGGTGTTATCTCACTGGAGATGTTCCAGGACAGGGCGAAGAAGTACAGGCGTAGGTTGGACGAAATCACGGCTGAGATCGAGGAACATGAGGGGACTGATGTGTCTGACTTCGAAGAGACTATCGAACTCATGGAACTCGTCAGGAACGCCCATTCGATGTACTTAAGGCGTTCTGGTTCAGAGAAGCGCCGTCTTGTTCAGAATGTACTCTCGAACTGCTCATGGAAGGGGGGAGTGCTCTTCGCAGAGTTTCGCCAACCGTATAGCATTATTGCAGATACGAACTCAACCTATCGTCGGCGAAAGGTCGCCGGCGAGCCCCGTGAGAGCCTTTTCCAAATGTGGTACGCCCGACAGGATTCGAACCTGTGACCTACGGATTAGAAGTCCGTTGCTCTATCCAACTGAGCTACGGGCGCACTGCAGGGTGTACGAGGAATCGAACACCGGCTCCTCGTAACGCAGGACATTCAAGCATAACCGAGGCCCGACTGTCAATACGGTTGCGTGCCCGGCTACGACCGGCCTCGGGTCGGATACGCCGAACGCTTCGCTCACGGCACATCCGTTCATGGCATCCTCCAGTGAAGGGCTTCGACATTTGACGGCTTCCGCAAAATCGCCGTTCGAGAAATGGGAGTCGGCCGTCAATATCGCAAAAGGGTCCTCACTTTGGCATCTTTGACGAGCTCGGTGATGCGATCGTACACCATGTCAAAAGGCTCGCCGGAATTTTGAAAATAGTGCACCTCTCCACGGATCTCCACTCTCTTGACGCCTCCTACCATAGAGAGAATCTCAACATGCACGAGGGCTTCCAAGCCGGCAAGAAAGTTGAATTTCTCAGGGGCCACGTACGTATCGAAGTAGCCCTTCATGCTGGCGATATCCCAAACGCACTGAGGCACCCGGCACGCTTCGTAGGTGAGCTTGAGACGGTTCCGATGGTGCTCCTTGAGGAACGCGATGCGCCCTTTTAGGTCCCGGAATTCTTGCCCGTGCGCAGGCAGAACAAGAGTCACATCATCCATGCGGGAGAGCTCTTCCAGGGTCTGGAGGTAAACCAGGAGATCGTCAGGGAGCGGCGTTATGGGGTCCAGCAGCACATCCCCACAAATGAGGACTTTCTCCCCAGGCTCTTTTCCAACCAACAGCCCGATGCTCCCCGGAGAGTGGCCGGGCAAGTGCCTCACCTCTATTCCGTCCACCGCAGATCCGTCAATGGTAAGCGGCCCGTCTCCAAACACCGGATTATCGACCTTGAGGGAGACCCCCAAGGCATCGTGGTCGAAGACTCTCAAAGCCTCGGTCCCGGAGAGCCCCTTGGGCAACTTGGCCGGGGGCATGCCGGTAGCAGCCATCTGCTGCTGCCGAGAAACCCACATGTTGAGCATACCCCAGGGATTGCATATGGCAGGAGTATCGAGAATGTGGGACGCAACCCTTGTCTTGCCGTTATTGGTGAAAAGGGAGCCCATCATGAAGTGATCGAGGTGACCGTGGGTGATGGCCAGGAGACCGATCTCTTCAACCGACCGCCCCGCAAGTTTCAGCCCCTCCCTCAATTCCTGCTCTGAGCAATCCAATGGGAGCCCCTCTACGTCCGGGGGCATCGGTTGATTGCGCCACTGGTAGAAAAATGCCTTGGCCAAATGCGTCGGAATTCCTGCATCCACCACGATGGGTACATCTCCATCGATGAGGTAAACGTGCGTCGGCCCCGGACCGATGACGTCAGGGCAAAAGGTAGTAATCTGAGTAATGGTCGCGGTTCCTCCGGAAGGCTCAAAACGTCGCACCCGTCCGCTTCCAACGGAGGAAGAGGGTTTGAGATCTGTCTGTTTCATGCATCGTACCTTTCCAACCCCGGATTCGGATAGGCCGGGTGAGAGCGGGAGAGTCGCCGAGGTTGCACAATTGTTATAGGTGACGGACATTAGTAAAACAAGGCCGGTGAGGAAACAGGGAGGGCCGGATCCCTCCTCGTCGAACATCCGGCGGAAAGAAAGGGAGAAAAGACCATGGGAGAGTCTGCGCTCGTCAAGAACATCGCTTTCGCAAAACCGCTCCCTCTGGCGGATCTCGTAGACTACCAGGAGGGTAGGGTGGTCAGTCGCACATTTGCCCAGAACGATGCCATGAGCCTCACCCTCTTCGCATTTGACGCGGGGGAAGGGCTCAGCACTCATACGGCATCCGGCGACGCGTTTGTCCAGATACTGGACGGCGAGGCAGCCGTCACCATCGGTGATGACCGGGTGATCGTAAAGGCAGGAGAGGTTGTGGTGATGCCTGCGAACGTTCCCCATGCCCTCCAGGCGGAGACTAGGTTCAAGATGTTGCTCACCGTCGTAAAAGAGCCGGTGATGGCTTGAGCCTATTGTGAAAGAGGGGAGCGCTCTCGGGTTGACAGGGGCCTTTTTCGGCAAAAAGTCCCCTTTTGCTCGATCCGGCACTCTTTTCTTGCAACCGGCATTCGATACGCTATGAAGGGGGCAAATCCAGTCACCATACCGCATTTATGAACCAGGGGAAGCCTGGCGGCTTCTAATGTCCCGCCGTCAGGCTTTTCGTTTGTTCTGCGCCTGAATCTCTGAGAATAACAGAAACATTCCGTGCTGTTATCATGTGTTACTACTTATTTGTTGAAACAATTGTAAAAATTTGATATAGTCTACCAGTCAAATGTCCACAATGACAAACCATTTCAGATCCAAGTGAGGTCCATGATGGAAAGGGCTTTGGTCGCGATCATTGCAGGATTCGTAATTCTCGGTACGGTTGCAGGGCCCGCACACTGCATGAACTGCTATCCGCCGCCGAGTCCCTGCGCTCCTCCGCCGTGCACTATTGTAACGAAGATGGTCCCCTGCATGAGGACCGAAATAGTCGCAGACGTTCAACCCTATACGCGTACCGTTCCTGTCCAAAAAATCGGTTACAGGAGCCAGAAAGTGTTGCTCAAGGGCTTACCCGTCGGTTCCCCTTGCGGGCTCGATCCCTGCACCAAGTGCTGCCCCCAGCCGTTTTGTCAGGTGGTGGAGCGGAAGGTGCCTTACGTTTATTACGAGCCGCAGACCGTACGGTCCTACAACATCGTATACAAACCGATATGCCGCCCGGTTATGCTTCCCCAGAATTATCTGGTCCAGGCATATCCTATGTGTCGGTAGCAGGATCTTCACGGTTTCCTGTACGGTCGCTTTTCGCTTACCATCAGTGGAAGGCTCGGATGTGAAGCGGTCGCTGGAGTTGTCCCGCCGGGGAGCCCTGCTCGGGCAGGCCTCCCCGGTGACAATTCAATCCGGGAGACCTGAATGGAAGGGCCGTGTTTGCCTGACGTTCGGGCAGGGAACATACGTTCCGACCTGGCGGCCAATGTCTGATTTCGGCTCACGGTCGTCCCTGAAGCGGGAGAGTCCCGAGTAGCTGCAGGCGAACGATCGAAGCGCTTCGGGGATGTCGTGAACTGCGGTTTCAGGCTCGGTCACGATGCCGGGACTACTTCACGTGCGCCGAGCCCCAGAGGCCGCACCTCTTCAGTTGACTCCCTCCTTTTGTGCCTATTGTCGGTTATCCGCAGCACATCTCCATGCACATCTTCCCCCGCGGTCAAGTCCGCCTGAGCTAGCGCTCCCCTGTCCAACCATCCGTGCCATCGTCTCTGTTCGAGAAATCGTGTCGGCGAGGGGGAGCCACGGTAGGTCAATGCAGGCCAAACAGCCGCGGATTTCCTGTCGGCAGCGGAAACGAATCTTGACAGCGCGCGGGGTGCGAGGTTATAGTCATAGGATAAATTGGCGCTATGTGCAGTATGATCGGAAACGGCCACCGAGCGAGGCGGGTGCGGTCGAAGGGCATATCAAGGGAGGGAGCGGAAAAGGATGCCGTGATGAATCCGGATCGTCGCTCCCCCGATTTACTGATTACGTCCTGTTTCAAGGCAGTATCGGCGGCTTTGCCCATAGCTCGAAACGGCCGGCGAACTTTGCGGACCGCGACGGCAAGACGCTGTGCGAACGTTTCCGGGGATCTCGGCAATAGACCGGCGGCCCCGAGGGCCAATGAGGAGATTCTTGCCCGATAATCAGTACGAGCCCCGGAAAGCCCGGTTCAAGACCCACTATTGCCCGTGTGAGTGGGAAAGAGCGGCGACCGGCGGTCTCCGATCTCGAAAAGTTGATTCGGCCTTATATTAGGTTGCTGATATTAATGCACTGAGCATAGGGGCACCAGGGAACAGGAGCCGGGGAGAGATTGCTCCAAAAGCCGTTTCGGCGAGGACGGAGGGCTGATCCGACCGGACGGCAAAGAGACCGGTGAAGCCTCGTAGCCCCGTGGGACTGCTCGCAACATAGGGGTCGGGCTTTGACTGAGGACCAATCCGATAGGGTTCGTATCGGCGACGCCGAATAGCCCGGGCCGGGAGCGGGCTACCGACCTCAATGTCGATCCGGTCTCCGAGAGAGGTACCGATGGGGAGCGGAAAGATTACCATATTGGTGGTGGACGACGACGTCGATGTCGTGTGGGGCATTGGAAAATGCCTGACGCGTTCGGGGTTTTCCGTCACCACCTGCCCCGATGGAGCCGAAGCCATTGAAATCCTTAAGACTCGTTCCTTTGACGTGGTTGTGACCGACATTTTGATGCCCCGTCTCAACGGAATCGAGTTAATAAACTGGGTGCGGGAAAACCGACCTTCCATACGGGTCGTAGTGATGACCGGGGTCGGGTCGCCCTCCCTGAGACAGTTGACTATGGCCAAGGGTGCCATACTCTATTTGGAAAAGCCGGTCGATCCGGTTTTTCTGATTGAGGTTTTGTCGTCTACGGTAAAAGACTCCTCTTTTTGGGGAACGGTGGATGAAATCGACATACTCGACTACGTTCAGCTCATGCTTCTCACGGGGAAGCAAGTCGTGCTGGAAGTCAGGTCGAGAGACGGAGCCAGAGGGGTGCTCTTCATCAGGAACGGGGCGATTTGTCACGCGGAATGCGGCACTCTGGACGGTGAAGAAGCGGTATATTGCTGCATGGGATTTGAAGGAGGCAGCTTTTCCAACCTACCGTGGTACGAGCCCGATCGTGTCTCGATTAATAAGCCCGGGGAGTTCTTGCTCATCGAAGCAGCTCGCAAACGCGACGAAATGAAGGATTGTGATTGCTCGGTGAAGCCGGAGACAAAGCAATGGTAGAGCGCCTTCCTTGGGCTTGAAGAGAGATTCAAACGTAATTACAGGGGAATAAATGATGGAAGTGAGCCGGAGTGACGATGGCCGAAACGTACAACAAATTCTCGCGGACTTGGTACAAAAATCGGGAGCAGTCACGGGACTGCTCGTAACCAAGGAGGGGGTCTCCATCGCTGAAGCAGGCGATACGTCATACCTCAACGTAACGGCCATGGCCGCGCTTGTGGCCGGGATGTTTGCTGCTACCCGGGAAGTGGCCAGAATGGTCGGCGAGCTGCAGTTCTCCATTCTCTTGCAGCAGGGCGAGAACCGACACATTCACATCAGTTTGATTCTCGAATCCAAGATGATGGTGATCGTCTTCGACGACTACCAGCGTATCGGCATGGTTCGTCACGAGGCTCGCAGAGCAGGCGCGGCCCTTCAGGAAGCGCTTCTGGATTCGCGTGAGAGGGACAAGGATGCCGAGCAGATCGCCACACCGCAGTTCAAAGAATACGCTCTGAACCTCATCGACAGGATTTTTGAGACCAAATAGGGGGCCGGCCATGCCGCACATCAATTATCAAGACAAGGAAATCGTCTTCAAAATTGTATACTACGGACCGGGGCTGAGCGGTAAGACGACGAATCTCGTTCATATCCACCGTGCCCTCGACAAGGACCAAAGAGGCGATATCGTCATTCTGGATACGCACGAAGAACGGACGCTCTTTTTTGACTTCTTCCCGCTCGAGCTCGGGCGTATCGAAGGATATGCCGTGCGTTTCAATATGTACACGGTCCCCGGTCAGGTCTACTATGAAGCAAGCCGTCGTCTGATTCTCGATGGGGCTGACGGAGTGGTCTTTGTAGCAGATTCTCTGGACTCCCGACTGGAGGAGAATCTCGAGAGCTTCCAAATGCTCCAGGCGAACCTGGAGAGTTTCGGCTTGGAGTGGAGAGCCTATCCCATCGTCCTCCAATACAACAAGCGGGATCTCCCCAATCCCTTGGCTTTGGGAACCATCGAGAGTCGTTTGGGACTGAACGGAGTGCCGGTTTTCGAGGCGGTGGCAACTACCGGAAAAGGTGTCTTCGAGACCATTCGCATGGCCAGTAGGCAGGTAATCGAGAAATTTCACGTTTGACACCCAAAACCGACGGAGACCAAAATATGGGGCTCAAAGGAACGCTGGCCGATCTGGGCATTGTCGATCTCATCCAGTTCCCCCACGCGGGACGCAAGACAGGGGAAATGACGATCACCGGTAAAGCGGGAGAGGCGAAGCTCTATTACGAGAAGGGTGCCCTCGTCCACGCCGTTCTCGACGACCACACGGGAATGGAAGCTCTTGTGCTCCTGGTCGACTGGACCGAGGGATCGTTCGAATTCAACCCCGATGTTGAGGCCGACGTGCGAACCATCCAGGTGGACCTTCACCGGGCGGTCATGCAGGCGCTCAAGCTTCATGACGAAATGAAGCTGGAAGAAGAGCAAAAAAGAGCGCAGCAGTCAAGCGCGCCGGAAGAGGACGGCCGGCTCGGGGAGACACTCAAGGATTTTTTGAAATCCAACGATTTTGCCGTACACACAGCGGTCCTCTCGTCCGAAGGAGCGCCCACGGCATCGGCCTCCATCCAAGGAGGGCCGCCGGAGGAAGTCGAGCGTCTCTACTCGACGATGTACGAGCTGACAAAGTCCTATCCTCGGGAAAACCTTGGCAGGATTATCATTGAAGACGCCAAGGGCACCGTGGTGATGGTCGGTCTGAGCAACGGCGGATTCCTTGTGGTGATCGCGAAAAAAGAAGCTTCCCTGGGAGCTGTCTCCATGGGGACCGGAAAACTTGCAGCGAAACTGTGAGCGTGCGGTCCGGATCGTCAAAGATGGGTGTTTTTAGTCTTTTTCGGCGAATTCCCGGCGCACCTGTTCACATTATGGTGACGAGGGCCCGGCTTCACACCGTTGGGCTTAGTTTTCAGAGGTAATCGGGAGACGTCAATGGCTGAGAGCCCTTTGCCCGAATTCTTGCGAATCTGTGTTCAGAAAGGCATTGTAGACGAATCCACAGCCAAACGCATTGAATTGTACCGAAGAAGCAGGGGACTGGGGCGGTACGAATCCGAATTCGCGCTGCTCTGCGATCCTCCGGATCCTTCCCTGACTTTTGACAATCTCATTCAGACTCGCGGCAACTCTTTTGCCGTCGAGTTGGCTCGGGGAGTGGTAAGCAAGTCCCCCAGGGACCTGCCGTATAACCCGCTCTACCTGTATGCGGAGATCGGACTCGGAAAAACGCACCTTCTCTCGGCCATTGCCAACGCGGCCGGCAACAAGAAGGTTCTCCTGGTAAACACGGCCGATCTCGAGATGGAGTACGAAAGAGCACGACGAGAAGAAGCTCGCGCCGAGCTCAGCCAGTGGCTTACCACTTTTGAGATTCTTCTTATCGACGACATTCAACTGTGCGAGGGCAGCGAGGAGTTGCAGAGAAGCCTCTTTTCAGTCGTCAACCACATGTCCAAAGCCCACCATTGGATAGTCATCAGTTCGGACGTCGCTCCCACCAGACTTGCCGGGGTGGAGGATCGACTGATTTCCCGTCTGGGCGGTGGGGTCATCGTGAATCTGCACATGGGCGACCGGTCGGAACGATTGGGATTCCTGAAGCATTTTGTCGGGAACCGCTCCGTCCCCGAGGATGTGATAGATTTCCTCGCCGACAACGTCACCGACAACATCAGACGGCTCAAGGCTTCCGTTGCCCAGTTGCTCGCCCTTGCAGAAGGAAGCCGGACAGGTCCGACACTTGATCTTGCCCGACTTGCCGTCGGACTGCCCGACAACAGCCGGCCCGAGGAACCGATCTCGGATGATTTCATCGAAGAGTATCAGCCCGAGGTGAAATCCCCGACGCTCGTTACTCCCCCCACCGATCGTTTCAAGGCCATGCTGGCGGAAGCAGATACAGAGGAAGAGCAGGCACTTGCCCTCCAGATTGCGCTGGCGGAGCGCATCAGACAGCTCCGGAACGAGGAGACCGACCCTCAGGCCCTCAAGAAGCTGGAACAGGCCATAGACTTCCTGAGAGAGGGCAAGCTGGAAGAGGCAATACAGTGTATCAATTCATGACACCGGCTCTCGTTTTTCGAGAGACCCATCCCTAGTGAAGGCTCTCCCATAAGGGGATGTCCGAAAGGGGATGTATCTTTTCCTTTGCACGGAGGCTGTTTCCGTACGAAATCGGCTTTACGGAAGACATGCGCCCGAGTCGCTCAAGCTCAATTCGTAAGCGGTTCTCGGCGTGCTTTATATAGTGTGGCTTCGGACCTCGGAAAGGTTAATATGATCGAAGAATTTCAGATGCAAGATGCAAAGAAAGGGAGGGAGCATGGCAGCAGACAAGATTGATACCAGAGCGGTGGAGGGCATACTTTACGGTCTCTATAAAGCGCTTCACAGTGTGGTGGGGGATAGTGCGGCAGCAGTGATGAGGAAAGCCGCTCCGGACATCCTGGACCAATTGGGAAAACTGGGAGTGGATTTTTCCTGCGTCGACGACGTGGACAAGCTCTCCTCGAAACTTGGGGAAACGGCCGTCAGTCTGGGCTTGTGCGACGACATGAACTTCAGTCTTGACGGGAAAGAATTGACTGCCAACATAACAAAGTGCTCTTTTTTCAAACTGACAGCGAGACTCAAGGAAGAAGGAGTTCCGCCGTTCGGTTGTCCTTTTGCGGCCCTCACCATAGCCATCGCCGAGAAGAACTTGGGCAAACGGGCTCGATTGCTTACCCTGGAACCTGTAGGAGGAGAGGGAAATACGAGAATGGTAGTGGAGCTCATCGACAAATAGTATTGGGCGGAAGCCGGGAGGAGTATCATGGATAGTAGAGACCTGATAATTGGAGAGATACAAAATGCAGTCAGCCGCCTTCTCGGTGATTCGGCGGCCGCAGTGATGAGAAAAGCCGGCAGCTCCGCCTCGCACAAGCTTTGGCCGGACCTTCCGTCGGGCAAGACCATGGAAGAGGCCGGGGCACTCATGTCTCAGGCCGTAAAGGATCTGGAAGGCTGGGGTGAGTTCGCCGTCGTGGGAGTGGATGGCGATGCAGTCAAGATTCAATTCAAGAATTGCTACTTTGCCGGCCTGACTGAAGAATCGGGAAAGCCTTGCGGTACGCAGCCCATTTGCTATTTCGGGTTCGGGTTGGTTGAAGAAACGATCAAGCGTTTGACCGGCATAGCCACAAAAGTGGAGCTCGATCGACGAGACGAGGGGACAGGTGTCTGTCACGAAACTGCTACGGCACGTCCAGTGTCATCGCGTTAAGGAGAGAGAGATATGGCCAATTTGAAAGAGCTGCTCAAGGAGATGGTCACGGTGGAAGGTGTCACCACGGCCGTGGTGGTTGGCCGCGACGGATTTGTTATCGAAGGCACCACCAGTGCCGGAACCATGGACATCGAAGCGGTCGGAGCCGTGGTGTCCACGGGCATCGGGTCCTCTGAAGTCATGGGCCGCGAGCTCAACGTCGGCCGGATGACTCAGGGTCTCGTAGAATACGAAAACGGGATCATCACCATCAGTTTCCTGGGAAAGGATGCCATCTTGGCGGTTGTGGCCGATCTCAACGCAAATCTGGGAAACGTGCGGTATCAGGTGAAGAAGAGGACTCCCGAGATCCAAGCCGCGTTGTGAAGAAATCGCCCCGGTCTCGGCATGGGCGCTGCACATGACCCACGGCATGCAGGAGGCCCTTCGGGCGATTCCCCGCACCATCCGGTCAATCTGGTTGAGAAGGGGGATACCGAAGGGCTGAGAGCTGCCCTGGAAAGCGGCATCAGTCCAGACCTTAGGGATCGTTTCGGATGTACCGCTCTTATGGTCGCTTGCCGAAAAGGTGATGCGGCCGCGGCCGCGTTGTTGCTGGGAAAAGGGGCTGACGTCAACGCGCGCGATGAGGAGGGAGATTCGGCTCTCCACAGGGTGGCCATGCAGGGTCACTTCGACCTTGCACAGGTGCTTACGGCTTCGGGGGCGGAAGTTGACGGGCGGGACCAATACGGGTTTTCGCCCTTGACGAAGGCGGCCACCTGGGGCCGCAGCGATGTGGTGGAGCTCCTGCTCCGCGGCGGTGCCGACCCCGACCTGGCGGACGAGAACGGTCGGACTCCGCTCATTTGGGCAGCGCTGCGAGACTTTCCGGACGTGGTGAGCGATCTTATGGCTGCCGGCGCCCGCTTGGACGCACGTGGGGAAAGGGATTGCACGGCCCTGATGGAGGCGGCCTTTCGAGGCCATCTCTCCGTGGTGCAACTTCTCCTTGCCTCAGGCGCCCAGATCGACTGCGGAGACACGGACGGACTGACCGCACTGCTCCTGGCCATCCGAAAGCGTTACGGAGAGACCGCCCGCGTTCTGATTGAGAGCGGTGCCGAGGTCAACCTTGGAGATGCTTCCGGTAAGACTCCTCTCATGTGGGCTGCCTCCGCAGGACTTCTCGACGTGGTGAGCCTGCTCATCCAGGGAGGTGCCGATCTCAACCGGTTCAGGGAAGAGGACGGCTCGACCGCCCTCGCCGAGGCGAGCCGCAAGGGCCACGAGAAAGTGGCAGACAAGCTCTTGGAGTTCGGTGCAGACATCAACGCGGCAGACCGGCGGGGCCGCACCGCGCTTATCAGGGCCTGCGAGGAGGGTAAGCCTGAAGTGGTGCGACTTCTTTTGGAGAGAAACGCCGATGCCGGAGCAAAGGACGAGAACGGACGGACTGCGTTGGACATTGCCTCGGCCAGGGGACTGAAGCGGATTTTGCAGGAGCTCCAACGGTACGACGCCGAGGTTGGTGCCGATTCCAACCGGTGATTCGGTAGGTTTGCGCTGCCTGAAAATGGCATTGAATCTATAGAGATTTAAGGAAAATCCCCGTCAATAAGGGAACAGGCAAGTTCCGGAGGTGTCTTACCAACCAGGGACGGGGCAATAGCCGCAGTTGTCCTCCCAACAATTCTGTGAGACCATTCGCAGCTCGTCAACGTTCTTCACCCGAGAAATTGACAAGCTCACCGCCCCGTCCCTTGATAGACCTCACCTGCGGACCCCCTTCACATACGCACTCTTTGTTTATATGTTGCCAACAGCACTCGTTTTCCCAACGGATCGGCTCACGCCGCAAACATTCGCCCTCGCTGTAGTACCATTTCGTGTTTCAACAGATAATTCGGACGACCGCCTCGGCGCTGGACGGAGTCCGGGTTTCGCGGTAAGAATGAATATTGGACCCGGGCCGCGACGTTCCCCATTCTGAACAGGCGTGAAATCATTCATGTCCGCCTGGAAGGGGCTACTCCGGGGAAACAACCGTATCAGAGGAACGACTGATGACCGACTACCTCAATCCTCAGTGGGCCGCTTCCGCGCTGCTCACCATTGACGTCCAGCGTGATTTTACGCTTCCGGGGGCGGTGCTTCCCATTCCGGGAACAATGGAGGCCCTCCCCGCGATGCAGCGTCTCCTGGCGGCCTATCGGGCTGCTGAGCTGCCGATCGTCCACATTGTGCGTCTGTACCTTCAGGACGGTTCCAACGCGGATTTGTGTCGTAGGCGACAAATTGAAGAGGGGGCGGCCCTTGCAATCCCCGGCACCATAGGTTCCCAGCTTGTGGAAGAGCTGTTGCCGGACCCGGGCATTCTCCTGGATCCGGATCTGCTCCTTGCCGGCGAAAAGCAACAGATCGGTCCCCGAGAATGGATTGTGTTCAAATCTCGTTTCGGGGCTTTCTTCAAGACCCGCCTCAATAAGTACCTGCGGGATATGGGAGTGACGACAATGGTGGTGTCGGGATGCAACTTTCCCAACTGTCCCCGGACAACCATCTACGAGGCAGCGGAGCGCGACTTCAGGATTGTGGCGGTTGCCGATGCGATTTCCGGGATCTATGATAAAGGTCGTGACGAGCTGAGAGGAATAGGGGTGCGGCTCCTCGGGGCTGATGAATGTGTTGAGGCCGTGCGGGCTTTACGGGACAAAATATAAATCCCGACTACACCGCCGAAGCGGGAGCCGGGATATTCTTACAAACTAAATGAGGCAGTAGCCTGCCTCAACATGTGAATGAACGTGAACTCCGACCTTGCCGTCGCTCCTTGTGCTCACCTCATTTCACAGGTGCCTTTTTTCATCCCCTTGGAAAGGTCTACCTCAACTGACAGCCTCAAATCCCTTCGGGAAGTCGGGCTCGTTTTGTAGGTATTTATTTCTTTTTCATCGTCTTGGCCTTTTTGGCCTTCTTGATCTTCTTGACCTTCACGCAAGGGGGATAGCAATAGGGCGCACGCATCACGGGAGCACAGTAAACGGGGCCACAATAAACAGGGGCGCACATTGCGGGGGCGCAAGTGGCAGGGGCCATAAACCCGAAGCCGGATCCAAAGCCGGACCCGCATCCGCCGCCGAAGAAGAACGCCGATGCCGGTGAGGCCATGAGTCCTCCCACCAGACCGAGCGAAACCATCAGAGCGACAACCACCAAGAGTTTCTTCATACTCGTTTTCCTCCGTAACAGGTTTTTTCTCTCAAGGGGATGAAAGACAATGCCACCCCTACCAAATTCCGCTTCCGATGTCTAGTGTTCACGAGAAACAGGCTCGGTGAGTCGCTGAGAAAGGGCGCACCTCAACCCGGATTCCCGGAGACAGGGATCTGCTCCCCCCACCCCTCACTCGCGGCCCGATCTCAATCCGGTTCGGCTATAACCTGATGCAAAACGGCACTCAGCCCTTCCGCGTCGTACGGTTTGGCCACAACGCCTTTGAATCCGTGCTTCCGATAGTTCGCCATGACCGGATCGTCGCAGTAGCCGCTTGAAACAATTGCTTTGACCTCGGGGTCCATGTCCAGAAGGCGTTTGATGGTTTCCTTGCCTCCCATTCCTCCGGGAATAGTCAAGTCCATGAGCACGCAATCAAAGGGCTCTCCTGCCTCACGTGCTTGTTGGTAGGCTTGAAGGGCCTCAACGCCGTCCGCGGTTCCCTGGACGTCGTACCCGAGCATCCTGAGCAACTCCTCTATGAAATCTCTCAAGATGTCTTCATCGTCCATCACCAGAACTCGTCCGTTTCCGGAAACCGGTTGTCGGCTGACCACAGGCTTTTCCGCCTCTTTTCCCGATGAGGCGGGCAGATAGACGTGGAAGGTGGCCCCCGCCCCCGGCTCCGATTCCGCCGTGATCATTCCCTCGTGATTCCGCAGGATGGAATAGCAGGTCGCCAGCCCCAGGCCCGTACCCTTGGACTTGGTGGTGAAAAAGGGGTCGAATATCTTCTGAAGATGATGCTTCGCTATCCCCAGTCCATCGTCGGACACCGAGAGTCTCACGTACCTCGATCGGTCCAGCGTAGCGGCCAACTCGTCATCGGAGCTTATGACCACGTTCTCCGCCTGTACGCGGATTACCCCGCCTTCAGGCATGGCCTGGGAAGCGTTGATGACAAGGTTGTGTATAACTTGACTGATTTGCCCCTGATCGATATCAACGGGCCACAGATCGGAGGCAACGTTGATGTCGCACCGAGTGGTGGAGCCTCGCACCGCGAATAGTGCCGATTCTTTCAAAATGTCCCCGATGGACGCAGTCATCCTCACCGGAGCGCCGCCCTTGGCAAAGGTGAGGAGCTGCTGGGTAAGATCCTTTGCCCTCATGGACGCCTTTTCCGCTTCTTCCAGCCTCTTGAACGCCTTTCCTGAGGGATTGGCCTGGATCTTGGCCAAACCGACATTTCCCAAAACAGCAGTGAGCAGGTTGTTGAAATCGTGCGCAATTCCTCCGGCCAAAACCCCTACGGATTCCAGTTTCTGGGCTTTGGCCAACTCTTCTTCCATACGCTTGCTTGCGGTGATGTCCCGCAATACGAGTACCACTCCCACCATATTGTTCGATTGATCGAGAATCGGCGCTCCCCTCACGCTGACGATACGGTCCGAGGCATCCCTGGCCCGGAGCAGAAATTGATCGTCCGGGCCCAACAGCCCTCCACCTTTGAGCACCCTCGCCGCTATTGCTTCCCCGCTTTCCCGGCTATCGCTTTTCGAGAGCTTTAGAACACTCGTCAGAGCCTGCCCCAGCGCTTGGTTTTGCGACCACCCCGTCAGGTCCTCGGCAGCCCGGTTCATCAAAACCACTTTGCCGTCGGTGCTCGTGGTGATGACGGCGTCGCCAATGGAGCGCAGCGTGACGGACAGTCTCTCTTTTTCGGCACCAAGAGCTTCCTGGGCACGTTTGCGCTCCACAATCTCTTCCTCGAGGGCCACTGTTCTTTCTGCAACCATCTTTTCCAATTCCTCATTGAGGAGCACCAGTTTGGTGCGCATCTCTCTGAGGATACGGTTCTGTTCGACCGAGTCTTGGTAGGTGGAGAGAAGGAGATTAAGGATTTGACGACGCGTTGAGGTTATGGCGTAACGCTTGCCGCCCACGAACACGACGAGCTCTTCCTGGGGGCCTTCTCGATCGGGAGAGCGCAAGGCATTGAGAACGGAGCCGATCCTCCCCAGCAGGGTTCCTTTTTCGTATGGTTTGCTTATGTAACTGTCCGCGCCCGATTCCAATCCGCGGAAGACGTCCCGAGGGTCGGACAGCGAGGTGAGGAGCACAACGGGAATATGTTTGATTCGCGGATCGTTCTTGATTGTGCGACACATCTGGTACCCGTCCATGACGGGCATGATGATGTCGCTCAGGATGAGAGACGGCCTCAGTTTCACAGCAAGCTCAAGTCCCTGTTGGCCGTTGACCGCAACCTCGGTCTCAAAGCCGTTCTCCACCAGGAGGCGCTTCAGGCGCTTGGCCTGCAAAGTGCTGTCCTCTACCACCAGAATGCGACGGGTGCGCATACCCGGGGATACGGTGAATTTCTGTTGGGGCTCGGTGAACTCCATGGAGAACGGGACCGCTATTCAGCAGACTTTTCCATATATTAGCATAGCACAAGCGGACCTCTCTTCGCAAGGACAAAACCGTAGTTTCCATGGGCCTTTTGGGGCCGCGAGTCTTTGCCATCGGGTTTCCCTTATGGTAAGAATGAGGGGTTAAGGGACAAGGTCTCAATCCGGATCACGGTAAACTCCGGTAGGCTTACCTGCCGGGGCGCACGGGGAAGGAGCGGCATCTCGCCGGCACCTGGGGTCCGACAACCGACCTCATACCATTACACGATCGAGTCGATGACAAGGACGGTATATCTCTCCCGCCATGAACGGCACGACCTGACTTCGCTTCAGAGACAAGCCGTCCTTACCGTGAAGTCACTTCTTGATTGCGAAACGGTATAAGCTTGTGTCACCGACGAAGCGGGTCGCAAAACAAGACAGGAGGTGTGGATCAATGAGCAATTTGGTGGTCATCGGGTACGAGGATCAATTCAAGGCGGAAGAAGTTCGTCTCATGCTCTGGAAGATGCAGAAGGAATACCTCATCGACCTCGAAGATGCGGTGGTCGCCGTCAAGGATGACAAAGGCAAGGTCAAGCTGCATCAAGCCCTCAATCTCACTGCAACGGGAGCGGTCAGCGGTGGTTTCTGGGGCACCTTGATCGGTCTCATTTTCCTGAATCCCCTGCTGGGATTGGCGGTGGGAGCAACTGCAGGGGCGGTGTCGGGCGCACTGACGGATCTCGGAATCGACGATAAATTCATGAAGCAATTGGCCGAAGCCATGCAACCGGGGACTTCGACGCTGTTCATCCTCGTGAGAAGAGCCACCCCGGACAAGGTGCTCGAAGAGCTCAAAGGCAGCGGTGGCAAGGTTCTCAAGACTTCTCTCTCCCACGACGACGAGGCCAAGCTGCAGGAAGCCCTCAGCGCAGCCAAGCAATAGGCTCTGCCGATGGGAAAGGCGTGAGGGTACAGGGGGCTCCCGATTGAGTGCGTGGGCGCCCCAACGTCCCGACGCGTCTGGGTGCCCGGGCGATAGAGCTTTGTCACAAGGCACGGGCAGGTCAGGGGTTGCGCCGTGCCACCCTGACACATGGAGAGCTCGACCGGTTACGACCACGTGTTTGACAGGGCTGACTCCCTTGAACGCCGGAGTTGAGGAAACAGACCGAATGTTGCACCGAACTGCCGCAAATCGGAAATCTTTGCCGGAAAGGTTTGGCTCATGAGCGATCGATTGAATGTTGTGGCGGGGCTCCTGGAAAAGGAAGGACCGAGAGAGTGGGAAGTCTTTCACCAGATGTCGGAGACCTTCCGGGTAGAAGTGAAGGGCGGCGTGGTCGATTCGTTGAAACGGGCCAAGGTGTCCGGTCTTGCCGTACGTGTGATCGATGAGGGCCGAGTGGGGTTCTCGTTCACAGCGGCACTCGATGTCGAAAGCCTGGAACGCACGGTACGGACGGCTGTGGATTCCGCTCGATTCATGCCCGTCGATCCCGATGTCGATCTTGCGGAGCCCTCCGCCATGCCGGTCATGGCTGAACCCATTCTGCACCCATCCTTGAAGCAGTGTCCCGAAAGCGACAAGACCGAGATCGCTGCGGAGATCGAACGACTGGCACGCAGCGAGGACAAGAGAGTCACCACCATACGAACTGCCGGTTATGCCGACACCATTGTTGAGGCGACCCTGGTGAACTCACGAGGACTTGAGGCCGTCGGCGCCGCGGGCTTTGTGCGGGGATGGATCGAGCTCATGGCCGAAGCTAACGGCGACCAGGAGATGGCCTACTGGATGGAACAGGCCAGATCCACCGATGGGATCGATCCTCGGATTGTGGCGGTCAATGCGGCTCGCAGGGCAGTGAGCAGCCTGGGGGGTCGATCGGTGCCGTCCGCTCGTCTCCCGGTGGTAGTGGAAAACACGGTGGCCGTAGATCTCCTCAGCGTGCTTGCCGGTTCCTTCGTTGCGGAGAACCATTTCAAGAAGACCGCATCCCCAAAGATTCAACCGGGAGAGGCGGTCTTTTCCGACAAGGTGTCAATCATTGACGACGGCCTGGAAACGAGAGGAGACGGCGCCTTTCCCTTCGACGGCGAAGGAACCCCCTCGTCCCGCACCGAGGTGGTTGTCCGCGGCCGTGTGGCTTCACTCCTCTTCGATCGCAAATACGCAGGGAAGTTCGGGACCGTCTCCACGGGGAATTGCCGTCGAAGCACGTTCGAGGCCCTCCCTATGAGCGGGCCCACAAATCTGTTCATCGAGCCCGGAGTCGAGTCATTGGAGGCGCTCTTCGGCTCGGTGGGCAACGGACTCTTTATAACCGAGCTTATGGGACTGCACACCGCGGATCCTATCAGCGGCGATTTTTCCGTGGGTGCAGCGGGATTCGCTATAAAGGGAGGGATGCTCGATCATCCCGTCAAAGGCGTGGCAATAGCGGGCAATATCATCGATCTTTTCAAGAACGTTCGTATCGTGGGCACTGACTTTCGCTTCTTCGGAAGTCTCGGAGCCTCCTCTCTCGTGGTTGAGGGACTGGCCGTGAGCGGCTTGTGACCGTCCGGCCGATGGAGCTATGGGAGATGTCGAATGAGGGCAGGCCCCCTCATCTCTTCGGTTACCAGAGGGGCTTCTTGGTCGGCCCGAGCGGCCTTACCCGCTCGGTTTGAGGATTCTGGACGACAGTCTCGAGCCAGTCGTTGATCCGTTGCCTCCATTTGGGGTCTGCTTCCTGTTTGAGTGCCCTTTCGAGATATTGCACCGCCTCGAGGGGTCTCCGGGCGAGCATGCAGGCCACTCCCAGGTTCGTGAGGACTTCCCGGTTGGTGGGTTGAAGCACGAGCACCCACTGGTAGTCTTTGATTGCCCGATCGTACTGTTCCAGTCCCGCGCGGGCCAGCCCCCGTCCCAGGTACGCGTCCACAGATGAGGGGGCGAGTTTGATGGCAGCGTCGAAGTCGGTCAGGGCCGACTCGTACTCCCCGGCAAAGTTCCTGGTGTCGCCTCGAGCGATATATCCCGCAGGGTCGGACGGTCGGGCTTCCACATAACGGGAGAAATCATGGCCGGCCTTGGTGTTTTCTCCCAGTCGACCGTACGCGCGGCCTCTGAGGAGATAGGCTTCGGGGTTCGGAGGCTTTTCGTTCAGCGCCGTCGTGTACAGTTTCACCGCAGCGGCGTAACGCCCCTTCTCGAATTCTTTTTTCCCCAGTTCGATCGCGGCATTCCCCGATTCGGTCTTCGGCAGTGCCGGGGCAGCGAGCGCCGTGCGATGGCCGACGGGCAACGAGCATAGGGCAATCAACAGCATCGCAAGAAAGAAGGCTTGCACAGGGATATTCAAGACTCCGTTCTTCAACGACCCCGCACCGTGCCGGGAGACTGACCGGGAAGGCGACCCTTTTCCGTTCAGGGAGACGATCGGGGCTCCACTCACAGCCGTGGATTCATCCGATGCGTTACCGTCAAACCCCATCATCGGTATTCTCATTTTTACCCGCTTAGGAACGGTTGTGGGAGTTAATATGCTGGAACTACAGAGTAAGTTTTGGTTCATGGATGGGATGAACCTCCTCACGGTGGCTCGGCTACGGATGCAACCTGCTACAAAACTCATACCGATGTCAACATGATGCAATCAAAGGCGACAAAAAACTTCATGATGTCGCTAAAGTGGCGCATTTCAAACTGCGGGAAACGACAAGAGCCTTGGTGTCATCAGGGACCCTTTGGATAGCCTCTAGCGCTCCACAATGACGCCTGGGCGAAAGAGCCGGTAGACATCGTGTCCGAAGATGGAGTATTATCGGCTCAGGCAATACTTGGGAACAACCCGTCCTTCTGCCGCCACATCTCGGTGGTATCCCCGGAGCGAATCCCGCCCGGTTGAACTCTTTCTTCACAGGAGACCTCTCGATGGAGTACCAGGACATTCTCGTAGAATCGCAGGGTGATATCGGCTTGATCACCATGAATTCCCCCAAGACGATCAATGCTCTCTCAAAGAACATGATCGGAGAGATCATCTCCGCTTTGGAGAATTTCGCGAAAGACGACTCCACCAAAGTGCTTATCATCCGAGCCAACGGGAAGCATTTTTGCTCGGGCCACAACCTGACGGAGATGGTCGGCCCGGGCGCGGCGGAAGCCAGATTCATCTTTGGCCGGTGCACGGAGATGATGAATCTCATTCAAAGCATTCCCAAGATCGTCATTGCCCAGATTCACGGCGTAGCCACCGCTGCCGGCTGCCAGCTTACGGCACAATGTGACCTGGCCGTGGCGGACGAAACGGCCAGATTCGCCACTCCCGGGGTGAAGATCGGCCTCTTCTGCGTAACCCCGATGGTTGCCCTGAGTCGCGCGGTCGGACGTAAGCTCGCCCTGGAGATGCTCATGACCGGCAGGATGATTTCTGCGGAAGAAGCGCTGCATGCAGGTCTGATCAACCGAGTGGTGCCGGAATCGGAATTAGCCGGAGCAACCCTGGAGTTGGCACGCTCCATTGCCGAGGCGAGTCCCTTCACCCTCAGCTTGGGGAAACGAGCTTTCTACGATCAGATAGAGCTGGATGGAGCGAGAGCCTACGAATATGCGGTTAACGTTATGACCGTCAACCTTGTGGCAGAGGATGCTCAGGAGGGGATCAAGGCATTTCTGGAAAAAAGAAAACCGGTGTGGCAAGGACGTTGATCGGAGGATAAAATAGAAGGGGACGCACCCGATTACACCCGTGCCCGTTGCATCAAAGGCCGTGGGGAGTGGACGATTCGAGGAGAAGAAGATCATGACCGAGGAAAAAGTCCAGCCTAACCCGTTTCGAGTATTGGTGTCCGAACTGCCGTTGGAATCCCCCGAAGAGGCCCGCCCGGAAGACGCCTCGGCAACTCCTTCGGTGGAAGACACTCTGTGCTCCATGTTGGACGACATCATTGAGATGATCCGTCTGCTTTCGAGCAGTCTCGCCAGCGGTTCCACGGAGGAGATGGACCGATGCGAATTGCTGGCCAAACGGGTTCACTCCCAAGAAAGAGTGCTGACCATGCGCCTGCTCGACCCGAGGTTCAAGGATCGGTTGCCCAAGGATCTCGTTCGCTTTCCGTACCGACTCGAGCGTGTGGGCGACATGCTTGAGAACATCTTGACGTGTAGCAGGCTCAAGGCGCGGGACGCCATCCCCTTCACCGAAGAGGCCCACGCTGACCTTGACGAGCTCTTTTCCCGGCTGATTGAAATGATGATCGCGTTCAAGGCTGCCTTTGTCTCCCCTCGAGCCGATCTCCTCGAATCGGTGATCGGGCTGGGGGCCTCGATTGCAGAGGTTTTGGCCGGAGCGCGGGCCGGCCATTGGGAGAGGCTCTGGGCAGGTTTCTGCGACCCCTATGCTTCTTCCAAGTACCTTGACATTTTGGACTCCATCAAATGGACCAACGAATATGTCAAAAAGCTGGCGGCCACGCTCATGGAATTGGTGACCTGATACTATTTCGCACGCACTTGGCGGAGAACCGATAGAAAAAGGCGAGCGGTGATTTCGGGGGGACGTCGGGAAATTTGAATCCCGGGAACAGGTTGCGGGGTTCAATGATGTGGTGTGCTTGGTGCGCCCGAAACGATTCGAACGTTCGACCTCAACATCCGGAGTGCATTTTTGCCCATCTAGCCACAAAGTGACCCAACTAGCCAGAAGATGACAATCTGCCCTTATGTCAATAAGTTATTGACATCTACGACGAGACTGATATAGTCAAAACGCGCCTGAAAATTCCGCATGGAGGTTATCCCTGAGTTATCCCTTGGTTTCGGTCGCCTCATTCTTCTGCCGTCGAGGGTCCCTTGCGGGATACCGGCTGAGAGGTCTATTTAATCATGGCCGCCAAGAAATCCGTTGTCAAGTACGTTGGCGTCTATTACACGGAATCCACAACGCGGAAATGGCGGCAACGCCCTGACCGGGTTTACTGGGTGAACTTCAAGGATGCCATATCAGGGAAACTGCAATGGGAGAGGTGCGGGTGGGCATCAGAAGGATGGACACCCGAGGCCGCACAGAATCGCAGGCATGAAATACTTCAAGAAAAGCTCACGGGGCGATACAAGCCGAAGCAGGAACGGAAGAAGGGGCAGATCAAATTCGACGAATTCATGAATCAGCATTATCTGCCTCGGCGCGACGGCAATAAGAAGCGCGCTCCGGAAGACCGCTCTGTATACAAGACCTGGCTAAAATCGAGATTTGGCGGCAAATTTCTGTCGGAGATCACTTCATCGGATCTCGAAGACATGAAAACCGAAATGCGCGACCGAGGAAAGGCGGAGGCAACGATAAAACACGCTCTCTGTCTGGTCCGACAAGCCTTTAATAAAGCCATTGATTGGGGAAAGTGGGACAAAGAGAATCCCTGCAAATCCGTTGAGTTTCCCAAACCAAATAATCAACGGCTGAGGTTCCTAACTGCTCAGGAAGCAGACAGTCTTATTGCTGCGCTCAGAGAAACAAATCGTCAACTGGCCGACATTTCCTTGTTTGGACTCCTGACAGGATGCCGCTTGCGCGAGATATTTGCTCTAACCTGGTCAAATATTGACTTCTCTCATGGTCACTTAACCATCTTGGACCCGAAGAACGAAGATACTCGCCACATTCCCCTCACCGGTCCCATAAGGGAGCTTGTAGCACATTTGCCTAAAGGCAACCCGGAAGATACTCTGTTCAAGAACAGCAAGGGAGAACGAATCGGCTGGTTAAGCAAAGACTTCAAATCGGTCGTGGACAATATTGGCCTCAACAAGGGCATCACGGATAGGAGGCTGAAAGTAACCTTTCACACACTTCGTCACACCTACGCGTCGTGGGCCGTGATGAAAGGCGTCCCACTTTACGTTGTGGGAAAGGCAATGGGTCAAAAAGACATTACAATGACGGCGAGATACAGCCACCTTGCGCCAGGAAGTCTCGACCAAGCGTTTCAGGCTGTAGCCGATTTTCGGAATGAGGCGTCGGCAAAGAGTCCGAGTAGTCCTGATGCTTGCGAATAAAAGTGTTTGCGGCGGTTGGCCGATCTGTGCCGCCGTGACGAGAATCGCTGAAATCCGTGCTATATCCAAATCCCTAGACTCTCACCACAGTCCGGTCCTTGTCTGCTCACCGGGGAAACGAAGGTCCCTCTCATTTCTCGTGGACGACCACGAGATCGAGGTTCGCACTATCCCTTGAGTCGTGGCGGGAACCGGAATAGCTTTGTTTTTGGGTGGGGACAGAGAGGGCCGGGTGTACCACCCCGGCATCACGAACATGAGGATTCGTGGCATGTGAGAGAATCGGCCCAGCATCGGTAGCTTGCGAGTCGGACTCTCTATCTTCATGCCCCGGCCCCCCTTCCAACTGAAGGCACGTTCCTCAACACTGTACGAGCGGCTATGCTACGATTTCCTTGAAGATTTCAGTCATTATCAATCACTATCAAGCACTTTGAAGCACTATGATGGCGCAAAAAGCGACGCCAATTTGACGCCAAGACTTTCCGTCCCAATCTGCAACCTGTCCCCGTTGTCTTGCGCGTCGCTTTGTCTTTTCTGTCCGTTCCCATCCATTTTGATAATCCAGCTCCTGGGATGCTACACCTGATCCGATAAACTCCTTTCCGTGTTGTGACAATCCGGCCCTGTCTTGCATCTGCCTTGGCCTTGAACGGTTGGCGCAAAAAAAAGTCCCTGGTTCGCAAAAATAGTTACCCCCCCCCATTTATATGGTATTATCGTAAGGTTACATCAGAGGTCCATTTCTTCTCTGTAAACGGTCAAGCAAAAAGGGACCCGGCTTCGATCAGAGGAATTGATGGGTAATGAGAGCCGCAATGGATATTGCTGTTACCGGCTGGCGCGCGAGAGGTTCACGGTCGGAAGCCACAGAACAAAGACGGGGGAGCAAGAATGCCGAGAAAAAAGTCCGACGGCGTCCGCAAGAAATCTACCGCTTCCAAGGTCAAGAAAGCCGGTAAGCCCACGAGCAAGCAAAAGGATCTTCCGGTCCAGGACAGCGCAGCTCCTTTTCCCATCGTAGGTATGGGGGCTTCAGCCGGAGGATTGGAAGCCTTCGAGCAATTCTTCACCCACACTCCCCCGGACACGGGCATGGCCTTTGTCCTCATCCAGCACCTCGATCCCAAGCACAAGAGTATTCTCTCTGAGCTGGTCCAGCGCTACACCAAAATGACGGTTCATGAAGTGGAAGACGGTATGGTGGTTGAGCCCGACACCGTCTATGTGATCCCTCCGAACCGTAACATGGCCCTTCTCCATGGCACTCTGCATCTTCTGGAACAGTCGGAGATTCCAGGTGTGAGGACCCCGATTGATTTCTTTTTCCGATCCTTGGCGGAAGACCGGAAAGAAGAGGCCATCTGCATCGTTCTTTCAGGTACGGGAACCGAAGGATCTATGGGGTTGCGGGCGGTCAAGGGCGAAGGCGGCATGGTCATGGTCCAGGATCCGGAATCGGCGAAGTACGACGGGATGCCCAGAAGCTCCATCGCTACCGGACTGGTGGATTATATCCTTCCGCCTGAAAAGATGGCGGATCAATTGATCAGGTACGTCCATCACTCGCTTGACGACGTATCTGAAAAGACAACCGACGCTGCAAATAAAAAGAGCGGCTTGCTCCAGAAGATATTCATTCTCGTTCGATCAAAAACCGGACACGACTTTTCCTATTACAAGCAGAACACCATCCTGCGCCGCATTGAACGGAGAATGGCGGTCAACCAGATCGCCCGCTTGTCCGATTATGTGCGGTACATGCAGGACGACCACAAAGAGGCGGGCATTCTCTTCAAGGAACTCCTGATA
>JBGSJS010000019.1:0-111961 GCA_041741735.1 Desulfomonilaceae bacterium | reverse complement strand
AATGGAATCGAAAATCGCGTCGAGATTGACTCGGGGGCTCACAAGCAGGGTGCCGCCACCCACTATGATCGTCGAAAGGCTGCACGTCTGTCCGAGAATGTGAAACAGGGGTGCTCCTCCCAGGATCACATCCCGATCCATGGGAAAAAGCGCATCCCTTATCGCCAGTTGTTCCTCAGCCGATTCCAGGAATAATCCGTGAGTGATGGGAACGCCTTTCGGGTGTTTGGTGGTGCCGCCCGTATAGAGGATTTCCGCCACATCGTCTTCGGCGGCATCCGGTTGCGGGGCAGGCGGATATGATGTGGATATCAACTCGGTCAAGTGGCTGACAAAATCGGCTCGCTCAACGTTCCCTCTGGGGACCTTGTCTGCAAGAATACCGAACGCCCGCTTCCACATGGGCAAGAGGTCGGCCAGATTCGAAACGATGACCCTATCAATTCCCGTGTCGGGCATGGAGCGTTTGACATACCCGTAATTCCTGTCGGAACAGATCACGGCCTTTGCCCCGGTGTCGCCGGCGATGTAATTGAGGTCCGCCGAGGTGTAAATGGGGGTGATGGGTACCGCCACGGCCCCCAATCGCTGAATCCCGAGCCACGCAATTACGAAATGTATGGAATTGGGAATATACATTAGGATGCGGTCGTGCTCTTTAAGTCCCACGGCAGCCATCCCCGCGGTAAATAGCTCTACCATGTTGAGTAATTTCCCGTAGGAAAACTCCGTTCCGAGAAAGACTACGGCCGCTTTATCGGGGTATTTCCTCGCAAGTGCGGCAAAGCTCGCGTAGATCGTGGGGTGCTCCAGTTCCGATGCCATGCGAAAATCCTTTTCTTTACACTCCGAAATATGCCGCCTTGACTTCCGGGTTGTCCATGAGCTCGGCTCCCGACCCTTCCATGGTGAGCATGCCGTTTTCAATGATGTAACCGTGGTCGATCATGGGAAGGATGGGTCGGGCAAACTGCTCGGTGATGAGAATCGTGAGTCCCGTTTCCGTGCGGATCTTCTTTATTGCTTCCGCCAGGGTGCTCTGCATTACCGGACTCAATCCGAGCAACGGCTCGTCGAGGAGCAGGAGCTTCGGACGGGCAACAAGAGCCATACCCACGGCAAGCATCTGCTGTTCTCCTCCGCTCAGGAATCCGGCTTTTCGAGACCGAAGCCGGACCAGAGTAGGAAAGAGGTCGAACACGTAGGCGATCATCTCCTTGACTTCTGAACCCTTTCTCAAGTAGCCGGCAATTCTGAGGTTTTCCAACAAGTCGGACTCGGGAAAGATCGGATGGCGCTCGCGGCACAATACCATGCCCCGAGCAACACGCCGGCTGGGGTGGAGCTCGGTCACATCCTCGCCCAGAAAGCTGACCCGGCCGTAGAGTGTTATCCGTTCCCCTCCCTTTCGTTTCTCCTTGAGCCGGGTCTCTATGATGAGCCCGGAAATGGTGTTCATGAGAGTGGTTTTTCCCGCACTGTTGGAACCTATGACGGCAATGATGCTGCCGCTCTCGATCTTCATGCTGAAATCGTTCAAGGCCAGCGCGTTTTCGAAAAAGACCATCAGGTTGGACACTTCGAGCATGGTTGCTCCGAGGATCAAGAATTGACACGGTTCCAGGCCGTGTCGTGAAGAAAGCCGTTGCCGAAGTAGAACACCGGAAGAGAAGGACTCGTTTCCGGGCTCGATTCTTCGAGTCCATTCTCCAAAGGGAGCTTCATGAGGCTCCCCATTCTACTCGGTTCCCAGATATGCCTGTTTCACTTCGTCCCTTTCGATGACCTCTGCCGGTTTGCCGTCCGCAATGGCATTGCCGTAATTGAGCACCAGGACGCGATCCGCGATACGGAACAGTTCCCGCAGACGATGCTCGATCATGATGATCGTTTTTCCCTCAACCCTCATCTTCTCGATGACGGGAAGAATCGCGGCCAGCTCGGCAATACTCAGGCCGGAGAAGAGCTCGTCCAGGATAACCAAGTCCGCTCTGAGCGCCAGACATTTGGCCAACTCCAAGCGTTTCAAATATCCGTGGGGGAGACTGCCGGCAGCTTTGTACGTTACAGATGACTCGCGCTCGAATCCCACTTCTTCCAGGAGGTCTTTTGCCACGGCATCGCGATCGCCGTACCTGCCTCCTGCGAGCTCTTTGACTCTTGGCGAGAAGAGCGGAACGATCAAATTCTTAAACGCGGGGAGCTGACCGAACGGTTTGGCCATCTGAAACGTGCGGGCTATTCCCAGTCGGGCTATCTTGTAGGGCATCAATCCAGTGATGTTGCGCCCGCGATAGGTCACAGAGCCGAGGCTGGGAGTCACAAATCCGGTGATGAGATTGACCAGGGTCGTTTTTCCCGATCCGTTGGGGCCGATTACTCCGAGCAGCTCACCTTCGTGTAAATCGAAGCTCACGTTAACAACGGCATGAACACCGCCGAAATTCTTGCTCAGGTCTCGAACACGGAGCAGTGGAGCTTTCTGGTTGGTCTTGTCATTTGCAATGGCCATAGCCGCGTGCCTCGCGATGATGATAATCAGCTATTCGTCAACTTTTACCCAACGATCGAATTGGTGGTACTTTCGCTGAAGATAATGGAATATCCCTTCGGGTAATGCCACGATGAAGACCACGAGGCTCAATGCGTAAATCACGGTACGCAGTCCGCCGATGCCGCGCAGAGCCTCCGAAAGGGGCACGAGAATGAAGGCCCCGAGCAACGATCCCGCAAAGGTACCCATGCCTCCCACCACCGCCGATGCAAGGGGAAGGATGGAGTAATCCAGTGCGAAGGCGGGCATGCCCACGAATGCGTACACGTGGGTCATGAACGCCCCGCAGAAGGCGCCCACACATCCGGCGAGGAAGAGAGCCTGAGCCCGTAACCAGTAAATGTTTATGCCCGCGCTCATCACCGCACGGTCATTGTCTCTGATGGCCTTGAGCACCAAACCGTAATCCGTGGTCACCAGCCTCCTGAATCCGAAGAGGACGGCGAGACAGACCAGGGCCGCGAAGTAAGCCTCGACCCACTGATTCGGGAATGCTTTCAGCCCTGCAAGGCCTTCAGTTCCTCCAAAGACGCCGGTGGCCTCAACGATTCGCTCCAACATCAGAGGAATGACCAGGGTCACCATAGAGAAGTACACTCCCCGCAGGCGCAACACCGGAAGCAGGATGATGGTGCAAACACCGGCACCCAGTACGGTCGCAGCCGGGATGGTCAGCCAGATCGGAAAGCCCGCGTACCGATCGAGAATTCCCGCGAGATAGGCGCCGACGCCGAAGAAGAGGGCTTGACCCAGCGAGACCATTCCCACCGAGACGAGAAAATCCCAGCTCATTGCCAGCAGAGCGAACATGCACGTGGAGATGAACACCTTCTGCCAATATCCGGGGAGAACCAGCGGCAGCACGAGAAGTCCAATCACGGGAATGGCCGGCGGCAATGCCACGTAAAGCATCTCACGGTACGAGGTCAGGGCAAATACGTCGTCGGAGCGTGCCTTGATGCCTCGATCTATTCTTTCTTTTCGTCTTTGCTTCATGGGTGCCCCAAGATTAAATCCGTTCCTCAAGTTCCTTCTGCTTACCGAAGAGACCGCTGGGCTTGAAAACCAGAATAACAAGAATGGCCACCAGCGAGACGATCATTTTCCAGTGGGGACCGGACAACGTGTCGGTGATCATCTGCGCATACCCGATGAGAAAAGAGGCAACCACGACTCCGGCGGTGCTGCCCAGCCCCCCGACGATACATACGGCCATTGCATTAATGAGCACGTCGTACCCTTCGTTCACCGATATGGTTCCTCTCGGGAGAATCACAACCGCTGCCACGGCAGCAAGACCGGACCCGAATGCCACACTGATGCCCGCTATGCGATCGGAGTGTATCCCAAGGGAGAGTGCGGTCTGCTCGTCCTGGGCTATGCCTCGAAATGCCAGCCCGAGTTTGGTGTAATGGGTAAAGAAGTACAGCGCCACTGCCAGAAGGATGCCCACTCCCACGATCCACAACCTTTGATGGTCTATGTACGTATCGCCGATCATGATGCTTCCGTCGGTGAAGACGGGAAGGGTGTACTCAAAACCCGTGTAGCCCAAATATCGGAACAGCTCCAGGATGGCCAATCCCACACCGAAGGTTGCAATCACTTCCGAGATCACCTGACCCCTGACTCGCAGCAGAACCAGTCTGTACACCAATGCCCCGAGGAGGGAGGTTAAGAGGACGGACAACACCATGGCCGGAACGAACGGCACAGCCCACTTGTTGACAAGTATCCACACCGAATACCCGGCAAGCACGTAAAAAGAGCCGTACGCGAAATTGGAGATGCCGCTGATTCCGAAGGTCAGGCTGAAGCCGAGGGCAACCAAGGCAAGGATTATGCTGTTCACGAAACCGTAGATCAGGGTGACTTCAATCATGTTCTTCCGCTCTTCTTAGACAAAGTGAATTAAGTGATCAGCGTCTCTCGGCGGATCCTCTCCCCATGGAATCTTTGAGATCCCCATCGAATCGCCTTCCTCCGGTATAGCCCTCTCCCGAGTAGGAGAGAGCTATATCCGACACCGGCGAGAGAGAGGCTTCCTTGTTACTTTGCCGGTTTGATCCACGTCGGCAGCACGATCTTGCCCTCCGCAAGAGCTTGCGGGAAGACGATCACACGCTTACCGTCTTCGGTCCACTGAGAGATGCAACCGGTGGCCGTTTTGGCCGGGTCGTCGCCGTAAATCACCTGGTTACCATCATCGAATTTGATGCGTCCGATTACGCCCTGGCGATCGGTCTTCTTGATCTCAGCCACGAGCTTGTCGGGATCCAGGGAGCCCGCCCGCTCGATTGCTTCAGCAAGAATGTAGACCGAGTCGTACGTGGGTGCGGGACCGTGGCCTGCTTCCATGGGCTTTCCGAACTTTTTGAGATAGTCCTCGTAAAACTTCTTGGCCGGAGCGTATTTCTGGGTCGGGATGGCGCTGCCGATTTCAAAGTTTGCATTGAGCAGTCCCCCAATCTTCCCGTCAAAAGTCTTCCAGGCCCCGGGGCCGGCCATGGGGGATATGAAGCCGCACATCAACGCGGGGATCCGCATGGACTTCCATTGCTTGAGCAGGATGCCGCTCTGGGGCATGTCGAACACGGGAAGGATGACCTGCGCCTGTTTGATCCTTGCCTTACTCAAACCTGCGGAGAAGTCCGACGCGCCTGTGGGATAGACTTCGGTTCCCAGGGTTTCCCACCCGAGTTTTCCCGTGGCCACTTTGGCCGTGTATTGGCCGGTGAGCTTTGCCCAGAGCACGTCCTGATTCATGACGAAGAGCTTCTTGAACCCGAATTCGTTGCCCAGGAAACCAAGAGTTTTTACGAGATAGCCCACGAGGTGCTTCGAGTTGAGACAGACCCGAAAGCAGTATTTGTACTTTTCGGGATCTTCTTTGATTTTGTCCTCCGATTTCGGGGACATGGCGATGGTTCCCAGCAAGGGGACTTTGTGTTTGGAGATCAGCTCCATCCCGGCCAAGAGCGCCTCCGACCGAAAAGGACCCACGAGGAGGGCATTCGGCTTCTTTTCGGTGATGATCTTCTCCAGTCCCAACAGGGCCTCGGAAACCGGAACGCCGGGAGAGGAATCACGCAGGTCGGTTGTTTCAATCTTCATGGGCAGCTTCTTGCCGCCGACGTTCACTCCGCCTTTGGCGTTGATCTCTTCAACCGCCAGTTCCACTGCCTTGAGGGCTTCTCTCCCTTCGAGCGCGGTGAGAGAGGTGGGGACTCCAATGATGATTGCGTCCTCGCAATGGCCGAGGCCCCCGCCCCACAGCGTGATTCCGAAAAAGACAACGGCGAACAACATCACGACTCGTCTCATGGGTTCTCTCCTCAATCTGTTGGTTCGATCATCCGAGTGGTGTAACAATAAGGTCTAAGGATCTCGTGCTTTCCCGATCGCCAAGCGCGGCAGCGGCATTCCCTTCCCGTCTCCCGGGCAGACCCACACCTTTCCTTCGGACACGGGCCGCCGCAAACAGCTAAACGTAGCGATGCCGGATCATGTTCCCGTCAGGGATATGTCATGTCCCTATCGGATTCCCGTAACGCTTACAGACAGAAAAGATAAAGGAATCTCACCTTGCCACGTCCTGCGGCAAGCAGCAGCCCGGGTTGTCGGGAAAAACAAGCAACCTTACCGGACGGCACCCCTTTCGGATGTCCGATGCGCTCCCGACATTCCCTTTTTTCCGACCCGCAACTATCCGGGCTTCACTTGAGAATGACGCCGTCTTCCAGGGAGAGGTTCTTCTGGAAATCACCCCAGAACTTCTCCTCCGACCTTCTCCACTCAGAACCGAATTTGTCGTCGAACATGGACCCCACGACGTCGAATGCTTTCTTCCACACGGACTGATAGCTGAGCTTCAACACGTCTTCGAGGAACGGGACGAGTGAATCGATCATGTCCTTGGGAAGATAGGCCCGAGCACCGAGCTCGATAGACCTTTTGAGGGATTCGGGGTTCACTGCGTGGGCCGTGAGCATGACGACGGGAAATTTGAGTGCCGAGGCTATTTTCAGCAGCTCAAACCCCTGGACACCCATGATATCGAGGACTACCAGATCATAACTGTATGATGCCAAGTACTGGCGGGCTTTCTCGAAACTCGTGGCAGTGTGGAGAACAAGGTCGCCCTCCGGGAGCAAGTCCCTTATGGTCTCCAGGACGTCTTCCTCATCGTCTACTGCCAGGATCAGCTTGTCTTTCCAGATTTCTGCTTGGGTCATCGACACACCTGTCCGATCGGGTTGGATTGGCGGTCAACAATCGGAGCGGCGGCCATTTGGGATAATCGGAGTGTCAACGTGGAGGGCGCCACCGCTCGGGAAGTGCTCCGGCCTATCGTTCGTTCATGCGAAGGAATTTCGGTTCAATCGCTCGAACCATCCCGGAACTTTCCGATGGTGACAGTGTGCACGGATTAAGTGCTCCTGTCAATCGGGTAAACCGTGCATTCTGCCATGAGGTGAGACTGCATACCGGAATGGAGTCTTGTACCGAATCGCCCTTTTTACTGAGGAGATTACTATACTGTTCCACTCGGGGGAGCGTCCCCGAGCATCATCCTGACGAGCAAGGGAAATCTCTCCCAAGCGAAGCATCGTTCAGTATATAGAACAAATCATGGCCTTGCTCTTTGAGTGGCAGCCACCCGATTCCTGCCGCGTTGCGGGTATACCTCTCTGACTGAAGTGACAAGCCTATGCTGTTTCCGGCAATTGTCCCAAAGACGCAGGGTGATGGGACCCGACTCGAATATGTCGGTGCGTGCGGAAAACCCGCGGGAGGGAGGATGTCGCTCGGGATCACATGCGGAAGGTCTCATGGATGGCGTGTCAAGAAGGTGAAGAGCACGCTGATTCCTGACACATCGATAAGACAAACTCCTCGGTCAAAAGAACTTTCGTCTTGACAGGGTCCCGGTCCGGTGGTAAACATTGATGTTTACATGTCAGAAGAGGTGTGCCATGAAGACCTGGACCCCCAAGCAAGGGGAAGTGGAAAAGAAATGGTTCGTTATCGACGCGAAGGATAAGGTCCTGGGTAGGCTCGCAGCCGAGAGCGCTCGCCTCCTACGGGGTAAGCACAAGCCTCAGTATACCCCCCATATGGATACCGGAGACTTCGTCATCATCATCAACGCGTCACAGATCAGGCTTACCGGAAAAAAACTCGAGCAGAAGACCTACTACCGATATACCGGATATCCTGGGGGCCTCAAGTCGACCAGGGCCGACAAGCTGCTCAAGGAAAAACCCGAGAAGCTGTTCAGGCTCGCCGTGAAAGGCATGCTGCCCAAGAACACTCTCGGTCGGGCTCAATTGAGCAAGCTGAAGATTTACGCCGGAGAGACCCACCCTCACGCGGCGCAGCAACCTGCAACTTATCAGTTCTAGTCCCGGAGACGAAATATGAATCAGGAGCGTTTCTACGCAACAGGCAAAAGAAAAAACGCCATAGCCCGAGTCTGGATCAAACCCGGCAACGGCAACCTTGTGGTGAACAACCGCCCATTGGATGTCTATTTCGGCCGACAGACATCCAGAATGGTCGTCATGCAGCCGTTCGAGTTGACTCAGACCGTGGGACGCTTCGACATCATGGTCAACGTAGCCGGCGGAGGACTTTCCGGCCAGGCGGGAGCCATAAAGCACGGTATCAGCAAGGCACTCCTCGAGGTCGATCCTTCTTACCGTTCGGTCCTGAAGAGCGCGGGATTTCTGACAAGGGATTCACGAGTTAAGGAACGGAAGAAATACGGTCGACGCGGAGCACGTGCGAGCTTCCAGTTCTCCAAGCGTTAATATCGATTTGGGGGGATTCGGTTCCGGAGAGGATCGTCATGGGAATCCTGAACAAAGGATTCCCATCCCCTTCCTGCATTATCCTCATCTTATCGAGCTCCACCGGTTCGCCAAAGCCCATTGCACCGTGCGGATGGTTCGCGCTCAGAAGCCTCGCCCTCAAAGCCGGCCCTCGGTTCACAGGTTCCTTTTTCTCTCCCCGTATTTCATGACCATTTCGCGATCGAACAGATAAGACTCATGTCCCGTCGATTGCGCCGTGAACGGCCCGACCTCCCCCCTTCGTATTGGAGACCTCCCGTCCGTGCCGTCACCTCACACTGGTGATGGTGAAATAGCCTTCCGTGGAGACCCGGTTCTTCTCTCTCGCGACCGGCTTCTTTTTCGATCAGACGAAGGATCGACCTCCTGATGGCTCCCGATGAGAGGATCAGCGACTGCACTAATATCAAATCCCCGAATAATCCCAGAAAAATAGAGGAAAAGCCCAACAGGCCGAAGAGAACCACAGGTCGAAAAGGCGAGACTGCAAGTGCCAGGAAGCCCATGAGAGTGACGCAGGAGTACGACGCGATCTGTCGGGCGGTCAACCGGTAGGCGCTTCGCACGCACCCTTCCAAGCCGTCCTGCAGAACGCTCTTTTGATCCCGCGAGTCAAGGGACTTCATCACCATGAAGAAGGCCGGAGTCAAAACAAAGGCCAGACAATAGGAGAGCATGATTCCCACGGCCATGATGATGTGTGGGAGCCCCGAAAAGGGCAGAGGCCGTTGCGACGGCAGGAGAGCACCTCTCCCTAGGGTCGGTCAAGAGCACGCAGCTCGGTCATGATGGACTTCATGACATCCCCTGCCTTGCCCCTCACGATGACATCCATGACCTGATCGTACGGCGTAGGGGTGAGGTTGACCAGAATGAGCCGGGCGCCCGCTCTTGCCGCTTCCACGGGGAGGAGGGCCGCGGGGGTGACCACCAGAGAAGATCCGACGGTGAGGAAGAGGTCGCAGGTCTGCGCGTGACGGAAACTCGCTTCGAGCACGTTCTCAGGGAGAGATTGCCCAAACGCAATGGTGGCGCACTTGAGAGGACCGTGGCAATGGGGACAGTACGGGACCTCGATCCCTTCCCGGTCCATCATGTCGGTGATCTCTTCTCTTTCCCACCGGGTGTGGCAATCGAGACACGTCACTTCGCGCACCGTGCCGTGGAGCTCAAAGATCTTTTCGCGGCTGCTCCCCGCATCCCGGTGGAGTCCGTCAATGTTCTGGGTTATCAGCGCCAGGAGCTTACCGGAGTCCTCAATTTCTTTGACCGCTTTGTGGGCTGCGTTGGGCTGCGCTTGTCTCATGGCAGGGTATCGGGCACGGTCGTATTCCCAGTAGAGCTTTCGGTATTTCTCATGGGAGCGAAACTTCTGATAGGTGAGATCCCCCTGATTGTACCGGGACCAGATTCCGCCGGGAGACCGGAAGTCCGGAATTCCCGATTCCGTCGATATTCCCGCGCCGGTAAAGACCACGACCCGCTTTGCGTCGCGGATCAGTGCTGCGGCTGTTTTGATTGCGTCATGCTCCGTCATTGCAAGTCACCGGAAACTCTCTGTTATGAATGCGGCTGCTACACTTCAGCGCGCCTGATTCTGAGCGACCGGGAAACTCCAAGCGGCTCCGCGAAGAGTTTCTTGGATGCCCAAGATCGGCCCGGCCGATTCACGTGAAGAAGTCGGTTCGAATTCTTGAAGGGCAATCCCCGGCGAGCTCGTTACCTCTTCACCTTATGGTAGATCGCGGTCCCCACCCATGCAAGAGCTATGAGGAGACTTAGCCCCCATGAAAGAGCGAGAAGAGGCTTGTAGAGCCACGGCGAGTAACGCATGGTCACCACGTGATCGCCGCGGGGGACAGGAACCGCTCTGAAGCAGAAGTTTGCCTTTTCTACCTCCACGGGCCTTCCGTCCACATCAGCTTTCCAGCTTTCGGCAAACCGCTCGGTACCAAAGAGCCGGCAGTCTTCGGGGGCTCTTACGCGGAGTACCACAAGCTCGGGTTTGTACGTGAGGACCTTGACGCTCCCGAACGATCCCGGAACGGTCCACGAACCCGGCTCGGCTGAATCAACACAACCGCGTGAATGGATGTAAACGGGAACCGGAGCGTCGGGCCTGGACGATATCAAGGTGGAAAGGGCTTCCCGGTCCTTTTCGCCGACGCACCGGATGCGAGGAGTCAGCCAAAACCGAGGTGCGTGCAACAGTACTCCGAGGAACCCCGTCTCTTTGAATGGCGGCCAAGTCCCACCAACGAGTGAATCATAGGCCCTGGACGTGGTCGCCAGGTTGGTCCTCACACAGGAATCGCCGTCGAACGCCCAGAGATTGAAGAATGCTGGGCCGGTCTTCCTCTGTCCCATGGCGAATACAGGATTGGTCGAGTCGGCCGGCCGGCTGTTCTCCAACCGTTGTGCCTGGATCAAAGCCGGGCCGTTCCAACAAACGGTCTCTTTGTTCGTGTACTGATGCACCGCCGCGTCGGCAACGACAAGGAACACGAGGATTCCTGCCACCAGCGTCTTGGACACCGAATAGCGAAGCGCCAGCAGCGCCCCCGCGAATGCCGCAATGAGAACTAAGGGACCGGAAACACAACTGAAGGCTGCCGAGAAAGAGTTAGCCCTTTGAAAGGTCTGATTGAAGGCATGCCTTATGATGTAGTCGCCTTCCAGCCACGTCCGGAGCAGGATGACAAGGCTCAAAAAGAAGAATCCGGCCAAAATGGCCACACTCAGGGAGGCGAGCTCCCGTGTCCGGGCCTTGTCGGCCGCAATAAGGCGGTCGAAGAGGACTCCGGCCAATATGGCTCCGCCGAGCATCCAGAAGATCCGGCTCATCCCTGTGTGTCGAACCCATTTCAAGGGTGGAAACAGGTAATAACCAACCACCCGCAGTCCTCCGGCGCTCCCCAGGGAGAAGAGAAATCCGACCAGAATGAAGACGAGCAACCATATCCAGCGAGCTCGGATCTGTTCGTCGAAGAGTGCCACGACGACTGACAACAACCCGAAAATCCCGATGTACGGGTTGAGCATCGGAATGTGAGGGACCAGCACGCCGAAAAGCCTTGGATAGGCCATTGTCATCGAGGGAGCCAACAGGGAGACGCAGGCGCCCCAGGTGAACCTGTTGAGGCTGCAAGCCTCCCGTACGCTCAGTGGTCCCGATCGATCGGTATAGGTGCTCCCCTCGGTGATGAAAGAGACGTATGCCGGGGAGAGTATCACTGCACCCGTTGCAAACGTCACGAGGAGTACGGCTGCCGTCTTTTTAACATGTCTGAACTTCAGCAGACACCACAGCACCAACATCGGTCCGAAATAGATGAGTAATCCCGGGTTACCGCCCAACCCGGCCAATCCCAGACACAACCCTGCCGGGAACGCGAACCACAGGCTCCGATCGTGGGCCAGATCCGCCAGCAACAGCACCCAGGGCACGTAGGCCACCGTAACGATATTCGTCGTGTGCTCCGCGTGGCCGAGGAAATAGCCGCAAAAACCGAAGGTGACCGTTCCCGCAAACGTGCCTGCCGGGGAAAGGCCCATTCTCTTCAGCAGGCAGAAGAATCCGAAGGCTCCCAGAAACCAATGGCCTAACCAATAGGCCTGGAAGACGGAATGCCCGCCGCCGAAGAGAAGGGCCGACAAGAGGGCAACCGGATAAAACGTCGCAGTCTGGGGCTCCGCGAAGAAAGGAAATCCGCAATTTGCTCCCGTGCCCCACAGGGGAGCTCGTCCTGCGCCGAGAGAAGCCGCAAGGTAGTTGAACCAGGGCCAAAACTGATTCCAGGCATCCCATTTGAAGATGCAGGTCCCCATGATGAGGTGAATGTTCAACAAAAAGAAGGTCAGGACCAGACCGATTCCTGCCGAAAGCCACAACTGCTTTTCCGTACCGGAGGTGTTGTCGCGGGCACTGCCGTGATGTGAAGGGGTTCGGTGCGGCGTGGACGAACCGTCCATGTTGTCGGAGGCGGAACTCATGAAGGGCCTCACCTTTCAATCCTATGATTCCATATCGCTTTTACGTCATGAGAGCCCATGGACATGCTCCATG
Source organism: Desulfomonilaceae bacterium (assembly GCA_041741735.1). Classification (GTDB taxonomy): domain Bacteria; phylum Desulfobacterota; class Desulfomonilia; order Desulfomonilales; family Desulfomonilaceae; genus JBGSJS01. The sequence continues at coordinate 99,486 of JBGSJS010000019.1, read as the reverse complement.
CCCTGTTTCATACGCCTGGGGTCCTCAATACCGTTTGGAGTCTTTTTCCGGGAAGGCCGCCGGAATGGTGAATCGTGCTCCCGGTTGCTGCTGCATCAGAATTTCGGGCGGGGCGGAATCTTCTTGCACGCGGCTTTTCGCATCTTGTTCTTCAGCTCGACGATCTTGTCCAGCCGCTCAGTGATCTCTTCGAACGAGAGATCCCCCTTTTCCAACGTGGGATGGTTTACGAGCTCGTGATACTCTCGCCTCAGCTTCTGAAGCTCCTTGGCCATCTGCCGGCAGCTTTCCGCTTCCGCCCGCAACGGCAATGCCCAAAGAACGGCACATGTCAGTATGAAGACCCTTGACGTCATCACTCTTCCGACCGCGTCGAGAAGCGGCAAACAATGATCGGGTTCCCTCCCTATATCCTCTTTGATTCTCTCCGGCAAGTCGATGCGTCACATGTTGAGATATTTCTTCCACGTGGAGAGACCCTTGATGCGGATGTTCTCCGGATTCAGTTTGTTGGCGGACGGCGGAGTCCGCACATGCCAGTTGCCCATGAGCACAAAGGGTCCCCAGTAGAATGGGTGGCACGTGCCGGGGTCCTTGAGCAGCTCGAGCTTTGCCGAGCGCAGAGCCTCGGCCTTCGATCCCGTGTTGAGATTTCGGTACATATCGATGAAAAGCTTTGCCGTGGTCCGGTCGTTGACCTGCCACATGCTCAAGATGACCGAATCCGCTCCCGCGAACAGGAAGGCCCGCGAAAGGCCCGTGAGACTGCTCGCTTCGCCCACATTGGCCTTTCCGGGCGTCAGGCAGGACGATACGACCACCATATCTGCGTTGAGCTTCAAACCGAATACTTCCCCCAACTGGAGAAAGCCGTCATTCTCATGGTCTCCATAAAGTGAGAAGACGATGGCCGGTTGCTGCTGGAGCTTCCCCGCGCCGGTGAGCAGCACTCCATGGGTGGCGAGGTGCACGTACGCGTAACGACTCAGGTCGGCCTTTTTGAAAAGGGTCTCGGTGGCTTCGGCGCCGAGGTACGTCTGTGTGGGCCCACCGACGATCTTCACGATCTCGGAAATCTCTCGACGGGCGCCGGGCAAGGGTTTCAACTCCTGTCCCCGGGAGTTGCTTCGCGTCGTACTCACCGCGGCCATGAGCCTGTCCGCGCCGGGATTGAGCTCCCGGGTCTTCTGCGGATCGTTGTACACGGCATCTCCGAAAGCTACGAGGTTCCACCCGGGCTTCTTCTCCCTCTTTTTGCTTCGGACATGAGCCAGCACCGCGCTGGAGGGCGAGTAACAAAAAGTATACTTTTCAAGGAGATAGGAAGGTCGATCGTTGGCAGACCAGAAGCGTTTCTGCGCGTGCGATTTGGAACTGACGAGAATCTCAAAAGGAAGCGCAGACAGGGGGCCATGGGGAACGATGGTTATCGACTTCTTCCCGATCAGGAAATACTCGATGGGCTTTATCAGTCTTGAGTAGAGCCGGTACGCCACGGACGGGTCCCAACTGGCCTGAGCCTCGGCCTTGCGCAGGGGGCGCATGAGCGCATCGACATCACGTTCGAGGTCTTTGCCTGCGTAGTCAATGGAAAACGTGTGAAATCGTTGTTTGTCGATCACGAAAAGGTACGTGCGGCTTCGGGTGACCATGTATTCCACAATGGCTTCGTCACGATCGATGGCATCCTTCTGAATCTGATGGACCGATATGGGTCGCGGGTACCGCAGCTCCGCATACGAGGGATACTCTCTCACGAGGCGATCTTTCAGCTTGTTGAAGCTTTGTTCTTTGGCTCGGCGTTCCGCAAGGAGCTTCTTGATTTGCTCCTGATTGGGATTGAAACGAGAGCGCTCCGCGGAGAGTCGTGTGTTGAGACGTCTGAGACTCAACTTGAGGCTCTTCTCTTTGATCAGCAGCTCCTGGGGAAGGTCGGAGAAATGGTCAACGTTGATTCTCGAGAGAGTGTTCTCGAAGCCGGCCGCCTTGAGCCTTTCCACTATTCTCAGGGCCTGGTGATCGTAGGCCCCTTTGGGGTCTTTTTTGGCCAAAGTCATCAGAACCCGGAGAGTCGTCTCGAAAAGCGCCGTCTTGCCCCCGAAGATGAAGTCGTCTTCGTCGGACTCCTCCATGATATCCGCCTCCATGGCTTCCAGTATGGTGATGGCTTTTCGGTACGATTCCAGGGCCTCGCCGAGCTGCTTTCTTCTCTCCAGAGTACGGCCCATGATGAAGTAGGCCTTCCAGAGCATGCTGCGATCCTCAGAGCATTGGGATATCTCGAAGGCCTTTTTCAGGTCCGCCACCGCCGTGTCGAAAGTACCCAACGAGGAGCTCACGAGGGCTATCTGTAAGAGGTTCTCATTCACTCCCCGGCTGTCGCCCAGGGTGGTGCGGATTTCCAGAGCATCGCGATAATTGTCCAGGGCCGGACGCGGACGGCCCTGCATCTGATTGAGGGTGCCGATTCGCGTGAGGATGCGAGCCTCGATCTGCTTGTCGCTACTTTCCCGGGCCAGAGCAAGAGCCCGCTGCTGAAACTTCAGTGCAGCGTCGGGCTCGCCGAGCTTGCTCGAGATATCCCCCAACCGGATAAGCTCTTTTTTCTGTATCTTCACGTCACGATTTTCGCTGTTGATGCGAAGGGCGTCCTCAAAGAAGTCTCGTGCCTTGGCGTAATCCTCCATGGTATAGTAAATGCCCCCGATGCGGTGATAGATGCGGCCGAGCACCGGATCGTTTCCCGGAGACTGGTACAGGGCGAGGGCCTTCTGGTAATGCTCCAGGGCTTGCTCGAAATCCCTGAATCCTTCATAGATCTCGCCCAGATAGAAGTCCAAATCGCGAGCCTGGGAAGGAGGGAGCCCCAATTCGGTTCGCAGCTTTAACGCCGCGTTCAGATTGGTGAGCGCCTGTTCGTAGTTCTCCATCTTGACCTGAATGATGCCGATTCCACCCAGAGCCCAGAGCTCCCCTCTCCTGTCCCCCTGTTTCTTCATGGTCTCGAGAGTCTCTCTCAGGAGGGCGAGAGCCTTTGCATGGTCGCCCGTGTCTTCCATCACGGTAGCCATTTTCAGATGAATGGCCGAAACGGCCCGCTGATCGTTCATCTCCCTGGCCAATCCGAGAGCCTTGTTCAGAAGAGCCAGAGCGGCCTGGGGGTTTCTCTTGGCCCGTTTGATCATCGCCAATTCACCGAGGATGGCCACGTCGGCCCGCGGATTGCGGAGCCGTGCGTTTATCTTCCGGGCTTCCTCAAGATTTGCCGCGGCATTGTCAAGATCGCCTCTGGCTGCATGCAGCCTGCCTATACTCAGCAGATCGGTGGCGATTCCTCTGCTGTCCAGGATTTCCCGGTGCAATTGGAGGGCACAGGTGAATTTCTCCAGTGCTTCAGGTTGGGCACCTCTGGCCGCATCCACATGCCCGAGGTTGGTCAGGGTGTCTGCCTCTCCCCTCTTGTCGGACAGCTCCCGGTAGAGGGCCAACGCCTGGTCGAGGTTTTTGACCGCTTCCGACATTTGACTGCCGTGTCGGTTGAGGTTCCCGATATTTGCCAGGTTTGCCGCGCATCCCCGACGGTCTCCGATCCCTCTGCGCAGATCCAAGGCCTTCTGAAACAGCTTCAGAGACCGGCCGTGGTCTCCAACGTTTTTATAGTGCACTCCCAATGCCGTGAGATCTTTTCCTTCGCCGAATCGATCCCACATGGCGCGGTGCTCTTTCAGGGCCTGTTCGAAGAGTTTCAGGGCTTTCCGTCTTTCACCGCGAAGCTCGTAGGCCAGGCCCATGAGATGATCGCAATCGGCTATTCCCCTTCGATCGTTAATCTCGACAAAATCCTGTCTCGCGCCGCCGGCCCCTTCGAGGGCTTTATCCAGGATTTCCCTGGAGAGACGGAATCTGGCCACCGCGAGCCGGAGATGGGCTTTGATGTTTCGATCCACTCCCGGCCTGGCGTCCTCGAGGGCTGCCTTCAGCGCCTTGGACGTGGATTCCGCATCGCCGTGGCTCGCGGCGATCTCTGCCAGGAGAATCCTTGCCTGCACCACCTGGTCCCGGTTGCCGATTCTTCCTGCCAGTCTGAGCGACTCCTGGGCATACTCTCCGGCCTTTTCCACAAATCCCTGGCGAAAGTAAACTTCTCCGATGAGGAGCAGAGCCTTTGCTTCGCCGCCGGAGCTCGAAAGTGCCCTGAATTCGCCCAGGGCTTTTCCTGCAAGCTCTAATGCCGACTTAAGTCTCGAACGGTTGAGCTGCACGTTGGCCAGAGTCAACCTGGTGCGAGCAGTCATGGCCAAATCGTCGGATCTCTCGTACAAGTTGAGGGCTGCCGTGATGTCCTTGACCGCCTGGACGATATTCCCTTCGTTGTAGGCGTTCATCCCTTTGACCAGCAACGGCAGGGCGTGGGTCCCGGGCATGACGTCGCCGAGGAGTTTAAGCCCTTCATGGACGTCCTTCTGAGAAGTCTTGAGATCGCCCTGTACCTGTGCGAGATAGGCGAGCCTGAAGAGAGTCTCCCCCTGCTCTTTCCGCAGTTTGAGGGTCCGATAGACCTCCTCGGCCTTTTGGAAATCGACCTTTGCCGCCTTGTAGTCCGACTGGGAAACATGGATTTCCCCAACGAGCACATGCAGTCGCGCTGCTTCCGAGTCTTTGCCGTCCTTGGCCCGGCCGGCCAAGAGCCGATTCAAGGTCTTCAAGGCTTCGGAGCTCTTGCGCAGCCGCAACAGACAGGCGGCCTTGTCTTCCAGGAGGGCCGGTTTTTCTTCCGTCTCCGAGGCAGGGAGTATCTTCAAGGCTTCATCAAAGGACTGGAGGGCCTCCGCATAATTGGCGAGGCTCATAAGAATTCGGCCGGAGAGAATATAGTCAAGACTCCTGGCTCGGGCATTCTTGAGGGTTTGGTTCAGAGCGATGGAGCGTTTGACGTAATCGAGGGCCTCCGTCTCGTTCCCCAGCATATGGTGCATGTACGCCGCGCCGTGAAGCGCCCGGGCGCTCAATTTCTTGTCCTTTAATTCCTTGCCTTTTTTCAGGGCAAGAGCGTACTTGGCCAACGCGGAGGTGTACTTGCCGTTCTTCCCTAGAACGTCGGCCTGTTTGATCAGCTCTCCCGCTTCAGAGGAGTCTTTGGGCTTCGCCGATCCCTTGGCGTCGGTGGTAGCGGCTTCCGAAGAAGCTGTGCTTCCTGCCTCCGTCGGACCTGAGGCTCCCTTATTCTCAGCCTTAGCGGAATCTTCCTTCGTCTCTTTCTTGGGGGCGGTTTCAACCGGAGCCGACCCGGCCGGAATCGACCGGCTTTTCTTGGTTTGAGTCTTCCGTTCACTACGGTCAGGCTCAGGAATTTTCCCACCTGCCGGTCGTGAGAAGTCTCTCATCAGCCAAGAGGCTTCCGAAGGCCGGCTCTTGGGAGAACCGGGCTGCGATCCTCCGCCCATGAATTTTTCCACCATTGTACCGCTGAAAAGCGCCCGCGTGGCGTCAGCAGCAAAGACAGCCCTTGAAAGACACCCATCCGTCGCTGCAAGCAATACAACTGCCCCAGCCAACGAAGAGACAAGCAGAAGCCATTTCCGATCTGAAGGGATCATTGTTCCTCTCTCAGACATAGCTCGGAAACCGGAACGGTTGCGCCCCTGGACAGATCGCCGGAACCGACCGAACCCCGTCGTCCGTGCCGATGTTCGGTCCGGTGGACGACTCCCAAGACGCTCCATGATCGTTTCATGAGTCCGACTACCTTTTCGCATTCCCGGATAAACGACCGTGACCCGAATCCGCTCCGTCCGTCCGCTCCGGGAGGGGCGATGCAGAATCCTTATGACCTCGCCGGAGATAGCCCCACAGCACGCCGGAGCATACAATCATGCACAAGCACAAGAGTTGGCCCATAGTCAGCCCGTGGAAGATGAAGCCGAGCTGAGGATCGGGCTCGCGGAAGAATTCCACAACGAACCGGGCAACCCCGTAAAATGCGAGGAAAAGACACAAAACTTCTCCGGGTCGCTTGGTCCTCTTCCGGGACAACCAGAGCAGCGCAAAAAGGACCGGTCCCTCAAGAAAAGCCTCGTAGAGCTGAGACGGATGCCTGGGGGCGTTCCCTCCACCGGGAAACACGATGCCCCACGGCACCGATGTAACCCGTCCGAAGAGCTCGCCGTTGATAAAATTTCCCAGCCGACCGAGCATGAGTCCGATAGGTGCCGCCATGGCGCCGATGTCGGCAAGCACCCAAAACGGAGCCTTTCGGCTACGGGCGAAGATGAGACCGAACACCACCATGCCGATGAGGCCGCCGTGAAAGCTCATCCCTCCGTGCCAGACAGCGAAGATCTCCCACGGTGCCCGGATGTACGCGGGCAGGTTGTAGAACAGCACGTACCCCACACGCCCGCCGAGCAGTACGCCCAGGATCAGATAGAAAAGGAAATCATCGGCGTTCTCGGCCGGAATCGGGCCGCCTCTGCGTTTCAGCTCCGATCTGATGACAAAATAGGCAGCCACAAAACCCAGGAGGTACATGAATCCGTACCATCTCACCTCAAGGGGGCCCAACCGAAACAGCACCGGATCTATAAAGGGATATGATAATATTTTCAATTAACTACCATTATCATTAGGTTAAAGGGCCAGCGGGGATGAAAGCTTCCCCCGAGGCCCGGCAGCCGGAAAACCCATGAGATCTCCCGTGGGCCGAAGTGTAATCGTTCAGCGCGAACGTTTGCAGAAAGAGGAAGATCTAACCACAAAGGCTCCAAGACACGAAGAAGTCTCAAAAGAGGGCTCTTGATGCGTTCTCTAATCAAGGGAGCGTTGAATATGACTTGGACATTCGGCTGCCATACTCTGGTCAAACTTGGTGCCTTTGTGTCTTCGTGGTTCAATCTCTGTCCCTCGCGGAGAACGCTTACGCCGATGTTAAACGTACGGCCCGATGAGCCTGGAGCTTCTCGTTCGTCACGTTTCCCCACCGGTCCATGGTGATGCCTCCCCGGACCCTGAGGCCTTTTCACGGGCTATTCTCATCATGTTTCCAACCTTGCGGAACATACCTCGGACGATCTTGGCGTCGCGGTCGTCCATTTCCGCGCTGTTGAGGATACGTCTGACGTCCCGCATCATTCTCAGCGGATTGGAGGGATCGAGGAACCCCGCGTCGACGAGGACGCTCTCGATATGCTCGTACATCTCCTCACGAGCCCGAACGGACGCGGGCTTTGATTTGCGGGCTTGAAACCCGATGGGCCGACACGCGATCTTAAACACCTCGTATGCGGTCACTGCCGCTGCTTGAGCCAAGTTCATGGAGGCGAACTCCGACGAGGTCGGTATGATCATGTGATGCGTGCAGAGCTTCAGCTCTTCATTGGTCAGACCTCGGGATTCACGTCCGAAAACGCACGCGACCGGTCCTGATTGGGCCCGCTCCATGAGCACGGGGATAAGCTCTTCCGGGGTCCGTGCCGTCACTCGTTTGCCCCCGAGTCGTCCCGACGTACCCACCGACATCACGGTGTCGGCAAGGGCTTCCTCCAGCTTGGTTACAAATCCGGCATTCTCAACTATTTCATAAGCACCTGATGCCATTGAAAAAGCGTCGGTTTCCGGACCGCAAGCAGTTGAGGAAACCAGCGTAAGCTTCTTCAATGCCATATTTCTCATGACACGCGCGACCGCTCCAATGTTCCCCGGATGGGTGGTTCCAACAAGCACAATATGAAAATTGTCCAGAGCCTCGACCCAATCGGGGTGGACGGCAAATCCTCGTTGAACCTTGCGAGACGGCTTCATGAACGGCTCGCAGTTACTGAGAACATCGGATGAAGTCCCACGCGCTCAGCCGCCCTGCCGGAGTAACAGGTGCTCGGGGCAGAGGCGCCGTCACCGCGGACGGACCGGCCGTCCGCAACCCGAAGCGCTCCCGCCCTCCCGAGCAGTCAGCGTCACTGTCCTCTTTACCCACGTAAACAGTAGCGTTTAAGGGGACTTCTCTACACCGTGGTTGACATAAATTGGCCATCTGCGTTGCTAACTGCTGGAAGATGCTCAGAGGCTTGGTCTTGAAGCGCCGCGTCTGGCGACGCTTTTCAGTCGGGCCGGAAGATAGTATGCGCTGGATGCAATGTCAAGGAATATCAAAGTCAAAGAAGGACTTGCTCAGGTGCGTTGTCATGCCGATGCACATTCCGACGAACAGGCAGTCACGATGGGAAACCTCTCTACGTCAGGCCACTTACTGCCGTCGAGATAGGGACCGACCGGTTTCGCATAATACTCCTTTTCGGAAATACGGTTCCGGAAGGCAACGGATTTCAAGAAGAAGCCAATTAGTCCCAACTCGTCACCCCGAGCGAAAGCCGGAGTCCAAAGTGTTCGGAAGAGCCTGGATTCCTGCCTCCGCAGGAATGACGGAGACAGACCACCCGAGGGCATGCTTGTCTCTTCCGCTGTCGTACAGAAGAAAATTGACGGAGAGGGTTACAAATCCTCTTGGTGGGTGATATATTCGGGAACCGCTTGAACCTTTGCTCCCGGGAGCTACTCGGCGTCGCAACAGCCAACTGCTTGTGAAAGGGGGCCGATGGTGAAGCTTTCTGCCCAGGAGATTTTGTGGTGGATATTCTTCATCTCCGCTGTGGTCGGCATATTGGGCACATTGAATATTATCTTCATGCCTACGTTGGCGGGCAAGTTTCGCTGGGTCGTGGCCGTCTGCCTCGTCTTCCTGCTTGTAGAGTCAAGACGCGCCGGGTTATTGTGAAACGGTTCCGTTCCACGATCGAGAGTGACGATGGTCGGTACCAAGAGCCTTTCAATGCCGGGGAGCAGACCGCTATTCGCGGAATCTATTTGCCGCCCTTGTACATCGCTTTGATGAGGTCGCCGAATTTCGCGTTGACATGCTTCCGCTTGACCTTCATGGTCGGAGTAACCTCTCCGTCTTCCTCGTACAATTTCTTCGGCACGATGGTAAATTTTTTCACGGTTTCCACATGGGAGAGCGTCTTGTTTACCCGTTGCACCTCTCCGTCGATCAATTCCACAATTTCGGGAGCTTGGGTCAAGCTCTCGTACGTGGTGAACGGAATCTTGTGGTCCTGGGCGTACTGAATGACGTTCTCTTCGTCGATGACGATCAAAGCCGCGAGAAATTTCAGCCTATCCCCCACCACAATGGCGTCATTGACGTACGGGCTGAACTTGAGCTGATTCTCTATGTTTTGAGGCGCTATGTTCTTACCGCCCGCGGTAATGATGAGGTCTTTCTTCCGATCGGTGATGGAGAGGAAACCCGCGTCGTTCAGCACGCCCACGTCTCCCGAATGGAGCCACCCGTCCGTCAAGGTCTCTTCCGTTGCCTCCGGGGCGCGGAAGTAGCCTATGAACACATTGCCTCCCTTGACCAGTATCTCGCCGTCCTCGGCTATCCGGACCTCCACCCCCGGCAACGGCGGTCCTACCGTGGCCAATCTCACATCATCCCCCTGATGGATGCAGGTGGGACCCGAGCCTTCGGTCTGACCGTACACTTCCCTGAGCGGCACCCCGATGCCGTGAAAGTACTTCAACACTTCCGGCGAGATGGGAGCGGCACCGGAAACCGCCAACCGGACTCTCTCGAAACCGAGGCGCTCTCTGAGCTTGTAGAAGACGGCGACGTCGGCCAGGAAATGCAGGATTCGCAAGGTGATGGGAATCTCCCCCGTGGAAAGCTTGGCACCAGCGTAGGTGATTCCCACACGCTCGGCTAAGCCATAGACGACTTTCTTTAACCATGTGGCGTTTGCGATGCGGATTCGGACTGATGAGTAGTATTTTTCCCATATCCGGGGCACCGCAAAGATCACCGTAGGGGAGACCTCGCGAAAGTTTTCCGTTATGGTATCGGGACTCTCCGTAAAATTGACCGTGTACCCGAACCTGATCGGAAGGAACACGCTGAACATGCGCTCGGCAATATGACTGAGGGGGAGAAAGGAGAGGACTTCGTCGGACGGGTTGAAACTTACAGCGTTCCCGATGGACCAGGTGGTCCAGGTGACGTTCCTATGGGAGAGCATCGCGCCCTTGGGCGGACCGGTGGTCCCCGACGTGTATATGATGAGCGCGAGATCCTCGGGCTCGGCCGTAGCGACCAGATCGTCGAATCGACCCGGCTCCTTTTGTTCCAAATCCTTGCCCAGTGCGAGCAAATCGTCAAAGGTCATCACCATGGGATCGGAGAAATCCCGCAGACCCTTGGAATCCATTACCACGATCTTTTCCAGCTCGGGGGTGCGCTCTCTGAAAAAGAGGGCCTTGTCCAATTGCTCCTCGTCTTCCGCGACGAAGATCCGAGCCCCGGAATGGCCCGTCACATATTCACATTGCTCCGCGGAGCTGGTGGTGTAGATTCCCGCTGTAACGCCTCCGGCGGACATGGCGGCCAGATCGGTGTACAGCCACTCCGGGCGGTTTTCACCGATCACCGCTACACGATCGCCTTTTCCCAGACCGAGGGCCACAAATCCGAGGCAGGTCAGTTTTACCTTTTCCAGGTACTCGGCCCAGGAGATGTCCTGCCAAATGCCGAGATGCTTGTATCGCAGAGCAACTCGGTCAGGGTGCTGCAATACCCGATCGACGAACATCCGGGGCACGGTTTCGCTTTGTTCGTTCATTATACGGTTTTCCCAGTTCTCCTTCTCGTCGGCCTTGGGGAAAGAGGTGGCCCATATCGCTCCGCACAGTGCGGGACAAAACCGCGGCCGGGCTTAGTACTACATTTCCTGAGTGCGGCGCCCGAAGGCAGTTGATTTCAGGATGACTCCGAATGGTCCCGAGTCGTCACCCCGAGCGAAAGCCGGGGTCCAGAGCTTACGGAAGATCCTGGATTCCTGCCTTCGCAGGAATGACGGAAAGAGGGTTCAGGTCTGAACAAATACCTTGGCAGCGCAGTCAGGCGTGAAATGCGCGTCCGAACTTGTGAAATCGAATAGTCAGGGAGCATGGCCCATGAGATCAGCGCCAGCGCTTCTTCCTCTTGTATCGCTGATAGCCTTTTACCGAAGTCTCCTTTTGCACGCCGAGGTAGAATTCCTGCACGTCCTCGTTCTCAAGCAGCTTTTCCGGAGGCCCCTCCAGGACGATGCGCCCAGTCTCCATGACAAACGCGTGGTGGGCCACGCTGAGGGCTTTGCGGGCATTCTGTTCGACGAGCAGGATGGTGGTGCCGCTCTCGTTGATGGCACGGATGATGTGGAAGATCTCGCTCACCAGGAGGGGTGACAGCCCCAGGGAAGGCTCGTCGAGTATCATGAGGGCCGGCTTCGACATGAGGGCACGTCCGATGGCAAGCATCTGTTGCTCGCCCCCCGAGAGGGTTCCCGCCTGCTGCTTCAGTCTGTTCTTGAGTACGGGGAAGTAGGTGAAGACGTTGTCCATTTCCTCTCGGATCGTGCCGTCTCTCCTTGTGTACGCCCCCATCATCAGATTTTCCTGCAGTGTCAACTCGGGAAAGACCTCGCGTCCTTCGGGGACGTACGCGATTCCCATGCGGACAATCTTCTCGGTTTCCAGACCGTCGATTCGCTTACCTTTGAACCAGATGGACCCTTTGTCCGGCTGATCGTCAAGGTATCCCATGATGGTCTTCAGGGTGGTACTCTTCCCCGCTCCGTTGGCACCCAGCACCGCGCGGATTTCTCCTTCTTTGACGTGGAGCGACAGCCCGCGCACAACCATGATCTTCCCGTAACAAATCTCTATGTTCTTTGTCTGGAGCATGTCCTGTTCCGTACCACCGTTCAACCTCGCGGAGAAGTGTTTGCACAGCTCCTCTGAAAAAGCCTTTCGATCGACCCTGAGCTCGTGCTTTGCCGGGCCGGCAGCAACGAAGCCCCTGCCCCCCGGTCGGTCTCATTCGTCCCGGCCCAGGTAAGCCTCCAGAACCTCCGGATGGGTCCGGACTACCTGGGGCGGCCCTTGAACAAGCTTCACGCCGAAGTTCAATGCCAGCACTTCGTCGGAAACGTCCATAACCAACTGCATGTCGTGCTCCACCATGATGATGGTAACCTGAAAATCGTCCCGGATGTCTCGTATCCAGAACATCATGTCTCTCTTCTCCTCCTGGTTCATGCCTGCCGTAGGTTCGTCCAGGAGAAGGAGCGTGGGCTCCATGGCAAGAGCGCGGCCCAATTCCACCAGCTTTCGGGTGCCGTACGGCAGTGCGGCCACAGGCACGTTCCGAGCCGCCTCAATCTCGAGGAATTCGATGATCCGCTCGACCCGTTCCCGATGCCGGCACTCTTCCTTTGCTGCCGGGAACTTCCTGCCGAAGAATGTGGCACCCGAGAAGACCCCTGTTTTCATGTGAATGTGGCGACCGAGAAGAAGGTTGTCCATAGTGGAGAGTCGGCTGAAAAGCTCGATGTTCTGGAAGGTCCTCCCTATTCCCATACGAGCCGCCTGATGAGGCTTCTTGCCGACGATTTCCGTCCCGTTGAACGTGATGCTCCCGCGATTGGGACGGTAGATCCCGGTGATGCAGTTGAAAATGGTCGTCTTGCCTGCACCGTTGGGCCCTATGACGGAGAAGATGCAACCCTTCCGAACATCCATGGAGATTCCGCCCAGCGCGGTGAGTCCTCCGAATGAGATGCTTAAATTCTTGATGGACAGCAGCGTCATGATTGAGTGAAACGTCCCTCGGGATTAGTACTTCTTGTATCTCCACCTCGAAGCAGTGGAGACCGGTGAAAGCGGCATGAGGGTCTGCCGAAGCCGGACCCCGCACAGGCAGTGCAACCGCCTTGGCCGGTGCTCCACCATGTTGTCAATGAACGAGGCTATTTCTTGGCCCCGTACGTCAACCAGTCCGAAATTTTCTCCGGCTTGCCCTTAGGACCGCACTTGCTGAGAAAGACGGACTTCATGCCCTGATGATCTTCCGGGGTGTACGTACAGTCATGGCCCAGCCAGTCGTTCCAATTCTTGATCGATTCCATGGCCTTAACGAAGCTCTCCACCGTGAGATCTTTTCCGGCTCGTTTAAGTCCTTCTACCATGGGCTCAGCGAACATGAATCCCGCGAGGAAAAAGACGCCGGTGTTCTTTTCCTTGGGCGCGAACTTCTTCTGAGCGGCGAGGTATTTTTTCACCAGAGGGCTCTGTTGATCGAGGAAGTTTCCGTAAACGACTCCCTGCCACAATCCTTTAGTCACCTTGAACATCAGATCGGAGTCGGAGAGTGTCGAGCTGGAAATCCATTGAGGCTGGAAACCCATCGCTTTCGAGACCCCCAGGAGGATTGCCGCGTGCTTGGGAAGCACCCACAGGACAACTGCGTCGGCTCCCGTTTCCTTGAGCTTTAGTGCATGCGACTTCAGATCGGTGTCCGTGACCTCCACAGGAATTTCCGCTACGGGCTTCATGCCCTTTTCCTTCATGTATTTCAGGAATCCCTGGAGCCCTTCCTTGCCGTAGTCGTCATTCTGATAGAAGAAAGCGATCTTCTTCTTGCCCATCTTTTCCACTGCGTACTGGGTCAGGATGTAGGCCTCATCAACGTATCGGGGATAGATGGCAAAGACGTACTTCTGAAACGGTATTGTCCAATGGGTGGATCCGGTGGTGGGTCCTACCCACGGCACCTTGTTCTCCGCCAAGAAGTCCCGGACGGCCATTCCCGTGGAGGTCCCCACCCCCCCGACTATGGCGAACACCCCTATCTTCTCCACAAACTCCTTACCTATGGCCTTGGTCTTGGCAGGCTGGTAGCCGTCGTCCCTGAGGAAATAATTGATCTTCCTTCCGGCTATGCCGCCCTCTTCATTGACCAGGTCGAAGAGAACTCCCGAACCTCTTGCCACCGCACCCCACAAGGCTGCAGGGCCCGTCTGCGGTCCCCATTGACCGATGAGGATTTCCTTGTCGGTGACGCCGCGAACCTTGTCCGCCGCAACCGCCGACCCGACCGCTGCCGAGAGGCAGATCAGAAGAATAGCTAAAACGGCTCCTCTCTTCATCTTCGTCTCCTCCTTGTGTTGCTGCATTCAACGAAAAATCCGTCATGGAACAGAGCCGATCGATGACCAAGACGTACGTCGGAGATCGAACTTCCCTGTCTTACAAGCGCCACGGGACCTTAACAAAGGCTCCGGGCGCCTCACGAACGACACAGCGACGATTCCCGTCATCGCACCAAGACTTCCCGGGAGCGTCAACCCTTGTACCACCTTCCGGCCTCACGGAGAAAAGTCAACACGATCGTGTGCCGGGTATCCTTGCCCTCGGGGCCCGCAAGCACCACATCGACCTGCACGGCGGCAATCATATCAACATGCGGCATGGCCTTCTTGTCCGAGTTTTCTTTGATACTGAGAATCTCATTGAGCTTGTAGGATTTGACCCGAATGCCCTCACGCCGCTGTATCTCCTCATAGAATTCGTACGAATAGGCCTTCTTGAATTCCGATGACGGCGCCAGCATTTCCCAGACCTGCTGGGGGTCGCCGGAAATCTCAGCCAGAAAATAGCTCTTCACCACCTCTTTGAGCGCCTCCAGGTCTCTTGCAGCACCCTGTTCGGAGTGCGCCGGGGAATCGATCCCCATGAGACCCGACAATCCCGCGAGAATTACCGCGACGAAGACTGCCGCCTGTACGCCCGCGCTCTTGTTGGTGCCGACGGACGACCTCACGTCAGACCTTTCTCTCAAAATGCTTCACAAAGAGGCCGGAGGGCTTGACGCACAAGATGACCACGATCACGGCGAAAGCCACCACCGACTTGAATTCGAGGGAAACATAGCCTCCGAAAAAGTTTTCGATCAGGCCGAGAAGATAACCTCCGGCAGCCGCGCCCGGCAGACTGGTCATGCCTCCGAGGACAGCCGCGGCGAACCCTTTGAGCATCGGGTCCATCATCAGGTTAGGGTCCAGGGTGGCAATAGGCGCCACCAACATTCCCGCTACAGCTCCTGTGACGGAGCTCAGGCCCCAGGTAAAGGTAAGAATCCGCCTCGTCGGTATCCCCATGGCTTTGGCCGCGAAGGGATTCTGTTGGACGGCCTTCATCGCGGTTCCCAGTTTGGTGAACCGAAAAAAGAGGAAGAGGAGCAGCATGACGAACAGGCTGGTGACGAATGCCCAGAGGTTGATTTCGGTTATCATTACCCCCCCGGGACTGAATCCGCTGTACTCGGAAAAAGGCACCGGGAAGGGATTCTGGTTGGCTCCCCATTTCCAGCCGGCCAACCCGTAGAGGATCATCTCCGCTCCCAAGGTGATGACGATCAGTCCCAGGACGCTCGGGTCCTTGGCAGGCCTGAGGAAAGCAATCTCTAGGACGGCCCCCAAGAGGAAGGCAAATATCACGGTGATCCCGGCGGCGCTCCAAAATCCCAGACCGTACCCGTCCATCATGGTGTAGGCCACAAAGGTTGAAATCATGGCCATTTCGCCCTGGGCAAAGTTCGGAACTTCGGAGCTTTTGTAGATGATCACCATGGCAAGGGCTACCAGAGCATAACATGCCCCCATGGAAAGTCCGCCGATGACCAGGTCGAAGAAAAAGACCATGGGGCCTCCAGTCGCTTCACATTCTCCTGCAGTTGCCCACTCTGTATCCTAAAAGGGCCACATCTTCCAGTAGCGCTTGAATCTCAGGTATATGCCGTGCATTCCCAGGGGCTCGAAGATCACGATGGCAATCATGATTGCACCGAAGACGATGCTCTGAATGTTCGGCAGACCCTCCGGGGTGAAGTATCTGTTGGAAATGTCCAGAAGCAGGGGCCCAATCACGGGTGCTTCCTGAACAACCTGCAATTTGAGCTGGAGGTAGGTGAGCAGTACCGCCCCAAGGATGGACCCCATCACCGAACCCAATCCGCCCACGATGATCATCGCGAGAAAAGTGATGGAAAGGATCAGATTGAAGCTCCCTGCGCTCACGTGCTCCAGGGCGAAGGCCATAAGGCCGCCTGCTACCCCGGTGTAGAATGCGCTCACAGCGAAGGAGAGGGTCTTGAACCAGCTTATGTTGATCCCCATGGCCGCGGCAGCGATCTCGCTGTCTCGTATGGCCACGAAAGCCCGCCCCACCCGGGTCTTCATGAGATTGACGGCAGCCACGGAAAGCATCACGGTCACCGCCATGATCACGGCGTACTGCTTGGCTCCCGTGTCGGCAACAAAGGGCCCCAATGCCAGGGCGGGGGCTTCGACCCCCATGTGGCCCCCCGTAAACTCGGCATGGCTGATGATTTGGGTCACGGCCATACCGAATCCGAGCGTGGCAATGGCCAAGTAGGGGCCTTCCAGTCTCAGTGACGGCAAACCCAGGACAAAACCGAAAAAAGCGGACACGAATCCTGCCGCGGGTAAAGCAAGGACGAACGGCAGTCCCGCCTTGATCATGAGTAACACGCAGGAATAGGCTCCAATGGCAAAGAATCCCGCATGCCCGAGGGATATCTGGCCCGTATAACCTACGAGAATATTCAACCCGATTGCCACAATCGCGTTTATCGCCATGAGGTTGACGACATAGAGCGAGTAATCTCCCGCCACAAAAGGCAAGATCGCCAAACAGGCCATCAGGAGAAGGGTGGCGACGAGAACGGACTTCGACCGGCAGAGCTGGATGTCCTCGTAATAGTCCCGCTTCATATCCATGACGGACCTCTGAAAAAGTGCGGTAATCCATCGCAGGGATAAGTCGGAACGGTATTCCGTTGCCGTCCGACGGAGCAACAATGATTCACAATGACATCTGAATTCGGTTCGACGCCGTATAGCCTTAGGGCCTACCGTCGCCGGAAAGGACTGGAGAGTGCCTCGATACCCGAAAAGAAATCGTCGATTCCTTTTCTTTCGTATTATTAGATCTACTTAACACGGGGGAAAAGAGCCTGTCAAGGCTGATTTGACGAAGAACGCTCAACCGGCTGCACCGGCGTAAGAGTAAGCTCGAACTTTTGCTCTCTAATGCGCGTGCCCCATTGCTCCACTTCGTGCTCCTCAGCCAAGTGGAATCCCGCGCGTTCGTACAGCCGTCGGGCGGAATGTAATCCCTCGAAGGTCCACAGGAAGACCTTCTCGTGGCCCGCTTGACGACAGAAGGCCAGGGCGTTTTGAATCAATCGGCCGCCGATGCCGGTTCCATGGTAACGGGGATCCACAATGAACCACCGCAGCCTCGCTCCTTCGTCTTGGGCTGTGCTGCCGTCGATGGCAATCGCTCCTGCAAAGTCCAACTCCGTTCTCGCCGCTTGAAAGTAGTCACGGCCTTTGACAGAACCGGCCATGAATTGCGACAGCTCGCTACCGACCTGGGTCTCGAAGGAGATATCGAATCCCCAATGCTCGTGGTAATAGACCGCGTGAATCTCGGTGATTTTGCCGATGACCCCGGCGTAATATTCCGTGTACCGGACTTCCGTCCGCATCTGCTCCTCCATGGCTCGTTCCGGTTCACCCAATGGCGTTGTGAACATGCGAAAGAAGATTCCCGCAGCCTCTTCGCGAAATCAATGGGCTTTGCGGTCCAGGAACGCGATCAGATGTCGTGCCGCGGGCGACAGTTTACCCCGCCCTTTGAAAAAGACGTCGATGATCGACAGATTAGAACCGTAATATGCTTCATTGGCGGCCCAATCCGGTTCTATGACGCTCCCTTTAAAAGAGATCCCGGCGAAGATCCCCTTGGCACGGGAATACGACAGCATCCCGGCCGACAGGTCAATGTCCGTGGTGGCCGAGGCGTCGCGGCCCACCGGGCCGGCCGCAACGGATGCGTCTGCGCCGACGGTGAATTTGTCCTGAAAAAGACTCTTCAGACTAAGCTCGCTCATGACCAGTAGGACGAGATCGGTCGACTGCACGCCCACCTGCCACCCGACACTTCCGCCATAGAGCCGGAGAAACGCAGGGGGGCCCCAGGTACTGCCTTTCCCCGGATTGCGCCGGACTACGACCCCCTTCCCATAATGTCCCCCAACCCCCAGACCCGCTTTCACCACTGAAGGAAAGATCACGATAGCCTTGCTCTTCTTCAGAAGATCGGCCGGGATGCTTCCATCCGGTGCCGCCAGTACGTCTTTGAGGGCGCGTACGCATTCCGTGAGGCGATTCTCAAGCTCGAGGGGGGCCGCACTCCCCGGGGAAGAAAAGCCGAGGGCGGCCAGAAAAACGAGCAGATAGAGAGCGGCAGAGATCTTCATGGCGGGTTCCTTGCTGTCCTTGCGGGGACAACGGATTCATACAGCCAAAATCAAAAACGATCAAGCCGAGCGACACAAACAAGGCAACTTAACGGCAAGGCATGGACGAAGAAGTGACGTTGTCTGCCGCAGCTTTGGAAGGGTGCCTGAAGGGATGCCTTGCAATACCGTTCGTCGAGAGGGTCTTTCCCACAAACAGGCCGATCGCTACTGAGTAAGTATAAGGCGTTGAGCTCAGAAACGGCACCGTATTCAGGACATAAAGTACCAAAGCAACGACCCTCTCCGATTCTGCTTGTAGGTAATTCCCCTACGACTATTTCAGAAAACCTCCGATTTACAGATCTCCCATGGTCCGCTACACTGAGCTCAAAGATTCCGGTAACGTCGAAGGAAGATTCCGCAGGCACAACTCGGATAGGCCACTTCATGGGGAACGCTGCCGGATCTCCATCAACAGACGAAAGCAATCGGCATAAGCTGAAACGATCCGCCCAAACAGGGCTCTGGGACGGTCCCGGGAGAGTTAAGCGGGGGCTCTTTTTCCTTGACACCCCTTCCTTGTCCGGTTAGGGTCACCGTGGGAGATTCTGAATTCAATTACCTGTCCAAGACATTAAGGAGCTCAGAATGAAAAGGATCGCGTTGTGCCTCTTGGCGGCGGTGATGTTGTCGGCCGGCTTCCTGCAACCGGTTGGGGCGGCGGGAGAACCGGTGAAGGTGGGGGTAGTCCTTCCTCTGACCGGAGCGCAAGCCAAATTCGGTGAAGTAGAGAAGAATTCCTTCCTCATGGCCCTCGACGAGATCAATAAGGCCGGAGGCGTCAATGGCAGACCAATCGAACTCATCATCGAGGATGATACCAGCAAGGCCGAGGTGGGTCGATCCGCCGTCGAAAAGCTCATATCCAGGGACAAGGTAGTCGCCCTGACCGGGGGCTACTCATCCTCCGTTACCTATGGGATATGCGCCGTTGCACAACAGCGAAAAATCCCCTTTCTCGTTACCACCGGCTCGGCGGACAAGATCACCGAGCAAGGCTGGGACTACGTGTTCAGGATCAACCCTCCGGTGAGCGAGTATCCCAAGGCCCTGAGCGGCTTTCTCCAGGAAGTGGTGAAGCCGAAGACGGTGGCGATTCTCTATGAGAATACGCTGTTCGGGCAGTCCGGTTCCAAGCAGTTTGCCGCGCAGTGCAAGAAGGTTGGAATCAACGTGGCTCTCAAAGAGGGATACGAGCACGGGGCGGTCGATTTCAAGCCCTTGCTGATAAAGGTCAAGGCGGCCAAGCCTGACTTCGTCTACATGATTTCTTACGTCATGGACGCGGCACTGCTCATGCGGCAATCCATGGAGCTCGACCTGAATCCCAAGCTGTTCGTAGGCGGCGGCGCCGGATTCACGCTGCCCGAGTTTGCCAAGAACGCCGGGGCTGCTTCCGAGTTCGTTTTCTCGGCCGATCTCTGGACCTCGAAAGTTCCTTATCCTGGAGCCAAAGAGTACTACGAGAACTACAAGAAAAAATACAATTCCACAACCGAATATCACGGAGCTGAGGCGTACGCTTCCATGTACGTGGTGGCGGACGCTCTCAAGAGAGCAAAGGAAATGAATCCGACTGCAATCCGTGAGGCATTGGCCGGCACCGACATGATGACTGCATTCGGTCCGGTAAAATTCATCTCTTACGGAAAGAAGAAACAGCAGAACTCGCTACCCACGTACCTGATTCAATGGCAGAAGGGTGTGCTGGAAACCGTTTGGCCCAAGAACGTGGCCACGAAGCCCTACGTGTACCCCGTTCCTCCCTGGTCCAAGAGATAGGTCCGTTGGCTATGTCTCCGGAGGGGGCTTGTGCGCAAGCAACCGGCCCCCTTTAGTGAATAGTCGAGAAGGGGTGCCGGGAGGATTGGAAAGAGGGATTACCTCAATGCCTCCGGACAGCACCGGACAATGGTGAGTAATCTCAAAAACCCGTCGGAACCGAAACGGCGGTAGGCGTGAAGGGGTCGGCGCTTCTTTAGAGACGACCGGGTCTATCTCCGGCAAAGACGCGCTCGAAGGCTCATCGGCCTTCCCGGAAGAGTGCCGCATATTTCAAGGAACGGCACCGTAGCCCAAGGGAGCATGCCACCGATTGAGGTTCCCAGTCCGACCCTCATCGGAGCTCCCAATCATACCCGAAAGAGGGCACCATCGAGAAGAAATGGAAGTCTTTCTGCAAACGCTGGTCGCCGGCATTCTGAAAGGCGGGCTTTACGCACTGATAGGTATCGGCATGACCCTGATCATGGGGGTGATGGGAATCATCAACCTCGCTCACGGGCAGCTCATGATGGTCGCCATGTACGTGACGTACGTACTGTTTCACTACATGGGCATCGACCCCTACTGGGCACTGTTTATCAGCACGCCGGCCCTGTTTCTGTTGGGTATGTTTATCCAAAGGACCTTGTTGAATCCCCTGATGAAGGTGGACAGCATACTACCCGAAAACCAGGTGCTGATGACCGTGGGAATAGGGATGGTGCTCACCGAGATCGCCCGCTTCATATTTTCGTCGAATTACCTCTCAGCGCAGCCTTCATATTCGAGCAAGGCTTTTCATCTGTCGGGCATATCCTTTTCCGTTCCCCTGTGCATCGCTTTTGTTTTTGCCTGCGTATTGACACTGGCGCTTTTCTGGTTTCTCCTCAAAACGGATCTGGGCCGCTCCATAAGGGCCGTTGCGCAGGACGGCGAGGCAGCGGAGCTTATGGGCATAGATTCGGAGCGTATTAAAGTCATCACCATGGGCATAGGGTCCGCACTTGTTGCCGCGGCCGGTACGCTGCTCCTGCCCATTTACTACCTCTTTCCGGACATCGGGGGGCCGTTTACCCGTAAAGCCTTTGTCATCACGATTCTCGGAGGTCTCGGATCCACGGTAGGGGCTATTTTCGGGGGTGTCACTCTCGGCTTGGCAGAAGCGTTCGGTTCGACATACATCGGCATGGATTACGAAGATATGGTCGGTTTGGTCATATTTGTGCTGGTGCTCCTGTTCCTGCCGGGCGGGTTCAAACGTTTGACCAAGGTCTAGGTCTGATGAAGCGATTTTCCGTTCCATTTATGCTGCTTGGGATTCTGATCCTCTACCCGGTGGTCGTGCGTGACCCCTATTACCAGCACCTCATGATCATGGTCTTGTTGTGGGTGGCGGTAGGTACCGGGTGGAACATCATCTCGGGGTACACCGGACAAGTCCTTTTCGGCGCTGCCGCGTTTTATGGGACCGGCGCCTACACGGCCGCGCTCCTGATTGAAAAGCTTGGGGTATCCGCCTGGTGGGGGTTGCCTCTCGGCGGGATCATGGCGGTGCTTCTCGCCCTCCCCTTCGGGTGGATCAGCTTCCGGCTGAGAGGTCCGTACTTTGCTTTGGTTACCCTGGCGTTGAATGAGATCATGCGGCACGTCGCCACCGTGTGGGAGTCACTGACGGACGGAATGGTAGGCATCCAGTTTATGCCGACCTTTGTCTCAAAGGTACCCTATTATTATGTGGCACTTGGCATTGCAGCGCTCGCCGTGGTGACCACGGAAGTAGTAATGCGCTCGCGGTGGGGATACTACTTCGTCTCGATCAGAGAGGATCAGGACGCCGCGGAGAGCATGGGCATCAACACTCTGTCGTACAAGATGGTCTCGCTGCTCCTGGCCGCGTTTCTCATAGGGCTGGCAGGGGCTCTGTACACAAACTACCAAGGATTCATAGACCCTACAATCGTCTTTTCCTTACATGACATCTCCATCATGGCCATACTGGTCGGCATAGTGGGGGGCGTCGCCACGGTCTATGGTCCGGTGGCGGGCGGGTTCATTATGGTTGCGGTTCAGGAAATCTTTCGGACCGCCGGCTTCGGACTTCTCCACAAGATCGAGCTGGCAACGGGTTTTTCCTTCATGCCGACGGTGGTGAAATATGTCAGCGAGGCACACGTCCTGAGCTTCGGGCTGCTCGTCATCGTCGTCATTCGGTTCCTTCCCAACGGCGTGGTCGGTGACTGGCCCATTTTGAAGAAATTCCTGTTTTTCCGGAAAGGGCAGGAGGCTTGAGGCGAAAGATGGCCTATTTTGAAGCCAAGGGTATCACCAAATACTTCGGCGGACTTTGCGCTGTTAACAATGTGAGCTTCAAGGTGGATCAGGGGCAGATTTACGGTCTCATCGGTCCCAACGGTTCGGGAAAGACCACAATATTCAACCTGATCAATTCTTATTTTCCTTTGTCCAAAGGGTCTGTCGTCTTTGAAGGCGAGCAGGTTTCAGGGCTTAAGACCTACCAGATCTGCCGCCGCGGAATCGGCCGGACATTTCAAGTGGTCAAGCCCCTGAAGAGGATGACGGTGCTGGACAACATCATCGCATCCGCGTTCCTGCACGCGGAAAAAAAGCGTGAAGCCGTAGCCTTGGCGGAGCGTACCCTCGATTTCTGCGGTCTCGAGCTTTACCGAGACAGAATGGCAAAGAGTTTGCCCATTGCGTCTCGTAAGCGCCTTGAAATAGCCAGATCCCTTGCGACGAAGCCCAAGCTGCTCCTTCTCGACGAAACCGCCGCGGGCCTAAATCCCACGGAGCAGGACGAAGCAGTTCAACTCATCCAAAAAATAAGGGATTCCGGGGTCACCATTGTAATCGTCGAGCATATCATGAAAGTCATCATGACCATTTCCGACCGCATTCTCGCGATCAATCACGGAACGGTCATTGCCGAAGGGACGCCGCAAGAAGTGGCGGCGAACAAGGAAGTCATTACCGCTTATCTGGGAGAGGATTACCGTGCTCAAAGTTGAGCATATCGATGTTTTTTACGGGGATCTTCAGATCCTCTGGGACGTCTCCTTCGAGGTCCGAGAGGGCGAGATCGTTGTCCTCCTCGGTGCCAATGGAGCGGGGAAATCCACAACGCTGAAGACCATATCATCGCTGTTGAAGCCCGCCCGAGGCACGGTCACCTTTGAGGGAGCGAGGCTCGATCAAGTACCTTCCAGTAGGATCATCGAGTATGGATTGGCCCATGTACCGGAAGGGAGGAGACTCTTCCCGGAAATGACCGTGGAAGAGAATCTGATCGTCGGTTCGCTGACACCGGAGGCCCGATCCAAACGGGGTCAGACCATGGAGCGCATCTACAATCTCTTTCCCCGTTTGAAAGAGCGCCGCAAGCAGGCCTCGGGTACCCTGTCGGGCGGAGAGCAGCAGTTGCTGGCGATCGGTAGGGGCCTCATGTCGCTCCCGAAGCTGATCATGTTCGACGAGCCTTCCCTGGGTCTCGCGCCGATACTGGTCTCCGAGATATTCCGTATCGCCCAAATGGTCAACGAGGAAGGGGTGACCGTGCTCCTTGTAGAACAGAACGTGAATCATACCCTGGCAATATGCCATCGTGCGTACGTCCTGGAGAACGGTCGGATCACCCTGGCCGGCACCGGTCAGGAGTTTCTCCATAACGACCACATCAAAGAGGCCTACCTGGGCATCTAGCCCCACCCCCCCTTCCCGAAAAAGCGCGTCTCTGAAGAGGGGCCTTTTCTCCGAAATGGGCCCCTCGGAAGCACCTGCCGTTGTGCATTTCGAACCCCGGGGATCTCAGAAACGGACCCGTCCGGCAAAGACCGTTGCAAAAGAGCCCAAGTTAAGTTATTAAGAACTAATACCATTTTGCAGAAAGAGCAGTGGGCTGCGGACAATTGCCGTAAGCAAGAAAGGGCAAAGCCGGCAGCCTTTCGGTGATCCATCTATGAGCGGCACAGCCTCGATCTTGTGCAAGGCAACTGAAAGAATAGCGAATTCCCGGTCCGAGGCCCCATCGACAGGAAGGAATCCTCCACGGATTTGTTAGTCGATCCGTCCGGACCGTGCAACGTGGGGAGCACATGGCTGAAAAGGAAACACAAGGACTGCGCAATACTCTCAGGGACATGGTGATAGCCAGAACCTCGTTGGTGTATCTTCTTTCGGAAGAGGATCGACGGCTCGAAAGTGAGATCAAGGCTCTCGCCGGGGCATTCAAGCCGCCGTTCAGGGTCTACGTCTGGACGTGCACCACCGGTGTTACGCTTGACGATTCCATCGTTGTGCCCAATCCCTCGATCATGAGCGCGCTGGACTGGTTCATGAACATCGAGGAGACGGCGTTTCTCATCATTCAAGACATCCACGTCTTTCTCAAGGACAATCCGCCGGTTATTCGCAAGCTGAAAGACGCGGCGAAGCGTATTGACAGTACATATAAGACGATCTTCATGATATCCCCGGTGCTGGATATTCCCATCGAGATCGTCAGTGAAGTGGTGCTGCTGGACGTGCCCCTCCCCAATGTCGTGGAGATCGAGAAGCTTCTCGATCAGGTCGTCTCACGTGAAAAGTACCGGGACCACCTGGGCAAGACTCTCACACGGGAAGTGAGAGACCTTTTCCTCAAAGCAGGAGGTGGGCTGACAAGCCAACAGATCATCCAGACATTCAGGAAAGCCCTGTCCGGAAAACAGACGGTCGGTCAGAAGGAGCTCGACATCCTTTTCGAGGAGAAGAAGCAGATCGTCCGAAAAAGCGGTCTCCTCGAACTGGTGCCTCAGGACATCGCATTTGACGACCTCGGCGGATTCAGGAATTTCAAACGCTGGCTCGAGCAGCGGGAAGACATCTTTTCCAAACGGGCGAGGGATTATGGTTTGAGCTTCCCCAAGGGGGTCCTGCTCATGGGGATCAGCGGATGCGGGAAAAGCCTTTGCGTGAAGGCCATATCAGCGTTCTGGCGCATTCCGCTCCTGCGCCTGGACATGGGCCGCGTGTACGACGGTATTCACGGAACTCCCGAGGAGTGCTTGCGGAAGGTTATCAAGGCCTCGGAGGCCTCGGCGCCCTGCGTCCTCTGGATCGACGAAATCGAGGCCGGCATCGCCAACGCGGGCCAGAAGTCCCTCGGAGGCGCGGCTTCCCGTATCCTCGCGGCGTTCCTCACTTGGATGCAGGAAAAAACGTCCCCGGTGTTCATCGGCGCCACCGCTAACAACATCGAGCTGCTCCCTCCGGAAATACTCCGTAAAGGACGATTCGACGAGCTGTTCTATGTGGAATTGCCGCAAGAAGACGAAAGGGCTGAGATCATCCGGATTCATCTCTCCCGGAAGGGCGTGCCTCTGGATCGATTCGACTACCCGTCTCTGGTCAAATGCTCCGAGGGGTTCAACGGTGCGGAGATAGAGCAAGGCGTTCTGGGGGCACTTTTCAGGGCTTTCACCCAGAAGCGGGAGATCAAGCACGACGATCTCTTCATAGCGCTGGAGAGTATTGTGCCCTTGTCCACCACCATGAAGGAGCAGATCAAGCAACTGGAGCGCTGGGCGTTCAACCGGGCTCAAAGGGCAGGGGGCAATTGATCCTCTCCGGGCCGTCATCTTCACTTCACGAAGGCCTTGAAGCCATCCGGACACTTCTCTGTCGGGGCGCCGCCGATCTCAGCGACGCGGCATGGACTGCAACCTTCTGTTGAGATTCCTGATTCTGTTGATCTGGGTGTTCATGGTTCTGATCTGATTGTTCAGGCTTCTCATGGTCCGGTTCATATTCTGCGAGGTCCGATCGACCCTTTGCATGCCATTCCTGATCCTCGACGCGGATTCGGACGGTTGCACCGGCACCGACGAGGGTCGTTTCACCTGTTTGTCCTGCTTATCATCATCCTTTTTCGAGGCCGGCTTGTCCTTGGTATCGGCCTGCCGGCGCTCGACGGATCGATCCGACGTCGTCGCCGAATCGGTGGGTCGCACGCCTGCCCCACCTTCGTTGGAATCGTCCTTGGCGTAGGTCCCGAAAGACAGCAAGAGTATCAGCAAGAACGCGAAGAGAACCGTTCGGCTCACCCGCGTCAGGTCTTTGGTTTTATGAAATAACGGCATAGCGAACACTCCTTCCTTCGACCCGAGGTGTGCGGCTCCCTCTCGTGCAGCGCCTCTTTAGTCGGCGTCCGGCCTCTACCATGGTTCGGCTCAGCACTGTCCGGCATAAATTCGATGACGTTCTCAGCCCTCGGGATTGCTTCGTCGCTCCGCTCTGCTCGCAACGACAGCCGTGCGAGCAGAGCGGAGCAATCTCAACGGCCGGGATACCTCACCATATGTGCTCCATGGAGTACTCACGTTGCCGAGTAATCGTCCAAGAGCTTGACCACGTCCGTTTGGCCTCGTTCCAGGGCATGCTGAAGTGCTGTCTTTCCTGAAGCATCCTCCGCACTGATGTCCGCTCCCCACGCGAGAAGCATGTCCACCGACTTCAACTGGCCCTTGGCCGCCGCCCACATCAAGGCCGTCTTCCCTTCCTGGTCGGTTGCGTCAAGATCGGGGCCCGCAGCAAGCACCAACTTCACCACATCGGCTCTTCCGCTCAAGCATGCCCACATCAGCCCGGTCCGTCCGTTGTTGTCCGGAAGATCCAATTCGATATGCTCGTCCAGTATCGTTTCCACCAGATCGGGATCGGCGTACAGTGCCGCCCACATCAAGGCCGACCTGCCCCCGGAATCCTGGAGGTTGTAGTCGGCTCCTTCTCTTAATAGGAGTCTTACTACCGCCTTTTGGTTCTTGTAACAGGCCCACAGCAGTGGAGTCCTTCCCGTGCCGTCCGCCGCGTTGACGTTGTAACCGTCACTCAGCAATGACCCCACCTTTGGAACATCTCCCAGTACGCACGCCTCAATGAGAATGTCCGCGTCCTTTTGAATCTCCTGGATCTCGGTGGCCACAGCCACTGAAAACTGGCCGTTGCCCGAGGTCTCTTCGACAACAACGGAGGGTATTTCGGGGCCGGCGTATCCTTCCCGACTCCAGACATGGGCATGGGCCCCCGCCTCAACGAGGAAGGTTGCGACCTCCCCATGGCCTTTCACCGAGGCCCAGCCCAATGCCGTCAAACCTGCCGAGTCCCTGATCTCAAGGTCGGCACCCAGGGACACCAGCAGTTCCGCCACATTGAGATGTCCGCGATAGCAGGCCCTCATAAGCGCAGTCAGACCGTGGGTGTTGGTTGCATTGATATTTGCGCCGTGATCGATCAGGGCGGTGATCACTTCGGAGTGACCCGCGGAAGAAGCCTTGATCAGAGCCGTCTTGCCGTCTTTGTCGGCGCGGTCCACGTCCGCCCCGCGCTCGAGCAGGAGCTTGACGACGTCCAGGTTTCCCTTGTAGCCGGCACGCATGAGTGCCGTAAGGCCAAACTTGTTGCACGCGTTGATATCCGCACCCGTGTCAAGCAAGAGTTTGACGTCTTCCACCAGTCCCGCTCCCGCGGCGTAGAGCAACTCGTCCGCGCTTTTATTAGAGCCCGCCTCTACCAGGAAGCCTTGATCCAGCGTCAGCTCGAGGGTTTCCGTGTAGGTGTCGCCGGACGTTTCTATCATGGCCTCGATGGTCTTTTCCGAATCCTTGGTTACCGCCGCTCCGTTTTCGAGGAGAAGCTCCGCGACTCTGTCGTGTGACTCCTGAGAGGCCCATACCAGCGCGGTCATGCCTGCGGAGTCAACGATATTCGGGTCCGCCGCACGCTCCAGCAGGAGTTTGACCAGATCGAGCCTACCGGCTCTCGCCGCCCACATGAGGGCCGTTCTCCCCGACCGGTCCCTTGTGTCGACTTCCACCCCCTTATCTAGGAGGAGCCGTGCAATCGACAGGTCGCCCTTGTCCGCGGCTATCATGAGGGTAGTCCACCCTGCATTGTCCGGTACGTCCGGGTGAGCGCCTTTATCCAAGAGGATCTCTACCGCCTCGCGATGGCCCCTGTGGCATGCCTTCATCAAGGCCGTCCTGCCCGATTTGTCCACCGCGTCAACGTCGGCATCCCTCCTCAGCAACAAGTTCATCATGCCCAAGTGGCCGTCGTAGGCAGCCCTCATGAGGCCGGTCCAACCTTCCGAGTCCTTCGCGTTGACATCGGCGCCTTGGTCGAGAAGTCGAGTCATCACCAGGGGATGCCCGGCGAGCTGGGCAATGATGAGAGCGGTTCTGCCGTCTTTGGCCCGGGTGTCCACCTTTGCCCGGGCTTCCAACAGAAGCTTGACCATGTCCACTCTGCCGTAATAGGAGGCGGCCATGAGGGGGGTGTTGCCGTTGGGATCGGCCTTCTCCGTGTCCGCCCCCTTTGCCAGGAGCATCTTGGCCACGGTGAGATGATTGCCGAAGCTCGCGGACATGAGTGGCGTATAACCCTTTCCGTCTATGGCGTTAATATCGGCCCGAGCCTCGAGCAGCACCTTCACCACGCGAAACTGGCCGGCCAGGGAGGCCTTCACGAGAGGAGGAGTCCCCGTCTCGTCTTTGGCATTGACATCAGCACCCTTGGCCAGAAGATGCTGAACCACCTCGGCCTGGCCTTTGGCAACCGCGTCGAAGAGAGGTTTGTTCTTGTCTTTTCCAAACAGTAGCGCCATGCAACGGTCCTCGTGAACAAGTATATCGTCAGGTAAACGAATTCCCACCAAGTTTCAGCACGAAACATCGACCGGGCGGTCTCATGCCGAATTCACGGTGCTCGGCCCGCCAATCGCGAATGCTCTTCATACAGGCACGCGTCCTGAATAACCGTCATCCCTGCCGCCCGTGCTTTGCGAGCCGCTTCGTCATTTCGAATCCCGAGCTGTATCCAAATCACCTTAGCTCCAATCGCCTCCGTCTGTGCCACTATCTCAGGGATCTCTCGGGAGGGACGGAACACATCGACCAGATCGATTCTTCGATCCACGGAGCGCAAGTCGGGATAGCTCTTCTCGTCCAGTATGTAGCCCGTGCTCGGGTTCACCGGAACGATCTCGTATCCTGCCCTCTTGAGATAAGACGCCACCTTGTGGCTGTCCTTATCGGGGTCGGCCGACAGGCCTACCACCGCAATCGTTCGGATGCCTTGCAACAGTCTCTTGATGCCCTCGTCGGACATACCGCCGGAATCCATGAGTATACCCCACACATGCAGAAGTTCACACAAATCGCAGCCGGTCAGGTCGAATAGTCGGGGCTGTACCCTGGAGGCGGTCATTTGGAGCTGCACCCCGGTGCAGTGTCCCCGTGCCAAGTACGGCATTTCGTATATACGGTGCCGTTGCTGAGCTCAAAGCCTTATGCCGAACCGGTAGCGACCGGCCTTCCGTACCGGTCGGCTCAATGACCGGTACATGAATGCGCGGCCGTATTTGGAAACGCCTTACTAAGTATACTCCACTTTAATGCTTCCGGGTGCGGCATCCTCCTGCGTCACGGTACGGACATTGCCCGGACCCTACGCTAAATCTATACCGCTCCATGATGGCGTAGTATCCGGACCACCTTGGCATATCTCTTGGACTCCGCTCTCATCAAAGCCGTCCAGCCGTCGGAGTCTCTCTTCCTCGTATCCGCTCCCCGATCCAGCAGGAGCCTTACCAGATTCACGCTGCCGTTAAATGCCGCTTTCATCAAAGCCGTGTTGCCGAAAGCATTTGCCGCGTTTACGTCGGCGCCGGCGTCCAACAGCATCTTCGCCACCGTGCGCTCCCCGCGATAGCAAGCCTTCATAAGAGCCGTGTTGCCGTACTTGTTGCGGAAATCGACGTCGGCACCCCGCTCAAGAAGCGATTTCACCACCGTGGAGAATCCGCCGTACGCAGCCTTCATCAGAGGTGTGTCGCCGTCACCGGCATGGGCGTCGACGTCGGCCCCGTGCTCCAGGAGCACATCCACGATCTCGTGCCAACCTTCACGCGATGCCGGCAGGAGAGCCGTTTTTCCCAATTCGTCCCGCGCTTCCACATTCGCGCCGGCTTCGAGCAACTTACGGACCAGTTCCGGAACCCCTGCTCTGACGGCAATCATCAGTGCGGTGTGGCCGTATTGGTTGCGGGCATTGACATCCGCTCCCGCTTCCAAAAGCACTTGGGCCGCTTCGAGGTGACCTTTGAATGCGACCCTCATCAGCGCGGTGTTCCCGTGCTCGGTGGGGAGATTGGGATCGGCACCGGCACGCAGCAGCAGATTCAGTGCCCCGATTCGATTTGCTGAGGCTGCCTTCATCAGGGGGGTTTTACCTTCGACGTCCTGCGCGTTGACATCCGCTCCCGCGGCCAAGAGCATCTTCACCGCCACAGAATAACCTTTCTGCGCTGCTGCAGTCAGAGGTGACGCCCGTTTGTGATTTCTCACATTGGGATCGGCACCGAGCTTGAGAAGTACGTCCACTACTTGCTGACGTCCCCGGGCCGCAGCCTGAAATAACGGAGTGTCTCCGTTTCCGTTGGCAAGAGAGATGTCCGCGCCTCGGGCCACCAGGAGCTCCACCACCTCCAGGTGCCCCATGTGTGCCGCCACCAGCAAGGGGGTACGGCCGAGCTCGTCTTCCACATCAACACGGGAGCCATGATCCAGGAGCACCTGCACCATAGACGTGCGGCCCCGGTAACACGCTTCGACAAGTGAGCTTTCGCCTTCAATTTCTGCCACGATCGGCTCTTCACCAGTCTCCAGGAGAAGGTTCACCACTTCGTGCTGCCCTTCCCCCAATGCATGATTCAAAGCGGATTTGCCCCGGTTGTCCCTCATTCGGGGATCGGCACCCGCGTCCAAAAGCATCTCCGCCACGTCCCTGTGGCCCTGCGAGGCAGCCCACATGAGTGCGGTGCCTCCACCCTTGTCCGCTGTGTTGACATAGGCTCCCTGTTCCAGCAACACCTTCACCGTGGCGGTTCGGCCGCCGAGGGACGCAACAATGAGTGGTGTACGACCTTCATTGTCCGCTTCTTCAATGCCCGCACCCTGGTTCAAGAGCGATCGAATGACTTCGCTGTGGCCGTTTATCGCTGCTTCGATAAGAGCGGTGTTCCCGTATTTGTTGCGCCACTTGACGTCGGCCCCCCTGTCCAGAAGAAATTCCACGATTTCGGACCATCCGCGATACGCGGCTCTCATGAGAGCAGTGTTACCGTACACGCTTGCCGAATCGATGGTGGCCCCTTTGTCCAGCAAGAGCTCGGTCATGTCCGCGTGTCCGTTATAGGCCGCGCGAATGAGCGCTGTATCTCCATCGAAATCACGGCCATGAACGTCGGCCCCTTGTTCCAGGAGCAATCTCACCACCTCGAAATGATCTCGGCCTGCAGCCTGGGCCAGGGCTGTGGCTCCGGCTTTGTTTCTGAGGTCCATGCTCGCCCCGGTCTCCAGGAGCAGCTCTGCCAAACGGGCATCACCGGACCGGCACGCGGCCATGAGAGGCGTGATTCCCTCCTCATTCACGGCGTCGGGATCCGCGCCCGCTCGGAGGAGCAATTCGGCCGCTCGCGCACGGCCTTTGCCGCAAGCCCAGAAAAGGGCCGTGTTGCCTTGGCGATCGGAAGCATTGGGATCGGCGCCTGCCCGGAGAAGCAGGTCCGCCACATTCTCGTGTCCCCACATTGTCGCTTCCGTCAGCGCAGTGCCTCCATCCTCGCTCTTCGCGTTAACATCGGCATCGGTGGAGACAAGGAGCTTGGCCGCGTCGGAACCGCCCCAGCGTGCGGCCTCCATGAGAGCCGTTCTTCCCTGGCCGTTTGCAGCGTTTACCTTTGCTCCCCCGTCGAGGAGCAGCCCGACCACGTCGGCATGGTTTCTGGAAGACGCTTTCATCAGGGCCGTGTAACCGCCAAGGTCGGAACAATCGATCTCGACCCCGCGAACCAACAGCATCCTTACGACCTCGGCGAGCCCCCTCAACGAAGCAAGAGTGAGCGGTGTATCCCCCGCACTATCACGAGCGTCCGGACTGACAGCCTCATGGAGCAATCGCTCGATCTTCGCGATCTCCCCTGAGCGCACGGCAGCGATAAGCTCGTTTTCACCTCTTTGCATAGTGTCACTCCTCGAGGCGGCTGCCCCCTATGCCGGCGGAACGTTTACATTTACTCCACCATAGGAGTCATTCGGGAAATTGTCAATGCCGATGATCTGCCGGGAAAGTGGCGTCTTCCGCCACGGGGAACGTTGGATCGAATGTGGCATCCGTATTCCGGCTTGCGGAAATACAGGGTCACCACATACCGGGAGTTTCATGGGAGTCGAGAATATGTGCTGTTTTCCACAAAGAAGTTGCATGGGAGCGGGGGATTTGTTAGGCTTGAGTTAACGGTGCTGGTGGCATGTGCCCCAGAGTCACGGGCTCACAGTAACGGTAAAACAATCCCACCCTTTATGAACCTTCGTCCAACATTGCCGGAACACCTGCCAAGGAGGTCCTCATGCCCAAGAAAGCCTCTCGATCGCTTACATTCCTTATCGTTATCGCCATCAGTCTCGCCTGCGCCCAGGCATGGTGCCAGGAACCGGTTAAGCTCGGCTTTGCCTATGTTTTCTCCGGACGGCTTGCCCATTACGGTTTTGGAGCAAAACAGGGAGCAGAGCTGGCCATTGAGGAGATCAACAATGCAGGGGGCGTCAACGGTCGCAAACTGACGGCACTTTATGAAGACACCCGTCTCGACCCTAAAGCAGGAGTCCAAGCGGTGCAAAAGCTGGTGCAGCAACACGGCGTCGATGCGGTCTTGGGGATCGTATCGAGCTCCGTTGCCAGCGCAGTTGCGCCGGCGATGAATGACATGAGAACACCTCTCATCATTACCCTTGCCATGACCCCGGACGTTACGGGAAAAATCTGCAATCCGTACACATTCAGGGTTTCGCAAAACGGGCCCCAGAATGTGAAGAGTGCCGCCGCACTTGCCGCAGACACCAATGCTACAAAGTGGACGACATTGGGACCCGACTATCTTTTCGGGTACCAATGCTGGGAGTACTTTCAGAATTTTTTGTCACAAATCAAACCGGCCGCTCAATTTTTCGATAAGACTCGAATCGCTTACGCACCAACAGTGACGAGCGATTTCAGACCGTACATCAAGAAGATAATCGACAGCAAACCCGACGGTGTGCTTATTTCCCTTTACGGGGGCAACTTGGTTGACTTCGTACGTCAGGCAACCCCCATGGGCTTCTTTGAAAAGATACCGGTAATCATCATGAATCTGGCCTATTCCGCGGACGTGATGTACGGTTTGGGACTGGACATGCCCAAGGGGCTGTGGCTTGGCGGGTTGTACTGGTTCCAGGGAAATACTACGCCGGCTAATGAAAACTTTGTAAAAGCATACATGAATCGCTACCGGTTCTTCCCCGATTACAACGCAGAGGGCGCTTACAGCGGCGTGAAGGCCTATGCCGCGGCTGCCGCCAAAGCCGGTTCTTTCGACAAAGAGGCCGTCATCAAGGCCCTGGAAGGACTCACGTTGGATTTACCCACCGGCCATGTTATAATCCGAGCCGAAGACCATCAGGCGATATTTGACAGCGTGTGGGGAGTCTCGTCGGAGTTTGACGGTCGCCTCCGGATACGATCTCTTAAGCCGCTCAAGGTTTTTCCTGGTATGCAGATCACTCCCCCTGTGGAAGAAACGGGTTGCCGACGCCGTTGATCGTACTCCCGGGTTCTCACACCCTCATTTGGGTTTGAGCGGGGGCCGTGTGTCCATGTCTCGACGCACGGGATGCTCGAGATACGGCTTTGAGATTCTTATCCGACACACTCCGCCGTGGTGGACTATAAAGACCTGGAACCTATACAAAGAGGTAACGGCATGGTCCCTTCAAAGGGCAAAGTGGTAAATCTGACTGACTATCGGCGACGAAAGGCCGGAGGAATTACGGGAGGCGTAGGTTTGTGCGCCGTCTTCTCCCGACAAGGCGACTGGGCGTTCGATTATGCCCTCGCCCTGGCGAGACACCACGAAACGAGATTAAACATTTTTCACTTTCTCGAATCACCCTATGCCCTTCGCAGAGACATCGTCTTCCGGGACGAAGAGAGAAAGAATACAGAGCGGGTCACCCCCGATCTTATTGCGGAGCGGGACCGGCACATGCGCGAGATGTTTGACGGCCGACTCGGCGACTATGCGGAGGTGGGATTTCGTCTTTGTGAGGGAAACAACGAGTGGGAGCTCAAGAAGTGCTTCAAGAAGGGGCAATATGAAGTTTTGATCATAGGGTACAACCAGAAGCACGCGGATTTCGGCAGCACCACCACCGTTGAAGAATTTGCCGCCAAGTTCAAGGCACCGGTGGTGCTTGTGGGACCGGACACGCCCGATTCATTTTTCGTAAACGGTTACGCTGTGCCCAGAGTGGCGGACCTTATGCTTCCCGACGGGAAATGGAATCGCATAGAAATCTGATACCGTTTCGCAATTAAGAATGTGACTTCACGACACGGACGGCATGTCTCTGAAGTGAAGTCAGGTCGTGCCGTTCGCAGCGGAAGAGACATGCCGACCGTGTTACCTGTTGAACCGCGAAATGGTGTGAGCTCCGGCTGACATGTTCCCTCGCACCTTCCGAAATGGTCTTTTCTTGCCCGAAATGAGCCGGGAAAACCTGTGAGCGACGATCTGGGGGCGTGCAGATTTCCTGACGAAGCTCAACCCCACACAGTATACGGGATCGAGATTGCAACGAAACTTACGATTCTGAGTGCCTGACTTACTACCAGCAGCTTGCTTCCCGTGCTCAAACTGAAAAGTCCCACGTGTGTGGGAAGCTGATACCGGATGGTCCTCAGGGGGGTTGAGACCACCGTTCCCGCTACGAGGGCCAGGGCAGCCTGTTTCACGGAGAGAACCCCGGATGCGGTCATACTGCCCGCCATAGCCATTCCCGCACTGAATTCAGCAGCAAAACCGAGCGCCACCGCTCCCGCACTCTTCACGGGAAAGACCTGGTCGGAGACCCATCCCAGTCCGCCGGTTTCCAGTCCGTGAAAGATTCCCCAGTGGTTGAGTGTGAACACTATGACGTAAATGGGCAGCGAGTAGAGAAGCAGTCTCGTGAACCGGTCAAGGAACTTTACCCGGATGTCCTTGAGAAAAGGGCCCGGTCGCGTTGCCGCCTCGGGAACGAGCGGACTCCAACTCCAATGGGCCGGAGGGAGTGTAAGGCGAGCATAGAGCAGCACCCCGCTACTCCTGACCAGGGCTGCCGAAAATGCTATCCCCAGATAGATGAGCCCGGCCGTCCCTGCCAAAGAAATCGTGATGAAAAAAACGGTTGGAAGATGCAGGAGAAATACGGGAAGCCCTTTGCCGAGAAGGTACGTGAGGAACATTTCCTTGTCCGTCAGTTTACCTTCCCGGTGATAGGTCATCAACATCGTGTTGGCGAGGAGGCCCGAGACAAAACTCGCAATAAAGGTTGCGGCGCTTTCATCCTTCAGGTGAGCCCATCGAGTGATGGGCCGAACCGCCCGGGCAATGCGGGTGGTCCAACCCAGTGATTCAATGATCTGACCCACCAAAAGCCCCACCGCCAGAAACACCAGCATCCGGCCCATGGGGAAGAGCATTCGGTGCAGGATTTTGTCCCAAGAAAGACCGGACCCCACCATGGGGACCACGCTCGCGATCATTCCTGCCGATGCAAGTGCAACGAGCACCAGGGGAAGGACGATCCACGATTTCGAGGGTGCTCCGCGCGCTCGCACTTACGTTGCAACGGAAGAAGCTCCTGATGGTGACTTCAGCCGTTCCTTTCCTTTCACAATGTCATTCGGCTGCTTCCCTCGTTCAATCATTCGATGCCGGGGAGACTGCCGTGTGAGACGTCCCGTCAGCGCCACGTTACCTTCGCAGCGTTTCTGAGCGGCAGGCGATGGTAAGAGTATTGGGGATGCCCCACCATCATGGCCCCAAAGCTCTGATGACCGGCCGGGAGACCCAAGGCCTCCATCATCGGCGGGAAGAAGGTTGCCGCAGCGTTGAAGTAGCCTGCCCAGCAAGCTCCCAGGCCGAGTGACGTTGCGGCCAGCTCCAGATAGGTGAGAGCTATGACGCAAGACGTCGGAGCCGTTGATACTGCCGGGTCTCCGTGGGCAACGATCAGGGCGGGGGCCCCGCGCAATACCCTGTCCTCCCCGCGCTCCCACGCTCCGACCACGAGGTCCATGTGGAACAATGCAGCCATCTCCGGTTGATTCGCGATCATCATTCGCATCCAGTCGATGACGATCCCCGTTATTTTGTCGATCTCGACTTGGGTCTCGAAAACCAGCCAGTGTACAGGTTGGAGGTTGTGACCGGAGGGGGCGAACCGTGCAATGTCGATCAATCGTTCGAGAAGGTCCCTGTTCACCCGTTTGTCTCTGTATCGTCTAATTGAGCGCCTGAATCGCAGGAAATGCTCGATCTGCTCCGGCCCGGGGATCAGCTCCTTTCTGAACGGCGGGCAATCTTCCGACTTCATTGCCTTCAGTGACAATGCGCCATGCGGGCAGACTGCAACACAATGTCCACAGGTGATGCACAATTCTCCAGCGCCGACAATCGGTGTGGGAAAAGACTCCTCCGTCTTCATCTCAAGAAGCCCCATGGGACACGCTGCCGCACAGATGCCGTCACGTTTGCACTTGTCTTCTGCTATGGAAAAAAAACTCATGTAATTTCCTTTTCTTTCGGTTGGAAGATTCGACCGGACTTTCGGATTTGCCTCCTTATTCGTCCCGGAGGCGCTCGGCCACCAATTGAATGGTATGTTTGACCAGAGGATCGTCCCGATCGGTGAGATTGCCGGAAAGGGTGAGCCGGCATCCGGGGCATCCGGTGGCCAGAACTCGCGCACCCGTGGCGCGCACGTTCCCCTTCTTTCGAGCGGTAACACCCGCGGATATTTCTACATGCTCGAACTGGAACGATCCCG
The DNA here is from genome assembly GCA_041741735.1 of Desulfomonilaceae bacterium. Lineage (GTDB taxonomy): Bacteria > Desulfobacterota > Desulfomonilia > Desulfomonilales > Desulfomonilaceae > JBGSJS01. The sequence goes on along the minus strand of JBGSJS010000019.1, from coordinate 62,505 downwards.
CGCCTCCGCAACACTGGTCGGCCCCTTCCATTTCCTTGAGGTCAACATCCGCCAGCGCGGAGAGAAGCTTCCGGGGATCGGCAGAGATCTTCATGCTCCGAACAAGATGACACGGGTCGTGATAGGTGACCTTAACCTTTTCTCGACGCCCTGTTTCCTTCAACTCGAGGTCGTCCAGACGCTCTGCCACTACCTGGGACACGTCCCTGACCTTGGCGGCAACTCTCTTGGCCCGCTCCACGTCCAATCCCAGGTCTTCCATGAGATGGGGAATTCCTCGGGTGAGACCGCCGCCGCAGGTTGCGCAATCCACTACGATCGAGTCCACATCGTCCCGATCTAACAGGGCGAGATTCTTCATAATGTTCGGGAGGGCAGCCTCGCGGGCCCCACTCAAAAAGATGGGAACGGAGCAACAGACCTGATCCTGAGGAATTATCACCTCTATGCCGAGACTGGTGAGAACCTGGACGACTGCGGTGCCGACATCCTCGTTCATGAGGTCCGTGGCACAACCTGTGAAGTAGATTACCCTCCCCATCCTTTTGCCCCTGGCAGGGATGGTGCCGCCCATACGCGCTCTGAACGGGGTCTTATTGAATCTCGGCATGCGATCCAGGGGGATGTTGCCGACCTTCATCTTGACGTTGAGGGGAACTACCAATGTCTCCATTCCCACATGGGCGATCCGAGCTCCGAGTCTCATAAGCATGGGATTCTTCAAGGCGGCGAAGAGGGCTCGTTTGGATAACCCGGTCCCCATGGCTTCGTGAAGCTCGGTACGCATGTTCTCGAATACCCGGTCGAGACGCACACCGCTGGGACAGGCCGCAGCGCAGGCTTCGCACAGAATGCAGCTCATCAATGCTTCCCGCAATCCTCCGGACACGGAGAGATCGCCCTCCAGATAGTGTCGCACCATCTGAATGCGCCCCCTCGGCGCGTACCGCTCCATGCGAGTCACTTTATAGGTGGGGCAAACCGTCTGGCATATTGCACATTTCAGACAGTTATGGAGGTCTTCTTTCACATGTTCGGCAAACATAAACAACACCTATGGGAGATACTCGTCAACATTCCTATCGAAACGGACCGGGCATCCGTGCCTCCACAGCTATCGGTCGACGGATCGCGACATTGTAACCTTTTGTGCCGAATACTGCACGGGCACGGGCACCGCCTCACGCTTGTCACACGAATTTACCGGGATTCAGTATCCCTTTCGGGTCAAGACTCTCCTTGATCCTCTTGGTAATGGACATGGCCACCGGATCGAATTCCAGCTGCAGGAACGGTTTCTTCGCCAGTCCTATACCGTGCTCGCCGGAAAGGGTCCCACCGAGGCTGAGAGCTTCCCTAAAAATCTCCTTGGTTGCTTCTTCCACTCTCCTCTTCTCAGCCTCGTCCCGCTGATCGAAGAGAATGAGCGGATGGAGATTACCGTCTCCCGCGTGGGCCACCACACCGATCTCAATGGCGTGTCGTTCCGAAATCGTCCGGATCTTCCGAAGCATCGCGGTGAGGTTGGAAACCGGTACGGTGGCGTCTTCGGTAACCACGCTCGGCCTCAACCGGGCCATTGCAGAAAAGACCGACCGGCGTGCCGTCCACAGTTTTTCCGCTTCCGCCGCGTCGGTAGAGCAGCGGACACCTGTGGCGTTGTTGGCTCTGAGAATCTTTTCGATCTTTTCGACTTCGATATCAAGACCCGCGGGGTCGCCGTCCACTTCAATCAGGAGGACGCCCTCCGCATCGGTCGGCAAACCGGTGGGCGAGTCGGCCTCCACTGCCGAAACGATCACGCGATCCATGAGCTCAAGGCTTGCCGGTACGATCCCTTGGGCAATAATTGCAGCCACTGCGTCCGAGCTGTCCTCCAAACGCTGGAAGACTGCCTGAACGGTCCGGGAAGCGGTCGGCTTGGGTATGAGGCGCACGGTGATTTCCGTTATAAGCCCCAAGGTTCCCTCCGAGCCGCAGATCAGCCTTGTCAGATCGTACCCGGTGACGTTCTTGATGGTGGTCCCGCCGGTCTTAAGCACGTCTCCGTTTGCGAGCACCACGGTCAAGCCCAGGAGGTAATCTCTCGTCACCCCGTATTTGATGGTTCTCGGTCCTCCTGCATTGGTGCCGACGGTTCCCCCCATGGTGGCCATTTTCCACGAGCTGGGATCCGGCGGATACATGAGACCGCTCCGCTCCACTGCCTGCTGAAACTCGAAATTGATGACTCCCGGCTGAACTTTGGCCGTGCGGTTCTTCTCGTCGATCGCCACGATGCGATCCATGCGCGTGAATACCACCACGATGCCGCCCCGGATGGGTACCGATTCCCCGGCTAGATTGGTCCCGGAGCCTCGTGCCGTCACAGGGATTGCCTCGCGATACGCCACTTTCATGATCTCCGACACTTCCTCGGTGGAGACGGGAAAGAGGACCAAGTCGGGTCGGTGCTCATCCACATGCGAATCGTACGAGTAAGCCACAAGGTCTTCAGGTCTGCTCGTGGCTCTTTCCTCTCCTACGATCCGGGTCAATTCTCTCAGGATACCATCTTTCATGGGCGCTCCAGAATTCCGGTCGACTAGCCGTAGCTATTCATGGGAGGTGCTTGGAGAGACAACCTTCATGTCGAGTCCCGCAACTCGTGGCGGGCTTCGGACATGAGAACCGGTTGTCGGCAAGCTTCGGCAGTGTTGCGTTCGAGTACCATACCCCTCTCAGGCACGGACCCGAAACGGGTGTACCGTTCCGATCTCTCCATAGCGGCGTTTATCTCAAAAGAGTAAGCCCTACTATCAGATAAACAAGGCCGGAAAGCAACAATGAAGTGACCAGTGTTCTCGGACTCATTACTCCTTTTCCGAAATGCAATTCCGGAAGGCAATCGATTTCGGGATGGCCCGGAATGGTCTCAAGTCGTCACCCCGAGCGAAAGCCGGGGTCCAGACTGTTCGAAGGAGCCTGGATTCCTGCCTCCGCAGGAATGACGGTAAGAGGGTCCGATCGCTAGCAAATGCCTCAGAAACTCCGCCAGGGGTGAAATGTGAGACCGGACTTGTGAAATGGAAACTTCGGCGAAGGTTGAATTTCGCTCCTGCGGCACGTATTATGTCGGGGCCCTGGGACGACCGCGGGAGCCCGGACGAAACCTGCCGATGCTCCGACGCTTGGCCGATCCCGACCTTCGCTCGACCCGATCCTGTTCACGGTGGCGGAGAAAGAAAAACCCTGAATTTAAGAGGTTCGTATTATGAAAGACAGGACTCACGAGGTAGACAATTCTCATCGCATTCAGCCCCTCCAACTGGACATGCCGCCACGACTGCTCCTGGGACCCGGTCCTTCCAATATTCATCCCCGCGTGCGCCAGGCCATGGGGATGCACGAAGTCGGCCATCTGGACCCCAAATTCATTGAAATCATGAATGAAACCCAGGAACTGATCCGCTACGTGTGGCAAACGGACAATCGGTTCACCATTCCCGTGAGCGGCACGGGGAGCGCGGCCATGGAGGCTACGCTGGCCAACTGTGTGGAACCGGGGGATGTGGTCCTGATCGGAGTGAACGGATACTTCGGGGAGAGGCTTTGCGACATGGCCTCCCGGTACGGGGCGGACGTGAGGCGACTGGAGAAACCTTGGGGTGAGGTCTTCACATTGGAAGAGATCGGTGCGGCACTTCAGGAGCATCGTCCAGCCATCCTCGGCCTGGTCCACGGCGAGACCTCAACCGGCGCCATGCAGCCCATGCAGGGAATAGGGAAATTATGCCGTGAATTTGACTGCCTGCTTCTCCTGGACACCGTGACCAGCCTTGGGGGAGCCCCCGTCTTCCTTGACGCATGGCATGTCGATCTTGCCTACAGCGGGAGCCAAAAATGCCTGGGGTGTCCGCCGGGTGTGTCCCCTTTGACCCTGGGGGAAAGGGCCCTGGCCAAGCTCAATGGTCGCAAGACCAAGGTGCCCAATTGGTACCTGGATATGAGTCTTGTTGGGAAATACTGGGGAAACGAGAGGACCTATCACCATACGGCGCCGATCAACATGAACTATGCCCTGAGGGAGGCTCTCCGTGTCATAGCCGAGGAGGGTCTGGAGGTCCGATGGGAGCGTCACCAGGCGAATGCCGAGATGCTCTGGGATGGGCTGGAAGAGCTTGGGATCGGCTGTCACGTCCGAAAGGAGCATCGACTTCCCAGCCTTACTACCGCCCTCGTTCCCGATGGTGTGGACAGCAGGGCGGTCAGCGCCTACCTCCTGAAAAACTTCAACATCGAAATGGCTGCCGGATTGGGGCAGCTCGCCGGAAAGGTATGGCGCATAGGTCTCATGGGATTCAACAGTAGGCCTGAAAACGTGCTGCTTCTCCTGGCAGCACTGAAGAAGGCACTGGAAGCCGTTGATTGAGGCAATTGACGGAGGGGAGGCCGGTGCCTCCCTTCCGACCGGGCATCCGTCCCCTTGGGAGTCGAGCGTCGAGGAGATCGTCGATCGTCCGGGAAAGTCTTCAAAGTCCTTACCTATTCTTCGATCGCTCCCCGGGCCGGATCTGCGTCCCCGGGGACGGTCCGAGAAAAACTCTTGACTCTCCATCCGGGTTTCGAGTATGCTCCGCTGCGTTACCGCTTCCGGATCATATTTTTTTGTTTTTTGTTTCTTTTGGAGGGTTGAGGGTACCCCGTCTACGGAAGTAACACTTCCGGCAGGCGGTTTTCCGGGACGGGGTATATACACTCTGCCGCTCGCCACGTCGATCTTCCTCCCATCCGACATCATCATCTTCGCTCCTGTTTCGATACATGAGTTTCAAGCGTGGCTGCCGGAATTGACCGGAGGTTTCAACGCCTTTTACCACCTCGCGATCCAATCCGTTAGAATGATGGCATGTCTCTCAAGCTACGAACGGCCCGACCTGAACCGGCCCGGGAGGATCTTCCGGGAACCGGGGTCGAAGAGGTCACTCCGGTGAATACCCGAGGGAGTACATGGCTGCAACGTTCCGCCATGGAATCATCGGCGGGGGGGGAAGATGGTGGCCGGTAGAAAGATAAATGCACGACAGTTGGCCGAAGACGCGAGACGAGGCCTCCACGACAATGAGCTCATGGCAAAATACGAGCTTACCCCGTCCCAACTCCGCGGGGCGTTCAACAAGATGCTGGACGCGGGGCTCGTCACCGGCGAGGACCTCCACGGTCGGGCCACCTGGGGGGAGACTGCGGACCGACCCGGCGCAAAACAGCCTCTGCCGGAAAAAGACCCTATCGGCCCCGGCCGCGGCACGGACGTGCCCCAATGTCCCCAATGCGGTCGGACATTGGAGCCGTCTCTGCAGGAATGTCCACACTGCGGAATCGTTCTGTCCAAGGTTCTACAGGAGACGCCCGGGCAGACCTCAAACGCCGGAGCCCCCCAACCGGGATCGCAGCAAGACAAGATCGCCGGCTATTTCTACGCCGAGGCTTCGGAAGCTCTGGAGAGCGCCCGGCAAAAACGTTTGTGGATCATCCGTACAACCGTGGGCGTCTTGGTCCTGTCCATCCTCTTCGCTCTCGTGGGGTACGGCAGACAGGTGGTGCTGCTCCATACCTTGGCAGTGGGCGGTTTTATTTTCGTGTACTATTTCGTTGTTCTCCATCAGTGCTTCAAGCAGAGCACTATGTGGGGCATTTTGGCCCTCTGCTTTTCTCCGGCGGCCATCCTCTTCGTGATCATCCACTGGAGCACAATTTACCAGGGAAAGATCCTGCCCAAGCTCTGGCTAGCCCTTTTCGTGCCGCTGACCCTCCTCAGCCTGTTCATGAAGTCCGCCGGCTGATGTGTCAAAGTTTCTCACCCGCACTCGGTTTGTGTTGAACCCCGGTGCCTTATCTGATAATTCGAACATATAAGCATCCGACGGCGAGCCCCGACGAAACATGTGCGGCCTGCGCAAAACGTAACGTTACGAGATGTTGCGTGCCCCCAGGTTTTGCATGAGAGCCGAAAAGACCGCGTGCGCTCTTCTTGCCGAGGACCGGGGCATCCTACTCGCTCGAACCCAACCGAACCGGAAGGAACCGGATCATGCTGGAGGACTATCCTAAGGCGATTGTAACCAAGGACGGCACGTCCGTGCTGCTGCGTCCGACCGTGCAAAACGACGAGCCGGCACTACGACGGATGTTCGCCAAGATTCCTAAACAAGAACAGTGGTTTCTCCGAGAGAACCTCACGGATCCGGAGCTACTCCATCGCTGGCTGGAGACCCTCGACTACAATCGCATTCTCCCTATCGTTGCCGTGAAGGAGGAGGGCGGAGAAATCATCGCGAACCTCAGGCTGTACCGTTCCACATCGGGATGCGCCCGGCATGTCGCGCATCTGAGGGTCATGGTGATTCCGGAATTTCGCTCCCAGAAAGTGGGAAGCTGGATGATCCTCGATGCGGCAAAACTGGCCATGGATTTAGGCATAGAAAAACTCGTCGCGGAGTTCGTCGCCGGTTTGGAGGACGTCGCCATCAAGGCGGCCCTTCGGTTGGGTTTTCATGAAGAGGCGGTTCTGGAAGACTACGTGAAGGACCCGGAAGGCAATTGTAGAAACCTGATCATCATGGTCAAGACTTTGCAAGGACAGTGGGGCGACTTTTGACATCTCCACGCAACGACGATCGAGACGCGGCATTTGCGTCAAACTCGGACGTGTACGAGACCCCCAAGGGGTCTTTGACCGTTCGGACACATTGCGCACCCGAGTTTATTGCCGGGCTGAAGTTGGACAACGGGCTTGGGCATTTTGCCTGCTATCATTCCATCATCCAGAAAACGGAGAGTTTTCAGGAGATCGCCGCTCGTCGCGGGGGAAGGGTGACCCTGGCATTGCCGGAGCCCGACATCATTGCGGGATACCTTGCCTGTTGGTATCCTGAGCCTGACGAGCGCTGGGCGGCATTGGGAGACCTGATGTACGAACTGGGAGCCATTGAGGTCAGTCGGAATTATCGCAATCTCAAGATCGCCGAGCGCATGGTTGAGGTCACGTTCCGGGAGGATTTCTTTGAGGACAAAATCGCCTACATGCAGGGATTGTCGTGGCACTGGGATCTTGAAGGGACAGGATTGACCGCCGCCGAGTACCGCAGGCTGATGATGAGGTTGTGTAGCCCCTTCGGGTTCCGTGAGGTCTACACCAATGAGCCCAACATCGCTCTGAGAGTGGAGAATATCATGATGATTCGGGTGGGCTCACGGGTGTCGGCGGAAGATTCAAAGAAATTCAGGCATCTCCGCTTCGGCATCAAGCCGCCCAAGTAGTATGGGACATTGCGGCCGGTCACCCGCAAGCCGCCAGGAACCATAACTGAAGAGCGTGGCGGAATCCGAGCGACCCGATCATAGCGTAAACACGCGTTCGAGCGGCAACTTCGGCGACCATGTTGTCGAAGGCTCATCGGCCTTCAACTCGAAGAATGCCGCGGATTTCAATGAGCGGCACTATAGGGAGATCGCTCCCCCGCCCGATATGAGCAGCCCGAGTCGGTATCCGGCGGACTTCTTCAAAGGCACACAGAGATGAGTGACTCTGAAAAACCCAGAGAGCAATTGACCGCCGAGCTGGACGATCTGCGTAGCAGAATAGCTCAATTGGAGAAGGTCGGTCTTGAGGGAGCCCGGGAGGATGCGCTGCAAGAGTCTCGGGCCGATTGTAATGCGATTCTTAATGCGGTAAACGACGCCGTTTTCGTACATGACATGGATACCGGGGCAATCCTCGAAGTGAACGAGGAAATGTGCCGGATGTACGGGTACTCTCGACAGGAGGCTTTGTCCCTCTCGGTGGAAGACCTGAGCTCCGGCAGCACTCCCTATTCCATGAAAGAAGCGCTCACATGGCTGAAGGCGGCCGCCCGGGGAGAACCTCAACTCTTCGAATGGCAGGCCAAAGGCCGCGGCGGTAGACTCTTCTGGGTCGAAGTCAACCTGAAGCGATCCTTCGTTAGTGGCAAGGATTGTCTACTGGCCGTAGTGCGCGACATCTCCGATCGGAAACGGACGGAGTCCGAGCTTCGGGCTGCTCGTGAGGAGTTGGAGGCCCGAGTGGCGGAGCGAACCGCCGAGCTCGTCAAAGTAAATGAAGAGTTGAAGCGTGAGATCACGGAGAGAAAGCGAGTTGAAGGATGGCTCCGGGATTCCGAGCGACGTTACCGTGTCCTGGTGGACGAAGTTCCCGACATCATATTCATTCTCGATCATGAAGGGCGCTTTACGTACTGCAATACTCAGATCGAGCCTTTTCTCCGCCACCCGGTGAAGGACGTGCTGGATACTTCCCTGGCGGCTCATATCTCGCCGGAGGATCGTCACCGAATCAAGAGCCTCCTGTCTCTCCCTTTGGATGCCATTTGGGATGAGGAAGTCTGTCTCGTCGACGCGACAGGCGAAAGGAAATTCTCCCGAATACGCTGCAAAGCCCTCATGGTGGAGCACAACGGTCCCATCAGGTATGAAGGGGTGATGCGGGACATCTCGATCAGGAGAAGGCTGGAAGAGGAGCTGAAAGCCTCTCGCAAGGAGCTGCTGGAGAAAATAAAGATTATTGACGACTTGTACACGCACATCGTCGAGTCGGGCAAGGCACGGGCCATAGCCGAGCATACCGCTGAAGTGGCTCACGAATTGAGGCAACCTCTCGCTATTATCGGCGGTTTTGTGAGAAGAATGGCAAGGACAGCGGCCCCGGGGGAAGAGTCTAACGATTTGGACCGCCTCGTGACCTTCCGGATCGTCATATCCGAGATTCAACGTTTGGAGAGGATACTGGACAGGCTGATAAGGTTCACCAGGCCCGAAACCCTGCGGCTTGACCTGTTGGACCCCAATGAAATCATCGAGCATGTCCTCGAAGTATACGACGGTATGATGAAGAAGAGGAACCTCCGGTTGGAAAAGAACCTCGGCAAGGAAGTCGGAGAGATCCTTATCGATCCCGAGCGTTTCGAAGAAGTGGTGCGAAATCTCATTGCCAATGCCGTAGAAACTTCCTATTCCGGTGGGCGGGTACTGGTCGAAAGCGGCGTGTCCATTCCAAGCTGTAAAGCTCATGAGACCGGCGGCCTGGAATGTGAGAGCTATTTTGAGGTGAAGGTCAAGAATTTCGGTCCGATAATCCAGCATGACGAGCTTCAGAAGATATTCAGTCCGTTTTACAGTACGAAGGCTTACGGCACCGGAATCGGCCTGAGGCTGTCCAAGAAGATTGTTGAGGATCACGGGGGCTCGATCTCGGTCCATTCGGACGAGGACGGGACCGTGTTTACCGTCTGGCTTCCGATCAAGGATCAAGACCTGGTTGACAAAACGGGATCGGTCCCGGACAATTGAGGCATGTGTCGACAAGACCGGGACTGCAGGGGGAAGGGCCTTTCACGCCGCGAATGGGGACAAGTGTCGGTTCACCCTCGGTAGCTCGTTCCGCTGTGAAGGGAGGATCGTGCAAATCGGTTTACCATCGCGCCTTCCGGCTCGCCGTACAGAGCAGGTACATACCGGCAGGCGCCGTCGGAAGGGACGAGTTGCGGTTGCTGAATCTACGAATTTGATTGAGATAGCTCCTTGCCGGCCGCAATCGTTCCCGACTGAACCCCGGTGAGACTGAATCGTGGCCGATAAGAGAGAAGCCGGAAAGAAGACGGGACATCCGCGGGGAGAACCCCGCACCCCTCGCAAGGCTCGCGGTGGGAGGGGATTGGCTCATTCAACGGAGTCACCGGAGGAGAGGCCGCCTCCAGCCGGTCGCGGACCTGGTTCACCGGACAAAATGGGGCCTCGGAATCACGAACCTCCTCCCCGACACGAGATGCTCCGGGATTTGGGAAACGATTCTTCCGACCAGCATGATCCGGGCTCCTCGGGCTGCTTTTCCCTGGACAAGAACGGATTGATCCTCGATGTGAACCTCACGGGCTCTGTCATGTTGTTCACCGACAAGACCCGCCTCGTCAACATGCCGTTCGTCCTCTTCGTGCAGGACGAAGACCGGCCGCTGTTCCGCCGTCACGTTCGGAAAGTCTTTGAATCCCAGGATCGACAGACCTGCATTCTCGGCCTGACCTCAAGAGATGGGGAGCAGTTTCACGCTCAACTGGAGAGCGGGATTGTGAAAGGACCCGACGGTGTTCCCGACTGCTGCCGAACGATCGTGTACGACTTGAGCAGGGAGAAGGCTCTTGAGGAGAAACGCCTGAATGAAACCAAGCAGCTCTTGTCCATCACAGACAGGCTGCCGGTGGGGGTCGCGAGCCCGGACGTCGAAGAGCGAGTCCGTGCCGAGGCAGTCCTTCGCCTGAGCGAGAACCGCTTCAGACAAATCTACGACGACGCCCCCGTAATGATGCACTCAATCAACGAAAAGGGCGTTATCCTCAACGCCAACAGGAAATGGCTGGAGAGCCTTGGTTACCGGCGGGAAGAAGTGATAGGTCATACCCTTGAATTGATCATGACCGAAGAGAGCTCTCGCAGAGCCTTCCACGAGGTTCTGCCGTCATACTGGCAGGTCGGAAAAGTGACGGACGTCCCGTACCAGTATCTGAAAAAGGATGGCACCGTCATGGATGTGCTCCTCGATTCCACCGTCATGGACGATCCCCTGTGGGGGAAGATCAGCCTCTCGGTGGTTCGCGACGTGACTGACGCCAACAGGGCCGAGAAAGCCCGACGTGAGAGTGAGGAACGGTTTCGGGCACTCTTCGAAGGAGCCCGCGACTGCATCTACATTAAGGATAGATCCCTGGCGTACACCCATGTGAATCCCGCAATGGGGAAACTGTTCGGTCTGGACCCCTCCGCAATCGTCGGAATGAGAGCGGAGGATCTGTACGGAGAAGCAGCGGGCAAACGGGTCAGGGAGGTCGATCTGCGGGTCCTCGATGGGGAATCGATCGAGGAAGAGCATACTAGGCCTGTCAACGGCATTGAAATGACCTTTCATGACATCAAGGTCCCATTGCGCAACACCGCGGGTGAAGTGGTCGGGTCGTGCGGGTTTTCACGTAACATTACAGAACGGAGAAAAGTCGTCACGCCGGAGGCCGCTATCACAGCCGAGTATCCGTCGGAAGCCATGGGAAACGCCCTTGGCAAAGCCCGCCAGGCCGCGGCCAAAGACAGCATCGTTCTCCTGCAGGGCGAAAGCGGAAGCGGAAAGGACTTTTTCGCCCGCTGGATTCACAATCTCTCCCGACGAGCCAAGGGGCCCTTCTTCTCCATCAATTGCGCCGCTGTACCGCACGATCTCGCCGAATCGGAGCTCTTCGGACACGAGCGGGGGGCCTTTACGGGAGCCCTCGGCCGCAAACGAGGATTGCTGGAGCTGGCGGAGGGCGGGACTCTCCTGTTGAACGAGATAGGGGAACTGCCTCTTGCGCTCCAGTCCAAGCTCCTGACTTTCCTCGATACGAGGTCCTTCCTTCGGGTCGGAGGAGAGAAGAACATTCATGTGAATGCCCGATTAATCGCGGCCACACATCGTGACCTCAAAACAGAGGCGGCGAGGGGTCGTTTTCTCCAGGCTCTCTACTATCGACTTAACGTCTTTGCGATAGAGGTTCCTCCCCTCCGTGAACGTGTCAACGACATTCCCCTGCTCGTACAAGAAATCATGGCTCAGCTTGCAGCGGAGATGCAGCTCATTGAAACGCCGGTACCGGACCGGGCATCCATGGAGGCGTTGTGCCGCTACCATTGGCCGGGAAACGTAAGGGAATTGAGGAACGTGCTCGAGCGATCGGTGATGCTCTCAGAGGCTAGACGACTCAAAGTCTTTTTGCCTCCGTCCGCGCCGGAAAAGAGAGACTGGTGCCCTCGATTGGAGTTTCCCGAGGAAGGAACCCTCCATGACGTCGTCGATCGAGTGATCGGCTCGTTGTGCGTCGAAGCGCTTCGACGGTCGGCAGGGAATAGAAAGAAGGCGGCAAAGCTCCTTGGGATTTCCCGAGATTCTCTCTACCGCTTCCTGAAGCGTGTTGAAGGCGTGCGCGACAATTAGGCATTCGCCGGAGGAAAGTAGTGTTTTTCAGACACTCTAGTGTTTTGTAACCTATTGATAAAAAGAATGTTGCCGAAAATCTGTCCGATAATCGCTCATTTTCTTGCGGGTTCGTGCCCTTCGTTTCCTGTTATCGGAGAGGTCTCTCTTCATGACTTTTTCCGTGATTAAGGCACGTTGTCCAAATACGTGACATAGTAACTCTCGTTGGCATAAGAAATGCTTAAGGTTCAGTGAAAGTGCTGCTCGTGTGAGCCGAAGTCCGCGCTCACCATCACTTGACCTTGTTTATTATCATTAGTTTCCGACAAGTTGTAAGGGTCAGGAGTCAGGAAGAGGAGATCTTGAGAGAGCGTTCAATTATTATTGTGAAAGGGGGCAGGAATGTCCGTCGAGAAGCGCATCGACGATTTGATCAATGCCGGTTGGCATGTTCTTGATTCTGATTTTGACGTCACGGCATTCAGGCAGTGGAGGAAGAGCGCTGTTGATTGTCTGGATTCGCTCTTGGGACCGGACCACACCTATACCCGCCATTTCAGGGACTACGTGAATCGGCAGGAACCGAAAAGCATTCTTGCAGCAGGAGGGATTCTGACTGCTGCAAAGGAGACCGTGGGAAGAGAAGGCAGTGGAGGGGAATCGGGTCTCACCTTGGAGGCCGACCAAGAGGAGAACTGGGGCCCGATCAACTAGTGTTTACCTGGCGGTAAAGATGATTCCCGAGCCGGTGCCGGCCTGGAGAGGGAATGAGGTAACCCCGTGAGCGGCCGACATGTGTTTGCGGACTCTTTTCCGTGCCTTTCAGCGCACCACTATGCTTCCGCGGCAAGGCTGCACAGACTCCATGAGGAGTCTTTCACGTCCTCAATGAGTGTCGAAGAGACACTGCTTGTCATGATCAGCAAAGCAATGGAGATGGCCCGACTGATCTCTCTGTGCGTACGGGGCGAGACACGAGAGATCGAGATGACCTGCGGCGTTCTCGCTCAAGAGATTCACCAACAGGAAAAGAGAGCCACCGAAGTTCTTTTGCAGTCAAATTTGGAACAAGACCTGCTGAAGAGAATGGTGCAATTTCCTGCAGCCTTCGAGAGAATAGGAGATTTCCTCGAAAGCATCCTCAAATGCTTCTGTGTCAGGGACGAGGCCGGCTTCGCGTTCAGCGACAGGGCACACGCGGAGCAGGACGAGGTCTTCGCCCGATTGCTCGACCTGATGAACGATTTCCGGGATGTGTTGATCACTCCCAATGAAGTGCTCTTGGAGCACCTCATGTTGCAGGGTCAGGCATTACGCGGAATCATTCGCGACTGTCGCTCCGCGCATTGGAAGAGGATGGAGCAGGGTTACTGCCGACCTCCGGCGAGCTCCGCGTACCTGGATATTCTCGACTCGGCCGGTTCCATCAACGCGTATCTTCAAACGATGTGCTTCCTTTTGTCCGAACCGGCCGGCAACAGTTCGGCGACGTCACTCGTTTGAGTTTGCATCGGTAGACCGAGTTGAGAAAGGAGGCTCGACCATGGCTCCTAAAACGATTTTGCTCTGCACTGATTTCTCGGGGAATTCCGGTCCGGCCAGAGACTTGGCCGTGGACTATGCCAGGACCTTCTGCGCCAAGCTCGTCATCCTCCACGTCATCGACACATGGGCAGGATTCCCTGCCTACGAGGGCCGTATACCCATCGACGTGGGCCAAGTGGTCAGGAGCATGGAGTCGGCAGTTACGGACGATCTCACCGCTATGGCCAAGCAGTTCAGGAGTGTTGTGGGAGAGGTTGAGACTCACTCAAGATTCGGCGCACCCGCGCAGGAGATTGTTCGCCTGGCTGGGGACGAATCCGTTGACCTGATCGTGATGGGAACTCACGGCTGGACCGGTTTGAAACACGTTTTGCTGGGAAGCGTAGCGGAAAACGTCGTTCGCACCGCACGGTGCCCGGTGCTCATCGTACGACCTGACACACCGGCACCGGACTGAGGGAAAGGTTCTCGTTTAGACCCACCGGGATGCCTGCGCGGTTTTCCCCAGGCACCGCCCTAAAAGACGAGAAGGATCTCATTGATTTTCGTGGCAATCCTTCTCGTCACCACGAACCAGAGGCCTGCCCGCCCCGCGTCGATATGCGCAACACCTTGCATGCCGGGTCTCGATTCAACCGGCGGGTCCACAAATGCTGCTTTCACCCGAAAGACAGCGCCCGACTTCTCCAATGTTTCGGACATGGGGGAAATGCTCTTTACCACGAAATGCCGCGCGATTTTTGGATCGTAATTGAGAAAGACCTCTCCTTTCTGCCCTTCTTTGACGAAGGCGACGTCACTCTCGCGAACGAGCACCTCTACGAGCAGCGTCTTGTGCGGAGCGATCTTGCAGAACGGTTCCCCGGCTTTGAACTTCTTTCCAATGAGGCTTTCCACCTTTTTGGTAAGTACCACGCCTTCCACCGGGGATTTGATGTTGAGAAAGCCTCGTTGCCAATTGAGAAAATCCAGGTCTTGTTGGGCCCGTTGAATCTTGAGGGCAACCAATTGGCTTTCAGCCAACTTTGACGGATTTTCCGCGCCGAGCCGTCGGAGAATCTCCATCTCGGCCCGGTAACTCTCGCGCGAGCGTTCGGCCTCCCGTATCTTGTAGTCGATCTCCTTGTCGTCCATCACCGCGAGCAGTTGACCTTGCTTGACCGGATCGCCTTCTTTGGTCAAAACCTTGTCCACGATGCCGTCCATTTCCACAAAGGCATAGTACTCATAATCCGGTGCCAATTCGGCCTTGCCTCCCACCGTGAGGGTAACCGGTAAAGACAACACGACGATGAGCACCACGACCAGTGCAATCAAAAGGCCGATCTTTCCGTACACGCCGAGCCTCTCGATGAGTCCCTTACGGCCCGAGCCGCCGGGAAAGAAGGCCTTTCGCATGAGCGGCCGCTTGTGCAGCAACCATTTCTCAGCCAGAGCCGACGAGAAGAACGGGACCATGTTCATCAACGTGTAGGTCTCTACCTCACCGGGAGCAGCATCCCCGAAATACTCGAGCATCAGGTGTCCGATCACCTGGTCGAAGGCCAAGAGAGGAACGGCCATGAGGCAGGAGCATTTGGAGTACTCGATGTACGCTTCAAGTGCGGCGGCGGTCTCCGGGGGGAGGTCTTGCGCCGGAGTCTTCCCTGCAAAGAGTATCAGTCCGCGGTCAATGTTCCGCAGGTGTGGGGCGAGCTCGCTCACTTCATGTACGAAGCCCGATCTTGTCTCCAACTTCGGTTGATTGTTGGCAGCCGTTAATTCGGATTCTCCGCCCAGGTGAAGGATAAGAAAGGATCGGTCGAATGCCAGGAGAGCTCTGGTATCGTTTACGAGGATGAACTGCAATTCTTCCAGTGTCTTGGATCGGGCAGCGTTCT
This sequence comes from Desulfomonilaceae bacterium, assembly GCA_041741735.1. Taxonomy (GTDB): domain Bacteria; phylum Desulfobacterota; class Desulfomonilia; order Desulfomonilales; family Desulfomonilaceae; genus JBGSJS01. The sequence goes on along the minus strand of JBGSJS010000019.1, from coordinate 47,067 downwards.
TGGCCAGTTCCAGCCCTATTGCCAGTGCCCTGCGAGCGGGATCGACCTGCTTCTCCGGCGTAATCTCTCTCGGGGCCTGCCGGGCTTCATCGGTCGGAACGGCAGCCGTGGCATGTTCGTCTTTCATGCAAACACCGTATCTCCAAAATAAATCGGGAGAAGTCCGTTCTGTACCGGAGGACGTCGATCAGAAAATGACCTCTCTGTGAAATGTCTGATAGGCGGCTTCGATAATCCGTTGAAGCGCACTCCGTGGAGGTTGGCCGACGATCAGTCTTCCGGTCATCCCGAGAAACAGACCTTCTGGATTGCCGATCTCAGCCTTGCACAAGTAGTAGGGCTCCAGTGGGGCATCCATGATGCCGCCGCCTTCCTTCTTCCCCACCTCCGTGGCAATTTCTCCTCCGAAACGGCTGGATAAGGGCGAGCCCTGCAGATCCTCCGTTTTGAAGGGACTGATCTCTTTCACGACAGCCGAGAATATCTTTCCCTCATCCACGGGAAACCACGCCTTCACTTTGGATCCTTCACGGATACTTGCGGCATATTCCTCGGGGATAAGACCTATGATACGGCTCGGCTCGGCACCGGAGAGCTCTCCTACCACCGCTCCTTTGCCGAGGTTCGCTCCCGGCTGTAACGCGGGGAGAAGCTTTGTCACATATCCTGAGAAGGGTGCCCTCCACGCGATACCGGCCAAATCCTCTTCGATTCGGCGGATTGCATCTTCCGCCTGTGACAGTTCGATGAGCTTCATGGGAAGCTTGGAGAGCTCCTTATCACTGCTTCGAATGATAGAGATCTCCTTTTCGATGTATGCTTTCTGTGCCGCCTTGTCCTTTAATTTGTATTCCAATTCGGTCGGATCCAACTTCAGTACGGTATCACCAACCTTTACGGCATCACCAAGTCTCACATTCACTTCCGTCACTCGGGTCTGTGCGGGAATCACAATCTGCTGAAGCTCCTTCGATTCCAGAAAACAGGGATAGACCGAGTTGCTCGACCAAGGACGAGTCAACAGGAAGACCAGAACCGCCAACATTACGGCAAACACGGTCAGACCGCCGGGTCTGAAATGCATTTCGGAACGCCGCTTTACCAAGCCGATGCTTCCTCTCATCAGAGGCCTCACCACAAAGAGAATCAGAGCCATGCCTCCGAGCACGAGCCCTATGGTTTTGTCGAATCTCAGGTATACTCCGGCAATTATGCTCCCGTAAAGAAAGAAACGGTAGATAAATGACGAAATCCCGTAGCCCGTATACAGAGCATGCTCTCCTCGGGTGCACCGCACCGGACGCACCGACTCTATGCCGAGAACGACGTTAAAAAAAAGATATCTCATCTGGGTGATGGACTTAACCTGGAGGTTGGGTAACTGCAGCATATCGGTGAGAACGAAATAACCGTCGAACTTGAGCAGAGGATTGCCGTTGAAAAGAATGGAAGACGTCAGAGAGACCGCGACGAGCCAGAACGCCACTGAATTAACCAACCCGGGCTTGGTGAAGTACCACACATAGATCGAGACCACGCCCAGCACCACCTCGGAGAGAATTCCCGCCAGCGCGATAAGCATTCGCTGCCGACGATCCGCCAACTCCCATGCCGCAGTGGTGTTGCAATAGAGGCACGGGAAAAAGAGAAGGAAAGCCACGCCCATCTCGGGAACGCGCAGGCCGAACTGCTTGGCGGTGTACGCATGCGACATTTCATGCACGAGTTTTGCCGATGCAATAGCAATCCACAGCACGAGAACATTTTCCATATTGAAGAAGAACAAAAACTCATTGTTCAGTCGGGAAAAGCCGGTGATCAACAGGTATATTGCGCCGGGAATCAACATGATGAAAAGTGTCACCGTCAAACGGTTTACCAGCAGACGCCAAAACCAGAGGGTCTTTTCAAGTAATCGATCCGGATTCAACACGGGAATATAAAGGTAGTAAAGTTTAAGCAACGATCGCTTCTTCATCTCCCCGGCCATATTGTCACGCAAAGCCTCTTGGTACCTTCCTCCGCTGTACCCGGTACCCAGGAGCAAGCCTGCCCTTGCGAATTGGTCCACCAGCTTCGTTGCATGATCCGAAGTGAAATGGCGCCCCCGCAGCTTCATCCGCTCAATGGCCTCTTCCAGGTTCAACGTGCCGTCCAAAACACTCAGAAGCTCGAATTCGTAGGGAGAAATACGGAAGTACTTGTTCGCAACCGGATCTTCCAGGACTAAAGTGCGAGAGCCGTCCTTTTCATCAAAGGGGTGCCGCCGAATATCCGGTCTGAATTTCGGATTAGTAACGTTCATGCTGTACCAAAGAAAATCAAAAAGCCGATTTGCCGGCGGAGCCCGCTCATCCGTCCGGCAAGCCTCCGCACAATAGGTAGATGGTGTTTCCTGCTACGGTATTTGTCGCAAATATAGTGCCGCTCTCGTTTTCAATTCAAACCATCGATCCGGCTCTTCATTATAATGCTGTTCCTCCATAGCAGCAACTCTGCGACTGTGAAGACAGGGAGCCTCTCGGCTTGGCCGGCCTCAAATTGCGTACTTGCGGTTCGGATCGCTTGCTGTCCCTTACGTGCCGGTACCGGAGCCCGGGACTTGCCTGTCCCGTCTCGAAGCGGTAAAAGCTGTGGGAAACGAATGTCGATTCCCTGCCCCCGGCTTCCCAAAACGCAGCGCTCCTGCCATCCGAGGAGGGCGACGTAGCCGCCACGATCAATACCCGAAAAGCCCCCTCATCCGATGCATAACACCGTGAAGCGCGGACACGGGTCGCATGACGGTCCCCGCCAACGTCGTCGGGGTGGCAGGAGGGTGCGCCTCGGCAACTGAATAGTTGGTGCCCACGGCGGCATTCAGGTCTGCCAGTGCTGCATGGACTTCACCCAGAGCCAGCAGCCTGTCCGCTTCGGACTGGAGGACGATGCACAATGCCCTCTGGCGGGCTATGCGCATGACACTCGACGGTGCGCCCCTGTCCCTGGCCCGCTCCTGCTCCTTAGCTATTCTGAGGGCCTCCGCCGCCTGATTCCTCAGGTCGGTCGTCTTCTTCACTCTATCCACGGCCCGGACTGCCTCGAGAGTCTTGAGCTTCACCTGGGTCAGGATACCCATGGAGATCAGGGCACGTTCACGATCGGATTTGAAAACCGTGTCCTTGGCCGCCTCCTTGTCCAGCAGTGTGGCCGTGAAGTCCATGAGATCCCAGGTTATTCGCATTCCGCCGTCGATCCAGTTCTTGTTCAAAAGGAACTTGTTCTCATCCCTGAAGTATCCGATGTACCCGTCCACACGAGGAAAGAGCTTGACAATCAACCGCTTGTAATCGGCCGAAGTGCTTTCGAGCTTCAGATCGGCCTGATATGCTTCCGGGCGGTTGACCAATGCAATGGATTCGAGTTTGTTGCTATCCAGATTCATCTGAGGCAAGGGAGTGAGCCCTCCCGCCAGGGTGAAATCGCTGTCGGGAAAGACGTTCATCGCGGCTGCAAGCAATTCCCTCTGTTTTTGAATGCTGATATAGATTTCCGACAGTTGGCTCTTTGCTTCGGCCAGCAACGATCGCGCCGTAATCAATTCCTGATTTTCCACGAGAGCTTTTTCAGCAAGGCTTGCCAGATCTCTGACAATGGCCGCACGGTTGGACTCCAATGCCTGGACTTTGGGGAGTGCCTGATTCAGCGCCAGCAGGCGAAAGAATGCCGCGGTGGTGGCCCCGACGAGCTGTTGGGCCACTCTGACGCGCTGATACCTGCTGTGAAGTGCCTCATTGCTCCTCGCTGTGGCCAGATAACGGGCCATGCAAGAGTCCATGGGCGACCACTTGATCTGAGTGTTCCATGTTCGCTGGGTATGCTCGCGTCCGGTGGAAAAGTTTGTGACCCCCGTGCCGGGCCCCGGACCGCTGACCTCGTACAATCCCTCCTCGTTGATCACGTCGCTTCGACTAAACGAAGGGCGATCCCGCTGGGACAGCTCGAAGTTGCTCTCCACCCGTGGAAGCATACGCACCATGCTTCCCTTGGCCGCGTTGCTCTTTACCTTTTCATCCCAGAACGCCGCCTGAAGGTCCAGGCTGTTTGCCAGAGCCAATCTCACGCAGTCCTGAGGTGCAAGGCGGGTCTGTCCGTTGTTTGCTGCTGCAAGAGGTTTCGCCCGGTACATGGAGAGCACCATGGCGGCATTCTGCTGCCTCATTTGCAGGAGGTTCGGGGTACACGAGGTGAGCCCGAAGCAAATAAGCACTGGGAGGAGAAGCGCCGCGCCGATCGATCGCCGGGAACAGCCGGGGGGAAAATGACGCCCGGCTTGCCCGCGGCCTTTCAATTGCGAGATCGCGGACCTCGCCGGTTGAGTGAAATGACAATCCATACCAGTCCCTCCAGGACTAAGCCGTATCGGGCAATCGAAACAAGACAAAAACACTTTTAGAGTTCTATTTTAGCATAGTTCCATCCCAAGAGTCAATCTCTAGTTCATACTTGACGGCTCCTTGGGGGATTTTTTTGAAAAACGGCGGGTTCGCAAAGGAACACATGCAAAAGCACTTCGCACGGGAGATCAATCTCTGACAAATGGATGAACGGCTCCTGGAGCCTCTCCATCATTTCCGCCCACGGGAACCAATTGAAACTTTAGGATTCGAAGGTATCACATGACGAAACCGTCGTGACCTCGGAATCGTTGCAAACTTGTATTATTCTCCGTCAACAGTCGCTCTGGAAGACACCTTCTTCTGTCCGGTCAGACTCAACGTTCCCGACATACCTACCTGCAGTTTGCCCTGCGGGTTCTGTAGCAAAACGTGGACGCGTTTGCTCTTGGAAGCGGGGTCGATAAGGCTGGAAATCTTTTCGATCACACCTTCATAGTCAGCTCCGCCGTAACGGAACATGGCCCTCTTTCCCGGTGCAAGCTCGGATAACCGTGACTCGGGCCAATTGACCCGGGCATAAACTTTGGAGGTATCAATAATCTCATAAATCTTTTCGAGATTGTCCACCGTCTCGAACGGCTGATGATACAGAACGGCCAGCGATCCGGAAAAGGGGGCAACGATGACGCAAGCCTTGAGGTTAATTTCGGCCTGCTTCAACTTGAACTTGGCCTCGTCCTGACGGGCTTCCAAAATGAGGACTTGAGCCCGTGCCTTGAGGAGATCGTCGTATGTGGAGGCGCGTTTTGCGAAAGTCTCTTCCTGAATCGCCAATTCTTCCCGGGCTCGCTTGAGTGTTCTCACGATTGCTTCGTAGTTACCCTCGAATTCGCCCACGATTGCTTGGTACCGGGACTTTGACACTTCCGCTACGACGGCATCCTTGGCTATCCGGTCCCCTTCTTTGTAATTGATGAGATCGACTATCCCTCTGACTTCGGTACCTACCGTGGCTGCCTGGAACGGATATATCACCGCGCTCAATGTCTCGGAGCTACCCATATCGGGCCCGGAAATACCGGCGGACTGCGCTACCCTTGTCGCCGGCAGAGGATATCCCGTATCATTAGGGGGTTCTGCTCCATGGATTGGAAGACAGGTCAGAACAAAACAGATGATTACTAACAGAAGGAATGCCGCCCTTCTCAACCGATCCATACTTCCCTCCAGTGCAATCGAATATGAAACGAATGCCCACGTTGGAACGTGCTCCTTGGCTCTGGTACGTTCCTTCACACCTCTATCACATCGGCAGGCAAAATGCACGCCGTTTTGCCGCCTTTTGTGCCGATTTGTCGGGCCGTCCGGGGATCTTGTCCTTAAATGCCAACAGCCCAAACATCAGACTTGCCGACACGAACAACCTTTCAGAACCTGTTTCGGCCGGCCGCCGTCGGCTCCACTGCTCGACAGAGCGGCCCGATACTCGTATCACTGCGTCGGTTTTGCCGGACCTGCATCCTTCTGGGGAGCATGTGCTCCGAGGCTCCTCCCCAAGGCTTCGTAGAGTGCCCGGGCCTGCAGATGGGAGAGGTACACCTGTTTTTCGTAAATTTCCACGAGACTGCCCTGCCCGCTTTCGTCGGTTCTCGGGCGAACTTTGCCGAAAAGAATTGCCACATCAAAAGGTGTGGTCTCGAGCATGGTGCAGTTGGAATAATATCCGTCTTCCTTCAGTGCGATCATTTTCTGAAGAGGTGCCCGTTTCTCCCTGTCCGTTGGTTTGTCGGCCATACGTTCATCTCCTTAATCAATAGGTTGTCGGCCCTCATTGAGAGCCCGATCTTCATTGCCCGCGCCGGAACCGCTACTTTCATGTTATGTAAAGCGTGACGCGTGTATCGGAAGCCCCGAACACGTGTCACCTTCCTAGCCCGCATCAATCGGCGTGTGCAGTTCGGTTGTTTGCCTTGGTTCAACCGACGGAATTGATAGGTCCGCTCCCTTTCGGTTTCCGAATCTGCCGCCATCTTCCCATATCCCGGCGTGCTTCATTGCTTCAAGTTTAGCAAATCTTGCATCGCACGGGCAAGGGATACTTCCGTGTCCGACAATCAATAAAGACCGAGCAGATTGCCCACCGTCAGGTCGTCTAATTTGAGAGATACGGCCTCTCTAATCGGAAAATAATCGAAGTTCAACCTCTTTCCTGCTTCCACCGCGGGTCCGAACCCCTCCAAAGGAGTATCGGGCGATTGGCTGCCCCCGATGTCCAGGCTCGGCTGATGGAGGTCATCCCAGAGGGCGATCTCTTCAGCGGAGAAATTCAACCGGTCGCCGTGAGCCACGGGGTCAGGATACCCGCTCAGGGGGGTTATAGGGGAAATACTTCCCGGCTTATCCAAGGAAGGTTGCTTAAGGTCGTAACCGTCAAGGCCGGCCAACAGGTCTTCAAACGTCCCGGCGCCTTTCTTGAGTATCTCCTCGACAATATGGCCTTCCGGAATAGGCAGCGGGCTGTTGTCCAACAGGAACCGATATTCGGGCTCATGAGCCGGGCCCGGATTCCAACTCTCTTGCTGCGGCACGTGAGAATTGTAACCCTGGAAGTCAGGCCTCATTTCGATGGGCAGATCCCCTCTGGTCACGTCCACGATAATGGTGAAGGTCTGAAAGATTACTCCCCCGTTGCCGTCCTCCATCTCGATGGTTATCGTCACCGGTCCGGCCAATTTCGGGTCCGCGGTCCAAATGACGAATCCGGTGTCAGGGTCGATGGTCATATCGGAAGGTCCCTGGACGATGGAGTACCTTGTCGCATCATCCCCGCGCCAGTCGTTTTGGCCTTCCTCATTGGTACCGGCATCGTAGGTGAATCCCTTGGTAGCCATGACGACCTGACCGCCGGGCGCAGCGGTCGTCCATTGGGGAACCTTGTTTACGATGGTCACGTCAAAGGTATCGGAGTCGGTGGTGTTGTGTCCGTCATGATGGATGATCTCGAAATGGTAGAGGCCTACATCCCGGTTGGTGCTGTCGGCCCAGGACGTCGCTCCGGTAAGAGGGTCAAACGCGATGGGCGTCCCGTCCGCTCCCGGCTGGGTAACTCGTGTGTTGTAGGCCGTAACATCCACAGGAGCATCACCCTCACGGGCCACCATCAAGGTGTAGTACGTACCGGCTCCTACGCGCTCGTCCCGGTCGACTACTTCGTTGTCACCGAGTTGCCACGGCACCCCCTGTTCAAATGTTTGATTCGGGACGTCAGTGAGAATGTCGGTCGGATCGTTGCGCACCTGAACCGTGAAACTACGGGTGGCGGTGGGAGGCTCCGGTCCGTTTGTCGTGTGGTCGTCGGCGGTGACGGAGAATGTGTACCCGTTCGCCGGATCGATTGCGGCCCCCGTGTCTACCGTCACGTCCGCGTTGGTGGTCTTCCACTCGGTCTCGCCGGTAAGAGTGTTGAGGAGGACCCATCCGCCGCCGCCATTGACCTGGGCTCCTACCCAATCGGAATCCCCGAAATGATCGACTCCCACCGGGATGGAGTTGTTCACATGGATCGTGGTCCCCGCGGAAGTCGTCACGTCGAGGGAGTAGGTCACCCCGGCCAGTTCCTCATTGGTCTGAATCTGTGCGTCGAAGATTGTGTACTGGTCTGCGGGAAGGCCGTTTTCGAAGGCATCTTCGGTCAGAATCACCGGATTCGTCGGATCGGAATCGGGAAAGCTCGTGAACACCGGTGTCTTGTTGCCCAGGCTGAGGATGAAATCGTAGTGTGGCACACTGAGGTTGCCGTCATTGTGGTACACGCGAAATTCGAGTTGCCCTGCAATGGAATCGAGGTCATTGGGCGTCCATGCAAAGTATCCCGCCGGGATCGGGCCCGCCGGCTCTTCAGAGAATGTCACCGGAGCACGGCCGCCGAGATAGGTGCTGTTGTAGTCATCCACGTCGATCCACTCCAGGTTGCCGTCGTTGTCCGTGTCGATGTGGACTTGGAGTAGATAGGTCGTATCAAGACCTGTCCGCTCGACCTGTTCGTCAAGCGCGTCGATGTTGAACGAGCGGAGGGTATGCTCGGTGACCTGCGAATCATCGATGGTCGAGACGATGATGCCCGTGTCACGGTTGAGCACGTCAACACTCATGGCCTTCACCGCGGATTCGCCATTGGACGGGTCGGTTGCCTTGAGATCGAAGGTGTAGGGATTACGGCCGAGGTCTTCGTTGTTGAAACCGCGTGTGACATCCGCGTTGCTTGTCTTCCATTCGATCTGGCCGGTCCTCAGATTGAGCAGCAGCCATCCGCCGTCGGTTCCGTTGATTTGAGCGCCCACCCAATCCGCGTCACCGGTGTGGTCGATACCGGCGGGGATCGCCTGGTTCACGGCATGCACGGTGCCGCCGCTGTCCGTCACTTCCAGAGAGTAGGTGAATCCGACTCGAAGGCCCTCATCGTCCGACCACACCTGGTCCTGGGTGATCAACCAGTCACCGGGCACGAGGGCATGGCTCGCCGCGTCCTGAGCGTTGATAGGATACTCCTGAAACACCCACGATGCGGGAATCGTCAAGTCGGGGTCGGTATTGCCGACGTTCACCTGTACGGTCACCGGATCGTTGGTCCCCTGACCGTCGTAATGGGTGGCGGTGAAGGTCCAGGTGCCGACGTCCCGGTCGTTGGGTATCCAGCTCACGAGACCCGTGTCGGGATTGAAGGTCATGGTCCCGCCGTCAAAGAGGCCGAGGCCGGCCTGCTGCCAGCTCTGTACTGCATGGTCACCCAGATAGGTGAAGCCGTGGGTCACAGTGCCGCCCGCGCCGTCGGGACCGCTCACCGTGAGGATGTAATAAGAATCTCTGATGAATGAGGCGTCACCCGTCTCCTGTTCCTCGTCGTTTGCGTGGAAGTCGATGGTGATTCCCTGATCCTCAAGCTGGTTGATGACCACCGCAGGGTCGGCGGGATTCACCGGGATCGCTGTGGTGATGGTGTTTGAGGGGTTGCTCACGTCAGTGTACACGACCTGATCGATCTCGGTCTTGGTCTCCTGTACCTTGGCCTCAAAAGTGTGCGTGGAGGTCAGGCTCTCCGCACCGTGGTGGTCTGTGGCCGTGACCCGGAAGAAGTAATTCTGATTGGGGCCGAGGTAATCGGTCCCGTCCCAGTTGACGTCTGCGTTGCTCGTGTGCCAGGTCACAATCTTGGTGACCGGATCGAAGGAGATTAGTCCGACCTGGTCGATGCCTCCCACGTCCATATTCGGGATTAGGCCGGTGGTGTGGCTCGAGTCGTAGACCGTATCGTAAGTCGCCGTTGCTGCATCGGTCCCCACACCGAAAGCTACCGTGTATGTAACGCCGCCCTGGTTCTGGTCGTCGGTCCGGACTGTGAAGGAGAAGTCGGGACCGCTGGTACTATCTTCCACAAAGAGCTCTTCTCCTGTAGGTGTGGGCGCCTCAAAATCCGGAGCCTTGTTGTTCACCGTGACCGTGAATACTCCTGTGGCCGTGCTTTCGTGGCCGTCATGATGGATAACCGTAAAGGTGTACGAGCCGACGTCGCTGTCGTTCGGCGTCCAACTGAACTGACCGTCTTCCTTATTGAAAGTGAGGTCCGCGCCGCCGGTATTGAAGGCACCGGTGTAGGTGTGCGTGGTCGGGTCGTACTTGGTCGGGTCGGTCTCCTGGACAACCCAGTAATCCGTGCTGTTGTGGGTAACCAGCAGCTCGTAGTAGGAATCCTGCCACGGTGCGCCGGGAGGCGTGGAGGCGTCCGTCTCGACGTTCTCATCCCTTGATCCCACATTGAAGGTGTTCCAGAGGACATCTTCGTCGATGGTCACCGTGGCCGGCAACGCATCGGGGTTATAGTGATCGCCCGCGTTCTCCAGACCGATGCTGGTCGGATCGTTAGATACGGTTACGCTGAAGCTCTTGGCCGCCCTCTGGTCGGGGCTGGTCGAGGTGTTGCCGTCATCGGCAACAATGGTGAACACGTAGGGGGATCGTTCGCCGACGAATGTGCCCGGATTGGCCGAATCCTCGTGCCTCGTCACATCGGCATTAGTGGTAAGCCAGGTGATCTTACCCGTGTATTGGTCGAAGAAGATCTGTCCGCCGTCAGGGCCGTTGATCCGATCGCCCGAATTCACCACGTTGCCGTCCACCAGGAGATGGTAAGTCAAGCCGTAATTTTCATCGTCGGAGGTCACCAGCCCCGGATCGTACACATAAGGATCGTACGGCGTTGAAGGATTGGTATGGTCTTCCAGGAGATTCCAGTTAGTCAGATCGTTCAACGATGCGACGTCGTTGCCCACCGTCACGGTGAAGAAATCGTCGTCGTAGCTGAGGTTGCCGTCGTTATGCCGCAACTGGAATTGGTACGCATGCCCGTCCAGGACATCGCGGTTATTGGGACCCAATTCCGAGGGATAGGCATTCGGGTCGTCCAGGGGATTGTCTCCCGCGTCGATCCACCTGATCTCGCCGGTGTCTTTGTTCACATAGATGGTGGCACCGGACTGGACATGATGGTCGGCATCGATGTCGTACTCCTCATTGGGAGTATAGTGGAACCAGATCTGACCGGGAGCGACCGTCTCGGGGTCGTCCGGCACCACCTGATGACCGTCCACCCACAATTGATAGTAGGCATCCCGAGAGTTGGCACCGGTGGCCTCGGTTTCTTCGTCGATGGCGTATACCTGGGCGTCGGTGAGCTTCCACTGGGGAGCGTCTTCGGTGAGGGTTTGGTTGCCGATCGACGGGGTGATGTCCGTGGCGGTGTTGAAGACCTTTACATCAAAGCTCCTGGAAGAGCTATTGTAATGGTCGGTGGCCGTCACCGAGAACCGGTACAATCCGAAGGGAGTCAGCAGGGAATCGCTGATGGAGTTGGTGACGTCGGCATTGGTGGTGGCCCAGGTAATCACGCCCGTCTCGGTGTTGAGGATTATGTAACCGCCATCGTCCCCGTTGATCTTGTGGCGGAGCATCTCGGGATGGGAGACATCGTATTGGTCCGAGGCATCAGTGCCGAGAGTGTACGTGTCGGCTCCTTTGGCCACCGTGAGGCTGTAGGTGACGCCGCCCTGTGATTCGTCGTCGGTTTTGATGTCTATCCAGTTGGTGTAGCCCGGAACGGTCGTGTTGTCATCCTCGTAGAGCACCCATGTGGCAGGAGGCAACGGTGTTTGGAATACCGGTGCGGTATTGTTCACCTTGAGATCGAAATCTTTTGTATCGGTGTCGCCGTTGGCATCGTTATGAACGACTCGGAACGGCAAAGCGTCCGTATGGTATGCAATGGCATCCAGGTCGTTGGGAGTCCAACTGAACTGCCCGTTCTTGGTATTGAAGGTCACCTGCCCCATAGTGGAGTGGGCTGTATTGTAAGCGGTGTAGTTCTGGTAGGAGCCATCAAAAAACACCTGCAATGTGTACCTGGTATCGACCGGGTGCGTTCCCGTCCGGTCGCTTCTTTCATCCGTGGCCGCGATGTTCCATGTGTAGGCCGTGCCTTCCGTTGCCGTTCCGTGATCCGGGGGGGAGGACGTTATGGTGGTGGGGGCTTCCTGCACCGTCCAATAGAGATCCTTTACCAACGAGAGGTTGTGGTTGGGATTGCTACCGTCGGCATTGCCGTCATCGGCCCACAATTGGAGGTGGTACGGAGTCTGCGTTCCTGTGGGGTCATAGGACACGTCACGGTTGGTGGGCGTCCATATGATCTCCCCGGTGTTCTCATTAAAGGTGAACGAGGTACCGCTCGTGCCATAAGGCCTGAAACCGGTGGTCACGATCTCGGTTACACCGTCCACTTCCATGGTTAACACGTACGTGAGGCTTTGGCCTTCTTCGTCGGAGCTCACATCGACCGGAAGCACGTGGTACTGAACGTCTTCCGTAAGAATCGCGTTTTCAACGACAGGCGGAACGGAAAGCGTGGGGGCAACGTTGTCGACGTACACGAAGAAGCCGTCCGTGTCGGTGGTGCGTTCCGAATACCCGTTTGCGCCGCCGTCATGGTGAACCACAATGAGCTCATGGCGGTACTGGCCGCTCGAGTCGTCGTCGTTGGGGACGTCCCCATTGTTGGGGGTCCACGTGATTGCACCGGTTTTGCTATCGAAGGTGATGTCGTTTGCCGTGTGGCCCGCGGTGGGATCCCAGGCATCGTTCATGGCATTATACTGCGCCACGGTTAGCCAGGAGCCGGGGCTATTGTTCAGGCCGTCTTGATTTTCCCAGTCGATGTACAGCACATAGTAGTCTTGAGGATAACCTGGAGCAGTATATGTGGGCCCGTACTCATCTTTGGCCTGAATTTCGCCCTCTGTGATGGTCATGGTGGTGTCTTCCACCAAATGCTGATCGCCGGGCATTGCCGTGATGTCCGTGGGATCGTTGGTTATCTGCAGGTGGAAGGGTTGAGCCTGCTGGACCCAAACGGTTCCGTCGAAGAATCTCACCTCGAAGTAATAATCGCCGACCAAATTGTTATCGGGTGTGCCGTCCGTATTCTTGGTGTACGCGTCGGCCACATAGAGCTGTCCCAATTCCCGGTGATAGGTGTTGGCCGGATCGTCGGGGAACAAATTGTTTATTCTCAGCCACGTCGGTGCGTTCACCAGCTCATAATAGATCTGGGGATTTGAAGCGTCCGTCTTATAGCGCGGATACGGCTCGTCCGTGTTGTCTATATCCGCTACCGGGACCGCATGGTCCTCGACCCATATCAACTCGATAGGCGTTTGAAACACCGGGTCGGTATTGTCGATGGCAAAGGTGAAATCCGCAGTGGTGTACGTCGGATTGCTCGAAGCGTCCGTGTGTCCGTCGAATACCATCACCTGGAAGTCGATTCCGGGCAGGTAATTACCGTACACGTCGGAGTTCGTCGGTGAAAGCTGCATCTTCCCGGTAATGCTGGACAGGTACAATCCCGGCTGATCCGGGTCGGCGATCTGCCAGGACGTGCCGTCGGCAACGAACCGAACGCCCGGGGGAGCCACGCTCGGATCCAAGTAGTAATATACGGCCCCGGCCTGGGTTGTGCCGCCGCCGGAGACGTGCCGGCCCTCATCCTCGGAGGTCAGGTCAAAGGATACCGAAGCCGCGTCCTCGGTGAGATGGAAGAAGTAGCTATTCGAGGTCCCGTTGTTTCCGTTGGTGAAGTAAGAGAGACGATTGTTCACGGTCAGGGTAAAAGTCTGATCCGTGATGTGGTCAACCGCATTTGCGTCGTCCGCCCGAATGGTGAATGTGAGCACGCCGGGGGAATCCGGGCCTACATCGGCATTATCCGGAGTCCCGGTGATGACGCCGGTGAGTGAGTCAATCGTGAGCCACGACGGTGCTCCCACCAGGCTATAGTGCGTCCCGCCGTCTCCTTCGTCGTCCTGATGAACGTCGAAGGTAAACGCCGCATCTTCCGTGGCGGTTGCCGCGGCCGCGGTGTCAAAGACCGGCGCACGGTTCAAAACCTCTATGGTAATGGTCTCGGTGGTGTAGCCTTTGATGCCGTCGCCGTTCGGATCGTCTCCGTACGTCCCCGCCTCTGTGACCGAATACCCGGCGTCCTTTCCCGCATTGAGATCGTAGGCCGTTACGGAAAACGTGTACGTCCCGACGTGCTGGTTGGTGGGGTCGGCAGTGATCACGCCGGTGAACGGATCCATGATCATCCACTGGGGTGCGCCCGACCAGGTATAGTACCAGTGATCCGTCCCCTGATCCTCGTCGTCGACCTGGAGATTCACCGTATCGGGCCCCAGATCCTCCTGCATGGTGAAGGAGGTCTGCGCGAAATGCGGGTCACGGTTGGGAACCGTCAGGGTAACGTCGTGGGTGGCAGTGCCGTGGGTGTCGTTTGCCACAATGGTAAAATGGTAGGTACCGGGAACGGTATTGTCCGGTACGAAGTTCTCGTATCCCGGAGCCATGGTGACCACTCCGGTATCCTGATCTATCTCGATCATGGGAATGGGATTCGATGGGTCCGATCTGTCGATGAGCCAGAGCGGAAGGTTCGTCAGAGAGTAGGTGACGTGCCGCGAAGAAGATGGGTCGTCATCGGTGGCCGCCTCGAAAATGACCGAGTTGAAGGGGCTCTCACGATCCTCCTGCCACACTACCTCATAGTGGTGCCCGGGATCGGTAAAATGAAGCTGATTTTCGATAGAAACATTTATCACCCTCTCGATGACGCCCCCGTGTGCATCGTTGAAGACCACCTTAACGTCGTAACCGCCCGCAGGACCGAAATCGTCGTCATTGACAAACGTGTTCGGATTGGGATCGGAACCGCCCTTGTCAACGTAGATTTTGCCCGTGTCGGCATCGATCTTCAGCCAGCTTGGAACGGGGTGAGAGGCATCTATTTCCGCAAGGGAATAGGAATTCGGATAGAGGGCGTTGTTGTACGGCTCGTCCGTGGTGTGCACATCGTATGGGGTCGTGGCCGGCGTGTAGCTCACGTCCTCGGTGAAAACTACGTTGAACGGTGCTTGGTCGAACAGCGGCGGGTTGTTGGTGACGCTCAGCTCGAAATTCCCGGTAACATCGAGGCTGCCGCCGTCGTACACATGGATCTGGAGCGTATAGGGCGTCCCGGGATTGACATCGGTGGTCTGAACGTTGGTCGGGTTGCCGGTGATCACGCCGGTGCTGCTGCCCGTCTGCGTTCCGGTATCCTGGAAAACCAGCCAGGAGGGTGCGCCGATCAGTTCATATCGTAAAGCGCCGTTGGTCCCCTCGGTTGAATACTGGATGTTAAAGGTTTGGTTCCCCGTGTCTTCGATGAAGGAGGTGTTGTTCGGCGAATAGAATCCGGCATCGAAATTGCCCGGATCCGTGCCTGCCGGCGGAGTGTTGGTGACCACCACGGTCACTAGTTTGTCCACGGTGGTGCTGCCGTCAGAGAATTGAATTGTGACGGTATAGGGGTGGTCCAAGATGATGCCTGACTGCGTCGGATCGACCGTCAACTGACCAGTCTTAATGTCGGCCGGCTTAAGCGAAATCCATCCATAGGCGGAAATCAACGAATATTGGTTGTTGGGTGTTAAGCCATAAATCATGCGGTCTGACGACTCGTCGGTGGTCTGGAAGTCGAATGTCTGGACACCACTGCTTGGATTCACATAGAGCGTCGTGGTGGCCCCGGAATCGTACAGGCCGTCAAACGCGGGGGGGCTGTTCTTCACTTCCAGGGTGAAGGTCTGGTCCGCTGTTCCGCCATGCGTGTCATCCAAATGCACGGTGAACGTGTGAGCCCCTACCTCGGCATTTGAGGGGACGTAAGACATTCTACCGGTGGCTGCATCGATGGTAAGCCAGCTGGGGGCACCATCCAGGCTGAATACCGCTCCCTGTCCGATATCGGTGACATCTCCGGCGACTCCGGCCGCCACCGCGGTCTGCCACCCTTCGCCGTCAGGGGTTCCGTCTTGATTAGTGTCTCCGTCCTCGTACCAGGTTGCCGATCCTGTGGGCGGAAGAATCGGGGCTACATTGTGAACGACCACTTGGAACCATGCGTAGGCTATTCCGCCGTGGCCGTCGTTCAGACTCACCTGGAAGGTGTGAGCTCCGACCTGGGTGTTGTCGGGATTGTTGAGGGAAAGCAAACCGGTGGCGGAATCGATGCTCACGAAAGAAGGTGCCCCGACCAATCCGTAGGTGGTAGGGCCGTCTCCTTCGTCGTTAACCGGGTTAACCGGGGAGGCCACGTTGATGTCGACGCTGTAAGAACTGTCCTCGTTGATGTCAATGACGTGCGGATCGTTCGTCGGGTCCGGAAGCTCCGTAAATTGCGGCACCTTATTCGTGATCTCCAATTGGAAATACTTGTTTGCGACGCCGCCGTTGCCGTCGGTCACCGTCACGTTGAATACGTAGATTCCATCCACGTCGACGTTCTTAGGGGAGGCAAAACTGAGCTCCGCATGCTGATCGTCAATCTTGGTGATGGTTATGGGAACACCGCCGATGGTCGGCGCGTGATCTATGCTCCAGGTCACTGCGGGATGACCGGCGTTATTCGGCTCCGGCGAATCGAGGGAGAGCGTGTAGGTCCCCGCGGCGGTATCCTCCTGTATGGAGATCGTTGTGGCCGTTACGATTTCCGGCGCTACGTTCGCCACGGTCAGCGTGAACGTCTGGTCCACGACATTGATGGGGTTCAACTGGTCCGGACCCTCGTACGACCTGATGGTGAACACGTGATCGCCCACCAGTGAGTTGTCCACAACGTCGTTCTGCATCAGCACGCCGTCCAGGCTGCCGGTCTGCGTTCCCGTATCCCGGAAGACCACCCACGACGGAGCGCCGATCAGGGAGTAGTGCACGCTATATCCGGACCCCGCGCCTTCTTCGTGGGTGTTCACGTCAAAATCCGGGTTCGATGCGTCCTCGGTCCATATGGTTGCGGGCGAGCTGGTGAAGAAGTTGTCGATATTCTCCACGGTGAGGGTGAAATCCTGATGGGTCACGCTGTTTGCCGCAAGGTTACCGTCGTCGAATTGGACGCTTATGACATAGGTCCCGACGTCGTCGCTCAACGGATTGCCGGTCATCAGCCCGGAGTCGTGGTCGATGGTTAACCAGGAAGGTTGCGAGATGGCTACGCTGTTGAAGGTTACCGACGTGATGTCGTAGGGATGATGGCCTGACGCAATCATGCCCTCGTCGTTGTTCTGCACGTCAAAAGTCTGATTGCCGCTGGTCTCCGTAAAAGTAAAGGCAGTCTCGTGGTTGAGGAACAGCGGATCGGCATTGTCGATCGTCAAGGAAAATGCCTGGTCCTGATCACCCTCTGAGCTTTGCGCACGTATGGTAAAATGATACTCGCCCACCATGGTGTTGTCCGGATTCCCGGTGATCACACCGGTGGACGAGTCGATGCCGATCCATCCGGGAACCGATTCCCCGGCATTCACCGCCACCAATGAGTAATTGACGGGAGCCGTCCCCGCTGCTTCGGTGTCGGTCTGAACATTGAAGAGGAGCTGTTGATCTTCCAAAGAATTATGAGAATTAGCCGTCGTGATATCCAATTGGTTCTGAATAACGAGCTGGAATCCCAATTGCGTCGATGATGCATGTCCGTCATCTGCCTTAATGTCCAGAATGTACGTGCCCTTGGCCGCGTCCGAAGGATTGTCCACCGTAATCGTCCCTGTGTCCGGGTCCAAATGGAACCACGACCCCAGCGCCGGGGTCTCATTGACGATGGAGAAGGTCAGGCCTTTCCCGATGTCCGTGGAGGGATCGACCGTGATGTTGAATGTTTGATTGGGCTGGTCTTCCGTGAAGGTGTGGGTCGCGGCAGACGTAATCGTCGGAGCTATGTTGTCCACCGTCACGGTGAAGCTCTGCTCATCCGACGTCGAGGTCGCATCATCGTGACTGATGACCTTGAAGGTCACGACCCCTACATCCAGATTATTGGGCGTCCAACTGAATTGTCCGTTTTGGGCGAAACTCGGATCGAGAGCTATATCAGCCGCCCCTACGGGGTTGCCGGCATTATAGGCGGCCACATCCGTGCCGTTGACCTGGAGATCGTAATTGAAGCCCGGCAGCCCCTCGTCGTTCGCCTGCGCGTCCGCCGTCACGGTGTGGTCTTGCTGGACGGTTACGTTGCCGCCGCTCTGCGCGGGGTTTGTGTCGATCTGGGCTATGGTCGCATCGAGGACAACGCGCTCCTCCAGTTGCTCGAACATATTGGTCGGCTCAATGAAATCCACGGACAATCTCTTGAGCAGCTTCTTCATACGGTACCTCCCGTCCTTCTTCGCGTCGCCCAGGAGTCGTAAGACTTGCCTCCCGGGTCCCGCAGGCACGAATTCGCTCAGAGTTGTGCAACCTCCGTGCCACAAAAAAAAAACGGGAGACACGGCAATAACTATTTAAGATTACTAATGAAGCGCTCTTGCCAAAAAGAGTAACAAAGAGGATGTGGTGGTGGTTTTCCACACACAAAGGAAGAATTCACCCGCGTAATTCGCCAACCCGGCAAAATAAAGACACTTTGCCTTCGAAGATCGTGTGAAAAATATACACGCGTCACCGTAATAATTACACGACGAGGCTCCTCCGCATACGCTGTGTATGAGCATGGCAGGATATTCCGGCGCGCCCGCTGCTCTGCCCCATCACCACCCGGGAGACGGCGAGGGACGGTATGAGTGCTGGGGAAAAAACTGATTCAGAGCCTTATTCCGTGCATCTTCCTCGACGCTGGAAATGCGGCCTCATCTTCCTGTATAATCCGTGGCCTGTACTGAGGCGTGGTGGGCCGGTCCGCGGCTCGGGCGCTCGTTGCCGGAACATCTGATACCATTTCGCAGTCAAGAATGCGACTTCACGACACGGACGGCATGTCTCTGAGGCGAAGTCTGATCGTGCCGTTCGCAGCGGAATAGACATGCCGTCTGAATTACTTGTTGAACCGCGAAATGGTATGAGCAGACAAAGGACTGCGATCCGGCCCTGCGCCGTTTCGTACAACCCCTTGGAGCAGAAATCGAGGGTGCCGGTTTTCCGTGCCCGAGTCTGCGATGGGCACGTTCCCCTTGCCCGACGGTCGGGTCGGGTGTATGGATTTTGAACCGGACTGCCGGGTGGCCTCGGACGGGCCTTTGAGCGGCGGGATCCGGCACGGCGTCGAACAGTTCATTTTCTCTCGAATCGGAGCTTCACCTTGGATAGGCCCAAAGCTCTCCTCAGGGCGTTCGCAGGCATTGCCATCATCCTTTTACTCGGAAGTCTCGGGTACCACTTCATTGAGGGATGGTCCGTCCTCGACGGCTTCTATATGACCGTGATCACCATCACCACCATCGGGTTCAGAGAGGTCCACGATCTGAGCCCCAACGGGATTGTGTTCACCATTTTCGTGATCGCCGGGGGCATAGGCACGGTGACCTATGCCCTGTTGACCGGCACCCGGATGGTCATCGAGGGGGAGCTCAACAGTATTCTGACGAGGCGGCGTTCAATGAAAGCCATCGGTAAGATCAAGGATCATTTCATCGTCTGCGGATTCGGACGCATGGGATGTTTCGTGTGCAATCAGCTCCAGGAGCGGAACATCCCCTTCGTGGTCGTGGAGAATCGGACGGAAAGCCAGGACGCTGTCATCCAGGACGGATTTCTCCTGTCTCCTGGTGATGCCACGAGGGAAGACGTACTTGTGGCCGCGGGCATCGCTCAGGCGAGGGGGTTGGTCTCTCTCCTCGATTCGGACGCGGCGAACGTCTACACGGTGCTCACCGCCCGACAGCTCAATCCTGATTTGGAAATCGTTGCCCGGGCCATCGAAGAGGCCGCGGAGAAGAAACTCCACTGGGCAGGGGCCTCACGGGTCATCAGCCCGTATCGCATCGGCGGTATGCGTCTGGTCATGGGAATCCTGAAGCCCAAGGTCATGAGCTTCCTGGAAGTGGCCATGGACCATAGAGAGTTGAATATCGAGATCGAAGAGGTGAAACTGGCCGAGGGATCTCCGTACGGCGGGAAGAAGCTGGTCGATACCGACCTTCGCAGGGAACTGAACCTGATCATTATCGGTATCATCAAAAGGGACGGTTTCATGGTCTTCAACCCCGGTCCCAACACCATGGTCGATGACCACGACACGCTCATTGCAATGGGGGAGAGGGGGAATCTCGCCACTTTCGCGCAGAAGGCATCTGTCCCCAACCGATCCGATGAGTCATAATCCACCGTCTCCCATACCCTGACGGCGGCCCGCCAGGCACGGCGATACCCGATCGACGGTGCCGGCCGAGCCAAGGCGATCTTATTGCGGCTCTTCCTACGACTGCCCGGTCCACTACCGTTTGAGCCAGTGGCCGATGGCGTTGGCATAATAGCGCAGAATCGCTTCTTGTTCCGGCACTGCTTTGAATCCGCCGTTGGACGCGGTAACGAATCCTCGTAGAATCATTTGGTTGACCGCATCGGCAACGGCATGAGCGCGGGTGCTGCGGGAAGTCTCCAGGATTGGGGCACCGCGTTCCTGCAGTTCGTTTATCAAACGATTACTGCGTTTCTCAATATCCAGAATGTCCAGCCCTACATCCATGGAGCCCAGGAAGACCGTGGACACCAGAGACACCGGCAATACCGGTACGACCTCCGCAATAGACTCCATGAGGCGTTGACACAGTTTTTCGATTTCCGGAAACCGGTCGGCACGAGCGAGATCGTTGAAAACAATTCCTTGTTCACGGCAATAGGCGGTTACCGACAGCGGGGCTCCAAAATTCACGCACGCGTACCCGTAACGGTGCCAACGGCTGAGCACCATACGCACGATATTTCGCATGACAAAGGTGCCGGTGGTACGCAAAACAAACCACATGCTTCTCTTTTCAGCCTTTGGGTCCAGTGCCCGCAGCAAGCTTCTGTCCTCAACGGTACGATCATAGTTGATACCAACCGGAATGAACACAATATCTCGGTCGGTGTGGGGATCGAATCCGCGTAGCATGTAATCCACAAGACCGAGTTTAGGCTTTTGCAATAGACCGTCACGACTGAGGCCGCCTTCGAGAAAAACCGCCTGGCAGACGCCCTCCTCGGTTGCCATGTGAATATAGCGTTCCAGAACTCTTCGGTATAATGGATCGCCCGAGTTACGCCTTACAAAAAACGCCCCCATGAAACGGAACAACATGTGGAGCGGCCAGATCTTTGCCCATTCTCCCACGGCATAGGAAAGGGTTGTGCGCTCTGCAGCCAGGAAGGCTACCAGGATATAGTCCATATTCGAACGGTGGTTCATGACAAACACTACGGTTGAGCCCGGGCTGATGGACCTGTATTGCTCGTCCTGCACGATACCCACTCGCACCCGGTAAAGTAGACGTGCTATCCTCTTCGCAATCCAATATCCGATCCTGAAATAGAAATAGGCGTTAAAAGCGGGCACAATTTCGTGAGCGTATGTCCTTACGGTCTTTTGCACGACTTCCAGCGGCATGTCGTGCCGGTGAGCGTAGTCTTGGATTGCTTCAATAATCTTGGGGTCATAAACCAGTCGGTCAATCAGGACCTGCCTCTTGGTCAACTGAAACGGCCGGATCTCTATGTCCAGCCGGGTACCGATCTCTTCGAGTACCCGGTTGACACGCCGTCGCAAAAACCACCGGCTGCTGGGGATCAATATCCGGTCGAGTACTGCCAGGGCGGCCAAGGCTACCAGTAGGACAAAAATCCATACGGAGATTGTGATTTCTCCGGCCATCCGATCCTTCTTTCAGGAATGAACCGTACTGGTATAGTGGAGCCCCTGAAAATTGCGGGAAACGCAAAGAGCCTTGGGGTCATCAGGAGGCCTACCGATAGCCTCCTGCAGTCCACTATAGTTAGTCTGAGGTTAATCTCTACATCGATGGCATCTCGGTTCTTGAGGATACCTTACAGCCCGGCAGGCTGTCAACGTGGACTTCCGAATTGGTCGGAACCACGTGGCGGTCGAACTATCCCCGGCCTCCCGGGGCCGAAAGTCTCTTCTCATTCCTTGCCTCAAAGTTGCCACTTCGTCTGCCGACATGCGGTTTCAGTAAATCGGTCGTGTCCCGAACCTTGTCGTCTTCCAGTTGACCAGATACTTGATGAGCTTCATCTTGAGCTTGTAGAGCGGAAAATCGACTGCGGCTATACCTGCCTTCGACAACTTTTCCGTCGCCTCGACGATTCCCGCGACGGCACCGGCGACCTTGGCAAGTCGGGGTTGATCGACCCAATGGAAGTCATCTTCGGCATTGAGCAGATAGACAGGATTCGATATGAAGTTGACCGGCGGGACTCCCGTTGGGTACCAGTCGCCGCCGTCCGTGGGCGGATAGGGACCAAGCGGGCCTTCGGGCGGCAGAAGGAAGGAGCGGTCCACGCCGTTGTCCTTGAGATTAACGAGGACTGCGTCGATCATTGCCTGATTGAACGGCAGGAACACACCCGTGCCTTCGGTACGACCGCTTTCCACAAGCTCACCGGTCTCATTTTCGACGGCTTCCTTGGCCACGTGCTCGACGGTGATCTCGAGTGCGACATTGGGCACCACATCGACGGCATGATCCTCGATAAACCTTCGGGTGCCGATCGACCCATAGAAATGGCCTGCGGTGAACAGCACGATGATGTTCCGCCGTGGCGTTGCGCGGCCGGCGAAATGCCGCGCAAGGGCAAGGATGACCGAGCAACCTGAGGCGTCCTCGACCGGTGAGACGAAGGGCGAATCATGGTGACAATGCAGGATCACGGATTCATCCGTTTCCCCGGAAATCTCTCCGACCACATTGTGGCTCACCGATTGAGTGCGCTCACCGGTGAGCGTCAGGCGGACATTCGCACCGGCTCGGGCGAGTTTTCGGATCTCCGCACCGTCGTTGCGACTCACCCAGAAGCCTGGAAGCGGTTTGTCGAGAATGTCCTTTTCCTTGAATCCGTAGGGGGCATACATCCGATAGGAGCCGCCGGGCTGGTCTTTGAGAATGCCGATAAAGCCGATCGCACCGCGTTCGAATGCCTTGCGGTAGAGATGCCAGCCGAGACGCACCCAGGTGGCCGGATGGTTGACGTCCTTGATACTGTTGTCCGGATCGTGCTTCCCCATCGCAAACTTGCCGAGCAAAGCGACATCGAGTGTAGGAAATTCGATGTCGGTGACGACCACCTTGCCGGTCCAGTCGGCAGTGTGGCTGAATGCTCCGGAGTCTGCGAAAACAAGCTGCGATTCAAGCCCTTCGTCGGGGGTGAACCGGCAGTAGGGTATCCAACGGGCGTTGAATGGTTTATACCCCGCACCCGTGTCGATCTCGACGAGCGACTTTTCGGGCCGATAGTACTCGACCGGAATCGGCTCCTTTCGGATATTGTTCAGACCGAACTCCGTGAGTTTGGCAACGAGATAGTTTTCGTTCGCAAGTCCGCCCGGCGAGCCGGCACGTCGGGCACCGAACGCTGCCATGTCGCGTATCCACGTCATCATTTCGTCGCTTGAAAATACTGCCTGATTGTCCATTGCCGGCTCACCTCCCGCTCGGGTAATTTGCCCTCTTTTTCGGATCGTCCGTCACGTGTGGCGGTAGGCCCCGCGTCACGACATTCCTTGAAAAAGCACGCTTTTCGGCATGCGGAGCTTACCTCACAGAACACCCCTCGGGCAACCAAAATGTCCTCCGCATCGCTAGGTCCAATACGTTCCGGCAGCTCCATCTTATGTCTCGGCGGTTCCGTTTTTTCAGGCGGCTCACCGAGACGCCGCGCGTCCGGAAACGATTCATCATTTCAAAGCCCTTATGAAGACCGGCCTCAGATGCTCGCGCAGCTCGTTGATATAACGTCCCTTGGGGCCGTACCAGCTATTAGCTTTCATCAAGAGCTGCAGTCTCCCCGGTTCATCCCCGAGAAAAGTCATTATATGGCGTGTTTCCATGAAAGCTGTGGTCTGCAGGTATGAACAGGTTTTGCTGCGTTCCCAAAGCTCGCGCTCCCGGTCTTTAACGTTCGGCTGGTTGCTGATGATCGCATCATACCACAAAGCTATTGCCAGAGCGCTTTGAAGATTCGATCCAGGACCTGTAATGCGGTAGCAACCTTGACCGTCGTTCGCCGTTACTTTTGACAATTGATTATGAGTCCAGTCCAGTCTCTCCATGACTCCTTTGTTTATGCCGCCCGGAACCATACCATTGAGACTCTTGTCTGCCGACCGTTCTATACCGTCTTCAAGAATCTGTCTCAGCAAGGCGAACTGTGCAACCTCCATGGCGATGGGACCCTTAAGACCGTGTTCCTGTATCTTCCGAACGAGCGGTTGATAGTACCACTCGATGTGATCGACATAAGTCATGGCAACGGAATTACTGCTGATAAGACACAAAATTGTTACGAGAATAAACCTCAAGAAGCCTCCTGTTATTTCGGCGCAACTGCCGGAATTTGAGCTGCCACGCCTTGCTCGTTGGGAAATCCATCTGGAATCCGGCTGGAGCAGCGGCCTGCAACCTTTTGTCGCCCCTGAAGCGGATACGCATAACCGCAGTCCGGGCGAAAGGGGGGACTTTTAGCACGCCCGGCAGGAATTTTCAAGTGGAGCACCAAGACGCAGCACGCGCGGGGTAATGAAGTTCGACATCGGGGAGACGGAGGAATGGGTGAAGAAGTGAGTTGCACGAGGATGCTGTTGCGCAACAGCTACCTGGGAAGCGCCCGTCCTTCCCTAGAAATCATCCCGGATCGCTTCTCCCGCCGACTCAAAGCTTGCCAATGCGTAAAAGTGCAGATATAGTCAATGAAAAATGTAATCGAAATTGATCCGTGTCAAATCAGCTAATCGTAGATGATGCGGTTCAAGACCATGGGATTCAGGAGGAAGCGATGAAGCTCAAGAAGGTGGATCACATCTGCATAGCGGTCAAAAATCTCGACGAAGCCCGTAAGGCGTGGGAACCGTTTTTGGGCAAGGAAAATCCGGACGATGCGTATGTGGATGAGAAGGAGCACATCAGAGTTGCTCGTTATTGGATAGGAGAAGTCGGCTTCGAGCTCATGGAATCAACGACCGCGGACGGCGATGTGGCGAAGTTCATCGAAAAGCGAGGCGAGGGGATAATGCTTATAAGCTTCAATGTGGATAACACTCTTGAGGCTATCAAAGAGCTCCGTGACAAGGGGTACCCATTCATACCGACTACCAACGGCGAGATTGCACGACCATTTCGTGACTGCGAATTCGCCTTTGTTCATCCGAAGAAACTGAACGGGGTGCTCACTGAGATTATCGATGATACATGGGATGAGCTGAAGTGACCGGTATTCGCGGGCTTTCTCCCTGAACTAGGACATCGATTCCCCGTATTGATATTGTGACTTTGACCTTATGTATCAGCCGCTTTCCTTTGTGTCCGGCCGTTGATCGGATAAGATCGCAGGCTCGTCCACCTGAAGATTTTTCTCAAAATCAGCCCAAAATTGTTGTTGGGATTTTCTCCAGTTTGTCCCGAACCTCTCGTCAAATACGCTCCGCAGGTCTTCAAGGGCTTTTCGCCACACGGAGCGATAGCTTAGACGGAAAATTTGTTCCAGGAACTCTGGAAGGGATGCCAAGTGGTTCTTGGGCAGATATGCTCGGGCGCCCAATTCGATGGATCGCTTGAGAGCATCAGGATTGAGTGCATGAGCCGTCAGCATCACCACGGGAAACCCACGATGTGTCGCAATCTCAAGCAGTTCAAATCCATTCACGCCCATAATGTCGAGAACAACAACATCGTAGTTATGGGAAAACAAGAGCTGCCGTGCTTGGTCAAATGCCGTAGCCTCGTGAACTACGAGATCCGTATGGTCCTGTAACAGCTCCTGAAGAGTCTCCAAAACGTCCCGTTCGTCATCCACGATGAGGATTGTCTTGTCACACAATAGGTCGGTTTTTGCCATCGCAGGCCTTCTCATCCTCGCTACCCGGCCTCGGAATAGGCCACTACATACCCAGGTAACGTGCCTTCACGTCGTGATTTGCCGCAAGATCCTGCGGCGTCGACTGGTGAACGATTTGGCCCCGGCTCATAACGAGCACACTATGGGCCGTGTCCAGGGCCATATTGAAATTTTGCTCGATTAAGAGAATAGCCATCCCCTTTGCCGCCAAGTCCTTGATGACTTGAGATATCCCTTTGACTATCAACGGTGCCAGGCCTTCGGATGGCTCGTCAAGGAGCAGGAGCTGTGGGCCGCTCACCAGCGCCCTTGCCATTGCGAGCATTTGCTGCTCGCCCCCGCTGAGGTTGCCGGCCCGTTGATCTCGACGGGCCTTTAACGTGGGAAAGACCTCGAAGGCCTTCTCCACGTCCCACGGGTCCGCAATGCCCTCCACCTTGCAGCGGAAAGGAATGGTCAGATTCTCGATAACACTCAAGGAGCGGAACACGCGTCTGCCCTGGGGGACCAGCGCTATTCCTCGGCGGACGATCTGATGTGTGGGACGCCCGGCAATATCCTCACCTTTGAAGAGGATGCGACCATCGGCAGGCTTGGCGAACGATACGATGGAGTGCACCAGCGTGGTCTTGCCAACTCCGTTCCGACCCAGCACTGCCACAACTTGTCCCTGGCTTACACTCAGAGAAACGCCGTGGAGTATGTGGCTGTCCCCGTAATAGGTATGTAAATCGGTAACTTCAAGCATTGTGGCTCTCGAGCCCAAGGTATACCTCGGCTACGTTGGGATTGCCCCGTATCTCTGCCTCCGTGCCTTCCGCCAACACTGATCCATAGTACAGGACGGTTATTTTGTCTGCCATCTGAAACGCGACATCCATATCGTGCTCAATGAACAATACCGTGGTAGATGATTCCAAGGATTTCACCATTGGGACGACCAACGCTGTCTCTGCCGTGGACAAGCCCTGAGTCGGTTCATCCAGAAGCAGGATTTTCGGTTTCGAAGCCATAGCGAGAATAATTTCAAGCTGGCGTTGCTCCCCGTGGGACAAGCTCCTCACGGGACGATCTTTCCTGTCCTCCAGCCCCCAGGCTCTGAGTAGAGCAACCGCATTGCCGATCAATTCGGTAAACGAAGAGGTCTTCTTGTAGAAGACATATTTCGTTGATGTAAGGGCCTGTAATCCCAGAAATATGTTCTCCAGTACCGATAGATTACCGAAAAGGTTGGTAATCTGAAAGGTTCTTGCCAAGCCCAAGGAGGCTCTCACGTGAGCCGAACTTTTCGTTATGTCTCGATCGAACGAGAGAATTCTCCCCCCGGAGGGCTTTACCATACCGCTGATGACGTTGAAGAGGGTGGTTTTGCCTGCGCCATTCGGGCCGATAATGGCGCGCTTTTCGCCTGCTTCGACGGACAGCCGGCACATGGTGAGGACCTGCAGGCCTCCGAAACGGACATCAACGTTGTCAACTTCCAGCGCAATCATGGAGTTTCCCTGGTTTGCTTTCTTCGCCGGAGCGGCCACAGAGCGACGCCAAGGCGACAATGATTCGAGCGCAGCTCCTGCAGGACTGGAACTGCGCCGGCCCTTATAGCCTACTTAGTCCATTTTCCTTTCATGCCGGAGTATGCGGGCATCTTCATGAATTCTTCCGGGCTCCAGATCCAAAACTGGTTCACCATAGGGTACGTCTTTATCGGAACGCTCTGCCAGGAGCCCTTCACCTTCTTCACTTCCCGAATGTATGAATTCTGTATGGGAGCCCCCAACTTGTCGAACTTGACCAGTCCGCGAGGTGCCTTCATTTCCAGGGAACGCATGGCTTCGGTAAACTTGGCTCCGTCCACTTTGCCTTTAGTTTTGTTCAACGTGTCGGCAATAAGTTTGGCAGTGAGATATCCCTGTTCGGAGTACAGCGTCGGAGGGTGTCCGTACTTCTTCGTGTATGCCTCGGTGAATCTCTTATTCTCAGGGGTGTCCAAAAGCAGGCACCAATGAGATTCGGTGACCACTCCCTCTGCAGCCTTCCCTTGTTTCGGCAAGATCTTGTCGTCAACGAGGTATCCTTTTCCGGCGAGGGGAATTTTCCCCTTGAGTCCGTAATCGGCGTACTGTTTGACAAACCGCAGCGCATCCGCTCCGGCAAAGAACACCATCACGACATCGGCATTACGATCTATTTTGGCCAAATAGGGAGCATAGTCCTTAGTCCCCAAAGGAGGCCAGATCTCCTGAATTACTTTTCCACCCTTCTTCTCAAATGTTCTCGCAATCCCTCCTACGTGCTCATATCCGGCTGCATAGTCCGCGCCCATGAGCACAGCCTTCCGATAGCCCTTGTCGTAGAGCCACTCACCCAAAGGATGTGAACCGGCACTATTGACGAACGCCGGTCGTACAATGAAGGGGTTGCTCTTCCTCTGGGTAAGATCGTCGGCCCCGGCATTTGAAATCACGAAGGGAATCTTGTGCTTTTCAACAAATTCAGCGAGAGCGTAGGCCGATCCGCTCCCCACCACTCCGGCAAGGATGTCGATATGGTCCTTTTCTGCCAGCTTGCGGGCTGCATCCAGTGCTCGGCTCACCTGATTACTGCCGATGTCCTCAACAAGGACCTTGATGTCGCGACCTCCTGCCTTGTGGCCTATTTCATCCATGTACAGGTTCAGCCCATCCCTCAGATCCACCCCGAGAGCTGTATATACTCCGGACAACGAAATGGTATACCCGACCTTTACCGGTTCTGCGGCTTGTGCAAGGGTATGGATGCCGAACGAGGGCACGCACACCATGAGCAACAGGACGAGTAGCCTCGTCAGCGAAGTAAAGAGTCTTCTTTTCATGGTCTCCTCCTTTGTGAGTTGAATTTCAGCTCTATGAGTTACTTCGATCTGTCGGCAGAAACGAGATCGGCGGAGCTCTCCTGTTTCGAGGGCTCCGAGAGGGACTCCTTGGTCTGGAGCCGGTCTTTGGAAGATCTCTTACCCATCGATGCGATGGTCCCCATCAAGCCGTTGGGAAAGAAGAGCACGGTACAGACATACGCAAGTCCAAGTACGATGAGCCAACGGTCCGTTATGCTGCTCACAAACTCACGCACGAACACGATGATCAGCGATCCCGCTAATGGGCCGAACAGAGTTCCCGGACCGCCTAGTATGACCATGAGAAGGGCCGAGGAAGAATGTATGAGACTGAAGTCCGCAGGGTTTGGACACCCGTAATAGTAGGCGTGGAGAATTCCCGACACGCCTCCCAAAAGCGCGGAGACCGTAAACGCTATGTACTTGTAGAGCCACACATTATAGCCCAAAGCACGCATACGGGATTCACTATCCCTGATTCCTTTCAGCACAAGCCCAAAGGGAGAGTTTACAAACAGCCGGAAGCCTGCGGTAACCAAGAGAAATACCACCACTACGAAAGCATAGTATGACAATGCGTTATCCAGGCTTACGCCGGGGATGAGATCGGGCCGCGCTAACCCGGGAAGCCCGTCGTCCCCTCCCGTCACAGAGCGCCAGCTATAGGTTATTCCGTAGAGAATCTGGCAGAAGGCCAACATGATGACGAGGAAGAAGATGTCCCGTGTGCGAATAGCCAGAGGGCCGAACAGCAATCCTGCGCCCAGAGCTGCCAGCAGGCCGATGCCCAATGCCGACCAGGCGGCTCCCTCAGCGCTTCTGGTATATATGGCCACCGCATAGGAAGCCACTCCGAAGAAGGCCGCTTGTCCCACAGACGCCAGGCCCAGGAACCCGAGAAGCAGGTTCGCGGACATGGCCAGAATTCCAAGGATCAGCGCACTCGTTACGACTCCCAGGTAGTAGGTCGAGAGAATCAGCGGCAACACACAGAGAACGCCCAACAGAACAAGGAGGAATATCAAAGTCTTTGTCTTGTTGCTCATAATACTCTTCCCCACAGGCCGGTGGGCTTCAGCGCGAGGATAATAGCCATTGGAGCGAATATGGTGAACATGGCCAGCTCAGGGAACAGGGCCTTTCCGAAATTGTCCAGAAAGGCCACGATAAGGCTGCCGAAAAACGCCCCCTTCATGCTTCCCAAGCCTCCGACGATGATCACAACCACCGCAAGAAGCAGTACTTCGAGATCGACACCGGGATAAACTCCTACGAAGGGGCCTCCCAGGACGCCACTGAGACCGGTAAGCGCTGTGCCGAGGATGAAGACGATCGTAAACAGGAGGGGAACATTTATGCCTACGGCTCTCGTCATCTGCTCATCGTCTACACCGGCCCGTAATATAGCTCCCCACTTGGTTTTCTCCTGAAAGAGCCAGAGGGCAATCCCAATGGTAATTCCGACAACGATTACAAATAGGCGATACTTCGGAAAGATCATCCCTTTCAGGTTGACGGCGCCCGTCAAAAACTCGGGCTTGTCCAGAGTAGTGGGATCGGCCCCCCATATAATTATGGCAACATCACCTATGATGAACATGCAGCCAAAAGTGAGGAGAACCTGGAGCAGACGGCGGCCGTATATCCTCTGGAGGAGAAACCGTTGGAGTACGAATCCCACCGCTCCTGCGGCGGCAGAGCCCGACAGGAGCCCCAGAAAGAAACTGTCACTCCAGGTTATTACACTCAACGCCACGTAAGCTCCAATCAGGTAGCAGGAGCCATGCGCGAGATTCAGAATGTTCATCAATCCGAAGATGAGCGATAATCCCGCACACAGGAGAAACAGGAGCATGGCAAAGGATAGGGCATTGAGGGATTGAATGATCCAGAATTCCATTTCTCCTCCATCCTCCGTACGAAGTCTTTCGAGGAAAGGTCCGCGGGTTCTGCTTAAGCCTCAGGCCGTGATCTTCTCACATGGACATTGCACTTCTGAATCACGCTCTTTTGATGACATGACCCGGCGGCGGAGCTTGAGCTGCATGCAATCGGGCTGAAGGCCTCAATCCGCCGCCGTGTACTCCTTGTCACGTAACGCATCTCTCGAGGTACGTCCCTCCTGTCATGCTCCAGTTTTGTGCTCTTGGACTACCCTATTTGCTATCATCTGACGGAGAGCCTTCTTGTTCACCTTTCCAACCGCTGTGAGAGGAAAGGCTTCAACCACCTCAAGGCGCTCCGGGAGCTTGAACTTGGCTATCTTCCTTTCGCCGAGGAGAAACTCGTTCAGCATTTTAAGATCGATGGTCGCGCCTTGCCGAGGAATCACATAGACGCACGCTCGCTCGCCCAGGAGTGGGTCCGGCATCGCGACATAGGCACAGTTGGCCACCGCGGGATGTGCCAGAATGTGGTCCTCGACTTCTTCGGCACTTATCTTCTCGCCCCCTCGGTTGATGCAATCCTTGATTCGACCCTCCACGATCACGTTGCCCGTGTGGTGGAGGCGAACAAGGTCGCCGGACTTGTAGAAACCGTCTTCCGAGAATGCCTTCGCATTATGCTCGGGGGCGCGATAATAGCCTCTGATCGTGTGGGGACCCCGACACCAGAGCTCCCCGACCTCCCCTTGGGGAACTTCCTCCTCCGTGACCGGATCGACAACCTTGAGCTCATCTCCCGGGGATTGGGGCCGTCCTTGGGTGTAGAGCCGCACTTCCGGTGGATCGTCTCTCCGTGTCCAGTACAGCGGGCCCTCGGCCATGCCGAGGACCTGCTGTACATCACACCCCAGCTCCGGTTTGATCCGTAGAGCTATTTCCGGGTTCAGCTTGGAACCGCCGGTTAGTATCACCTGGAGGGAGCTCAGATCGTACCGATGACGGCTGGGATGGTTCAACATGCCCACAATCATGGTCGGAACCGCCACGCAGTGGGTGACACGATACTTGGCAATCAGCTCCATCATGGCCTCGGGGCCCGGATTGTCCGAGAGAATCTCGCAACCGCCTTTGGACAAAACCCCTTTCAGGCCGGGACAGGCCACCGCAAAATTGTGCTCTTGCGGAATGGCAACCAGAGAAACCGAATTCTCGTCGAGTCCGCAGATGTCGGCATTACACAGGAAATTATACGTATAATCGTTGTGTGTTCTCGGAATCAGTTTGGGAATGCCGGTGGTTCCTCCGGAAAGGAGCAGAACCGCCGGCAGGCTGGGGTCAGGTCGAGGAAGGTCGTTGAGCCCAACGCGATCCTCGATGGGATCTTGGAGCATGGTATCAATGGAATGGTTGCCGCTCTTCGGAGCTCCGCCTGCGACGAGGACCAACTCCAACTGAGGATTCTTGGCCTGGACGTGTGCCGCCATCTCCTCATAGTCGAACCCTCTCCAATTTGCTCCGATCGCAATGGCACGAGCCTGGGAGAGCTCGGCAAAGAAGCTGATTTCCGCCTCTCTATGAGCGAAAAGCGCCATGATGGGAATGGCCCCGGCTTTCAAAGCAGCGAGGTAGGTAATGACCACCTCGGCGATGTTCGGCATCTGGAGAATCAAACGGTCATACTTCCGAAGACCGATATTCACCATGTGGAGCGCCAGGCGATCGACGAGTTTCGCCAGCTCACCGTACGTGAGCTCTCTGCCTCCCGAGGTGATGAGAGCGGTTCGAGGGGCATACCTGGCAAAGCTCTCATCCATCACATCGCTTATTGTCCGGTCCATCCAGTATCCTGCAGCCCGATACTTGTCCGCCAAATCCTTCGGCCACGGTGTGAAGCCTTCCATAGTTCTTACCCTTCCTTGCACCCGATTATATACGCGAACCCATTTTGAAGCCATCGTGAATGGCGTTGTACAGGCTCCGTGGAACCATTGCGTCGCCAATGATGTACAATTCGTCGCAGAAGTACTCCAACTCGGTCGTCAGCTCCTGGCGGGATCTGACAGGTCCGGCCAGAATGACCACATCCGCCGGCAGATCGTGCTCGGCGCCTTCTTTGTCCCGGATTTTCACCGACCCGCTTTCTATGCTCAAAGGCTTGGCCTCGGTAAAAACACCGATGTTGAGCTTCTTGACGAGTGCATTGTGGCGCCACTTGAATGTCATCGACACATCGAAATCGACTCTCTTCTCGGATTCCACTATGACAGGCTTCTTCCCTTGCTCGGCCAGGACTTCTGCCACGGTTAATCCGATTTTGCCTCCGCCGAGAATGACCACATGCGGGCCGGCGTTGGGCAGATTTCCCGTTGTCAGGACTTTCCACGCATCACAGACAATCTGAGAATCCACTCCCGGAATGTCCGGCTTCTTCACCGTAGCACCCGTGGCAACGATCACCACATCAGGGTCGAACTGAGCCGCAATACGTCTATTGACCGGCGTATTGAGCCTCACTTCT
The DNA here is from genome assembly GCA_041741735.1 of Desulfomonilaceae bacterium. GTDB lineage: Bacteria > Desulfobacterota > Desulfomonilia > Desulfomonilales > Desulfomonilaceae > JBGSJS01. The sequence continues at coordinate 13,950 of JBGSJS010000019.1, read as the reverse complement.
ATGCCGAGGTCGTCCACGCGGTATTTGTAATACTGAAGGAGCTCCAACAGAACCTCACCGCCGCTGATGTCCTTCGATGACGGAATGAGCGCGCCGCCGAGCTCGCCCGACGCCTCGAATACGGTCACGTCATGGCCCCGTTGGGACGCGGCAATCGCCGCCTCCAGACCGCCGGGTCCGCCGCCGGCAATCATGACTTTCTTCTTCACCGCAGCCGGTGTTACGGAGTATTCGGGCTCCACCTCATGTCCAAGTCGAGGGTTCACCGCGCAAATATATGGCTGGTTGTAGAACATCTTTGCCAAACAGAGCATACAACCTATACATGGCTTGATCCGCTCGGGAGTACCATTATCGATTTTATGAATCAGCTCCGGATCGCTCAGAAGCGGCCGGCAGATCTCCCAGTAATCAAACACCCCATTGGCAATCGCCTTGTCCGCCTCCCACGGATCGGAAAGTCGGGGCCCGAAGGCCAAGGGGGTGTCGCCTATATATTTCTTGGCTTTTTCGGCCAGATGAAGCCATTCGGTTCGGCTTACGTCGCGCCCCAGCGCGCCCTGCCTCGATTCGTGCCATCCTATTACCATGCTGATCATGTCCACGCCGCACCCCGCAGCGATTTTCATGATCTCCATGCATTCCTCGACGGTGTTCCCACCGTACTCGTCCATGAGCTCCGTACCGTTGAGGCGTATGATCACGAGCCTGTCGGGGCCCACTGCCTTGCGAAGCGCCTCAAGGATCTCCACCATGAATCGTGCACGCTTATCCACCGAGCCCCCGTATTCGTCGGTGCGTGTGTTGGTAAACGGGGAGAGGAAACAGCTCATCAAGTACCCGAGGAAGCTCGTCACTTCCACGCCGTCGTAACCGGCCTTGACGGCCCGTTCGGCTGCGAGGGCATGATCCGCTACGGCTTTTTGGATCTCCTCTTTGCTCATGGCCCGGGGAGGACGAAAGTGTTTCAGTGTTTGGGGGGTGTCCGAAGGCTGGACGCAGTATCCCAGGTCTATGCCGCCGTACCGTCCTCCATGCAGTACCTGTTGAATCGCTACTGCGTTATTGTCGTGAAAAAGGTTCGAGATCCTTTGGAGGCCGGGAATGTATTTGTCGTCGTTGATACAAAGCTGACTGTGATAGGCCTTGCCTTCGCCCGAGGTATCCGGATAGGCGCCCTGATTGGTCATGATCGACGCACCGGTTTGGGCAATGACCCGATCGCGTGCGAACTCTCTTTCCGTGAGAAAGCCGTCTCGCGAGTTGAAATTGCTCACACAGCACGCTGCGTACTTGATGCGATTCCTTACCGTAAATTTTCCGACCTTGCCCTCACCGAACACATGAGGGAACTGCTGATCCGACATGTAAGACCTCCTAAAGCCGCAGATAATTTCCTTCGAAATATTGGGCTCCTGTTCTGACACGCTTCTGACCGGGTGCTCGATCTATTTATTGGATTGAGTCCTTCGGCAATAAACCCGCCAAGTGCATCACATTTCTGGTGGAATATCTTTGAAATTCGGATGCGTTCCGCTGTGAGTCGTCAAGGCGACGTTCTCCGTTGCCGCAAAGCTCCCTTCGGGAAAATCCGTCTTTTCGAGACCAAGAAAGGGGCCGAAGACCTGGGCCCCTTGTTCATGTGTGATATATTCGATGTCTACTCTGAGCATGGAATCGGGAGAGGTTGCAATAAGGGGAACGCTGAGGTCGATGATTTGCTTCTGTTTCATGGGCGCTCCTTCCCAGACCGAAAGGATGTGTCAAGGGGCCGTCCATAGCACTAAGGACTTACGTCACCCCGTGATGTGGGAACCGGAGGTTTGGGCTCCGGGCAACTGAATCCGGTGAGCCGCCGTGCACACGCGGGCTTTGACCGGTGGGGCAATCACGCCGGCAAGGCCTCTCTTCAGGTACCGATAAAGGTTGACGACTTCTTTCCAACGGTAGTTGAGGGGAATCTAGAAGGCGTATCCGGTCACTCGGTCCTACTTGGAGCACGCGAGTCTCCGCTTCACGCCGGCGGTTCGTGCTACTGCACGTAGCGTGCCAAGAGCTTTACCCCGGAATTGCTCATCTTTTCTTATCGCGAACAGATGGGTAGATTGAAAAAATCTTGCAAGACCCGAGACCTCTCATACTTTCTTGCCTCCAGATTTCTCCTACCACACTATAATAACACAACAAAACGGGAACAAGGACGTGTAAGGATGTTAAAAAAATCTTTCAATTTTGTTGAAAACGGCTTGCAGCATTCCGCGGCGCATAGGTATAATCGAAGTCGGAAGATCAGCATCACGAACTCCCGGTCATGCCCCCCTGCTGAACGGAGAGCTCGCACACTCAACGAAGCAGACGGTCAGATGATGTCTGCTTCAGGAGGCGCCGCATGGACCTCGCCGAAGTCCTCACCCAATATCACCGACAAGTAGTGGAGACGTGGGCGTACCACATGCTCAACGACAAATCTTCACGATATTCGGAAGAGCCGGCGGGAGAGCTGACCACGCTGATCGATCATGCTACCGATTGCTTCCGCCACGCGCTGGTGGACGACAGGTGGGCCGATCTGGATGCCTTCATCAATTACATCGCACACAAAAGGCTTCAGGGAGGGTTCACCCTTTCAGAGGTTCAGCGGGCATTTGAACAGTATCGAGCAACCGTGATTCCCCTGTTGATCCCCCATGTCCGGCCGGAGCTCTTGACCCAAAGTCTCCTGCGCCTCCACCAGGTTATGGTTGCCACCGTGACTCGTTTCAGTGCGTATTTTCAGGACCTTCACGAAGAGGTTCTCCGTAACCAGGCCGAGTTCCTGGAACAGGAAGTCGCCGACAGGACACGGAAATTGGCGGAGTCCGAAAGAAAGTACAAGACACTCGTGGAGGATATCAACGACGGGTACTTCGTCCTGGTCGACGGGACGATCGTGTACGCGAACAATGCCTTTGCCGGTATGCACGGATACGACTCCGAACAGATCCTGGGAAGGCATTACCTGGATTTTGTCGCCGCCGAATCGAGTGAAGCGGTGGAAACGGCCTATTCCGGAAGCCGGGACGGTACAATCTGGGCGTCACGTCTGGAATACCTGCGGCTGCATCGGGACGGTCGACACCTTCCGACCGAGATCATTGCAAAACTCTCTTCGTACGGAGGGCAGGCGGCCAATATAGGCGTTTGCAGAGACATAAGCGAACGAGTGGAACTGGAAAGGAAGACCCGGGAGGCGGATAAACTTAGTGCACTGGCCAAGTTAACTGCGTCGCTGGCCCACGAGATCAACAACCCTCTGACGGCAATCAAGATGAATCTTCAGATGTTTTCAGAAGGGCAATTGCCCGAGGAGGCCCGCCGGAAACTCCTGTCATCGACACTACGTGAGGCGGAGCAGATCAGAAGATGCATCACGGAAATGATGGATCTCACGGTCCCGTTTCGTTTGAAGTACCAGTCGGTTAATCTTGGAGAGCTCGTCAACGGCTGCCTCCGAATCGTGGAGCAGCGAATGGCTTATCAAGGAGTCAAAGCCTTCGTCCGGCTCAGTTCAAAGGTCAAAGAAGTCCGAGTGGATCCACAGAGAATGGAGCAAGCCCTGGTCAACTTGCTGCTCAACGCTCTCGAAGCAGTCCCGAGGGAAGGGCGCATACTCATTAGCTCCAAAGCCACGTTGGAACAAGGGAAGCCTTGGGTCCACATACGCGTTGCCGACAATGGACACGGCATTCCGAATGAGAAGCGGCCGTATGTCTTCGATCCTTTTTTCAGCGAGAAGGCAGGGGGCATCGGCTTGGGGCTCGGAAACGTCAAGAAGATCGTGGAGGCCCACGGCGGTTGGGTCGTAGTCACGGAGCGTAGGCCCGGCATTGCATTTACGATGGTGCTGCCGCAGAAATGAGCAGTCATTTATGAAATCGAGAGTGTGCATCATAGACGATCAACGCTCCATCCTGGAATCGATGGAGATGTTTTTCAGGATCAGGAACTGGGACGTGTCCACAGCCGCCAACGGTCCTGATGGGATTAGGATAGTGGAGGAGGTCCGACCGTCTCTCGTCATTCTGGACATCAGACTCCCCGGCATGAGCGGGCTCGAGGTCCTGGAAAAGCTTCGGGGAAAATTTCCCTGGCTGCAGGTAATCGTCATCACCGCGTTCCAGAGCATGGAAAGCACTATTCAAGCGATAAAGCTGGGAGCGTTCGACTATCTCCACAAGCCCATCGACATAGCCGAAATGGATGCGGTGATCCGAAGGCTGGAGCAGACCACCTTCGCCGACAGCCATCATGAATACGACGGTTTGGACCAAGATGTGAGCCCCACCGACCTTCAGCCGCAAATCATAGCGCGAAGCCGCAAAATGAAAGAAGTGTTCAAGACTATCGCCCTCGTCTCGGAATCCCGCGTGACGGTGCTCATCCAGGGCGAGAGCGGCACGGGCAAGGAGTTGATCGCCCGGAGCATCCACCATAACAGTCCCTGGAGCGATAAACCTTTCACCGTGATGGACTGCTCGACACTGGTGGACTCTCTCGTGGAGAGTGAGCTTTTCGGCTACGAGAAGGGAGCCTTTACCGGGGCAAATGAAACGCGAAAAGGCCGATTGGAGTTGACCGGAGAAGGTACCATCTTCTTCGACGAGATCGGCGAGCTTCCGCTCCAAATGCAGAGCAAGCTCTTGCGCTTCCTTCAATCAGGGGAGTTTGTGAGGGTCGGCGGGAATCGCCCCATCTATTCGAATGCAAGGATAGTCGCGGCCACCAACCGAAATCTCACCAAACTCGTTCAAGAGGGGCAGTTTCGAGAGGACCTCTACTACAGATTGAAAGTCGTGACGATTAGTGCTCCGCCGTTACGCAGCCGGAGGTCCGACATTCCCATCCTGTCAAGCTTCTTTCTTAAGAAAACGGCCCATCAGAACGTTTCCAAACCAAAGCGTCTTTCACCGGAAGCACTCGACCTGCTGGTCGACTATGACTGGCCGGGCAATGTTCGACAACTTGAAAACGTACTGACCCGCTGCGCGGTGCTCACTCCGTCGATGGTGTTGACAAAAGAGCATACGGAGGCTTGCCTCAAAGACTCTCCGGTATTCTCGAGAACCGATGAGAGCGAAACAAGCCTGGAGGATGTCGAGCGAGAGCACATCCTGAAGATTCTGGATTCCAACGAATGGCATTTCGGAAAGGTGTGCGATCAGTTGGGGATGTCACGACCCACCCTGAGGTCACGGATGAAGAGATACGGCCTCTACCGGGCGGACTCTCGAAGATCTCGCACGACGGTCCCGGACAACGGGAAGCGGCGACCGAAGGTCAAGGGGAAATCACCCCGGAAGCCTGAGCCGTCGGGCGGATCGGACGAGACGCGGAGCCGGTGATGCTTTGGCCTCCGGTCACCAGACCACCAAAGCCACTCCGACCACGGCAATCCCCATGCCGAGAACCGCGGAAAGGCCGAGAGTCTCCCCAAATACGAAAAACGCGATCAGCGCTGTGCAAGGCGGAACCAGATAGAATAGACTTGCGACGGAAGAAGCTTTTCCCCTTCGAATCAACACAAACAGCAGGAATATCGCGCCTACCGAGAGAACCAGACAGAGCCATAAAAGAGCAAAGATAAACTCCCCGGACCAGACCACGTGCATTGTCTCGAACAGGGGCGCGGCAATCAACATGGCACCCCCCGCGGCCGCATTCTGAATCGCGGTACCGGTTCGGAGATCCATCCCGGTGCAAAACCTTTTCTGATAGAGCGTCCCCGCTGTGATCCCGAGCAAAGCCGTTGCGCTCCATGCGAATCCGCCCATCTCATGAAGATCGAGCGACAGCTTGTTCTGCACTACCAGGGCTACGCCTACAACCCCGAGGGCCAGTCCCAACCATTGGCGGAGGGTTACTTTCTCGCCGAGGACAGGCCCAACCAAAATCGCGGTCAGCACCGGCTGCATGCCCACCAACAGTGCGGTGACCCCTGCCGGAACACCGCTGTACATGGAAGAAAAGACCCCGCTGAGGAAAATCGCATGAATAAGAAGGCCGGTCACTGCCAGGTGAGCCACTTCACGAGAGGTTCGCGGCCAAGGAGCTCGGGTGGCGAGAGCCAGGACGCCAAGGATCGCGGTGACGAGCCCGAATCTTATCAAAAGGAAGGTGAAAGGCTCGGCATAGGGTAGTCCGAGCTTGGCTCCGATAAAGCCGGTACTCCAGAGCAGCACGAAGAGTATTGCGATAGACATGTGACGAGCCTTCGAGACAGGAGGAATTTGTCGGCCGGATCGAGAACCGCTCCGTCGGAAAGCTTAGGCCGCGTCTACCGGCAGCCCCCCGAATGGTAAAAGATCCGGAAACAGATCTCTTGCCTCGTCAAGAACACTCGGGTCACTGTGAACCGGAGCCCTGGAGAGGATCGTCTTACGATCCTCCGAAACCTTCTGCAAGTGATAGCAACCCTCGCTGTCCTCAACCAACTGGACCATGTGTCCAAAGAGATTCTTTTCGGCTACGATCCTGCATGAGCTCGATGCCGTCATCTGATAGGTTTCTCCGTGAGTTATAGCGGAGCGCTTTGAGAATTGGGGGAAACATGGGAAGGCCTTGAGATCGTCGGGAGACCTATGGATAGCCTCTGCGCTCCGCTGTCGGGTCTGCCATAAGTCTCGAGCAGACGGTGCCGTTCCTTGAAGGACAGCGCCGATCTCCGGCTCCATGTTGTCGAAGGCTCATTGGCCTTCCACACGAAGAATGCCGTGAATTTCAATGAGCGGCTCTATACCTGTTTGTTCCTCAATTCCAGAAACAGTGTATAACGCAACATGGGCGGTGGACGCAAGCAGAATCGTGCCGGCTTTGCTCGATATGGCCGGTGTCTTCCGAAGCTATGGGTGGCTCTAATATTTGCTTGCGATCGTTTTATGCAAAGGGATTTCATATTCCAAAGCCGGTTGCCCCCTCATGCGATCCGAGGAGCGGTAAGAGTCGAGCCTCTCGATGAGCTCAAGGCAGTGCCGACTGATGTGATACTTCCCAAGCGCCGCTTCAGTGCTTGCTATAAGACCGACCTCGATCCAATGATGCGCATCTGAGGGGTAGATACTGCGGCTATCGCACAGCCCGGAGCTCTATCCGGTGGAGCATGGGTGGGAGGAGCTGAGGGAAAAATTCCTGCAAAGCACTCAAGTCACGCGATGCTGTCGAGCACGCGCTCTGCGAGGCATTGCGAGACCTTCACAGCGACCCGAATAGGGTCAGATCCGTGACGAGCTTCCCCTATTTGCAAGTTACTTGTTGAATTGCGAAATGGTGTGATAGGCTTCATCGCAGCAATTTTTCCGCCTTATCGCGAACCTCTTCGGCTGAAGCCGTTCGGCCGCGGCCGGCTCGGTAAGCATCCAAACGCCTCCGGGCTTCCTCTGCCCAAAAACGATCCGCCTCTTCCTCGGGCAAGTCTTCCAGGCTGGCAAGAAGCCTTTCAGCCGGAGCTGCTCGGTCAGGAACATCCAGGCTTAGAATGTGCTTGAGAGCCTCGTCCAGGTCTGACATGTCCACTTCCACGCCGAATGCGGCTCCGCGTTCTTCTTCGGCACCATGACGGTATTGGCTCATGATGGCCCATGAATTCGTGCGTGTCAACCGGAAGACACCGTCCGGGATAGCCGTCTCCGGCACTGCCGGAAGACCAACGCGATGAAAAACGGCCTGCATCCGCTCATAGCCGACTCCCTTGTGGGGCATGGGGACAGGAAAAAGGACGTGAAGAGTTTGTATCTGACCATCAATGACGCGGATCTCGTGCGGGAGATTGATCGGCTGACCTTTGATCATGGGAAGACGGAGATTTGGGGGCAGAAATGATAAAACCATGTGGAAGTCAGGGCTTATTACTTTAAGCATGGTCTACCCCCCGATTGCATCAACCACAGGCATTGACTCCACGTGAGGTGTTTCAAGCTCGCGGCAGCTTAATGTTTAGGCTATTCCGTAGCTCAGATGTGAACTGCGCTGTTTTCAATCGATCTCGCGAAATCTCACCAAAGGCATTCAAGACTGTAACACATTCTTGGAACACTTGTAAGGCTTGTCCAGGATTGATTAGGATATTTTGGAGAAGTTCACAATATCGAGCCATTTTATGGGCGTTCGGCTGAGGGGTGCGTGCAGAGGTCGAGAGATATTTGAAAGCCATGAGTAGCTGCCATTTGTACTTCATCATCGTGGCTGGAATTCTGCCTCCGAAGAGGAAGACTTGTAAACGATAGTATGCCAAGGCAGCAGTATAGTAGCTGATCTCTTGGTGATCATCCTGAAACAGATCGGGCGCCAATTCTGCAAAAATAGAGGCCGGATAGCGCCCCGCTAGGTGGGGACGTTCCAGGAAGATGCTAGTGTAAGCACGGGCGAGAGTTCTTATGTCAAAGATACGGATATCTGGAATTCCCTGACCGGAAAACTGCTTCTCTCGCCTCTCAAAATAGAGCTTTCTCTCTGGCTCCTGGAGTGGGTCGTAAGAGTCAAAGTATTGTTCGATTCGTCTAACCGCAGGTCTCAAACTGAGGAATTGCTCCCCCTTTACCTCTGTTTGGCTGTTCGTTGCCTCAACTACTTCCGCGATTACGGCCTCATCGGCAGCCTCTATGACTTTGACCGTGACCATTACCGAGTCATCAAGCAGGTCGTAGTTTCGGGCTAAAATATGACTTGTTTGACAGCCATTCACGACTTGGAAATCATTGAGGGAAATGGTGTCGGCCTGAACCCGGATGTCCGGTGAAATTACGGTTATGCCATTGTTTAGGATACAGAACCGGTCACGGCCCTGATCTGCTTGCAAAGTTTCCAGGATCCTTCTGTTTACTTCATTATCTTCTCCAAGGAAGGATCTCACGTTCTCCTGGAAGACGGTAGTTCTGATGTTATTTTCGGAATCATGAATGAGTTTGTCGACGAATTCTTTCGCTGGTATAATCGCTATATAAGCTTCTGTGACTCCCTCGATCTCGGGAAAGGGTAAGTAGCCCCTTACTTCCAATCTAGCCTCGATCGCTTCGCGTGATTTCGTCCAACGATGGATAAGAAGATCTCTATCGAGAGGAATAAATTCAACGGCAGTGAAAAAACCGGTTTCTTGCACATTGCGTTTGACGGAATTCAGTGAGCCAATCAGTTCGCGCTCGTCGGCCCAAACACCTGCATTCGCAATAGAGAGTGAACAAGTCGGTTTGCCACCTTTGATCTTTTGGACATGTTGAAGAATTACCTCGAAAATCTCCCTCGCATTTATGAGGACCTCGCCCTGGGGAAGTTCCGGATCAGTACGGAGGAAATCCACAACCGCATCTCCAAACGTTACAATTTTCTGTCGTTCAAACTTTGGCGTAGTGGTTGCTTGTACGAAGATCAGTTCGACTTCTCTGTTGCGTCGAGAGACAGAGAACAAATGTTGGGCATCATCCGGGGTCGTTACCAACTCTTCATCTATCACATAGGCCACCGCGTCAATTCCTGCTTCCTGGTCATCCGTAACGACATTCTCAAAATTGACACGGCCGACATAATGAAGAACAAGAGAACAATAAGCCGCAAACCTCTCGAATTGCTTCTCCACCGAAAGGGTTTCTAACGAATGTTCCTCGGCGAAAGTCCTCAAATGAGCGGCCAAGATTCTGTGCATTTTTGCGACCCCGTTGCCATTCGGCGCTTTTCCCCGTGGGAGCCCTTTGGGAGCCCTGGATTCAGCCGTAAACAAAAACAGGGAAGCCCGCTTGTCTAGGCTTCCCTGTTATATCAGGCTGTTATGTGGCGGGAGCGACGAGACTCGAACTCGCGACCTCCGGCGTGACAGACCCACTGCCCCCTAAATGCTTTCAGCCAGTTGCTCCGAAACCTCAGCAATTTCAATCCAAGTCGAGCCCCTTTGAGGCAACTCATTCCTTTTCGTTCCCGAAAGGCAGGGACAAAACAGGGACAAATCTCCGCGCCCTATTGCTGACGCTCCCCTCTTTTTCCTTAGCAAGATGAAGGAGAATCTCCGACTCACGACCAGGGTGAGCGCGTCGGACCTCCGCCTCGTATGTACGGCCCGGACGAGGGGAGTGAACCCCAAGCCATGACCCCGCCAGGAAAACCCCTGAATGATGCCGCCAGTCACATGAGTGCCTGCTGGGAGACCGTCAACTCCAAGTCGGTGCAACAGTTTCCCAAAGAAGTCAGCCGGTGCCAAGAGACCATCCCACGGGGCGGTCTCCTACCCTGTCTCCGCCGACAGAGAATACCGACACACTTTTCCCGATGAATCTCAAAACCACCTGAGGCGCACCCTTCCTGAATTTGACGATTTTTCGTGGGGTCCTTTTGGGGACCTTTTTCACGACGAAAACACGATTTTGCAAATAAAGGGTCCCCATGAGGGTCCCCAAGAGAATCGGGACACTCTTGCTCTCATACCCAAGGTGTCCGTAGCAGAATCGTGGGATCATTCGACTGGGTCATATTCCCAATTTCGTGCGCCGTTTGGAAATTCCGTGTTTGCCTTTTGTCCTGGCTCGGTGTATATCGCGGGGACTCAAACAAGAAGAATTAAAGGGCCTTCCAGCCCTTTGGATACAAGGTGGCACGCTGACAGATTCCTGGGATCTTCGCAGGAGTAATGGCCCTTGAGCAGGAGGTTCCTAATCTACAGTGCCGACACACTCCACCCGAAAAGAGCCAATCCTGAAAGGAGAGATCCGTGTCTGAAAGGAAGAAGACCACTGGAAAAGGCTCAAAGAAGACGTCCAAGACTCAGAAGCGGAAAAGGTCCCCGAAGACACGGCTGCGTGTTGTCCCGAAATCGACCGGCCCAGATGTCGAGTTCATGGACATGCCGTCATTTGGCGACATCCAAGCCCCGCCTGGATTTAGGGTAGTCTCTTACACACAAGCGATGATGGAATATGCAGGTCCGGTCCTGGAGGCTTCCGAGTCTGAAGACATGGATGAGCTGAACCAGAGAATGCAGATCGCCATGAAGTGCTGGAATTATGGCATTGCCGGTGACCTATTACCTGAACCCCGGACTCCAAAAGAGGAAATCATCCGTGACATCAGTAAGGTATTAAAAATAAACACCCAGCGGGCAGCCGAATTCTTCAAGGAAATGATCGGATGGAAATCACTTCTTTTTCCCGAAGAGCTTCAACAAAAAGGCGTCCCCTTCATGGTGATGCGGAAGGAAATGAGTCACCTCATAGCCCCTTTCGATCTTCGCCGGATCAATCTCTCGGACAAGCCTATTCCCCCAGATCAAAAGGACAAGAAATTCATCAATGACATCAAGAAACTAGACTCATTCATTATGCGAAGAGCCGAATACGACGAGTACGAGGATCTGTTCACGCAGGTCATGGAGGGTAGCACAGAGATATTCGAGAGATGGCTTATCGCTAAAGGCGTGGAAGACTTCCGCCAAGACCTTGTTTGGTTTCCGGAGTTGCTTTGCAACTTCGTCTATGGCTATCTTCACGAAGATGCCTTTGTCCTGAAATCCATCCCTCCAGGCTACTTAGCCGTATTCTTTTCTGATTTCGTGCTTAGAAAGATGATGATCGAACCCCACATGTACACCTACATCCCAGCGTCAATCAAGTTGTTCTACAAATTCTTGTGGGAAAAAAAGTACTTGGATGATCCAGTCCCGATTTGGTCCGCCACAGACGAGATTGAACCCCATTTCATCGAGATCCTCAGGGAAAGATTTGGATGAATCGGCAACAAACGGCAAAGCGTTTCAGTATCAGGAGCTTTGGAGCGTTACTCATAACAAGGTCAGACAGCTACTAAGGACCGGCTTCTTTGTCGCTGAGATCAAATCCAGGAGAAGAGTTCAGCCTATTTGCTGGAGTCATGGCATTGAAAATCCTTCGCTTTCTTGCACTTGTTCTGGGAGCAATCTGGTTTTTCCCGGTGAGCTGCACCACCGGGATCATTGCCGGAACGTTTACGCTCGCCCGCCTCGATTCGCGTGATATCGAGAAAGGACAGCAACCCCTCCCGTGGTTTTTCGTAGTCGCCCTCTCCCCTGAAGCCGAAAAACCGTTCACAGTCATTGAGCTTAAGGACTTGCCCAAGTTTGGGTCATCTACCCCTAAATACTCATTTCTTATGCCTCGGTCATCGGATCGGATCAAAACAAACAAGTACACGACCGTTTCTTACCAAGTACTCTCCGATCGAGTAACAGAGCAGACGATTGAGGTTACGTATTCTGATGACGACAAGACCATTTGGAGCCGGTATCGGGCAACGCCTTCGGGTATTGTTCCCTTGTCTTGCCGAATGTCTCATCCGGGGTACATGTTCAGGGCCATACCCATTGGCGTGATCTTTGCTTTGTTAGTGTTTGGGGTGGGAAGACTTCTTCGCAAGAGGCTTACCCGAACCACTGTCGATCCTCACAGTCCCTAAGAAGGCTGGGATTCTCTCAGCGGGCAAACGTAGCGAATAGTCCCCGCCCCCCTGCCGTGTGAAGGCACGTTTCTCAACACTGTACAAGCGGCTACGCTACGATTTCCTTGAAGATTTCAGTCACTATCGGTCATTATCAAGCACTTTGAAGCACTATGTTGGCGTCAAAAGCGACGCCAATTTGACGCCAACCACAGCTCGACGAATCTGCGACGTCAGGCCCCCCGTTTCTTCCTTGAAACGTCCCGGCACCGCGTGGAACGGTGTCCACCTGTCTTACACCACCCCTATGAGATCAGGTCTTTCAGGACTATCCTGACGAAAACGGCGACGGAGAAGAGGTCCGAGTGGGTCGGACGAAGTACCCTCGGGATGGCTTCTCTGGCATTCTTTCTCAGCGATGTCAAAATTTTTCCCTTGCCCCCTTCAATATGTTATTATTTAAGGATTATATTGGATCGCCTTCTCTTCTCCGTTCCTGTTAGAGGTGTGGATGGGTAATCGGAGCCGGAAAGGTTCCGGCTTTTACCTGCCGGAGTTTGAGATCTCCAACATTGGGTCCGAGCGATCAAAGAAGGGGGAGCAAGAATGCCGAGAAAAAGATCCGATGGCGTTCCTAAGAAGCAAACCACTTCCAGGGTCCCGAAGGCAGGTAAGCCGACCACGAGCAAGGAAAAGAACCTCCAGGTCCTGGACACAAAGACCCCATTTCCCATCGTAGGCATCGGTGCTTCAGCCGGAGGATTGGAAGCCTTCGAGCAATTCTTCACCCATACCCCCCCGGACACGGGCATGGCCTTCGTCCTCATCCAGCATCTCGATCCCAAACACAAGAGCATCCTCTCTGAGCTGGTCAGGCGCTACACCAAGATGTCAGTCTATGAAGTGGAAGACGGTATGGCGGTCGAGCCGAACACCGTCTATGTGATCCCTCCCAACCGCAACATGGCCCTTCTGCACGGGAACCTCCATCTTCTGGAACAGTCAGAAACTCCAGGTGTGCGGACCCCGATAGATTATTTTTTCCGATCCTTGGCGGAAGACCGGAAGGAAGAAGCGATTTGCATCGTTCTTTCAGGTACGGGAACCGAAGGTGCTATGGGATTGCGGGCGGTCAAGGGCGAAGGCGGCATGGTCATGGTCCAGGATCCGGAATCGGCGAAGTACGACGGGATGCCCAGAAGCTCCATCGCTACCGGACTGGTGGATTATATCCTTCCTCCCGAAAAGATGGCGGATCAACTGATCCGGTATGTCCACCACTCTCTTGACGACGTATCTGAAAAAACAACCGACGCTGCAAATAAAAAGAGCGGCTTACTCCAGAAGATATTCATTCTCGTTCGATCAAAAACCGGACACGACTTCTCCTATTACAAGCAGAACACCATCCTGCGCCGCATTGAACGGAGAATGGCGGTCAACCAGATCGCCCGCTTGTCCGATTATGTGCGGTACATGCAGGACGACCACAAAGAGGCGGGCATTCTCTTCAAGGAACTCCTGATA